>NZ_CP021455.1:2422857-3028571 GCF_002158865.1 Comamonas serinivorans | reverse complement strand
AACAGCACGGCGCGCAGCACTTCGCCATGGATGAGGCGACGGATGGTTTTCATGCGGTGGGCCCTGCCTGGGGTGTGGGCTGGGGCAGCAGGTCACGCCAGGACCAGCGGCGGTTGCGCAGCAGCAGCCAGGCCAGCACACCGGTGAACACGCCGCCGTGCAGCACCACCAGGGCAGGCACGATGCCGATCTTGCCGGAGCTGACCCAGCTTTGTGTGAAGGCCAGCAGGTTGTAGTAGACGACGAAGGCCAGCAAGGCAAAGATCAGGCCGGCGGTGCGCCCGCTGCGCGCGTTGCCGTTGGCCGCGGTCACGCCCAGCAGCACGAGGTTGCAGGCGGCCAGCATCAAGCCGATGCGCCAGCTCAGCTCACCGAGGTTGGGGGCCGAGGGGTCGGCCAGCAGGGCGGCGGTGCTTTTCGCGCGCGGCCGTTGCAGGGCGGTGTTGTCCAGCACCTTGGTGGCGATGACCACGCCGTACTGCTGAAAGGTGCTGATGCGCAGATCGCCCGTGGCCAGGTCGATCTGGGTGCGTTGACCCTTGTCCAGCATCAGGAAGCGGTCGCCGTTGATGACCTCGAGGTGGCCGGACTGGGCCGAGGTCACGGTTTCGGACTTGGCGTCGCGCGTGGCGATGAAGATGTTGCTGCCCTGTTCCTTGCCCGAGGCGTCTTTCTCGATGAAGAACACGCGTTCGCCATTGGCCGACTCCTGGAACTGGCCGGCGGCCACGCGGTCGATGTCGCCCCGCTGCTGGAAGTGGGTGCGCAGCTCCTGCACCTGCTGATTCGCCCAGGGCCAGGCCAACAGGGCCAGCAGGCCAATCACCACCACCACGGGCGCGGCAAAGCGCGCCAGCGGGCGGATGAAGGCGAGCAGGCTCTGTCCCGAGCTCAACCAGATCACCATCTCGCTTTGCACATACATGCGGGACAGTGTCGCCACGATGGCGATGAACAGGCTGAGCGTGAGGATCGTGGGCAAGTGACCCAGCACCGTGAAGCCCATGACCAGCATCACGTCGGCGGGGTCGACCTTGCCGCCCGATGCCAGGCCCAGCGTGCGGATGAGCATCATCGTCATCACGATGGTGGCCAGAATGACCAAGGTCGCGCTGAACGATCGGCCCAGCTCTTTGCGCAGGGTGGAATCGAATAACATTGGTTCAAACGAAAAGCACGGATTATGGACTTCGAACTGATTGCCTCATCGCTGTCGAAAGCAGCATCCCACAAGGCGGATGCCCTCTTGGTGCTCCTGCCCGAGGGCGCGACGTCCCAGGACTGGCCGGCCTGGCTGCAAGATCCCGTCCAGCAGGGCGACGCCGACTCCAAGGCGGGCAGCGTGCTGTCGGCCTACCGGTTGCCGGGTGCGGCGCCGGCGCGCGTGCTGCTGGCCGGCGTGGGGGAGGCACGGCCCAAGGACGTGCGTGCCGCCGTGGCGGCTGCGATGTCGGCATGCAAAGGCGCGGGCATCAAGCGGCTGCACGTGGTGTGCGTGGCGGCGCCCACGGCAGCTGCGCTGCGGGCGCTGGTGTTGGCCCTGTTCGATGCCACATACAGCTATGGCACCACCAAGCCCAAGGCCACGGCGCGGCAGTTGGCGCAGGTTCGCGTGTCGGTGCCCGAATCCACCGACGTGCGGGACCTGCGAGCGGTGCTGCTACGCAGCGTGGCCATTGCACAAGGGGTTGAGGAGGCCAAGGAGTGGGGCAACCGTCCGGCCAACCACGCCACCCCCACGATGCTGGGCCAGGAGGCCAAGCGCCTGGCGCGGTCGGGGGCGTTCACGTGCCAGGTGCTGGGCCCCAACGAGGTGGCCAAGCTGGGCATGGGGGCGCTGCAGGCCGTGGCTCAGGGCTCGGCCCAGCCGCTGCGCTTCATCGTCTTGCAATACAACGGCGCGGCCAAGACCGAGGCGCCTGTGGTGCTGGTGGGCAAAGGCATCACCTTCGACTCGGGCGGCATCTCGCTCAAGCCCGCGGCCGAGATGGACGAGATGAAGTTCGACATGTGCGGGGCGGCCAGCGTGCTGGGAACCTTCCGGGCCCTGGCAGAGCTCAAGCCGGCGGTCAACGTGGTGGGTCTGATCGTGAGCTGCGAAAACCTGCCGGGTCCGACCGCTGTCAAGCCCGGCGACGTGATCACCACCATGGCGGGGCAGACGGTGGAAATCCTCAACACCGACGCCGAAGGCCGTCTGGTGCTGTGCGATGCACTGTGCTACGCCGAGCGCTTCAAGCCGCGCGCGGTGATCGACATCGCGACCCTGACGGGCGCCTGCGTGGTGGCGCTGGGCGCCGTGCGCAGCGGTTACTTTGCCAGCGACGAGGCGCTGGCCCAGTCGCTGGAAGCGGCGGCACACGAGGCGCAGGACCTCATCTGGCGCCTGCCGCTGGACGACGACTACGCCGAAGGCCTGCGCACCAACTTTGCCGATGTGGCCAACGTGGCTGGGCGCGCTGCGGGGGCGGTGACGGCGGCCAAGTTCCTGCAACGGTTTGCCGGCCAGTTCGCCTGGGCGCACCTCGACATTGCCGGCACGGCCTGGAAGAGCGGTGCGGCCAAGGGCTCCACGGGTCGCCCCGTGGGCCTGCTGGTGGAGTACCTGCTGGCACAGGCGGCCAGCCTGCAGGCCTCAGCGGGTGACACGGGCAAGGCCAAGGCGGCGGGCGCCAGCAAGGCCAAGCCAGCCAAGTCGATCAAGGCATCGACCAAGACCCGGAAAGCCCAGGCGGAGCTGGCCAAGAAAACCGCTTCGCCGGCCACGCAGGGCGAGCCCGGCAAGCTGAGCAAGCCCGCTGGCAAGGTTGCCCGCCTGGCGCTGTCCTGAGGCGTTGGGGGCGGTGACCGAGGTTGCTTTCCATTTCAACGTGCCGGATCGGCTGGCCTATGCCTGTCGCCTGATCCGCAAGGCCGTGGGGCAGGGTGTGCGCCTGGTGGTGCTGGCCGATGGGGCCGATGCCTCGCGCCTGGACCAGCTGTTGTGGACCTTTTCCGCGCGCGAGTTCATCGCCCACTGCAGCCTGCCGGCCCATGCCGATGTGGCAGCCGCGTCGGCGGTGCTCATCGGCGGAGAGCCTGCGCAGTGGCCCCACAGCCAGGTCATGCTCAACCTGGGCATGCGGGTGCCTGCGGGCTTCGAGCGGTTTGAACGCCTGATCGAGCTCGTGACGGGCGATGACGACGATCGGCATCACGCGCGCGAGCGCTGGCGCCATTACGCTGCTCGGGGGTACCCCATCGTGCGGCACGATGTTTCGGCGAGGGGATGAGCGCATGACCGACCAGGAGCGGCGGACACCGCCACGTTTTGTGCCGACCTTGACCGAGGTTGTGGGGCCGGATGCCGTGCCGCCTGCGGCTCCGCCCGTCAGCGGCGAACGCATGCCGCTGCCGGAGTCGGCTCGCCAGCTGGCGGCAGCAACTGTGGGACCCGTCGCGGGGCAGGGTAAGTCGGGCGCGGTGACATCGCCGCTGGAGCCGGGTGTGATGCTGCGGCGCGCGTCGGGTCAGCCCGAGGCCAGGACCGCGCAACCCGGTGGCGGGCGCACCGTGCCCGGTGGGGTGCCCTTGACGGGCCTGGCCGAGGCAGATCTGGCCGATGCCGTCACGCGCCTCATCCTGCGGTCCGACTTCCAGGACAAATTGGCCGAAGCCGTGGCCACGGTGGTGGCCCAGCAGGTGCACGCGCAACTCAGCGGCCAGGTGGCCAGTCTCGCGGCCAAGCTGCCCGAGCTGGTGGCGCAGTCGGTGCAGCAAGCCATTTCGGACGCGTTGCGCAAGGCGTGAGGCCAGGCGAATGACGCAGGCCCCGTGGCCGCGCGCCAGACGCGTTCGCGCACCACCGACGCAATCACCGTGCGCTCGTCGGTCGCGCTGCAAATATCTCGCCACCCCATCAACCACTGCGGGCAAGCCGCTTGCAACCAGTGTTCTCGGCCAGCGCCAGCAGGGCATCGCGGTCGAGCAAAGGGTTGCTGGGCGCGCGGGCAAGAGCTTGAAAATCGAGCGCGGTTTGCTCGGCCTGTGCATCGCGCGAAAGGTCCGCAGGGGCGTTCGGGCGCCGCCATGTGTTTCGCAGCGTGGCTGGATGGATGAAGTGGGGTATGTGCCTGTTTCCGTTTCATATTCAACGGGGATGGGGTGATACTCATGCTCATCGACCTGGAAGCCCTTTGATCGTGCTGCCGGGCTTCACGTGGCGCTTGTCGAACCAGCCTTGGTTCATCTCGAGCACGTAACGCACTGGCTTGGCCGAGCAGTGGTTGTCGTCGGTCTGCGGCTTCATGTCCTTCAGGTTGACGACTGTGCCCGCGTCGTCGATGAAGGCGGCCGTCAAGGGCAGCAGCGTGTTGCGCATCCAGAAGCACTGCACGCTGGGCTGGTCGAACACGAACAGCATGCCTTCGTTGTCGGGCATGGAGGCGCGGTTCATGAGGCCGACCTGGCGCTGGCGGTCGGTGGCCGCGATCTGCACCTCAATGCGGTACATGCCCGAGCTCAGGTGCGCGCGCGGCAAGTCCATCTGCGGTGGTGGCAAGGCGCCCTGTGCCTGCGCCCCCAGGGGCCACAGGCAGGCCAGGCCCAGGCACAGCGACGCCAGGGCACGGCGGTTGCGGGCAGGCTGGAAAGCGCCCTGGGTGAGGGCGTGGTGTGAATCGGGTGCGGTCACGGTCTGGGTCACGGCAGGAAGTCGATCAAGGGGCATGGGGCTGCAGTGTGCCTGAGTCCGCCACCAGCCGGCGATGGGCGAGGGCAGGATCCATGGCCCTGGCGGGATTCAGCGCACGCATGACCTCCGCATGGGCCCCGGCCCCATTGCGAGTCGGCGTGATGAGCCTGAGCCTACAAACCGGTGCGGCAGGGATGGTCAGCGCCGAGGCTCAAGCCTGGGCAGGCTCAGGCAACGACCGTCGCGCAGCCCGGCCTCACGCCTGGCGTTGGGCACGCGCCTTCGCCAGGGCCGCCGCGATCAAGGCCTTGCGCTTGTCCAGCTCGCCCGCTGGGGCGGGTTGGGTCGTGCTGTCGAGGTGATCCAGGTGGTGGCGGGCCTTGGCTACGCGCGTGGCGGCCTGGTGCTGGGCGTGCCTGGTTTTGCGCGCCTGGTGCTGGCCGTAGCGGGCCAGGGCATGGTCGGCCTGAGCCGGGCTCCAGGCCTGCCAGCCGGTGCGTGATCCCGTCACGTTGTCGAGCCGGATGCAGTCGACGGGGCACACGGGGATGCACAGCTCGCAACCCGTGCATTCGTCCTCGATCACGGTGTGCATGGCCTTGTTGGCACCCACGATGGCGTCGGTGGGGCAGACCTGCAGGCACAGCGTGCACCCGATGCACCAGTCTTCGTCGATCCAGGCCACGGTGCGCGGGCCTTCTTGCCCGCATTCGGCATCGAGTGGCTGTTCAGGCTGTCCCGTGAGCCGCGCCAGCCTGGCCACGCCTTCGGCGCCGCCGGGCGGGCAGCGGTTGATCGGGGCCTCCTCGTTCGCCATCGCCTGTGCATAGGCCGCGCAATCCGCATAGCCGCAGCGCTGGCACTGCGTTTGCGGCAGGGCGCGGTGAAGTTGCTCAAACAGGCTCAAGGCAGAGGTGTCCATGGCGGTGGGCGATCTCGAATTGGGCTCGACAACGGCAGATCGGGGGCAAATGGCGTGGCTGAAAGGACCCCCATCATCGCAGGCCGTGGTTCATGGGGGATGAACCCGGATCCATGCCCACGGGCAGGGGGGCGCCTCAACGACAAAGCGCTGCCCTGGGCAGCGCTTGGTGTGGCGAGGCGCAAGTCCTCAGGGATGCATCAGGACTTGGCCGTGGCCGGTGTCGCTGCCGGGCTGGTGGCGGCGGCTTTGCGGCCCTGGGTTTCGTACTTCAGGATGAAGGCCTTGACTTGCGGGTAGACCACTTCGCGCCAGCGGCGGCCGCTGAAGATGCCGTAGTGGCCAGCGCCTTGCACTTCGAGGTGGGTTTTGTCCGCAGCGGGGATGCTGCTGCACAGGTCGTGTGCGGCGCGGGTCTGGCCCGAGCCCGAAATGTCGTCCAGCTCGCCTTCGACGGTCAGCAGCGCGGTGCTGCGGATGTCTTGCGGACGCACGAGCTCCGGGGCGCCCTCAACGGACTTGACGTTCCAGGTGCCCTTGACCAGCGAGAAGTCCTGGAACACGGTCTTGATGGTTTCCAGGTAATAGTCCGCGTCCATGTCGAGCACGGCGTTGTACTCGTCGTAGAACTTCTGGTGCGTTTCGGCGCTCGACTGATCGCCCTTGAGCAGGTCCTTGAAGTAGTCGTAGTGGCTGCTGGCGTGACGGTCGGGGTTCATGGCCACGAAGCCGGCGTGCTGCAGAAAGCCGGGGTAGACGCGGCGGCCTGCACCCGGGTAGCTGGACGGCACGCGGTAGATCACGTTGTTGCTGAACCAGTCATGGCTCTTGGTGGTCGCCAGGTCGTTGACGGCCGTGGGCGATTTGCGGGCGTCGATGGGGCCGCCCATCATGGTCATGGACCAGGGCGTGGTTTCGCCGCGCGAGCTCATCAACGAAATGGCCGCCAGCACGGGCACCGTGGGTTGGCACACGCTCATCACGTGGCAGTTGCCGTGCTGTTCCTGCACGTAGCGGATGAACTCCTGCACGTAGTTCACGTAGTCGTCCAGGTGGAACTCACCCTCGGACAGGGGCACCATGCAGGCGTTCTTCCAGTCGGTGATGTAGACCTTGTGGCCTTCGAGCATGGCGCGCACGGTTTCACGCAGCAGCGTGGCGTAGTGACCCGACAGCGGGGCGACGATGAGCACAGCCGGCTGACCCTTGAGGGATTCCAGCGTCTTGGGGTCGTCGGAGAAGCGCTTGAAGCGGCGCAGCTCGCAGAAGGGCTTGTCGACCATCACGCGCTCGTGGATGGCGATCTCGGTGCCGCCGATCTCAAGGGTGTTGATGCCGAACGCGGGCTTTTCGTAGTCCTTGAGCAGGCGGTGCACCAGCGCATAGGCGGCGCTGGAGCGCTGCATGGCCGGCAGGGTGGAGAAAGGATTGACCGGGTTGGCCAGGGCCTTGGACGTGGCTTTGGCCAGCTCGGAGAACGGTTCCATCAGCGAACGCTGGGTTTCATAGATCTGATACAGCATGGGAGCCTTTCTCTGCAGCGAATCGGTACAGTACAAACGATGGTCGGCAAGCGGCAGTCCCCGCAGTGCCGGGGGCTGTCAGAACGGTCGAGCGGTGCGCTTCTCCAGTTCAGCGTGGCGCACCTGCCGGGTGCCGCGCGTGGCTGAACGCCATGATTTTAGTCAGCACGAACGGGCCCCCGGGCCCGATGTCAGGAATGAGTACAAATCCTCTAGAAAGTGGTCGTTTTGCACAACAGCCCCATTTCCAGGTCTTGCGGCCCGAGTGGCCGGCGCCCAGCAACGTGCAGGCCGCCTTCACCGAGCGGGGCACGCTGGACGAAAAAGGGGGCGATGACGGCGCTGCCGTCGCTGCGGGTTTGAGCCACTTCAACCTCGGTGCGCACGTCGGCGATGACCCGGGGCGGGTGGCCCGCCATCGGGCGGCCGTGGATGCGCGCTGGGGTGTTCAGGCGGTGTACCTCAACCAGGTGCACGGCAGGGTGGTGCAGCCGCTGGCCGATGGCGACGCGCAGGGCGCGACGGCGGATGCAAGCTGGACCACCGCCCCAGGCGTGGCCTGCGCCATCATGGTGGCGGATTGCCTGCCGGTGTTGATGACCAACCGCCAGGGCGACTGGGTGGGCGCCGCCCATGCGGGCTGGCGCGGCCTGGCGGGCGAGGGCGCCCGTGCCCAACCGCAGCCGGACGCAGACGGCCACCGAGCCGGATTTTCAAATGCAGAACTGCCTCCGGGGTCGCCCGCAGGAGATGGGCTTGCAGCCTTGCCCGGCGGCGTGTTGGAGGCGCTGGTGCAGGCCTACCTGCAGGTGCCGGCGGCGCAGCCGGGACAGGTGCGTGCAACGGCCGATCTCGTTGCCTGGCTGGGCCCCTGCATCGGCCCGACGGCGTTTGAGGTCGGGCCCGAGGTGCGGGCGGCCTTTCTGGCTCAGGCGGGCGCGTGGCGCACGCAGACCGGGGCGCAGTTCACCCCGCAGCCCGGCGGCAAGTTCCTGGCCAACCTGCCTGGCTTGGCGCGCCTTTGGCTGGCCGCCACAGGGGTCACTGCGGTGCATGGCAACGACGGCACCGCCGCCTGGTGCACGGTGGGGCAGCCCGAGCGGTTTTTCTCCTACCGCCGCGATCAGCAGGCGCTTGGCGCCAGCGGCCGCATGTGTGCCTACATCTGGCTGCAGGCTCGCTGAGCCAGGCTGCCAGGCCTGAGTCGAGTCCAAGTCCGGCGCCAGACGCACCAACTCGGCCTGTATGGCGGCGGGATGAGCCAGCGGCACGTGGTGCACACCGGGGTGCACATCGCCGACCACCGTTTGGCGCCGTTCGCGCGTCAACCCTGCCCACCGCGCTGCGTGGCCATCGGTCATGCTCCCTGTCCTGGACCGTGGCCGGGCGTCAGGCCGCAAAAAAAGTGGCCCTGCGCTGGCAGGGCCACTGGGGAACAGCATTGTTTAGGCAGTATGGCTTGATTGCCGTCTATCCTTGAACGGCAACAGCTCCATACCTACATGCACCTCACAGGGCGCCGTCGCCCAGGATGATGCCTTCGCGGCGCGGATCCACGCCACCTTCCAGCTGGGTTTTGCCGTCCTTGGTCACGCGCATGATGGTCGAGATGCCGCTCGATTGCGCCGAGGTCGACACGGTGTGGCCCTTGGCCTTGAGCCCATCGACGAGGGCCGTGAGGTCCAGCGTCGTGTTCGAGCCGTCGACGTTGGTCGTGGGGCTGTTGGTGGCGCCAAAGTCCACCATCGAGGTCGCCTGCTGGGCGTCCATCTTCCAGTCCAGCGCGCCCACCACGGTCTTCAGCACGTACTGGATGATGGCGCCGCCACCGGGCGAGCCCGTGGCCATGACGAAGTCACCCGGCTGCGTGCCGCGGAACACCAGCGTGGGGGCCATGGTGCTGCGGGGACGCTTGCCGGGCTCCACCCGGTTGGCGATCAGGCCGGTGGCGTCTTCCGGCTGGGCCGAGAAGTCGGTCAGCTGGTTGGTCAGCAGGAAGCCGCCCGTCATGTGGAACGAGCCCATGCTGGCCTCCACCGTGGTGGTCATGGACACGACGTTGCCGTAGGCGTCGACGATGGAGAAGTGCGTCGTGCCGTGTTCCTCGGTCTTGTCGATGCCGCGTGCCACGCCGAAGTTGCCGGCTTCGGCCCGGCCCATGCTTTGGTCGGGGTTGATGAGCAGGGCGCGCGACTTGAGGTAGTCCTTGTTCAGCAGGGAGGACACGCCGTTGCCGGGCAGCGGCACGAAATCCGTGTCGGCCACGTACTTGTCGCGGTCGGCATAGGCCAGGCGCGAGGCCTCGGTCACCAGGTGCACGCCCATCACGCTGGGCACGCCACCCTCGTTGCTGGGGTTGGTGGGCGCCAGGCCCGACAGGTCGAAGTTCTCGAGGATGCCCAGCGCCTGCGTGATGGCGATGCCGCCCGACGACGGCGGCGACATGGAGCAGATGTGGTAGCTGTTGCGGTAGGTCACGCAGACCGGCTCGCGCTTCTTGGGCTGGTAGTCGGCCAGGTCGGCCAGCGTCATCAGGCTGGGCGTGATGGGCGTTTTGGCCGCGTCGTCGCCCACCGACTGCGCGGCCTTGGCCACGATGGCCGCCGCGATGGGGCCGGTGTGCAGCGCGTTGGCACCTTGATCGGCCAGGGCGCGCAGCGTGGCCGCGTAGGGCACGTTGGTCATGCTCTCGCCGCTCTTGCGCGGCGTGCCATCGGGGTGGAAGTAGGTGGCCATGGCGTTGCCATCCAGCGCCAGGCTGGCGGCGTTGCTGGCAATGGCGCTGCCCAGGCGGGCCGGAATCACGAAGCCGTCGGACGCCAGGCGGATGCCCTCGTCGAACAGCTGGTTCCATTTCAGCTTGCCGTGTTCACTCTGCGCCATCTCCAGCATGCGCATCACGCCGGGCACGCCGATGGAGCGGCCGCTGCGGCGGGCGCTGGGCACTGGGCCGGGCGAGGCGGGGTCGGCCTGGTCCTGCCGGACCAGGTAGTAGCCGGTGGCCGCCTTGGGGGCGGTCTCGCGGCCGTCGTAGGCGGTGACCTTTTTGGTGGCGGCGTCGTAATGCAGCATGAAGGCGCTGCCGGCCAGCGTGCTCGATTGCGGTTCGACCAGGCCCAGCACCACCTGCACCGCCACGGCCGCGTCTGCGGCCGTGCCGCCGGCCTTGAGCACATCGCATCCGGCCTTGGTGGCCAGCGGCGTGTTGGCGACCACCATGTACTTGTTCGAATACTTGGCTTTGTAGCCCAGGCGATAGCCCGAGGCCTCCTCGGGCGCGGCGGGGTCGCCCGGATCACCCGAACCCACGACCACCGAGCCGCCATTCGAGGCCACCTGGCAGCTGTTGGCGTTGTTATCGACGATCAGGCCACTGCCTGGCTGGTCGTCGTCGCCTCCGCCGCCGCAGGCGGCCAGCGCGAGCGCCAACGCCAGCGGCGTGAGCACGAAAGAACGTGTGAGGGTCATGGGAAAGCTCCTGGTTGAGTTGGCATACAGCGCGCCGCGGGGCACCAGGTGTCGCCGCGGGCGCCTGCATCAAGCAAGACGGATGCCGGCTTGCAGCCCCGGGACGAGGGGCAGTGCCGATCTGTACGTTTGCCGGTGCAGGCCGACCCTAGTGCAAGCCCTGATCGGCGTTAACCGGGTAAACGCCAAGGAGCTGGCGACATGGCGGCGTCCGCCGTCGTTTTGGGGAGGCAGTATGGGGTGGTTGCCGTTATCTCCAAATCGGCAAGGGATGCATACTGTGTTTTATAAGAATGCTCATCCGCTGCAGGCCGGCGCGGGTGTGGGTTGGCTCGCGCTCGGCCCGTCGCGGCGACATCGCCAGACGGTGGATCCGAGACGGGCTCCTTGCTGCTGGAAGTCCTGGGTTGCGCGAGCCAGGCACGGGCGCCCATGACGGCAGCGTGCCCGATACCGGTCAAGGCGGCGCCCGATTGTTCGGCCGTCATGCCTGACCGCCCGCCAAGCGGCCGTGGCCGCCTGCGCTGAGCCCGTCAGCCGGCCAAGGCGCGTCGCAGATGAACGGAGAGCCCGCAGCGTCAAGCTGCCCCCGCCTGGGGCAAGCACCTCGCGTCAACAGGCCCGACGTGGTGGGGTCACTGCGCCGGCCAGCGGCCAAGGGGTGATGGCGGCGCGGCGTTGTCATGCCGATGACGCGAGGTCAGCGTCAGCCCGGCGGCCAGGGAGACACGGTGACTTGAAGGCAGGCGCCGAGTGCAGCCAGCGCCGCCAGCCGGCTGGGGTGCAACACCACCTCCAGTGGGGCGCCACCGCCGTGGCCAGACGCCCAGCCCAGGTCCAGGGTGCGGCTGTCGGCCGTGTCCCAGCAGTCCCGTGCAGCGGGGGGCAGCTGCTCCAGCCAGTGGCACCAGTGGGCGATCAGCGCGTCGCCCTCGGTGTGGCCGCGCACGCCGTGCAGCACCAGCACCTGCTCATGGGGCGGAGCCACCGCCTGCTCGCCGTGCCGGAGGCTGCAGTCTGACTGAGCCCGACGTGCAGCTTTGCCAGGCCGTCGCTGCCGGACAGGGCCTGGGCCAGCACAGACAGATCGGCATGCGCACGCACCACCACATCGGCCGTGATGAAGCGAGTGGGGCTGCAGCAGGCACGCCGGTGCCGATCAGCGCAGGCCTTGGCCCTGATCGCCGCTCAGCTGAATCAGCTCGACCTTGTAGCCGTCGGGGTCGGTGACGAAGGCGATCACCGTGGTGCCACCGGCCACCGGGCCGGCTTCGCGCGTCACCTGGCCTCCGGCGGCCTTGATCTTGTCGCAGGCGGCGTAGGCGTCGGGCACGCCGATGGCGATGTGGCCGTAGGCCGAGCCCAGGTCGTAGCGGTCCACGCCCCAGTTGTAGGTCAGCTCGATCTCGGCCTGGGCCGGGTTGCCACCCTCGTAGCCGACGAAGGCGAGCGAGTACTTGTACTCGGGGTTTTCCGAGCGGCGCAGCAGCGTCATGCCCAGCACCTGGGTGTAGAAGTCAATCGAGCGTTGCAGGTCGCCAACGCGCAGCATCGTGTGGAGCAGTCTCATGGGGGCGATTGTCGCGCCTTTGGTGGCATGTGTGCCGCAGGCGCTGACGGCCTGCGCCCGCTGGCGCACCATCGCCTTTTTGCTCCTTTTGCATGGCCCTCATGTCCGATCGCATCCCCCTCCTGGTCCTCAACCCCATGACACCGGCGCACGAAGCGCAGATCGCCGAGCATTTCGAGCTGCTCTACGCGCCCAAGCCCGCGCAGCGCGAGGCCGCTTTGGCCCAACACGGCGCCCGCATCCGGGCCGTGCTCACCATCGGGGCCATCGGCCTGTCGGCGGCCGAAATCGACCGCATGCCCGCACTGGAGCTGATTTGCTGCCTGGGTGCAGGCTATGAACAGCTGGACCTGCCCGACCTGCACCGGCGTGGCGTGGTCGTGGCCAATGGCGCCGGAACCAACGCGGCCTGTGTGGCCGACCATGCGTTTGCATTGGTGCTGGCCGTGCTGCGCCAGGTGCGGACCATGGACCGGGCCTGCCGCGCCGGCCATTGGCGCACGGGCATGACGGCGCCGGCCCAGGCCAGCGGCAAGCGCCTGGGCATCTTTGGCCTGGGCGCCATTGGCCTGGAGATCGCCAAGCGTGCTAAGGGCTTCGACATGCCCGTGGCCTACTGCAACCGCAAGCCGCGCGACGGCGTGGACCTGGACTACATCGCCAGCCTGACCGAGCTGGCGGCCTGGAGCGACGTGCTGGTGTGTGCGGCACCGGGCGGCGCGGCCACGCACCACGCCGTGAACGCCGAGGTGCTGCAGGCGCTGGGGCCACGCGGCGTGCTGGTCAACATCGGCCGTGGCAGCGTGGTCGACACGGCGGCGCTGGCCCAGGCGCTGCAGGACAAGGCCATTGCCGGCGCTGGGCTGGATGTGTACGACAGCGAGCCCGAGCCCCCGCAGGCGCTGATCGGCTTTGACAACCTGACCATCACGCCGCACATCGGCGGCTGGTCGCCCGAGGCCGGCCAAGCCATGGTCGACCGCTTTCTGGACAACGCCCTGGGCCACTTCAGCGGGCGTGGTGTGGTGTCGCCGGTGCGCTGACGGCCTGCGACCGGGCCCGGCATCGCTGGCCAGCCGTCGGCTGCTGGACCGCGGTCGTGGCACGGCTGGGTCGCCAGCTGTCACAGGGTCGGGGTCCTGCCACACGGGCCGGCTTGCCGGCTGCAGACGACGACGAAGCGCACCTTTGACGGGGCGGCGGTCGGGGGCAAGTGCGTCGGGGCGGATTGCCAGCTGCGGTCAGCGTGCCGGCAGTCGGGCCGATTCGTGCCAATTGCTGAGGGATGCGGGCCCGGCAGAAGACCCGTTGTCGTCACCCTGCAGTGGCTGTGTGGCCACCACGCGCGGTGGCCTGCTGCGCCGCTGGCCCGCAGCGGGCCAGCCTGTCCGCCGGTCTGGATGCTGCGTGCTCGGCTCGGCAGCTGGGTTCAGGTCGTCGGGGCCGGAAATCGGGCCACTGAACCGGCGATGCGCGGGAGTGGTTGCGGTTATCTTTCAGATGGAGGCACTCGCATTGAGGTGAGGTATGTCTTGTTTCTCGTTTGTATAAGAACGGGAATGGCTGGTTACTCCTGACGATTAAAGCGGCGTGATGTTGGCGGCCCGCACCAGCCGCTGGTGGGTCAGGCGCTGGGCTTGCAGGTAGGCCGGCAGCTCGGCGCGGGGCATGGCAAAGGGCTCGTAGCCGAAGGCGTTGAACTTGGCGTCCACGTCCGGTCCTTGCAGGCTGCGGCCCACGTCGCGCCACAGCTGGTCGGCCACGGCTGGGGGCAAGCCCGCGGGCCCCGCCAGCAGGTTGATGCCGGCCACCGTGAAGCCGGCTGGCCCGCCGGCCTCGGCCACGGTGGGCACCTGCGGGTGGGCGCCCAGCCGCTGGCTGGCGCACACGGCCAGCAGGCGCAGCCGGTCGCCGTCAACCAGGGCCCGCATGGTGGCCAGCGTGCCCAGCGCAAAGCTCAGCGTGCCGTTGGCCACATCGGCGTAGAGCTGGGCCGTTTCCTTGTAGACGATGTGGTCCATCCGCGTCCCGGTCTGTTCGGCCAGCATGGCGGCGCCCAGGTGGGCCGGGCTGCCCACGGCCCACGAGCCGTAGGTCAGGCGCGCGCGTTGGGCCTCGGCCAGCAGATCGGCCAGGGTGTGGTGCGGGCTGTGCCGCCCCACGGCGATGAAAAAGTGCGTGCGGAACAGCGGCAGCAGCGGCGTGAAGTCGCGTTCGGGGTCGTACGGCAGGCGTTTGAACAGCCAGGGGTAGGCGGCCAGGTGCACCAGGTCGAGCACGATGAGCTCGTGCCCATCGCGCGCGGGCGCGCTGGCGGCGCGAAAGGCTTCGATCGCGAGGAAGCCATTGGCGCCGGGGCGGTTGTCGACCACCACGGGCACCTGGTAGGCCGCGCCCAGCTTCTGAGCGATCAGGCGCGAGACGCCATCGGGCCCGCCGCCCACGGGGAAGGGGTTGAACAACCGGAGGGCGCGTTGCGGAAAGTGGGCCGCAGCCGACGCTGAGGGCAGGCGCGCCGGGGGCTGGGTCGGCTGAGCCTGCGCGGCGAGGGGGCCCGCCAGGCAGGCCGCCCCCAGGCGGGTCAGCACGTGCAGGCTGCGGCGGCGATCGGGGTGGTGCATGGCGGTGGTGTGGGCAAGTGGCCGCGAGGATGGCGGCGGAGGAAGACGCCCGCCTGACCGACAGCGTGTGCGATCTGGATTCGCGCCAGCGGCAAGCCGGCAAGACAGAACGAGAGGCAAGCGGTGCAGTCTGTCGCAGGGCAGCCGGCGTGGACGTCTGACGCGGATTGTGCGACCGGATGCGGCCTGGCGGTGGGCTTGCGCGGGACACGGTTGATCTGCCTGGGATGACGGAGCGGGTGGTGGGCTCTCGGCACGCGAGTGGGCGACAAGCGCTGTGGCAAAGCGTCCGGCAGGCGAATCGTGCCGAACTGTTGGCCGGCCTCGCATGCTCACCGACGATGGATCACGAGCGGACCGAGTCCGCGTCGCCAATGGCGTGCCGAGCGGCATGGCATGGACCGCCCCATCCCGTGAGCCTTGCGCGGTGCAGCTGCGGCGTCACGTCGGCCCGGTCGCCACTTGTAGAATGGCCGAGGCTTCCTGCCCGTTGTACAAGGAGTATGGGCCATTTGCCGTTGAATGAATCATCGACTGACCAAGGTACTGCATGAACATGGACTGCCGACGCACAAGGCTCGAACCCGCTCTGCGAGCGCACGCGGCGTGTGGGCCCCGCCTGCTGGACGGGCAGCCCCGCTGATGGACGATTCCGCTGCCATGGCGGCCGCTTGCGCCGACGGCGCGGCGCCGGTGCTGCGCGCGCCTTCGCTGGTGCGACGCATGGCGTGCTGGCTGTACGAGGGCATGCTGCTGTTCGGTGTTTACTTCTTTGCCACGGCGCTGTTCAGCCTGTTTGCCCCGGCGCGCAGCAACGATGCCCTGCATGGCCTGCTGCAGCTGTTCCTGTTCATCGTGTGCGGCATCTACTTTGTCTGGTTCTGGTCCAAGGGCCAGACGCTGGCGATGAAGACTTGGCGCGTGCGCATCACCGACACGCAGGGGCGGCCCGTGGGCCAGGTGCGCGCGTTCGTGCGCTACGTGCTGTCCTGGGTCTGGGTGCTGCCGCCGCTGGCGCTGATGGGTGTGGCGCGCCTGTCGCTGGCCGAGCTGGGGGTGCTGCTGGTCGGCTGGGTGTGGGTGTGGGCGCTGCTGGCGCGGTTTCACCCGCAGCGCCAGTTCTGGCACGACCACCTGGCGGGGACGCGCCTGATCGACGCCACCGCCCCCGCCAACTCCGTCCCCCCAGCCCCCGAGGCCACGAAGCCGTCATGACGCCCAAACCTTCACCCGCCACCGACGACGTCGGGCTGGAACCCGTGGACGCGCAAAAACACCGCACCGGCCTGGCGCGCCTGTGGCATGCGCTGGGGTACTCGCTGGCCGGGTTGCGGGCCGGCTGGGGCGAGAAGGCGTTCCGGCAAGAGGTGCTGATGGCGGTGGTTCTGCTGCCGGCCGCCTGCTGGCTGGGCCGCAGCTGGCTAGAAACCGCGGTGCTGATCGCCAGCGTGGTGGCCGTGATGGTGGTCGAGCTGCTGAACACGGCCGTGGAGGCGGCCATCGACCGCATCGGCCCCGAGCGCCATGCGCTGTCGAAAAAAGCCAAGGACATGGGCAGTGCCGCGGTGTTGCTGGCCCTGCTGTTGATGGTGGGCATCTGGGTTGCGGCCCTGTGTGCCCGGTTTGTGGCGTGAACAAGGATGAGCGGCTCACGATGACAGTGCCTGCGTTTTCGATCTGTGTCTATTGCGGTTCCCGGCCCGGTCTGCGGCCCGAGTTTGCGGCGCTGGCGCACGAGGTGGGCCACTGGATTGGCGAGCAGGGCGGCCAGCTGGTCTATGGCGGCGGCAAGGCCGGCCTCATGGGCGTGGTGGCCGATGCCACGCTGGCGGCGGGTGGCCGGGTGATCGGCGTCATCCCGCAGGCGCTGGTCGACAAGGAGCATGCCCACCGCGGCTGTACCGAGCTGCACGTGGTGCCCAACATGCACGAGCGCAAGCGCCTGATGGCCGAGCACGCGCAGGCGTTTTTGGCGTTGCCGGGCGGCATCGGCACCTTTGAAGAGCTGTTCGAGGTCTGGACCTGGCGGCAGCTGGGCTACCACGACAAGCCCATCGGCATCTTGAACGCGCACGGCTTCTACGAGCCGCTGGCCCGCTTCATCGATCACGTCACCGCACAAGGCTTCATGGGCGATTGGCAGAACGCGCTGGTGCGTTGGGGCGATGCCGCCGTGCCGTTGCTGACCGAGCTGCGCGCGGCCTGCCAGACTCGCCGCCCCGAGGATCAGGATCTGTCTCAGACTTGATGGGGCGGGGTATGCCTTGATTGCCGATGGTAATCAAACGGTAATGGCCTAATACTTCTGTCGTGCAGTGATGCGGCGCCGTTCAAACCCCTCGGTTGAATCCGCCTGAGCATCCTTGGACGACTTGGCCGTCATTTCGCTTCCACCTCGCTGAAGGCGCAGCGGGCATGGCCAGGCTGTGGCACGCGCCCCCTCAACGCAGGTGCGGCATGGCCCGGATGCGGGGCCCGATGAAGGACAAAAAGCCCTGCGCGGCGGCTGGCAGCGTGCGGTTGCGGCGGGTGAAGACCTCGAAATTGCGGCGGATTTCGGGGCCGACCACCGGGCGCATCTGCAGGCCGTAGAGCGCCACCAGCGACGAGGCGTAGGGAATGCACAAGCCGACGCCCAGCCCGGCCTTGACCATGGACAGTGCGGTGGACATGTAGGCGACCTCGGTGGTGGGCGCGAACACCAGCGTGGGGGCGGCGCTGCGCAGGTCCTGCTTCAGCCGTTCGGTGAATTGCCCTTGCAGCGTGATGAGGGGGTGGGCCAGCAGCTGCGCCCAGTGCAGGGCGTCGGGACGGGCCAGCGGGTGTTCGGCGGGCATGACGGCCATGAAGGGGCCGTCGAACAGCCGGGTCGAGGTGATGTCGGAGTTGGGCTCGCGCTCGGGGCCGATGCCGAGGTCGACCTCGCCGGCGAACACGCGCGCCATGACGGACTCGACGGGCACATCCACCAGCCGCACGTCGATGGTGGGGTGCTCGGCCCGGTAGGCGGCGATGAGATCCGGCATCAACGTGGAGGCCAGCAGCTGCGAGGCGGCCACGCGCACCAGGCCGGTTTGCAGCGCCTGCTCGGCCACGGCCTGCTGCAGCGCGTTGTCGAGGTCGTGCAGCACGCGCTCCAGCGAGGGGTAGAGGCGTTCACCCAGCTCGGTCAGGTGGATGCGGCGCGTGCTGCGGTCCAGCAGGCGTGCCCCCAGGGTCTTCTCCAGCTCCTTGATGAGGCCACTGAGGGCGGACTGGGTGATGTACAGGCTCTCTGCGGCCAACGTGAAGCTGCCGGTGCGGCTCACGGCCAAAAAGGCGCGCAGCTGACGCAGGGTGACATTCATTGGATGAGCTTCTGAATTCATCAAAAGAAACGGTTTGAATGATAAGTGTGGATGCGATGCAATCGGGGTGAGACAGTCAACCACCGACAGGAGACACCATGACCCCATCCCCACGCCAGCCGTCCCGCCGTGAGCTCATCCAGCTGGCCCTGGCCGGTTCGCTGGGCGCCGCTTGGCCGGCCCACGCGCAAGCGGCATATCCCAGCAAGCCCATCACCTGGATCGTGCCGTACTCGCCGGGAGGGGGCACGGATTTCGTGGCCCGCGCCGTGTCCATCGAAGTCGGCAAGCGCGTGGGCCAGTCGGTGGTGGTGGACAACCGGCCCGGCGCCGCGACCATCGTGGGGGCGCAGCTGGCGGCCCGCGCCCCCGCCGATGGCTACACCGTGTTCCACGCCGACAACGGCTCGCTGGTCTTCAACCCGGCGCTGTACGCCAAGCTGCCCTACAAGGTGGCGGACTTCGCCCCCATTGGCCTCATGGCCCGGTTTCCGCTGCTGCTGGTCAGCAACCCCACCACCGGCTATGCCACGGCCCAGGCCGTGATCGCCGCCGCCAAGGCCGACCCGCAGAAGGTGCAGTTCGCCTCGCCGGGCGCCGGCGGGCCGCATCACCTGGCGATGGAGCTCATCAAGAGCCGGGCCGGATTCGAGGCGGCGCACATCCCCTACAAGGGCGCAGCGCCCGCCGTGCAGGATGTACTGGCCGGGCGCATCGCCGTCATGATGCTGGACACGGCCGCGGCCCTGCCGCACCTCAAGGGCGGCAAGCTCAAAGCACTGGCGGTGGCCTCGGCCAAGCGGCTGCCGCAGTTCCCCGAGGTGCCGACCTTTCAGGAGCTGGGCGTGCCGGGCGTGGAGGTCTACGCCTGGCAAGGCCTGGTGGTGCCCGCTGCCACACCGGAGGCCGTGCGCCAGAAGCTGTCGAGCGAGCTGCAGCAGGCCATGGCCGCGCCGGCGGTGCACAAGGCGCTGACCGAGTTCGGCCTGGAGCCCATCCCCAGCGATGCGGCCGGCATGGCCCGCTACATCGAATCGGAAACCAAGCTGTGGCATGCCCTCATCCGCGAGCGCGGCATCAAGCTCGAAAGCTGATGCCGGCTGCGCCACCACCTTGTCAGGAGAGACGCTGTGAAAATCGACCGCATTCACCACGTGGCGTACCGCTGCAAAGACGCCAAGGAAACTGTGCTCTGGTACCAGCAGATGCTGAAGATGGATTTCGTGCTGGCCATTGCCGAGGACCAGGTGCCCTCGACCAAGGCACCGGATCCGTACATGCACGTCTTCCTCGATGCCGGGCAGGGCAACGTGCTGGCCTTTTTCGAGCTGCCCACCCAGCCGCCCATGGGGCGCGACCCGAACACGCCGGAGTGGGTGCAGCACATCGCCTTCCGCGTGAAGGACCGCGCCGAGCTGCTGGCCTTCAAGGCACACCTGGAGGCGCAGGGCGTGGACGTGCTGGGCGTGACCGACCATGGCGCCTTCCACTCGATCTACTTCTTCGACCCCAACGGCCACCGCCTGGAACTGGCCTGCCCGGACCCCGACGAGGAGGCCATGATCCGCAAGCTCGACGCCGTCAAATGGGACATGCTGGAGGATTGGTCCAAGACCAAGCGGGCGCCCAAGCATGCCGACTTCCTGCACGCACGAGAATTCACCCAATGACCACTGCGTTTGACCCCACCCTGGACCCCCAGCTGCAGAGCTGGGTTGCGTCGGCCAACACCGACACCACCGATTTCCCGATCCAGAACCTGCCATTTGGCCGATTCCGCCAGCCAGGCGATGCGGCCTGGCGCATCGGGGTGGCCGTTGGCGACCAGGTGCTGGACCTGCGCGCCGCCGGCCTCATCGACCATGGGGACATGAACCGCCTGATGCAGGCCGCGCCTGCCGAGCGGCGTGCGTTGCGCACGGCGCTGTCCGAGGGGCTGCGCGAAGGCAGTGCGCAGCAGGCTGCCTATGCGCGTGCGCTGCTGGCGCAGGCGGATGTGGCGCTGGGACTGCCGTGCGAGGTGGGCGACTACACCGACTTCTACGTGGGCATTCACCACGCCATGGAAGTGGGGCGGCAGTTTCGGCCGGAGAACCCCTTGCTGCCCAATTACGCCTGGGTGCCGATTGGCTACCACGGCCGCAGCTCCACGCTGCAGGCCAGCGGCTCGGCCTTCCACCGCCCCATGGGGCAAATCAAGCCCGCGCAGGCGTCGCAGCCTGAGCTGGCTCCCTGCGCGCGTCTCGACATCGAGCTGGAGCTGGGGTTGTTCATCGGTCAGCCCAATGCGCAGGGCGAGCCCGTGCCGATCGACGAGGCCGAGCAGCACCTGTTTGGCATCACGCTGTTCAACGACTGGAGCGCGCGCGACATCCAGGCCTGGGAGTACCAGCCGCTGGGTCCGTTTCTGGGCAAGAACTTCGCGAGCACGGTGTCGCCCTGGATGGTGACGCTGGAGGCCCTGGCGCCGTTTCGCCGCCCCTTTGCGCGCCCCGTTGGCGACCCGGAGCCGCTGCCGTACCTCGATTCGGCCGACAACCGCGCCCACGGTGCCTTCGACATCCAGATGGAGGTGGTGTTGCAGACGGCCCGCATGGCGCAGGACGGGTATGCCGGCGACGTGATCGCCGAGTCCAACTTTGCCGAAGCGGCCTATTGGACAGCCGCGCAGCTGGTGACGCACCACACCGTCAATGGCTGCGCGCTGCGTGCGGGCGACCTGTTCGGCTCGGGTACGTTGTCGGGCGCGACCAAGGCGCAGTGCGGCTCGCTGCTGGAGCTGACCACCGGGGGCAAGTACCCCA
The DNA here is from genome assembly GCF_002158865.1 of Comamonas serinivorans. Lineage (NCBI taxonomy): Bacteria > Pseudomonadati > Pseudomonadota > Betaproteobacteria > Burkholderiales > Comamonadaceae > Comamonas > Comamonas serinivorans. Next base: position 3,007,644 of record NZ_CP021455.1, on the reverse strand, counting down.
TCACGCTGTCGAATGGGGAGCAGCGCGGCTTTCTGGAGGATGGCGACACCGTCATCCTGCGGGGCTGGTGCGCGCGCGAGGGCGCGCGCCGCATCGGCTTTGGCGAATGCCGGGGCACGGTGCTGCCGGTGTTCACGAAAGGCTAGCCATGGACCTTCACGGCTACTTCAACAGCTCCACCTCCTTCAGGGTGCGCATTGCGCTGGCGCTCAAAGGCGTGTCGGCCACCAGCCTGCCGGTCAACCTGCGCGAGCAGGCCCAGCGCAGCGCCGCGCATGTGGGACTCAACCCCTCGGCCGGCGTGCCGGTGCTGGTCGATGGCGACTTCGTGCTCACGCAGTCGCTGGCCATCATCGACTACCTGGACGCGCGCCATCCCGTGCCCCGGCTGATTCCCGAAGCCGGCGAGGCGCGCGCGCGGGTGCTCGAGCTGTCCCTGGGCGTGGCGTGCGACATCCACCCGGTCAACAACATGCGGGTGCTGCGTTACCTGCAGCAGGTGCTGGGGGTGAGCGACGCGCAGAAGCAGGCCTGGTACCAGCACTGGGTGGCCGAGGGCCTGGAGGCGACCGAGCAATTGCTGGCGCGCCATGGCCACGGGCCGTATTGCTTTGGCGAACAGCCCACACTGGCCGATTGCTGCCTGGTGCCGCAGGTGGCCAATGCGCAGCGCATGGGGTGCGCGATGCACGCGTTTCCGCGCATCGCCGCCATCCATGCGCACTGCATGGCCCAGCCGGCGTTCCAGGCGGCAGCGCCGGCGAACCAGCCCGACTTCGTGGCCTGAGGCCAGCCAGGGCCGCAGCGCCAAGCGTGCGAGGGACTGAACGTTTTCCCGCAATCCGACACGTGGGGGACAGGGTGCAGGGCGGGCGCCGCGTTTCCATGGGGATCTGTGGTGTCGGGTGATCGGTGCGGTTGCAGGACTCGACCCCCGGCTGACCTGTTCACCTTTGCCCCGGAGATCACCCCATGCCCGCCCGTCGCCTTGTCCTCCAACGTTTGATTCACGGCTCTTGTGCGAGCGCGCTGGCCCTGGCCGCCCTCGCATCCGGCTCCACCGTGTTGGCGCAATCGTCTGCGCCGCTGCGCATCGTGGTGCCGCTGGGGCCGGGCAGCGGCGCCGACGTGAGCGCGCGGTTTCTGGCGCGCCGTTACGAGGCGGTCACCGGCAAGCCGGCCATCGTGGAAAACAAGCCGGGCGCCAACCTCGCGATCGGCACCCTGGCGGTCATCAATGCCCCGGCCGATGGCCAGACCCTGCTGTACATCACGCCCTCATCGATGGTCATCAATCCCATCGTCGAAAAAGACCTGGCCTACAACCCGCAGCGCGACCTGACGCCCCTCGTGCAGCTCACCGAAGGGCCCAGCGTGCTGGTGGTGCGGCCCGATTCGCCCTACAAGACCTTTCAGGATCTGGTGACTGCGGCCAAGGCCAAGCCGGGCACCGTGTCCTATGCGAACTACGGCCATTACTACCGCTTCGCCGCGCTGGACATCGAGCGCATGACGGGCGCGCGCTTCAACCACGTGAACTACAAGGGTGGCGGCCAGGCCAACACCGACGTCATCGGCGGGCAGGTGGATGTGCACGGCACCGACGTGTCCGGCGCGCGTCCGCTCATCGAGAGCGGCAAGCTGCGGCCGATTGCGCAGACCGGCCTGGCCCGGCACCCGTTTTTGCCGGACGTGCCGACCGTGGCGGAGCTGGGGCATCCGGGCTGGGACAGTGTGGTGTGGACCGGCTTTGCCGTCAGCAGCAAGACGCCGCCCGAGCGCGTGAAGGCGCTGGAGCAGGTGTGGGTGGCGATCGCCAAGTCGCCCGAGTTCGCCGAGTTCTCGCGCACCACGCTGGGGGCCACCGTGGCGCCCCGCAGCGGCCAGGCCTTCGTGCATTACCTGGCCCAGAACACCGCCAAGTACCGCGAGCTGGCCAAGCTGGATGCGCCTGCCAGGCCCTGAAGGCGACCAGACAGCGCATGGGCCAGGTCGATCACCGGAGGCACGACCCCGGTGATTGGCGCTGACAGACCCCGCAGGAGGTGGGGCCTGTTCCGCCGATAGGCCAAGGTCGAGCTGCCAGGCGCCGGATTCACCAACGACCAGCGCCTATGGGGGTGTTGTCATTGGGGAATGAATTTGTGAGGGGTATGCTGCTGTTCCCGTTGTTTGTATAACGGGAAAAGGGTGATACTGTGCTGTATGTTTGCGATGGAAACAGCGTAGCTGGGCTCTTCTGGACCCGCATCGTCGGTCTACCTGGCGCTTCGAGTGGCCCCGGCACCATGACGGTTCAGCAAATCGCTTGGGGCGCGATGTCAGCGCTGCGGCTTTTGCGCCGGCAGCTTCACGTTCAGCGGTTGCGGCTGCACAGCCGGCGCGGTGCTGCGGATGCGCGTGGGGTTGCCCTCGCGTGCCAGGGCTTCGCGCTCGTCGTCGTCCAGGCTTTTGAACGCATCCCATTTGGCCTTGCGCTCGTCGGCCGACAGCTCGCCCTTGGCGTTGCCGTAGTTGCGCCGCGCCTGCATGCGCTCGGCCTTGCTCATCTTGGCCCAATCCAGCATGCGTTCGTGCAGGCGCGCTTGCTCGGGAGGCGACAGCTGCTTGTAGTTGCTCGACACGGCCAGCCACTTGCGCTGGTGTTCAGGGGACATGGCGGACCAGCGCTCGGCCAGCGGTTGCAGCGCGGCCTTCTGGCTGGCACTCAGGCTGCCCCAGCTCACGCTCGTCAGCATCGGCGCAGGCTGGGCCTGCGCCAGCGGCAGCGCCACCTGGGTTGCCCAGCCGCCGAACACGCCCAGCAGGGTCAGCGTGAGCAGGCGTGCGGGCAGAGAGCGCTTCACGATGGCCTCACTCCTGGGAATTGTCCGGCGTGTTGCGCAGGAAGCGCATGAAGCCGGGGTCTGAATAGGCCTCGGGCGGCAGGTCGTCGGTCAGCAGCATGGTGTCGACCTCGGCCAGCTCCGAGGTCTCGCGCGCATCGTTCACGGCCTGCACGACCAGAAAGCTGACGGCGAATGCGGCCGCACCGGCGGTCACGGCGACCACGTTCCACATCTGGCCGGGCTGCTGCGCCCAGCGGTGTTTGAGGCGCTGCCACCACGACGCGGGCGCCTGCTGCTGTTGGCGCGCGGCACGCAGCGCCTGTTCCCGCGCCACGCGCAGGCGTTCGCGCACGTCGGGGGACGCGGGCGATTCATTCAAGCGATGCGCCATGAGGCTGCCCAGGCGATCCACCTGGGTGCTGCGCTGCCTCTCTGGAGAAGGGGGGGTGACTGGCATGTCCGAACTCATAGTCGCAATCCACGGGCGTTCAGGGCTTTTGCCAGGGCATGAACGGCTCGGGAGCAGTGCGTCTTCACGCTGCCCTCCGAACATCCCATGACCTGTGCCGTTTCGGCGACGTCCATTTCCTCCCAATAACGCAGCAGGAAGGCTTCGCGTTGACGAGCCGGCAAACCTTGAATTTCTTCCTCTATGACCGCGAGGGTTTCATTCCGTTCCACGGCATGCTCGGCACTTTCGACCTGGCCGCTGGCCTGGCTGGTGATCAAGGCCTCCAGCACGTCGAAGCCCGTGTCCTCGTCGGACCGCATGTCGGCGGCGTTGGAGAACAATGCCGTGTGCACCTTGCGGCGCCGGAACCAGTCCAGCATGGTGGTGCTCAGGATGCGCTGGAACAGCATCGGAAATTCGGTGACCGGCCGATCCGCGTACTGGCGTGCCAGCTTGATCATGGCATCTTGCACCACGTCCAGTGCGGCATCGTCGTCCCGCAGGTGGTAGGCGGCACGTTTGAAGGCCCGAAGCTCCACGTCCTTCAAAAAATCCGACAGTTCCTGTTCAGTGGCCAAAATTCGTGTCTCGTATCCGATGTGTCATGGCCGAGACCCCCATGACCGGGGTCGGCGTGGACCAACAGGGCCGAAATGGTACGCGCAGTTTGGTCTGCCCTTGCCACGAAGGTGCCATAATGCGCAGCTTCTGGTTCACACAAGCATCAAAAAACGGGGCCCGGTCCGACGGTGAAGCACATGCCGTTCATGTCCTGGTCCTCAAGTCCTGACGCGGCCTCACAAGGGCTTGGCCAAGGGGCACCCAAGGTTTTTCGTTAGAGAAATACTCCAAAGGTTAACAGCATGGAAATCAACAAGGCCGAAATCAGCTCGGCTGCAGCCGCCTCCGACAAATCTGCCACGGAGCTTCGCGGCGCAGAAATCCTCATCCGCTCCCTGCAAGCCGAAGGCGTCAAGCATGTCTGGGGTTACCCCGGCGGCGCCGTGCTCCACATCTACGACGCGCTGTACCGGCAAGAGAGCATCCAGCACGTGCTGGTTCGCCACGAGCAGGCTGCCGTGCATGCGGCCGACGGCTACGCCCGCGCCACCGGCGATGTGGGCGTGGCGCTGGTGACCTCGGGGCCCGGCCTGACCAATGCGGTCACCGGCATCGCCACGGCGTACATGGACAGCATCCCCATGGTCATCATCAGCGGTCAGGTTCCCACCGCGGCGATCGGCTTGGACGCCTTCCAGGAGTGCGATACCGTGGGCATCACGCGCCCCATCGTCAAGCACAACTTCCTGGTCAAGGACGCGGCCGACATGGCCGATGTGGTGAAGAAGGCCTTCCACATCGCCCGCACGGGCCGCCCCGGCCCGGTGGTGATCGACGTGCCCAAGGACGTGTCCTTCAACAAGACCCCGTACACCGGCTACCCCAGCTCGGTGCACATGCGCTCGTACAACCCCGTGCGCAAGGGCCACAGCGGTCAGATCCGCAAGGCCCTGCAGCTGTTGATGTCGGCCAAGCGTCCCTACATCTACACCGGCGGCGGGGTGGTGTTGGCCAATGCTGCGCCCGAGCTGCGCAAGCTGGCGGCATTGACGGGCTACCCGGTCACCAACACCCTGATGGGCTTGGGTGCCTTCCCCGCCAGCAATCCCCAGTTCCTGGGCATGCTGGGCATGCATGGCACGCTGGAAGCCAACTACGCCATGCAGCATTGCGACGTGCTGCTGGCCGTCGGTGCGCGGTTCGACGACCGCGTGATCGGCAACCCCAAGCACTTCGCGTCGATGGATCGCAAGATCGTCCACATCGACATCGACCCCTCGTCGATCTCCAAGCGCGTGAAGGTCGATGTGCCCATCGTGGGCGATGTGAAGGAAGTGCTGGGCGAGCTCATCGCCATGATCGAGGAGGGCGCCCTCAAGCCCAACGAGTCTGCGCTGCAGGAGTGGTGGGCCACGATCAACGAGTGGCGTGCCCGCGACTGCATGGCTTACGACAGCAACAACACCTCGGTCATCAAGCCGCAAAAGGTCATCCAGACCCTGTGGGAGATGACCAAGGATGCCGATGCCTACGTGACCTCGGACGTCGGCCAGCACCAGATGTGGGCGGCGCAGTACTACCGCTTCGACGAGCCACGCCGCTGGATCAATTCGGGTGGCCTGGGCACCATGGGCGTGGGCATTCCCTACGCCATGGGCATCAAGCTGGCCAAGCCAGAGTCCGAGGTGTTCTGCGTGACGGGCGAAGGCTCGGTGCAGATGAACATCCAGGAGCTGTCCACCTGCCTGCAATACAACACCCCGATCAAGGTGCTGTCGCTGAACAACCGCTACCTGGGCATGGTGCGTCAGTGGCAGGAAATCGAGTATTCGGGCCGCTACAGCCACAGCTACATGGATGCGCTGCCTAACTTCGTCAAGCTGGCCGAGGCCTATGGCCACGTCGGCATGCTGATCGAAGACCCGCGCGACGTGGAGCCGGCGCTGCGTGAAGCACGCAAGCTCAAGGATCGCACGGTGTTCATGGACTTCCGCACCGACCCGACCGAGAACGTGTTCCCCATGGTGCAAGCCGGCAAGGGCATCACCGAGATGCTGTTGACCAGCGAAGACCTGTGACGCCTGCGCGCTCTGCAGGCAAGACCTGCGGGCGCATCTTTGCGGCCGGGACCCACGGTTCGGGCCATTTCCCCTGACGAATCTATTGACCGCCGAGCTGCGCACTTACCGGTGCGCGGGGAGGGCGGCGAAAAGAGGACTCTTTTGTCATGAAACACATCATTGCGGTGCTCATCGAGAACGAGGCAGGTGCCCTGTCGCGTGTGGTGGGCCTTTTTTCTGCGCGCGGCTACAACATCGAGTCGCTCACGGTGGCGCCCACCGAAGACCCCAGCCTGTCGCGCATGACGATCCGCACCGACGGCTCGGATGACGTGATCGAGCAGATCACCAAGCACCTGAACCGCCTCATCGAGGTGGTGAAGGTGGTCGACCTGACCGAAGGCCCTTACATCGAGCGCGAACTCATGATCGTGAAGGTGCGCGCCGTCGGCAAGGAACGCGAAGAGGTCAAACGCACGAGCGACATCTTCCGCGGCCGCATCATCGACGTGACCGACAAGAGCTACACCGTCGAGCTCACGGGTGACCAGTCCAAGAACGACGCCTTCCTGCGCGCGATCGATCCGGCGGCCATCCTCGAAACCGTGCGCACCGGCACCAGCGGCGTGGGCCGCGGCGAGCGCGTGCTGCGTGTGTGATTGGCAGTATGCCTGTGTTGCCGTTGGTATTTGAACGGCAATCGGGCTATACCCCCTTTGTTCATTGGTTGATTTGAAAGCACATCGCCGCTTGGATGACAGATGGGTGTCCACCCAACGGCATGTTTACCCCCAGGAGAGAGCTGTGAAAGTTTTTTACGACAAGGACTGTGACCTGAGCCTGATCAAGGGCAAGACCGTGGCCATCATCGGCTATGGCAGCCAAGGCCATGCGCACGCGCAAAACCTCAACGACAGCGGCGTGAAGGTCGTGGTCGGCCTGCGCAAGGGCGGCGCTTCGTGGCCCAAGGTCGAAAAGGCCGGCCTGACGGTGCTGGAAGTCAACGACGCCGTGAAGGCCGCTGACGTGGTCATGATCTTGTTGCCGGACGAAGACATCGCCAAGGTCTACAAGGAAAACGTCGAGCCCAACATCAAGCAGGGCGCCTCGTTGGCGTTTGCCCACGGCTTCAACGTGCACTACAACCAGGTCGTGCCGCGCGCCGACCTGGACGTGTGGATGGTGGCGCCCAAGGCCCCTGGCCACACCGTGCGCAACACCTACACCCAAGGTGGCGGCGTGCCCCACCTGGTGGCGGTGCACCAGGACAAGAGCGGCAAGGCGCGTGACCTGGCCCTGTCCTATGCCATGGCCAACGGTGGCGGCAAGGCCGGCATCATCGAAACCGACTTCAAGGAAGAAACCGAGACCGACCTGTTCGGCGAGCAGGCCGTGCTGTGCGGTGGCGCCGTCGAGCTGGTGAAGATGGGCTTCGAAACCCTGGTGGAAGCCGGCTACGCGCCCGAAATGGCCTACTTCGAGTGCCTGCACGAGCTCAAGCTGATCGTGGACCTGATCTACGAAGGCGGCATCGCCAACATGAACTACTCGGTGTCCAACAACGCCGAGTACGGCGAGTACGTGACCGGCCCCGAAGTCATCAACGAAGAGTCGCGCAAGGCGATGCGCAATGCGCTCAAGCGCATTCAAGACGGCGAATACGCCAAGATGTTCATCGCCGAAGGCCGTCTGGGCTACCCCAGCATGACCGCACGCCGCCGCAACACCGCCGATCACCCGATCGAGCAGGTGGGTGGCCAGCTGCGCGCCATGATGCCCTGGATCGCCAAGAACAAGCTGGTCGACCAGACCCGCAACTGATGCGCCAGAGCGCCCGGTCCCAGCGGCCGGGCGGGCCTTGCAAGGCCCCCACGAGCCACCGTTCAGCGGTGGCTTTTTCGTGCCCGACGCCCCGCGACATGCCCCGGCGCTGCAAAGCGTCCGCGGCTCGGTGTTTCTGGATGGCCCAGGCCGTTGCAAACCCCTGCTCACGTAAGATCGCCTCATGGAACCCAACACTTCTGACGCTGTGGATCAGCCCGTTCGCCGCCGCTCCAAGGGCATCTATGTGCTGCCCAACCTGTTCACGCTGGCGGCCCTGTTTGGGGGGTTCTACGGCATCGTCATGGCCATCAACGGCCGTTTTGACCTGGCCACCACCGGCATCTTTGCCGCCATGGTGCTCGACAGCCTCGATGGCCGCGTTGCGCGCATGACGCACACGCAGAGCGCCTTTGGCGAGCAGATGGATTCGCTGTCGGACATGGTGTCGTTCGGCGCGGCGCCCGCGCTCATCGCCTACGAATGGGCCCTGAAGCCGCTGGGCCGCTGGGGCTGGATCGCGGCCTTCATCTACTGTGCCTGTGCTGCGCTGCGTCTGGCGCGGTTCAACGTCAACACCAGTGTGGTGGACAAGCGTTTTTTCCAGGGGCTGCCGTCGCCGTCGGCGGCGGCGCTCGTCTGCGGCTTCATCTGGCTGACCAGTGCCATGCTGGAGGCGCACCGCGATGCCGTGATCTTCCGCACCGTCATTTCCTGGTTTGGCGGCCTGCCCACCGACCGTGGCGACCTGTCGTGGCTGATGTTCGTGATCACGCTGTTCGCCGGCCTGACCATGGTCACCAACATCCCGTATTACAGCTTCAAGGACTTTGGCGGCAGCCGCAGCGTGCCCTTCGTCATCCTGGTGGTGATCGCCTTGCTCATCGCCGTGATTTCCATCGAGCCGGCCACCATGCTGTTCCTGATCTTCCTGGCCTACTCGCTGTCGGGCTACGCCGTCTATGTGTGGCGACGCGCCAAAGGCGAGCGCGTGAGCATCGTGAGCACCTCGACCGACGAGCCCGAGGAGCGGGGCTTGCACGAGTGATCGGCAGGGGTATCGAATGACAAGCGTCTAACAGATGACGCACTCAGGTGGATACTCCCATTTTGGGATCCATGCCTCGTCCAAGCCAAGGCCAGGACCGCAAAAAATGCGTGCACTCACCGGTTTGTGTGCTACATTGCTTCCCTTATGAATGCCTACGCCATTGCTCTGCTACTAACGCCCAACGGGCGGGATAGCGGGTGCGCGCGTACCTGATTCAAAGCAGAGCGCGTTCATTCCCTCAAGTCTTCGGCCCGTTTGCCAGCGCAGCGGGCCGTTTCACATTTGGGGCCCGGTGCAATGAGTTCAGGACCACAAGTTCAACCCTCATGTTTCGGAGAGTCCCATGTTGAAAAACCCCAGCACCAAGTACCGCGCCGCCAAGTCCATCGGTTTGACCGATCGCACCTGGCCCAATGCCACGATCACCCGCGCCCCGATCTGGTGCAGCGTGGACATGCGCGATGGCAACCAGGCCTTGATCGAGCCCATGGACATCCCGCGCAAGCTCAAGATGTTCGAGCAGCTTGTGAAGATCGGCTTCAAGGAAATCGAGGTGGGTTTTCCGTCGGCCTCCCAGATCGAGTTTGACTTCCTGCGCAAGCTCATCGACGAGAACCGCATCCCCGACGATGTGACCATCCAGGTGCTGACCCAGGCGCGCCCCGAGCTGATCGAGCGCACCTTCGAGTCGTTGGTGGGCGTGCCGCGCGTGATCGTGCACCTCTACAACGCCACGGCACCGGTCATGCGCCGCGTCGTCCTGAACATGAGCGAGGACGAGATCGTGCAGCTCGCCGTCGACCATGCGCAGATGTTCAAGGACCTCGCCGCCAAGCAGCCCGCCACCGATTGGACCTTTGAGTACTCGCCCGAGATGTACTCGGACACCGAGCTGGCGTTCTCGGCGCGCGTCATCGATGCCGTGACGGCCGTTTGGGAGCCCACGCCGGCCAAGAAGTGCATCATCAACCTGCCGACCACCGTGGAGTGCTGCACGTCCAATGTCTTCGCCGACATGGTGGAGTGGACCGGTCGCCACATCGCCCGCCGCGATGCCATCGTCTTGTCCATCCACCCGCACAACGACCGCGGCACGGGCACCGCGACCGCCGAGCTGGCCTTGCTGGCCGGCGCCGACCGCCTGGAAGGCTGCCTGTTCGGCAATGGCGAGCGCACCGGTAACCTCGACGTGGTCAACGTGGCGCTCAACATGTACAGCCAAGGCGTGTCGCCCGAGCTGGATTTCTCCGACATCGACGCCATCCGCAGCACGGTCGAGTACTGCAACCAGTTGCCCGTGCACCCGCGCCACCCCTATGTGGGCGATTTGGTCTACACCTCGTTCTCGGGCTCGCACCAGGACGCGATCAAGAAGGCCTTCGGGGCGCGCAAGGACGGCGATGTCTGGGAAATGCCCTACCTGCCGATCGACCCCAAGGACGTGGGCCGCAGCTACGAGGCCGTGATCCGCGTCAACAGCCAGTCGGGCAAGGGCGGCATTTCGTACCTGCTCGAAAGCGAATACGGCTTGCAGTTGCCGCGTCGCCTGCAGATCGAGTTCAGCCAGGCGGTGCAGCGTGCCATGGACGCCACGGGCAAGGAGTTCACCGCCAAGGACCTGTGGGGCATCTTCGAGCGCGAGTACGGCTTGAACGCCGGCTCCAAGGTGGAGTATCAGCTTGCAACCAAGGGTGAAGTAACGGAAATCTCGGGTACTGTCTCGGTGATTGACCAATCCTGGTCCGTGAAGGGGCAGGGCGCGGGCCCGATCGACGCCTGGGTGCAGGGCGTGGGCGAGGCCATGGGGCGCAGCATCCGCGTGCTGGACTACACCGAGCATGCCATCGGCCAGGGTGCAGACGCCAAGGCGGTGGCCTACGTTGAAATGCGGGTGGACGATGCCCACACCGTGTACGGCGTGGCCATGGATGCCAACATCGTCACGGCCTCGCTGCGTGCCATCGTCTCGGGTGTGAACCGCGTCCCTGCCGTGAACACCAGCCCTGCCCACGAAACTGCGGCATCCTGATTCGGATGATCGCCTGCTGGAGCCCACCATGACCGACAAACTCATCATTTTCGACACCACCTTGCGCGACGGCGAGCAATCGCCCGGCGCGTCCATGACCAAGGACGAGAAACTGCGCATCGCGCGGCAGCTCGAACGACTGAAGGTGGACGTGATCGAAGCGGGGTTTGCGGCCAGCTCCAACGGCGATTTCGAATGCGTGCAGACCATTGCGCGCGCCATCAAGGATTCGACCGTGTGCTCGCTCTCGCGGGCCAACGACCGCGACATCGCGCGCGCCGGCGAGGCCTTGAAGGATGCGGCGCGTGGCCGCATCCACACCTTCATCGCCACCAGCCCCCTGCACATGGAGAAGAAGCTGCGCATGACGCCCGACGAGGTGTTCGAGCAGTCCCGGCAGGCGGTGCGCTTCGCGCGCAACCTGGTCGACGACGTGGAGTACAGCTGCGAAGACGGCTACCGCAGCGAGCCGGATTTCCTGTGCCGCGTGATCGAAGAGGTCATCAAGCAGGGGGCCAGCACCATCAACGTGCCCGATACCGTGGGCTACGCCATTCCCGAGCTGTATGGGGCGTTCATCAAGAACCTGCGCGAGCGCATCCCCAACAGCGACAAGGCCGTCTGGTCGGTGCATTGCCACAACGACCTGGGCATGGCCGTGGCCAATTCCCTGGCCGGCGTGAAGATCGGCGGTGCGCGCCAGATCGAGTGCACCATCAATGGCCTGGGCGAGCGTGCCGGCAACTGCTCGCTCGAAGAAGTCGTCATGGCGATCAAGACGCGCAAAGACTACTTCGGCCTGGAGGTCGGCATCGATGCCCGCCACATCGTCGCGGCCAGCCGCATGGTCAGCCAGACCACGGGCTTCGTGGTGCAGCCCAACAAGGCCGTGGTCGGCGCCAACGCGTTCGCCCATGCCTCGGGCATCCACCAGGACGGTGTGCTGAAGGCGCGCGACACCTACGAAATCATGCGCGCCGAGGACGTGGGCTGGAGCGCGAACAAGATCGTGCTGGGCAAGCTCTCGGGCCGCACCGCCTTCAAGCAGCGCCTGCAGGAGCTGGGCGTGGTGATGGAGTCCGAAGCCGAGACCATCGCGGCCTTCAACCGCTTCAAGGACCTGGCCGACAAGAAGGCCGACATCTTCGACGAGGACATCCTGGCCCTGGTGGCCGATCAGTCGCAACACAGCCACCAGGAGCAGTTCGGCTTCGTCTCGCTGGCCCAGCGCAGCGAGACCGGCGAGCGTCCCCGGGCCGAGATCGTCTTCACCGTGGGTGGCCAGGAGGTGCGTGGCGAGTCCGAGGGGAATGGCCCCGTCGATGCCTCGCTCAAGGCCATTGAGTCGCACGTGAAAAGCGGCGCCGAGATGGTGCTGTATTCGGTCAATGCCATCAGCGGCTCGACCGAAAGCCAGGGCGAAGTCACGGTGCGCCTGCAAAACCATGGCCGCGTGGTCAATGGCGTGGGTGCGGATCCCGACATCGTCGTGGCCTCGGCCAAGGCCTACCTCAGCGCGCTGAACAAGCTGCACGACAACACCGATCGCGTGGCCGCACAAGGCTGAGGACGCGGTGGCCTGTCCTCGTGAGGCAGGCCAAGACTGGGCCATTTGCGTTGCGGCGGGGGCAACACTGTTCGCTGTGGCTGGCCATCGTCAGCTTGGCATTCCTGCGGTGCACGGCTTGGCGGCCGGGACGGCGTCCGCTGGCTCTGTTCAGCCTGCTCGTTGACGTGCGTGGCGGTTTGACTGGTGGGGGCTGGCGCCGGAATCGGTTCAAGCCGCCAGCGTCACAGCGCGCGAGCTGACGCCGCTGGCGCGCCTGCCGCGGCGCGGGCCATGCCATCGCACCCCTTTGGATCCAAAGCCTTCACCTGGCCCCCGGCGCGGGCGTGAAGTCTGTGTGAAGAGAGGCATCTCACAGGCTGGTTCAAAAGAGCGGTGCAAATGATTGATATTGCGCTGCTTTTTTTGTGCGATTACACTTGGCACCTGCCTCATTTGCTGCACGGGTGCTTACATGTATGACGTTTCGCGCTTTTCCCTGGCCGTCAAGGCCGTGCCTCATCGCATCAAGCGCGAATCCAAAACCTGGTTGCTGGCCTGCACCCTGAGCCTCGCGGGCCTGGCGCTCGCTCCGCTGGCACAGGCGAAAGAGGCGCCGCGCAAGCCGGCCGCCTCCAAGTCGGCTCCCAAAGCCAGCAAGGCTGCGGTGGCCAAAGCGACCAAGGCCAGCCCGGCCAAGTCCAGCGCCAAGGCCGAGAAAACCGCCAAAGGCAAGGCCAAGCCGGCGGCCACTGCGCGTGACACCCAGGAGGCCCGCAACGGCAAGGGCAAGAACGCCAAAGGCCGGGCCACGGCCCTGGCCGAAGCTCCCAAGAACCGCAAGGCGGTGCGCGAAGACCGTGTGCGCGCCGTGTCGCTGGCGAAGTCGGCCCGCGCCGAGGTCGCGCGCGCGCCAGCACGCTTGTCGTTTGCCGAGCGCGCCGGTCTGGATCAGGCCAGCGATCCGATCGGCCTCGCCTCGTCGGCAGCCATCGTGATCGATCAGGACACGCAGGAAATGCTGTTGTCCAAGAACGAGCGCGCGGTGCTGCCCATCGCGTCCATCACCAAGCTCATGACCGGCCTGCTGGTGTCCGAAGCCAAGCAGCCGCTGGATGAAACCATCACCATCTCCGACGCCGACGTCGACACGCTGAAGGGCACCCGCTCGCGTCTGCCCGTGGGCACGCAACTCAGCCGCGGCGAGCTGCTGCACCTGGCCCTCATGTCGAGCGAGAACCGCGCCGCCCACGCGCTGGGCCGCACCTATCCGGGCGGCATCGAGCGCTTCGTGTCCGCCATGAACGCCAAGGCCCGGCTGCTGGGCATGACCGACACCCACTACGTCGAGCCCACGGGCCTGTCGAACCAGAACCAGTCGTCGCCGGCTGACCTGGCGCGTTTGGTGGGCATTGCCGCCAAAGACCCGCTGTTGAGCGCCTTGACGACCTCGCCCGGGTTCGAGGTTGCCCTGGGCAACCGCTTCGTGCAGTTCAACAACACCAACCGCCTGGTGCACGAGCCCAGCTGGACCATCGGCTTGCAGAAGACCGGCTACATCTCCGAAGCCGGTCAGTGCCTGGTCATGCAAAGCCGCGTGAACGGCCGCAACCTGGTCATGGTGTTCCTCGATTCGAACTCGACCAGCAGCCGCATTGCCGATGCGCAGCGCGTGCGCCGCTGGGTCGAAGACAGCCGCAGCACCACGCTGGCTCACCACGGCGGCTGACGCGCAGAAGCCTTTCATCTGCTGACAGGAGGCCAGTGACCGTTGCCACGGTCACTGGCCTCTGGCTTTTGCGGGTCAACCGGGCTTGCGTGATTCCATGCGTGGCGCCAGCGGGGGTAGGCTGACCTGACTTGGCCTGGCCTATCGTGTCGTCTGCCGCTGTCGCCAGCCTGGGTCTGTTGCTCGCAGTCAGCAAACGGCGCGGTGGCCACGCTGCAGATCACAGGCCTTTGCGTGTGTCACAGAACAGGCCGGCCTCGCCGGCCCGGGCGCAGACGGGCGTGGCACTGCGGAGGTCCGGCGTTGGCATCCGCCTGCTGCTCTGCGCGTGGCGTCGTGCGGCCACCACGCGGGGCGCACCTGATCGGCTGCAGCTGTGAGTCGATCAGATCGGGTGCACCGAGATGCTCAAAAGAGTATGGGGCCACTGCCGTTGTCGAAACAACGGCAGTGGCCCCATGCTGCTTGCCGCTAGGCGGAGATCATCCCACCATGGTGTGGGCCAGCCAGGGCTTGCTGGCCAGTCGGGCGGCTTCAAAGGCCTTGATCTCGTCCTTGTGCTGCAGCGTCAGGCCGATGTCGTCCAGGCCGTGGATCAGGCAATGCTTGCGGAAGGGCTGCACGTCGAAGCCGATCTCGCCGCCGTCGGGCTTGACGATGACCTGGCGCGGCAGGTCGATGGTCAGCTGGTAGCCGGTGAAGCCGTACACCTCGTCGAACAGCTGGGCCACCTGCGACTCGCTCAGCACGATGGGCAACAGGCCGTTCTTGAAGCTGTTGTTGAAGAAGATGTCGGCGTAGCTGGGCGCGATGATGGCGCGAAAGCCATACTGGTCCAGCGCCCACGGCGCGTGCTCGCGGCTCGAGCCGCAGCCGAAGTTCTTGCGCGTGAGCAGGACGGAGGCGCCCTGGTACTGCGGCTTGTTCAGCACGAACTCGGGGTTGGGCTTGCGGCTGGCCGGGTCCATGCCGGGTTCGCCATGGTCCAGGTAACGCCATTCGTCGAACAGGTTGGGGCCGAAGCCGGTGCGCTTGATCGACTTGAGGAACTGCTTGGGGATGATGGCGTCGGTGTCGACGTTCTCGCGGTCTAGCGGGGCAACGAGGCCGGTGTGAACGGTGAATTTTTCCATGGTGTGACTCGTGGCGAAGGATTGGTTTTGTCGGGGTATGCGGCGGCTCCCGTTATTCATGAAACGGGAAGGTGGGGATACTGCTTGCTGATCGGCTGTCCGAGACTGCGCTGAACGCCCATGGTTCGGCATTGGCCGCGCCAGCGCGGTGAAGTCGCTTCGTCAGCGCGGCAAGCCGTTCGCTGTGGGTGGCGGATGCGGGGGCGCGGGAGGCGTTGGCCATGGCGGGTCCTCAGGTGGGCTGCGCGCCGCTCACGGCGTAGGCGGTCAGGGCGCGCTCGCCAATGCCGAGCGCGGCCCAGCTGGCGCGCCATTGGGCGAGGTGCGGCGTCGCGAAATGCCGGTCGAGCGCGGCCTGGTCGCGCCACAGCTCGGTCACGCGGATCAGCCCGGGTTGCAGCACGTCTTCGGCATAGGCGTACATCAGGCAACCGTCTTCCGCACGCGAGGCGGCCACCATGGCCTGCATGGCGTCGCGGGCGGCGTTCAGGCCCTGGGCTGGCAGGCGAAAGGTGCCGATGATGAGCTGCTGGGCCATGGTCAGTCGAGCGCCTTCCAGGTGCCGCCTTCGTCCTCGCACTGCTCGGCCAGGGCATCGAGCGCTCCGGCGCCGCGGTCGTAGTAGTAAACGTCGGCGTCACCGTCCAGGGCGCCGCGGCAGACGGCATCGGCGCCGCGCCGGGGGCATTGGGGCAGCCAGGTCAGCAGCGTGTGGTTGCCGCCGAAGTAGGCCGAGGTCTTGCCCACGCCCTCGCAGCGGTCGTGGATGACGGCGCGCCGCACACCCTTGGCCGCTTCGTAGCATTCGGCCGTGTAGGCCGGGCGCAACATGACGCGTTTGTCGGCCTCGATCATGCAGGCGCGGTGGGCCTGGGCCTGCGCGCCGCCGGCTGCCGCCAGCACGACCAGCGGCAGGGCCAGGGCAGCAAGGCGACGAGGCGTGGAAAAGCGTGACATGGGCAGGCTCGTGAGGGAATTCAGGGGAAGGCCGAACGTCGGGCGCTGGGGCAGGGCCGGCGGACGAAGGACGGGGCCGGCTGGCCTACCGCTCCGTTGTACCGGGGGTCCTGGGCCTAGGCGGCAGGTCAGCCCGGCCGCATGAGGGCGGCCACTGGTGCAGGACCGCGCCGCACGGGCGCCGGTCCTGGCGGTTCAGCCGGCAGGGCTCATTCGCTCTTGTCCTTCACGGTTTCGCCGGCACCGCTGATGCCTTCGCCGGCTTTTTCCAGGCCGGTGCCCACGGCGCGGCCGACTTTCTTGGTGCCATCGACGGTCTTGTCGCCCACGACGCGGGCATCCTGCTTCGCGCCTTCCCAGGTGTTGCAGGCGGTCAGGCCCAGGGTGGCCAGCACGATGGCGGCGGCGGTCAGAGCTTTCATGGTGATCTCCTAAACGATCGGGTTGTCAGGGGTTGGTGTTGCACACCTGGGGCACATGATGCCGCAAGCCCTGCCCCCGGGGCACGGGGAGCCTGCAAATCCGCAGGCATGCTGGGCTTGGGTGATCAAAATTTGCAGTATGCAGGGGTAGGCCAATCAGGATGAACGACTGACCCTGCATACTGGTGCATCAGGTGAAGCGGCGAATGTCCACGAAATGGCCGTGCACGGCGGCCGCGGCGGCCATGGCCGGGCTCACCAGGTGCGTGCGACCACCGGCGCCCTGGCGGCCCTCGAAATTGCGGTTGCTGGTGCTGGCGCAGCGCTCGCCGGGCTCCAGGCGGTCGGCGTTCATGGCCAGGCACATGCTGCAACCGGGTTCGCGCCAGTCAAAGCCGGCGGCCTTGAAGATCTGGTCCAGGCCTTCTTGTTCGGCTTGTTCCTTCACCAGGCCCGAGCCCGGCACCACCATGGCCAGCTTGACGTTGGAGGCGACCTTGCGGCCCAGCTTCTTCACCACGGCGGCGGCGGCGCGCATGTCCTCGATGCGGCTGTTGGTGCAGCTGCCGATGAAGACCTTGTCGATGGTGATGTCGGCCAGCGCCTTGTTCGGCTCCAGGCCCATGTAGACCAGGGCGCGTTCGATGGCGCCGCGCTTGTTGGCGTCCTTTTCCTTGTCGGGATCGGGCACGCGGGCGTCAATGCCCAGCACCATCTCGGGGCTGGTGCCCCAGGTCACCTGCGGCACGATCTCGGCCGCGTTCAGCGTCACCACGGTGTCGAACTGGGCGCCGTCGTCCGAATGCAGCGTGCGCCAGTAGCGGGTGGCCTGCTCTAGCTCCACGCCGGTGGGCGACAGCGGACGGCCCTTCACGTACTCGATGGTCTTGTCGTCCACGGCCACCAGGCCGGCACGGGCACCGGCCTCGATGGCCATGTTGCACACGGTCATGCGGCCTTCCATGCTCAGGTCGCGGATGGCTTCGCCGGCGAATTCGATGGTGTAGCCCGTGCCGCCAGCGGTGCCGATCTTGCCGATGATGGCCAGCACGATGTCCTTGGCCGTGATGCCCGGGGCCACCTTGCCGTTTACCTGGATCAGCATGTTCTTGGCCTTCTTGGCCAACAGCGTCTGCGTGGCCATCACGTGCTCGACCTCGGAGGTGCCGATGCCGTGGGCCAGCGCGCCAAAGGCGCCGTGCGTGCTGGTGTGGCTGTCGCCGCAGACCACGGTCATGCCGGGCAGGGTGGCGCCGTTCTCGGGGCCGATCACGTGCACGATGCCCTGGCGCTTGTTCATGAAGGGGAAGAAGGCCGCGGCGCCGAACTCACCGATGTTGTCGTTGAGCGTGACGATCTGCTCCTTGCTGATCGGGTCTTCGATGCCGTCGTAGCCCCGCTCCCAGCCCGTGGTGGGGGTGTTGTGGTCGGCCGTGGCCACGATGGACGAGACCCGCCAGGGCTTGCGGCCCGCCACGCGCAGGCCTTCAAAGGCTTGCGGGCTCGTGACTTCGTGCACCAGGTGGCGGTCGATGTAGAGGATGGCGGTGCCATCTTCCTCGGTGCGAACGACGTGCTCGTCCCAGATCTTGTCGTACAGCGTGCGTGCGGTGTTGCTCATCGTGGTCTTTCGCTGGGGTTCGGTGGCTGGCGGCGCGTGGCGGGTCGTGCTCAAGGCATACCCGCGTCGCGAACATGGGTGGAATTCTAGGGGGCCGATGCGCGTCAGGCTGCGTCAGCCGCGCAGGCTGCTGGCGTGTGCGGCGAAGCCCGGGTTCGCGTGCGGCCGGCCGACCCGCTGCAGGGGATGGGGTGCTTGCTGCATCCAGGGCCGCGTAATCGACGCTAGCGAGGCGATAGGCCATCGCGCCACGCGGGATGGCCGATGCCGGTGGATCGTGGGCTCGGCGACGGACCCGTCCGCGGACGGCGGACCTGGAGCGCGCCTGAGGCGGCGGGTGAGCCTGCGTGCCGGCGCGCGTCAGTCGGCGCTGGCCGTGGGGTGGACATGGCCCAGCAGGCGCGCCAGGTGCCGGTCCCGGATGCCATGCGCGAGCAGGCTGTCGTAGCTGGCGCGCGTGTAGTCCAGCGTGGTGCCGTAGCGGCCGCTGGCCTGGGCGAAGATGTCGCGGTACTGCTCGGGCGTGAGCTCGCCGGTGAAGTTGGGGCTCTGGCGCGACAGCGTGAAGGCCAGCGCTTTCACCGGGCCCTGAGGCGTCACGCAGTGCAGCCACTTGGGATCGTAGACGCCCTGGTTGGGCATCTCGCGTGCCCACAGGCGGTGCAGGTCGTCGCGCGCCTGGGCCCGCGGCAGGCGAAACGCCATGCCCTTGCAACTGCCCCCCGACAGCAGCGTGAGCACCAGCCCCGGGCGTTCGGGCGTGCCGCGGTTGACGCGGCTCCACATCTTGAGGGCGCGGTGCCAGCCGTGCACCACGGTCAGGTGCTGCTCGCTGCTGTCGAATTCGGGCCGCCAGATCAGCGAGCCGTAGCCGAACACCCAGAGGTCGGACGTGCCGCCCCAGTCTTGCTCGACGCGGGCCAGCCATTCGGCGGAAGAGGGGCGTTGGCGCGGCTCGCGCGCGGCCTCGGCGGGCGTCAGGCGCGGCGCATGCAACGGCAGGCGAGGGGGCGTGGACGACATGGCTTGACTGTACAACCGCGGCGGCGCGAGGCGGGCCGTCGCGCCGCAGTCACGCACGGATCGTGCTGTCTTGTCGTGGTGGGGCCTTGGAGTCGCTGTCCCTGGTTTGAACACGCGATGCGCATCGGCAGCGACGGTCCAAGGTGTTGCAGGTTGGGCGAGCAAGCCAGGACGCCCGCCGCGCTGGCGAGCGCGGGGGCCCTTGACGACTGCTGCAGCGCCGGGATCGGCCCGTGGCCGGACGCCACGGTGGCACGGCAGGGCATGGCGCGCAACCGCGCAAGCGCCCGGCATGGGCATAAGGCGGGCAAGGGGCACGCAGCGGGGCCTGCCGCCCGCGCCCGGGCACCCATTCGCGGCCCGCAATGCCGCCGCAGCGGCATGGGCGGCTCGGGGCGCGCAGGGTCTCCAGAGCGACTGGCTACAATTTTTGGTTTTTCCCCACTTCTGCAAGCCCATCATGAGCGTTTCCCGCCGCACCTTCTCCGCCGCTTCCGCCCTGTGTGCGGCCACCCTGACCCTGGCTTCGGGCACCGCTTTCGCCCAGGCCAAGGAGGCCAAGATCGGTTACGCGCTGGCCGTCAACTCGCACTACGGCGCCGCGGCCCAGGCCTGGGCCGACTCGGTTGAGAAGGCCACGGGCGGCTCGGTCAAGTTCAAGCAGTTCGCCTCGTCGGCCCTGGGTGGCGAGCGTGAGCTGGTCGAAGGCCTGCAGCTGGGCACGGTGGAGATCGCCATCGTCTCGACGGGCGCGCTGAGCAACTTCGTGCCCGATGTCGGCGTGGTCGACATCCCCTTCCTGTTCCGCGACACCCAGCACGCCCGCCACGTGCTGGACGGCGCCTTTGGCCAGGAGCTGCTGGCCAAGTTTCAAAAGCGCGGCCTGGTCGCGCTGGCCTGGGGTGAGCAAGGCTTTCGCCACCTGACGAACAACAAGCACGCGGTCAAGGGCGTGGCCGACCTCAAGGGCCTGAAGATCCGCGTGACCGAGAACCCGGTGCACATCACCGCCTTCCGCACGCTGGGCGCCGCGCCCACGCCCATGTCTTGGCCCGAGGTGATCGGCGCGCTGCAGCAGGGCACGATCGACGGCCAGGAGAACCCGGTGTCGGTGCTGGCCTCGGCCAAGCTGTGGCAGGTGCAAAAGCACCTGACGCTGACCTCGCACGTCTACGCGCCGGTGGCGCTGCTGGTGTCGCCCGCGTTCTGGGGCAAGCTGAGCGAGGGCGAGAAGGCCGCCCTGACCGAGGGGGCCAAGAAGGGCGCCCTGGCGTCGCGCGCCTTCGTCGACGCGGTCGAGAAGAAGGGCGTGGAAGAAGCCCGCGCGAACGGCATGCAGGTCGTGGACAAGGTGGATCAGGCCGCCTTCCGCGCCGCGCTGGAGCCGGCCTACAAGGAATACGCCAAGAAGTTTGGCCAGAAGACGCTGGACGCGATCACCGCGACCAAGTGATCCGGCGCGCACCCGAAAGGCCTGTCATGTTGGGGTATGAGGCGGTTCCCGTTTAGTTGATAACGGAAACTGACCCATACACCATGATTTGATGGATTTCGGGTGACCCCCACAGTTCTCTCCGCTTGTCCATGTTCAACCGAATCGAACGCGCCCTCGTCGCCGCCAACCGCTGGCTGCTCATCGTGTTGCTGGCCGCGATGGCCTGCATCGTGTTCGCCAACGTGGTGCTGCGCTACACCACGGGCGACTCCATCGTCTGGGCCGAAGAGGTGGCCCGCCACATGATGATCTGGGTCACGTTCCTGGGGGCCGGCTTGGTGCTGCGCTTTGGCGGGCACGTGGCCATCGACAACCTGCACCGCAGTGTCGGCGCCCGTGCCGCGCGCACGGTGCGCGGCCTCATCGTGCTGGGGCTGGCGCTGTTCTTCGTCGTCATGGTGGTGGCGTCGTCGCAGTACGTCTACGCCACGCGCTTTCAGACGACGGCGGCCACCGACATCTCCATCGCCTACATCTACGCCGCCATGCCCGTGGGCTTTGTGTTGATGCTGGTGCACCTGCTGTTCGTCGCGCGCGGCTACATCGCCGATGGCCGGTACGCCGATTCCGACGAAATGGACGCCGACGCGGCCGCGTCCATCTGACGCCCGCCACGCCTGCTCACCACGCTCACAGCCGCTGCGCCAGGCCAGTCGCCTCGTCAGGCTCCGCAGCAACCCGGCCCACGACCCACCGCCTTTGGGGCGCCCGCCCCGTCAGACCTGCTTATGGCCCTCACGCTTTTCATCGCCGTCATCGTCCTGCTCGCGCTGGGCGTGCCGGTGGCTTTCGCCCTGGGCATCTCGGCTTCGCTGGCCGTGCTCGTGGGCGGCCGCTACCCGCAGCTCATCGTGTTCAAGGAGATGTTCACCGGCATCGACAACTTCCCGCTCATGGCGGTGCCGTTCTTCATCCTGGCGGCCGAGCTGATGTCGGGCGGCGCGCTCACCGCCGTGCTGCTGCGCTTTGCGGCCCAGTTCGTTGGCCACCTGCGCGGTGGCCTGGGCTACGCCAACGTGCTGTCGCTGACGCTGTTCTCGGGCATCTCGGGCTCGGCCCTGGCCGACGCGGCCGGTCCCGGCTCCATGATGGTCAAGATGATGGACAAGGCCGGCTACAGCCGCCCCTATGCCGCGGCCCTCACGGCCAGCACGGCCATCGTCGGGCCCATCATCCCGCCCTCGGTCAGCATGATCATCTATGCGCTGCAGGACGAGAACGTCTCCGTCGGCGGCCTGTTCGTGGCCGGCTTCATCCCCGGCATCGTGATCGCCCTGGCCATGGCCGTGGTGAACTGGTGGGTGTGCAAACAGCGCGATTACCGCTCGACCGAGCCGCGTCCCACTGCCCGCCAGATGTGGCTCAACAGCGTCAAGGCCGTGCCGGCGCTGGGCCTCATCGTGCTCATCGTCGTGGGCATCCGCTTCGGCATCTTCACGCCGACCGAGGCGTCGGTGGTGGCCGTCTTCTACGCCCTCGTCTGCGGCAAGTGGGTCTACCGCACGCTGCAGTGGTCGGCGCTGCCCGGCATCCTGTCGCGCTCGGCCATGTTGACGGCCTCGGTGCTGCTGGTCATGGCCACGTCGGCGGCCTTTGCCTGGGTGCTGACGGTGGAGGGCATCCCGCAGTACCTGTCCGAGCTCATCGTCAGCTGGAACCTCTCGCCGGTGATGTTCCTGATCGCCGTGAACATCCTGCTGCTGCTGTTCGGCATCTTCATGGAGCCGCTGCCGGGCGTGATGATCCTGGTGCCCATCCTGGCGCCCATCGCGTTCAGCCTGGGCATCGACCCCACGCACTTCGCCATGGTGGTCATCGTTAACCTCACGCTGGGCATGATCACGCCGCCCGTGGGCGGGCTGCTGTTCGTCACCTCGGTCGCCACGCGCGTGCCCATCGGCGCGCTCACGCGCGAGATGCCGCTGTTCCTCGTGGCCCACTTCGTGGTGCTGTGCCTGCTGACCTTCATCCCGCAGCTGTCGACCTGGCTGCCGCACCTGCTGGGCTTCCAGTAGGTGCTTGACCGGCTTCGCTGCAGCAGAGCGGTATCGGTCCCCGGCCCCCTCGGGGTGCGTATCCTGGGCCAAGCCCGATGCGGAGCTTGGCCCCGGCCCGATGCTCAGCGTGTGCTGGCTGTAGGTGTGCGCAGGGGGCGTCGGCATCGCGGCAGAAGCGGGCCGTGCGCGCGTGGCTGTCTGAGGCGCTAACCGCCGCACAGATTTGTAGCAGTATGGGTGGACTTGCGATGAAGGTAAATCGGCAGCAAGGCCATACCCCATGTGACTGGACGCACGCACCGGCAGGCGGGCCTGCCGGGCTGCCACCACGGCCAGCTGCGTGCACGCCACGCGACAGATCGCTCGGTTTGCCGTGTGGCGTGGACATGCGGGCAATTTACAATCGCGCGGTTTTGTCCATCACCGTGCCGCCGGCCACCTGCCGGCGAGGTGGTGCATTTTTTTGTTTGTTTGGAGAGCCATTCCCATGAGTTCGCAACGCGACGACGATGACGACACCCGCCCCGTGGTCTGGGCCGTTTTGATCGGGGCCATCGTGCTGGCCGTCGGTCTGGCCCTTGGCATTGGCGTCAGCAAAGCCATGAAGGGCGCGGGTGACGCCTCCGCCGGGTCTTCGACCGCCGCCGCGGGCGCCTCGGGCGATGCCACCAACACGGGTGCCGCGGGCGCTGCCAACACCGGCGCTGCTGCCAACACCGGCGCCTCGGGCGATGCCGCCGCCACGGGCACCGTGGGCGTGGCCGTGCTGCAGCTGCGCGACGACGAGTCGCGCGTGGTCGTCGATGGCGAGGTCGTGAAGTTCTACTTCGCCTCGGGTAAGGCCGATCTGGCCGACGGTGCCGACCAGGCGCTGGCCGCCGTGATCCAGGGCGTGGCCGCTGGCAAAAAGGCCGTGGTCAGTGGCTTCCACGACACCACGGGCAGCGTTGCGCTGAACGAAGAACTGTCCAAGCAGCGCGCCATCGCCGTGCGTGACACCCTGGTGCGCCTGGGCGTGGGCGACGACAAGGTCGAGCTGCGCAAGCCCGAAGTGACCACCGCCACCGGCAGCAACGCCGAAGCCCGTCGCGTTGAAGTCCGCCTGGAGTAAACCCATGTTGGCGTTCAATCCATGACGCCAAGCGGTTGATACCCCTGACCAAAGGCCTGATGCCCTGCATCAGGCCTTTTGTTTTGGGCGCGCTGGATTCAGAGGGGTGTACGTGTGGCAGGCGACACCGCAGTCCTCGTGAGCCAGGTCCGCGAGGCTTTCACCGCGGCCCCGAGCGAGCTGCAGGATGCACTGCCGGCCCAAGCCTCGCGATCCGACCGCACGCCATGGGTCATGCGCCGGGCCCGGCCTGCCGCTTTGCGAAGGGCGCAACGATCGGTGCGCCGGGTTCGCTGGGGCAGGCCAGCCCCAGCCGCTTGCGGGCTTTGGCCTCTTCGCGAGCGGGCGCCGCACCCCCGCCAGCTGAACGCCTGCGGGCACACCCAGGCGACACCCAGGCGACACCCGCAGCGCCTGCACTGGTAGCGCCCCCAATGCCGCTTGGCCTGCGCTGCGTTGGAATGCCTGTGGCAGGGCGGTGCAGTGGGGATGGGTGTTGGACAAGGGTGCAGTCACGGCCTTGTCGTGCGAGTTTGCACGGCGTCCGCGCGGCGTTCACACGACGTCTGCATGGCGCCCGTACGGCGTCTGCACGGTTGCTGGACGCTGACACCGCGCAGGCCTTCATGCAGCCACGCGAGCGGCCTCTGAGCCAGGCCGTCTTGCTCCCCCGTGACCGACAGGAGACCCATGTGATTACCCAAGGCGATGACTTCCCCGTTCACCAGACCAGCGAGCCCATTGCGTATGCGGGGACCGATCGCAATTTCTACGACCGCTATTTCTTCAACGGCTACAACCGCGCCGGCACCACGTTTTTCTCGGCCGCGCTGGGCGTCTACCCGCACCTGAACATCATGGACGGTGCTTTTTGCGTGGTGCACCGGGGCCAGCAGCACAACCTGCGCTTTTCCAAGCACCTGGGCATGGAGCGCATGGACACGCAGATTGGCGCCTTCGCCGTCAAGGTGGTCCAGCCGCTGGAGGTGCTGGCCATCACCATCGGCGCCAACGATTCGCCCATCACCGGCCAGATCACCTTTCACGCGCGCGCGCCGGTGGTGGAAGAGCCGCGCTTCATCCGCCGCGCCGGCCCCAGAACGCTGATGGACTACACGCGCATGACGCAAAACGGCCATTACGAGGGCTGGATCGACATCGCGGGCGAGCGCATTTCCATCAGGCCGGATGACTTCTGGGGCACGCGCGACCGCTCGTGGGGCGTGCGCAGCATCGGCCTGAAAGACCCGCAGGAGATGGCCCCGTCGGTACCGCCGCAGTTTTTCTGGCTCTGGGCACCCATCAACTTCGACACGCATTTCAGCCTGTTCGCGCTCAATGCCGACGAAACCGGCAAGCCGTGGAACGTGGGCGGCGTGATTGGCGACCTGGAGCAGGGCACGGTGACGCATGTCCAGGACTGCACGGCGCAGGTCGAGCTGCAGCCGGGCTCGCGGCACCTGGCCAAGGCCACCATCCGCTACGCGCACGAGGACGGCCAGCACACCGACCTCGTGCTCACCCCGCGCTGGAAGTTCTACATGTCGGGGCTGGGCTACCTGCACCCCGACCATGGCCATGGCCTGAACAAAGGCCCGCTGTCGTTCGCCTACGACACCTTCGACACCGAGGCCGTGAAGGACTGCGACTTCCCCTTGCACCTGCACATCCAGGCCTACGTCGATGCCGAGCTGCGCCTGCCGGACGGCCAGGCGGTGCGCGGCGCCGGCGTGCTCGAGCAACTGGTGTTCGGCCCCTACCACCCCTTGAACCTGCACGGCTTCATGGACCTGCCCCAGGAGACCCGCCCATGACCCGCGCCCCCGACGACCTGTTCATCACCCACGAAGACCAGATCACCGCCGACTGGGTGAACGCCGTGCTGCAACACCACCAGCCCGACCCGCAACGCCGGGTGCAGTCCGTGCGGGCCGAGCGCATCGGCAACGGCATGATCGGCAAAAACCTGCGCATCGACGTGACCTATGCCGCAGGCGCCACGGGCGCGCACAGGCCGGCCTCGCTGGTGGTCAAGCTGCCGTCCGACGGGCTGGTGAGCCGCGAAACTGGCCTGCGCGGGCGGCTGTACGAGCGCGAGGTGAAGTTCTACCAGCAGGTGGCGCCGCAGATCCCGCAGGTGGTGCCGCGCGCGCTGTATGCCCAGCTCACCGACGACAACCGGGACTTCTGCCTGCTGATGGAGGACGTGGCGCCTTGCACCTATGGCGACCAGCTGCAGGGCTGTTCGGTGGAAGAGGCCGAGTGGGCCATGGACGCCGCCGCGCAGCTGCACGCGCCGTTCTGGGGCAGCGAGGACATCCTGCGCCACGAATGGCTGGACCGCAGCCTGATGATGACGAACCTGCCCATCCTCCTGAAAGAGAAGCTGCCCATCTTCCTGGACATCTACCGCCACAAGCTCAGCGAGGCCGATCTGGCGCTGATCGCCCGCTTCGTCGGCCTGGCCGAGTCGTACTACGCGCTGCACCAGGCGCCGCTCACCATCACCCACGGTGACTTCCGGCTCGACAACATGATGTTTCGCATCCAGGGCGGTGCGGGCGACATCTGCGTGGTGGACTGGCAGACCGTGCTCATCCGCCCGGGCATGACCGACGTGTCCTTCTTCCTTGGCTGCGGTCTCAAGCCCGAGGCGCGCCAACTGCACGAGCGCGCGTTGGTGCAGCGCTACCACGCGCAGCTGTGCCAGCGCGGCGTGCAGCACTACTCGGCCGAAGACTGCTGGCGCGACTACCGCCTGTTTGCGCCGCAGGGCCTGGTGCAGGCGATCCTGGCCATCGTGACCACCTCGCGCACCGAGCGTGGCGACGTGCTGTTCCAGGTCCTCACCGAGCGCCACTGCGACCAGATGCGCGCGCTGCAGACGCTGGAGCTGATCGAAGCGCTGAGCGCCGCCACGGCCTGAGGCACGGCCAGCGACGCGACCAGGCGGCCGTTGCCGCTGCGATGCGTCGTTGTTGAGATGAAATGCAGTATGGCCTGGTTCCCGTTGTTGCTTGAACGGGAATCAGGCCATACTGCTTGATGCATTCGGAATCGATGGCGGCTGACCCGATGGGCACACGCCGTCCGCCAGCTTCGCTCACCGACCGCACCAGGCTGCGCATCTGGCATGCGCCCAGGGTCGGGTGGCCGCGTCGCGCCTGCTGCCGTGTGGTCCGGGGTGCCGATGAGCGCCTGTTCGCCAGGCCGCTTCCAGGGGCCTCGCTGCAGGCTCAGGTGAACAGCCCGCAGCGCAGTCGATCCAACAGCGTGGTTGTCCCACGGGAACCACGCCCGCCAGGCCCCCCGCGCAAGCGGGTCGGCCGGGCTTCAAGGCCTCACTTCAGCGCCTTCAGCACCGCTTCGCCCATCTCGCGCGTGCCGACCTTGGTGGTGCCGGCGCTGTAGATGTCGGGCGTGCGCAGGCCCTGGGCCAGCACGGCCTTCACCGCGGTCTCGATGCGGTCGGCAGCTTCGGGCTGGTTCAGGCTGAAGCGCAGCATCATCGCGGCGGACAGGATGGTGGCCAGCGGATTGGCCACGCCCTGGCCGGCGATGTCAGGGGCGCTGCCGTGGCTGGGCTCGTACAGGCCTTGCTTCTGGTCGTTCAGGCTGGCGCTGGGCAACATGCCGATCGAGCCCGTGAGCATCGAGGCCTCGTCGCTGAGGATGTCGCCGAACATGTTGCCGGTGACGACCACGTCGAACTTCTTGGGTTCCTTGACGAGCTGCATGGCGGCGTTGTCCACGTACATGTGGTCCAGCTGCACGTCGGGGTACTGCTGGCCGACTTCCGTCACCACGTCTTTCCAGAACTGGAAGGTCTCCAGCACGTTGGCCTTGTCCACGCTCGTCACCTTCTTGCTGCGCTTTTGCGCCGCCTGGAAGGCGACGTGGGCGATGCGCTCGATCTCGGGGCGCGAGTAGCGCATGGTGTCGAAGGCTTCCTCGCTGCCGGGGAAGTGGCCGTCAACGGCGGTGCGGCGGCCGCGCGGCTGGCCGAAGTAGATGTCACCCGTCAGCTCGCGGATGATGAGGATGTCCAGGCCGGCCACCAGCTCGGGCTTGAGGCTGGAGGCGTGCGTGAGCTGCTCGTAGCAGATGGCGGGGCGGAAGTTGGCGAACAGGCCCAGCTCTTTGCGCAGGCCCAGGATGGCTTGCTCGGGCCGCAGCGGGCGATCCAGCGTGTCGTACTTCCAGTCGCCCACGGCGCCGAACAGCACGGCGTCGGCGTCCTTGGCCAGTTTCAGCGTGGCTGGCGGCAGCGGGTGGCCGCTGGCTTCGTAGGCGGCGCCGCCCACAGGCGCGGTTTCCATCTCGAACTTCAGGTCGAGCGCGTTCAGCACCTTGACGGCTTCTGCCGTGATTTCAGGACCAATGCCGTCACCGGGGAGGATTGCGATTTTCATGTCTGCGAAAGCGGGTGGAGGAACAGGGGGCAGCGGGCCCGGGCGGGCCGCGCCAAAGCCCTCAAGTGTGCCAAAGCCGGACCGCCCGGTGCGCGGTGCCTGGCGATGCGCGGCTGCGCGGGTGGCGATGGCTGCCGGCGCGGCCAGCGAAGGTGACAGGCCGCTGGCGTCGGCCGGCTATCCTGCGCGCCATCTGCGCGGGCCGGCGCGACGCCTGGCCCGCAGCCCCGCTGCCCGACATCGAAAGTGGCCATGACGACCCAGAACAACCCCACCCCCCAAGCCCTGCAGGCCGCCGCCACGCTGTACCACGGCTATTTCACGGGCTTGATCCTGGCCGTGTCGTCGCAGCGCGGCCGGCACGATGCGGGCGAGTTCATGGCGCGCGTGTTTCGCCACCAGCACCACGAGAAGTTCCTGTCCAGCTTCGACAAGCTGGGCCTGTCCGGCCTGCCCGACGCGGTGGCGGCGGCGGCCTACCACTACCTGTCCAACCGCATCGGCGGCGTGCACGTGGAGTTCATGCGCGAGTCCGACCGCAAGGCCTGGGTACGCTTCGTGCCGCCGCGCTGGATCTACGACGGCGCCGCCATCTGCGGCGTGCCCAGCGAGGTGTCGCGTGGCATTTTGCGCGGCTGGTACGCGCACAACGGCGTGTCGCTGAACAACCCCCGCCTGGGCTTTGTGTGCACGGCGCAGACCATGGATGGCCAGCACGGCCTGGCCGGCTACTTCCTGGAGCACGACCGCGAACTGGCGCCCGACGAGCGCCTGCAGTTCCGGCCCGGCGAAGTGCCGCCGCCGTTTGACGAGGCTGCCGCCCCGCAGCTGGACCCGGCCGTGTGGACCCCGGCGCGTCTGGCCAAGGCCAACCGCAGCTACGCCATGGAGTACATCCGCAGCGCCTTGCCGCGCCTGGCCGAGCTGTTGGGCCCGGCCGAGGCCGCCCACATCGGGCGTCACGCGGCGCAGCTCATCGGCATGCAGCACCACGCGCAGCTGGCCCGGCTGCTGGGCGTGCAGGGCGACGGCCCGCAGGCCTTTGCGCGGTTCATGGCCGGCATGGCGGCGGGGCAGGGCGATGCGCTGACCTGGGAGGCATCCGGCGACGCCGTGCTCATCCACCAGACGAGCTGGCGCGTGATGGCGGGCCTGGCGCCCTTGCACACGGCCGTGTTCGACGCCTGGAATGGCCTGTGGGAAGGCGCTTTGATGGTGCACAACCGCGCGCTGGTGCTGGAGGTACTGGCCCGCATGGACCTGGGCGACGACCGCTTCACCTGGCGTGTGCGCCCGCGCGGGGCGCAGACGTTCTGACGCGCGATTGGCGATCGATGGCCGATGGCGGAATGGGGTATAGGGCTGTTGCCGTTCTTTAGATATCGGAAATGGCGCCATACTTCAATTTCACATGCACACTGTGTGCCATCTGCGGCGCACAGGGTGGCGCTTCGACCAGCGCCTGCTGGCCTGCCGGTTTGCCCGGACCTGGGCGATGAACGCTGCGCCGGGGGCGCGGCAGGGGCGCGGGCACTCGGCGACAGGTGACACGCGCGTGAAGGGCGCGAAGGGGCCGCCGCGCGCTTGGCGAGCAGGCGGCGCGGCGCATGCCGGATGCCGCGCGGCCATCGCGTGCGACCTGTTACGCTGGTCTGGCCCCAGCACCGCGGCTGGTGTGCGGGCGCAGGGCGCAGCGCGAGGGCCTCAGGCCGGGGCGCGCACGGCCGGCCATTCGCCCGAGGCGATCAGGGCCCGCGTGGTGTCGCGCACCAGGTTGCGCACCGCCGACACGGCGGCCGTGGGCTCCTGGTTCAGGGTGCCGGCCAGGTAGATGGGCCGCACCAGCTCGGGCGAAACGATGTGCGCGACCGACACCCGGCCGGCCTGGTGGGCCTGGGTGACGGCCGCATACGACAACACGCTGTGCGCCACGCCGCTGGCCACCACGTCCAGGATCTGGTGGATGGCGTTCACCTCGGCCACGGGGTCCAGCGCCACCTGGTTGGCCAGCGCCACGCGGTCGATCAGGATGCGCAGGCCGTGCTCGCGGCCCGGCATCACCAGGCGCAGCGCCGTCAGGCGCGCCAGCGGCACAGTGCTCAGCGTGCCGCCGGGGCCTGGCGGCAGCGCGCCCGGCGGGCCCACCAGCACCAGCTGCTCCTCGGCGACCTGGGCATAGGCCATGTTCGGGCTGTCGTGGCGCTCAAAGGTCATGCCGATGTCGAGCTCGCCCCGTGCCAGCAGCTGCGGCACGAAGCCGCTGCTGAGCTCGGCCACCTGCAGCTTGATGTCGGGCCAGCGCTGCAGGGTGTCGGCCACCAGGCGCACGGTCAGCAGGCGCGACATGGATTGCGGCAACCCCAGCGTGACGGGGCCGGCAGGGCGCGCGTCCAGCCCGCGCACCTCGTCGATGGCGCCCTGCAGCGCGTCCAGCAGCTCGCGCGCCCGCAGCTCGAAGCGGCGCCCGGCCGGCGTCAGCGTGGTGCCGCGCTGGCCGCGGTCGAACAGCACCACGCCGAGCTGGGCCTCCAGGTTCTTGATCTGCATGCTCATGGCCGGCTGGGCCATGTGCATGGCCTCGGCGGCACGCGTCATCGACTGCGTGGTGCAGACGGCGAGGAAGCAGCGCAGGCCGCGCACGTCAAGCGACATGGGAGTGGGGCAGAGACATAAGCATTCATTATGAACTTCATCAACACTCCGTCTTTGACGGTTATGGCGTGCGCCCTCACAGTCGCGGCATGACCCCGATGGAGACACCCATGAACCCCCAACGCCGCCATGTTCTGGCGCAGGCCGGCATCGCGCTGGCCGCCGCCACACCCCTGTGGGCCCAGGCCAGCACCGACACACCGGTGCGCCTGGTCGTGCCGTTTGCGCCTGGCGGGCCCGGCGATTTCACGGGGCGGCTGGCGGCCCTGCACCTGGCCAAGACCCTGGGGCAGCCGGTCATCGTGGAGAACAAACCCGGTGCCAATGGCAACATCGGCGCCCAGCAGGTGGTCGATGCCCCGGCCGATGGCGGCAGCATCCTGCTCAACACCGTGGGCATGCAGGCCATCAACCCCTTGCTCTACCCCCAGCTGCGCTACAGCCCGGGCCGCGACCTGGTGACGCTGGGCATCGCCTCGGTGGTGCCCAACGTGCTGGTGGTGCACCCCGACAAGCTGGGGGTGAACACCGTGGCCGAGCTGGTCGCCTTGGCCCGCCGGCAGCCCGGCCGGCTGACCTACGCCACGTTCGGCGGCGGCAGCTCGTCCCACCTGTATGGCGCCATGTTCCTGCGGGCCGCCGGCATCGAGGCCGTGCCGGTGCCCTACAAGGGCAGCGCACCGGCCAGTGCCGACGTGATGGCCGGCAACGTCGACTTCCTGTTCGACAGCCTGACGACCTCGGTTGGCCTCATCCAGGGCCGCAAGCTCAAAGGCCTGGCCGTGACGGCCGGCGAGCGCCTGCCGCTGGTCCCCGACGTGCCCACCATGCAGCAGGCGGGCTTGCCGGCCGTCGACCTCAAGTTCTGGCTGTCGCTGCAGGTGCACGCCCGAACGCCCGCGCCGGTGCTGGCGCGCCTGCGCCAGGCGCTGTACCAGGCCATGCTGCAGCCTGAGTACCAGGCCGCGCTGACCGCGCGTGGCGCCGAGGCGCTGGTCATCGAGCCGGCACGCGTGCACCAGCAGGTGCTGGCCGATGCGGCCCAGTGGCTGGCGCTGGGCCAGTCCATCGGCATCCGCCCGGTCTGATCCAGGAGCCGCCATGCAAGCCTTTGAACACCTTCGCGTGCTGGACCTGAGCAAGGTGCTGGCCGGTCCGCTGTGCGGGCAGTACCTGGGCAACCTGGGGGCCCAGGTCACCAAGGTCGAGCCCCTGGGCGTGGGCGACGACACCCGCGCCTGGCAGCCGCAAAAGCACGGCGAGTCGGCCACCTTCCTCGCCGTCAACCACAACAAGCGCAGCCTGGCGGTGGACCTCAAGTCGCCGCGCGGCCAGGCTGTGGTGCAGCGCCTGGCGCAGCAGGCCGATGTGGTGCTGCAGGGCTTTGGCGCCGGCACCGCGGCCAGGCTGGGCGTGGACTTCGACACCTTGTCCGCCCTCAACCCGCAGCTGGTGTACTGCGAGATTTCAGGCTACGGGCGCGACGGCCCGCTGGGCCAGGAACCGGGCTACGACGTGATGCTGCAGGCCTTCAGTGGCATGGTCAGCGTGATGGGGCACGAGGGCGGTCCGCTGGTGCGCGCGACCTTTTCACCGGTTGACATCGCCACCGGCATGCTGGCCTTCAGCGGCGTGCTGGCGGCATTGATGGAGCGCCAGGCCACGGGCCAGGGGCAACGGGTCGAGGTCTCGCTGCTGGACACGGCCATGAACCTCATGGGCTACGTGGCGCAGAACCACTGGGTCTCGGGCCAGCTGCCGCGCCGCATGGGCACGGGTCACCCGGCGATGTGCCCCTACCAGGCCTTCGAGGCGGCCGATGGCCCGCTGCTGATCGGCGTGGGCAACGACGCCCAGTGGCGCCGCTTTTGTCCCGTGGTCGGGCTGGCGGCCCAGCGCGATGACCCGCGCTTTGCCACCAACGCCGCGCGCGTCGCGCACTTCGATGCCACCGTGGCCCTGGTGGCCGAGCGCGTGCGTCTGCAGCCCGTGCAGCACTGGCTGGATGCGCTGCGCGCCGTGGGCGTGCCGTGTTCGCCCATCCACACCATCGCACAGGCCCTGAACCACCCCCAATTGGCCGCCCGCGACCTGGTCGCCCACACCACCCACAGCACGCTGGGCGAGATGCCCGCCGTGGGCTTTCCGATCGCGTTCGGTGGCCAGCGGCCCGCTCCCAGGCGGGCGCCGCCGCGTCTGGGCGAGCACAGCCGGGCCGTGCTGCTCGACGCCGGCTATTCAGCCGGCGACATCGACGCGCTGCAGGCTGCGCACATCATCGGCGATGGCGCGCCGAACCCGGCCTGATGGCAGGGTCTGTGTCACACAGGGGTGAGCAGTATGGTGTGATTGCCGATTACAAATTATCGGCAGTGGCTGTATACCCATGGTGTTACGCCGATTTTTCAACCTGGAGTTTTGCATGCACATGAAGTACGACGTCCGCGACGGGGTGGCCGAGATCCTGTTCGACTGTCCGCCCGTCAACGCCCTCACCGCGCCGCTGATGCGCGAGCTGCTGAGCCACCTCGACGCGGCGCGCGTCGATCCCGGCGTGCGCGCCGTGATCCTGGGCAGCGCGGTGCCGGGCCGGTTCTGCGCCGGCCTGCACCTGAGCGAGATGGTCGACGCCAGCCTGCCGCAGAAGCACGCGCTGGTCGAGATGCTGTACACCGGGCTGTTCGAGGCCCAGCAGCGCCTGGGCAAGCCCAGCATCGCGGCCGTGCGCGGCACGGCGCGCGGCGGTGGCATGACGCTGGCCGTCTCGTGCGACATGCTGATTGCGGCCGACACGGCGACCTTTGGCTACCCCGAGATCGACGTGGGCGTGACGCCGGCCATCCACTACACGCACCTGCCGCGCATCGTGGGCCGCCACGTGGCCTTCGACCTGCTGTTCACCGGCCGTGCGTTCGACGCGGCCGAGGCGCAACGCCTGGGCCTGGTCAACGCCATCGTCCCCGAAGACCAGGTGCTGGCGCGCGCGCGCGAGGTGGCCCAGGTCCTGGCCAGCAAGCCGCCGCACGTGTTGCGGCTGGGGCGCCAGGCCTTCTACAACGCCATCGACCTGGACTACCGCAAGGGCGTGGCCGACGCCGTGAACCACTTCACCACCGTGGCGGCCAGCGACGACGCGGCCGAAGGCATGCGCGCCTTCACCGAAAAGCGCAAACCGGCCTGGCCCTCGGCCCAGGGCTGAGCGGGGATCGCTCGGGTGCGGTCAGCGCGGGCCAATGCGCCAGCGCGCCCGATGCACGAAGTGCGTCCGGTGCGACCCGCGGGCGCTGGTCCCGCGGGGCCGTGGGCGGCCAGCGTGTGCACACCGGGGCGGCTATGCGTCCGGTCAGGCGATGACCTGGGCGGCGCGCAGGCGCGCGATCTCGGCCTCGTCACGCCCCAGGCGGCGCAGGATGGCGTCGGTGTGTTCGCCGCGCTGCGGCGGGTGCTGGCGCAGGCCCAGGCGCTCGCCGTGCAGGGTGATGGGCAGCAGCGCGGCGCCGGCGGTCTGGCCGGCGCGCTCGCCGTCGGTCAGGCGGATGTCTACCAGGCCGCCGGTGGCCTGCAGGTGCGGGTCGTCGTAGAGCTCCTCGGGCTTGCGGATGGGGGCGTACGGCAGACCCGCGGCCTCGAAGCGCTGCGCGAGTTCGGCCGCCGCGAAGGGTGCGAAGCGCTCGCGCAGCAGCGGCAGCATGACCTCGCGGTGCTGCACGCGCAGGGTGTTGCTGGCCAGGCGCGGGTCGGCGGCGAGGTCGGGCCAGTCCAGGGTGCGGCACAGCTGCGTCCACTGCGCGTCGCTGACGGCCGAGAGGAAGATCTGCTCGCCGTCCCGCACGGTGAACACGTCGTACAGCCCCCAGGGGGAGATCCGGTTGGGCATGGGCTGTGCGGCGACGCCGGTGATGGCGTACTGCAGCATGTGCTGGCCGACGAGGAAGACGTTGTTCTCGAACAGCGCGCTCTGCACCTCCTGCCCCAGGCCGGTGATGCCGCGCTCGACCAGGGCGCCGAGCACGCCGATGGCGCCGAACATGCCGCCCATGATGTCGTTCACGCTGGTGCCGGCGCGCAAGGGGTCACCGGGGCGGCCCGTCATGTAGGCCAGCCCGCCCATCATCTGCACGACTTCGTCCAGCGCGGTGCGGTGCTCATACGGGCCGGGCAGAAAGCCCTTGAGGCTGACGTAGATGAGGCGCGGGTGGGTGGCCGACAGGCTGGCGTGGTCCAGCCCCAGCTTGGCCATGCTGCCAGGCTTGAAGTTCTCGGCCACCACGTCGGCGCTGCCGCACAGCTCGCGCGCGAGCGCTGCGCCCTCGGGCTGGCGCAGGTCCAGCGCGATGCTCTGCTTGTTGCGGTTGAACATGGGGAAAAAGCCCGCGCCCGCGCCCAGCAGGTGGCGCGTGCGGTCGCCGTCGACGGGCTCGACCTTGATGACCTCGGCCCCGAGGTCGGCCAGCACCATGCCGCAGGTCGGGCCCATGACCATGTGCGTGAACTCGACCACGCGCAGGCCCTGCAAGGGCAGGCGGCGTGGGGCGGGGGCTGGTGGGGTCATGGGGCAAGCCAATGGGGACAAAGGACGACGCGGCGCAGCCGCGGGTCAGCCCGGAGTGGGAACGAGGCGAGCGAAGGCATCGGCGGCCAATGGGCTGGTTCGCAGCCTGCGCGCGTGCTTCAACAAGGTGGAGTATGGGGTCACTGCCGATGTCGAATGAACGAGCATGGATGCATACACCAGTCAGGAGAGGTCAGCGGCCCGCCGCCGATGCCTTGGCGGCCGAAGGCGGTGTGGCGGTGGTCAGCAGCGCGTTGACGGTGCGCAGCTGCTGGTCGTCGAGCACGCCCGCGGCCTCGTGCAGGCGCAGCCAGCCCACGATGAGGTCGTAGCGGGCCTGTGCCAGCTGCCGGCGCACGTCGTAGAGCTGGGTCTGGGCGTTGAGCACGTCAATGTTGATGCGCACACCTACCTCGTAGCCCAGCTGGCTGGCCTCGAGCGCACTCTGGGCCGAGGCCTGGGCGGCTTCCAGGGCCTTGATCTGTGCCCGGCCGGCCTGCAGCGTCAGCCAGGCGCTGCGCACGGCCTGACCGATCTGGCGCTCGGCGTCCTGGGCGTCGGCCCGGGCCTTGTCTTCCAGCGCCAGCGTTTCGCGCACGCGGTTTTGCACCAGGCCGCCGGCGAACAGCGGCATGTTGAACTGCACGCCGATGCTGGCCTGGTTGGCGCGCGTGGGCACGCCGGGGTACATGGATTGCGGGTTGCCCTGGGGGTAGTTCACGCGGCCCACGCTGGCCACCAGGTCGACCGTGGGCTTGTTGCCGGCGCGGGCCTTCTCGGTTTCCAGCTCGGCCACCTGCACGGCCAGCCGGGCCTGAGCCAGCTGCGGGTGCTGGCTGAGGGCGGTGGCCACCCAGTCGTCCATGGTGCGTGCGGCCACGTCGGGCAGCTGCGCCGGCAGGGCCAGCGGTGCGGGCACGAAGCCGGCCTCGCCGATCACCGTGTCCAGCGCCAGGCGCTGCACCTGCAGCCTGTTTTCAGCCGCGATGCGCTGCGCCAGCACCTGGTCGACGCGGGCCTGTGCTTCGCGGCTGTCGGTGATGGTGGTGTTGCCCAGCTCGAAGTTGTTGTCGGCTGCGGCCTTTTGCTGCGCCACGGCCCGCTCGAGCTGCTGCGTGGTGGCCAAGGCATCCTGGGCCGACAGCACGTCGAAATAGGCCTGTGCCAGGCGCGTGATGAGCTGCTGGGTCGCGCGGTTCAGCTCCTGCTCGGCCGCCTGGCCCTGTTTGTCGCCTTGCCGCCAGGTGGCCAGGTTGGCCGGCCGGTACAGCGGCTGGCTGGCGTTCAGGCTGATGTTGTGCGTGCTGTAGCTGGTGACGGGGTTCTGCTGGCCGGCAGGCGCCGCCATGTCCAGCGTCGAATCGAGGTGGGTGCGGGTGCTGCTCGCGCCCAGCCCCAGCTGCGGCAGCAAACCGGCCCGGGCCTGATCGGCCCGTGCCAGGCTGGCCTGGCGCTGCGCCTGCGCGGCCTGGTAGCGGGCATCGTGCAGGGCCGCCTTGTGCCAGGCGTTGAGCAGGTCCTGGGCACTGGCAACCGGGCTCAGGCTCATCAGGGCCAGGGCGGGTGCCAGTGGGCCGATGAGCCGCCGCAAGGGCTGGGAGGCGGACACGGTGGGGGCCGGGGGCGTGCGCACCGCGCGTCAGTAGCGGGGCACCGTCTGGTCGAGCTCGCTCGACCACGCGTCGATGCCGCCCGCCACGTTGGCCAGGCAGGTGAAACCGCGCTGCGCCAGGAAGTGGGCCACCTGCTGGCTGCGGCCGCCGTGGTGGCACAAGCAGGCGATGGGCCGATCCGGGTCCAGCTCGTTCATGCGCTGCGGCACGTCGTGCATGGGGATGGTGAGCAGGTCGAAGCCGTCGGGGCGCACGCCGGCAATCTGCAACTCGGCCGGCTCGCGTACGTCGAGCACGAGGAGCCGCCCTTGCTGCTGGTGGTGCTGGCCCCAGGCGGCCAGTTGACGGGGGCTGACTTGATCGATCATGCGGAACACTCCCTCGGCGCCGTGCGCCTCAACGCCACGATGCGGGGCTGAGCAGGCCGTGGGTGCAGGCCGGAGGCCCTGCACGGCACCTGCTCGGCCGGCATCAGAACTCGAACACAGCGGCTTCGGGGAAGTGCTGCAGACGCGGGGCGTTCGTGTCCCAGGGCTGCGTGGTCTCGAAGCCCGATGCCGTGCGGCGCACCAGCGTGCCCCGCATGACGGGGGCCACGCCCACGATGGCCATCAGGCGGCCGCCGGGCTTGAGGGCGTCCAGGTAGGCCTGGGGCACCTCGGCCATGGAGCCGCTCAGCACGATCACGTCGAACGGGCCATCCAGCGGTGGCACCGCGCCATCGGCCTGGCGCACCTCCACGTTGCCGATGCCGGCCCGCTGCAGGTTGTCCTTGGCCAGGGCCACGAGTTCGGCATCGATCTCGAGCGAGATGACGTGGCTGGCGCGGCTGGCCAGCAGGGCGGCCATGTAGCCCGAGCCGGTGCCCACTTCGAGGACCTTGTCGGTCTTTTGCACGTCCACGTCTTGCAGGATGCGCGCCTCGACCTTGGGGGCCAGCATGACCTGGCCTTTTTTCAGCGCGACCTCGGCGTCGCGCAGGGGCAGTTCCATGTCGGCAAATGCCAGATCACGGTGCGCGGGCGGCACGAAAGCCTCGCGACGCAGCACCAACAGCAGGTTCAAGACCCTCTCGTCGAGCACGCCGGCGGGGCGGATTTGCTGCTCGACCATGTTGAATCGGGCCTGTTCAACGTTCATTGCTCTGTTCTCCTGGTTGCCCGCGATGGCGGGCCTTAGCCAATCCGGCGATTCTATCGGCTCGGCGGGTGGCGCCGGCGCCGCCCCCGGCTCGCCCGACCGGGTGTGCCGGCAGGTTGGGGCCGGTGCCGGCGGGCGCTGTTCACGGCTTGGCGAAGCGGGTTTGCCGGGCGTCGGCTTCGGTGGTGGCGCGCAGCACGCGGCAGGGGTTGCCGACGGCCACCACACCCGCGGGGATGTCGCGGGTGACTACGCTGCCGGCCCCGATCATGCTGCCCGATCCGATCGACACGCCCGGCATGACGGACACGCCGGCGCCGATCCACACGTGGTCGCCGATGGTGATGGGCAGCGCGTATTCCAGCCCCTGATTGCGCCGCGCCGCATCAAGCGGGTGCGCGGCGGTGTAGAGGCCCACGTTCGGGGCCACGAACACGTGGTGGCCAATCGTCACCGGCGCCCCGTCCAGGATCACGAGGTTGACGTTGGCGTAGAAGTCATCGCCGATGCCGATGTTGAAGCCGTAATCGCAGTGGAACGGGCCTTCGATGGTGAAGCGCGCCCCAATCCGGCCCAGCAGGCTTCTCAAAATGGCTTGGCGGGCGGTGACGTTGGCGGGGCTCAAGGCATGGAAGTCGTGCAGCTTGACCTTGGCCTGCAGCCGCATCTCGAGCACCGCGGGGTCGTGGTTGGCGTCGTAGAGCAGGCCGGCGGCTGCTTTTTGCAGTTCATTCATCCAAGATGGAGGGTGATGGGTAGGAATTTGCTTGCAGGCAACTTGGGCCGAACCGCGCAGGGTCGCGCATGGTGGCGATGCGCGCGGGACACGCGTTGAAGGCGTGCAAACCGCGGCGAGGGCATTGCCCCTGCAGGCCCTGATGCCTCGGCCGAATCGACGGGATCCGCCCACGATTCGGCGCCACAATCTGCCCCTGGATTTTGACGGATTGGCTCGGCTGACGATGCCGTGCCGGAGAAGCAACATGGACCATCCACAAGGCGTTGCCGCAGAGACCCTGGTTCTGGGGGGCGGCTGTTTCTGGTGCACCGAATCGGTGTTCAAAGAGGTGCGGGGCGTGCTCGACGTGGAGTCGGGCTACGCCAACGGCCAGATCGATCACCCCACGTACGAGCAGGTGTGCAGCGGCCGCACCGGCCATGCCGAAGTGGTCAAGCTGGTGTACGACCCGGCTCAGGTCAGCACGCGTGACCTGCTCGAGGTGTTTTTCGCCACGCACGACCCCACCCAGCTCAACCGCCAGGGCCACGACGTGGGCACGCAGTACCGCAGCGGCATCTACGTCAGCACGCCCGAGCAGGCGAGCGTGGCCCGCGAGCTGGTCGACGAGCTCCAGCGCGATGCGGTGTATGACCAGGACATCGTCACCGAAATCACGCCTCTGGCGGCATACTGGCCGGCTGAGGACTATCACCAGGACTTTTACGAGCGCAACCCCACGCAGGGCTACTGCATGGCGGTGGCGGCGCCCAAACTGCGCAAGTTCCGCGACAAGTTCAAGGCGCTGCAGCGCGAGGGCGTGCCGCCGCACCGCGTCTGAGGCCGGGCGCCCGGTGTGGCGGTGCACGCCGGCCGGCAGCGCCGACCTGACGCGCTGACCGTGTCCACCATCGGCCGCGGGCGGCGCTTGGCGCAGATTGCCGATTGACGCTGCCGCACAATCGGCGCTTTCGCAGTGCCTTGAACAAGGCGTGTTGTGTGAGGCCTTGTGTCGGCAGTTTTCTCTTCCCTGATGCCCGTGGTGTTGTTCATCGCACTGGGCTTTGTCGTTGCCCGCCTGCGCTGGATGAGCCCGGTGGGCGTGAAGGAGCTGGGCAACCTGGTGTTCCTGGTGCTGACGCCGGCGCTGCTGTTTCGCACCATGGGCCAGGTGCACCTCGACCAGCTGAACTTCGAGGCCGTGGGCATCTACTTCGTCGCCGCCGGCGTGGTGTTTTTCGGGGTGCTGGCGGGCCATGGGCTGACCTGCGTGGGCGCGGCGCGCGCGCTGGCCTGCACCTTTGGCAACACCATCATGATCGGCGTGCCCCTGATCGGCATGCTGTATGGCGAAGCCGGCCAGGTGCAGCTGTTCACGCTGATCTCCATCCATTCGCTGGTGCTGCTGACTGGCGCCACGGTGGTGTTCGAGCTGGCCGCGGCGCGCGAGCGTGCGCAAGGGGGTGACGCGGCGCCGATGTGGCGCACGGTGCTGCGGGCGCTGCGCAACGGCATCCTCCACCCCATCCCGCTGCCCATCATCGCGGGCCTGGTGTGGTCCGGCCTGGGCCTGCCGCTGCCCGAGGTGATCGACAAACCCCTGTCGCTGATGGGCCTGGCGCTGGGGCCGCTGTCGCTGTTGCTGGTGGGGGCAACGCTGGCGCAGGCCACCGTGGGCCGCCACCTGAAGGTGGCGCTGGCCATGGCGGGCGTGAAGAACGCCGTGTTTCCCGCGCTGATGCTGGGCCTGGGCTGGTGGCTGGGCCTGCGTGGCCTGCCGCTGGCGGTGATGACCTGTGCCGCCGCGCTGCCCACCGGGGCCAACGTGTTCATGTTCGCCCAGCGCTACAACACCGGCGCCGACGAGATCACGGCCGAAGTCGCCACCTCCACCGTGCTGGCGCTGCTGAGCATGCCGCTGGTGCTGATGGCCTTGGTGGCCTGGGTGCCGGTGGCCTGACGGCAGGCGGCTGGCCAGGCGGTCGGACGAGGTGCCGGGCAGGCCAGCACGCCGTGCTCCTCTGCGAACACCGTCCATCGAGGGCCTTGGCGTCCTGCGTGTTCAGGACAAGCGCCAGCGGCGTGAGCTGGGCCCCGCACGTGTGAAGCTTCAAGGCCCGCCCGATGGCCACCACGTAGGTGCCACGGCGCGGTTCGGTGCCCTCGCCGTTGGCCGGGCCGGTCTGGACGGCGCGTTCAGCAGGGGCCGCAGGCATGGCCAGTCCTCAGGGGTCGCTGGCGAACGAAAACCGACATGGGTGGTGAGGCGCAGTATGAGGCAATTGCCGTTCAATTTTGAACGGCAGCAGGGCCATACCGCCCTCTGATCTTCATCAAGGCGCCAGGCGCTCGCGCGACCAGCCGTCGGCCTGCTGCCGGTAGCACAGGCGGTCGTGCAGCCGGCTTTTGCGGCCTTGCCAGAATTCCCAGCGCTCGGGCACCAGGCGGTAACCGCCCCAGTGCGGCGGGCGTGGCGGGTTCAGCATGAACTTGGCGGCGTACTTCGCCGCTTCGGCCATCAGCCAGGTGTGGCTGGGGATGACCTGGCTTTGCGGGCTGGCCCAGGCGCCGATGCGCGAATCGAGGGGGCGGCTCTGGAAGTAGGCGTCGCTGTCGGCCTCGCTGACCCGCTCGACCTGGCCCTCGATGCGCACCACGCGCTCGAGCTCCACCCAGTGGAACTGCAACGCCGCGAACGGGTTGCCGGCCAGCTGGCTGCCTTTGCGGCTGGCGTAGTTGGTGTACCAGACGATGCCACGCGCGTCGTAGCCCTTGATGAGCACGATGCGCGTGGAGGGGCGCAGATCCGGTCCCACGGTGGCCAGCGTCATGGCGTTGGGCTCGGGCACCTGAGCCGCGATGGCTTCCTTCAGCCACTGGTCGAACTGGTCGACCGGGTTGGCGTGCGAGGCCGATTCGTTGAGTTCGGCGCGCTCGTAGCTCTTGCGCAGTTGGGCGATGTCTTGCATGGCCGCCGATGATAGTGGCGCGCTGGTCAAGGCGCTCGGCGGCCGGGCCACGGTGACGTGGGCGATGCCAGGGCCCTGCGCTGGCGGGGCAGGCGCGCCTCAGGCGTCAGCTCAGCTGGGCACCGCTGCGCTCGCGCAGGTGGGCCACCAGGGTGCGGGCCGTCATCGGCAGGCTGCCGAAGTCGCGCGCCACCAGCCCGATGTCGCGCACGGCCCAGTCGTCGGTCAGCGGCACGCTGGCCAGCTCGCCCACGCCCTGCATCAGCGCAAAGGCGCGCTCGGGCATCACGCCCACGCCCAGGCCGGCGTGGATCATGCGGCACATGGCGTCCAGCCCCGCGACCTGGATGCGCAGGCGCACGGTCTTGCCCACGTTGCTGGCCGCGCGCTGCAGCGCCAGCGCGATGGAGCTGCCGCTGGTCAGGCCCACGAAGTCCTCGTCCAGCGCCTCGGCCAGGGCCAGCGCCTCGCGCTTGGCCAGCCGATGGCGTTGCGGCGCCACCAGCACCAGGCGGTCGCGGCGGTAGGGCAGGGTCTGCAACTCGCGCGTGGCACCGCTGAGGTTGCAGATGCCGAGATCGGCCGCGCCTTCCAGCACGGCGCGCGCCACCTCGGCGCTGAGGTGCTCTTGCAGGTCGATCTTGACCTCGGGGTGGCGGTGGATGAAGGCGCCCAGGTCTTCGGGCAGGAACTCGAAGATGGCGGACATGCTGGCGTGCACGCGCACGTGGCCGCGGATGCCGTCGGCGTACTCGCTGAGCTCGGCCTGCAGCTTGTCGATGCCGAACAGCACGTTGCGGGCGTGGTGCAGCAGGGCGTCGCCCGCCGGCGTGAGGGTGACGCCACGCGCATGGCGATCGAGCAGGGGGGCGCGCAGCAGGTGCTCCAGGTCCGACAGGCGCTTGCTGATGGCGGAGGCGGCCATGAATTCGCGCTCGGCGGCCTGGCCGATGCTGCCGGTTTCGGCCACGGCGACGAACAGGCGCAGCGTCGTCAGGTCCAGGGCACGCGAAGTCGAGAGGTGGGTGTGCTGCATGGTGAGGCGTGGGCGGAGAGCCGCGATTGTCGCCCACGGGCGCGGCACCCGCCTGTCGGCCTGACCTCGGCGCGGAGGGCACATGCAGGCGTGACCGGTGCCGCCATGCATGCGGCCAGGGCCGCACGCATCGTCGCAAGCCGCAGCATCCGACGCGTCGATGGTCATGGACCGCTTCGTGACCGGCATCGGCCCGGCACTCGCCCTGGCCATGGACGCCACCGCCATCACGCGCTCGACGTTCGGCGGGTCGTCGGGCGCTTGCACCGGGCGGGACGAGCTCGCACGGCGGCGTCGGGGCGTTGAAGCGAGCCGGGGCGTTCAGGCGCCGTCACAGCGCCGCCTGACTGCGCTGCTTCCATGTCCGCCAAAAAATGTCGCAGTATGGTTGCTTTGCCGTTGGAATGAAAACGGCAGCTGGGTCATACTGCCTTGAAAATCTCCGTCAAAGCAGACACGAGGCGATCGCATTGCGCGGGCGTGCCGATGCTGATGCGCAGGTATTGCGCGATGCGGGCCTGCGAGAAATGGCGCACCAGCACCGCGCGTTCGCGCAGGGCGGCGGCCAGGCGCGCGGCATCGTGCGCGGGGTGGCGCACGAACAGGAAGTTGGCCTGCGAGGGCAGCACCTCGAAGCCCAGCGCGGTCAGCTGCTGTGCAAGCTGCTCGCGCGAGGCGATGACGGCCGCGCAGGCGCGGTCGAACCAGGCCTGGTCGTCCAGGGCCGCCACCGCGCCGGCGGTGGCCAGGCGGTCCAGCGGGTACGAGTTGAAGCTGTCCTTGACGCGGGTCAGGCCGTCGATCAGCGGTGCCTGGCCCATGGCGAAGCCCACCCGCAGGCCCGCCAGCGCGCGCGATTTGCTCAGCGTGTGCACGACCAGCAGGTTGGGGTAGCGCGCCAGCAGCGCCACGGCGGACGTGCCGCCGAAGTCCACATAGGCCTCGTCGACCAGCACCACGCGGTCGGGGCAGGCTTGCAGCAGGGTTTCGATGTCGGCCAGCGGCAGGCCCTGGCCGGTCGGTGCGTTGGGGTTGGCCAGCACGATGCCGGCGCAGCCCTGGGCGGCCCGGGCGGCCAGCGCGGGCACGTCGACGCACAGGCCCTCGTCCAGCGGCATCACCCCCAGCTCGATGCCGTAGAGCTGGGCGTACACGCGGTAGAAGCTGTAGGTGATGTCGGGCACCAGCAGGGCCTGGCCGGGGTGGCAGAAAAAGGCCTGGAACGCGTGCGCCAGCACCTCGTCCGAGCCGTTGCCGGCGAACACCTGATCCACCGTCAGCCCGTGCCGGCGCGCCACGGCCTCGCGCACGGCCAGCGATTCCGGGTCGGGGTAGCGCTCCAGCCCGTCGGCGGCGGCCTGGGTGATGGCGTCGATCACGGCCTGAGAGGGCGGGTAGGGGTTCTCGTTGGTGTTGAGCTTGACCAGGCCGGCGATGCGGGGCTGCTCGCCCGGCACATAGGGGTGCAGCGTGGCGACGAGCGGGCTCCAGAAGAGGGATGGGGCAGTCATGGTGAGGCGCGGTGAAGGGATGGCAGAAGGGCAGAGGTCGGCGGGTGCAGGGGCTGGTGCGTCGTGGCCGGCCGCGGGGCCGGGGCGCCGCGCAAGCCGGCATGGGCCGGTGGCGGCGCGGGTCAGGCGGGACGCCGGCTCGGCATGATACGCAGCAATCGATGCGCGGCCCGGGTGGGCGGAGCTGTCAAGGTCAGGCGCTGTGTGCCTGTTCGG
This sequence comes from Comamonas serinivorans, assembly GCF_002158865.1. NCBI lineage: Bacteria > Pseudomonadati > Pseudomonadota > Betaproteobacteria > Burkholderiales > Comamonadaceae > Comamonas > Comamonas serinivorans. The sequence continues at coordinate 2,962,990 of NZ_CP021455.1, read as the reverse complement.
TCACGGTCACGACCACGGCCTGGGCCGAGCCCGCCTGCCGGCGCTTGAGTTGGACGCGCCGCGGCCCGGGCTTGTGCAGGGCCAGGGCCGCGCCAGGCCGGGCAGCGGGTTGCGCGCCTCATGGTGGCGTGGCCACCAGCACCCCCAGGCGCCGCTGCAGCTCGGGGCTGGTGGTCGTGTACTGCACCGGTGTCTCGCGGCCCAGCAGCAGGTCCGACGCGGCGTAGGCGGCCTGCGTGGCCTCGTGAAAGCCGCTGATGATGAGGCGGCGCTTGCCGGCGTAGCTCACCACGTCGCCGGCGGCGAACACCCCGGGCAGGCTGGTGGCCATGGTTGCCGGGTCCACGGCCACCTGACGCTTGGCCAGGGCCATGCCCCAGTCGGCCAGCGGGCCCAGGCGGGGCGACAGGCCCTGCAGCACCCACAGCCGGGCGGCGGGCACGTGCGTGGTCTGGCCATCGGGTGTGGCCACCGTGAGGGCCGCAAGCTGCCCGGCCTCGTCGGCCTGCAGCGCGGCCACCTGGCCGGCCAGCACCTGGACGCGGCCTTGCGCGCGCAGCGTGGCGATGGCCTGCAGCGCCGGCTCGTCGGCCTGCAGCACATCGCGGCGGTGCACGATGACGATGGGGGCGTCGCGGTCATGGGCCTGCTGCGCCAGGCGCCAGGTGGCGTGCACGGCCTCGGGGCCGCCGCCGGCGATGACGTGCGGGCCGGCGGGTGCGGCTGCGTCGTCGCTCAAGGGTTCGTGCCAATGCAGGCCGCGGCCTTCGAACGGCGCCAGGGTCTCGGTGGCCAGACCCGGCAGCGGACGGGGCACGAAGGCGCCGACCCCCGCGGTGATGCAGACGAAGCGGGCGGCGAAGCGCGGGCCGGCGTGTGAGGGCGCGTGGCTGGGCGCGGTGGTCAGCAGGTAGCCAGGCTGGGATGCGGCGGCCGTGGTCTGGGCCGATGCTGCCGAGCCGGGCGCCGAGGCTGAGTCCTGAGGCACCGCACCGCGCACCGGCGCCGACGTGGCGGCGGTCGATGCCGGGACCTCGGCGTCTGGGTCGTCGGAGGCCGGCTGCAGCGCGCTCACCTGCAGGCCCAGGTGCAGCTCGATGCCAAAGGGCTGGATCTGGGCCAGCAGCTGCGCCGTCAGCTCGCGCCCGGTGCAGACGGGGATGCCGGGGATGTCGTAGATCGGCTTGTCGGCATAGAGCTGCACGGTCTGGCCGCCCGCGAACGGCAGTGCATCGACCACGGCGCAGCGCAGGCCCAGCAGACCACATTGAAACGCCGCGAACAGGCCCACCGGGCCGGCGCCGACGATGAGCGCATCCACGCGGTGCAGGGGGGACGGAGCGTCAGGCTCCACAGAGGCAACGGTCATGGGGTGAGTATGCCGCGCCAGGTCCGGTCGGCCGGGCGCGATGGCCGGCACACGCGTGGCCGTTGGGGTTAAGCGGCCGCGCGGTGGGTTGAATACGAGGCAATGGGGTATGCGGCTGTTGCGATTGGCTAACAAACGGCAATGCGGGCATACTGCCACAAGAAAAAACGCGCCAGGAGGGCGCGTTCATCAGGGGCTGGGTCGGCGGCGTGCGGGCTGCCCGAGGTGGCCCGGTGTCGGCCACACGGCCCCGAGCCGCGCCCGCGTCAGCGGATCAGCTCGGCCAGCTTGCCGTCTTTGCCGTTCCACTCGTCGGCGTCGGGCAGCGAGGCCTTGCGCTTGGTCAGCGGCTTCCAGCCCGGCAGCTTTGCCAGTTCGGCGTTCAGCGCAATCATGTGCTCTTGACCGGGGGGCAGGTCTTCTTCGGCGTAGATGGCGTTGGCCGGGCACTCGGGGATGCACACGGCGCAGTCGATGCACTCATCGGGGTCGATGGTGAGGAAGTTCGGACCTTCGATGAAGCAGTCCACGGGGCACACATCCACGCAATCGGTGTATTTGCAGCGGATGCAGTTTTCGGAGACGACGTGAGTCATGGTGAGAAAGGGGCTCGAGGTGGGGCCTGCATCGAGCAGGCCCAGGCGCAGGCAGGAAAACCCGACATTTTACGCCGCGCGGTCTGGGGCCAGACCGGCGGCGGGCAAGGCAGGGGACAGGGGCGGCAGCGGCATCACGCCACCAGCACGGCTGCGGCGGTGCGGTTGGTGGCGCTGTCCACGAGGATCAACGCACCGAGGTGGCGCGACTCGGCGTAGGGCACGGCGGGGATGCCGTCCTGCAGCGTGAGCTCGACACGGCCGATGGCGTTGGCGGGCAGGTCGTGCGACTCCTCGCGTGCCAGGGTGTTGATGTTGAGCTGGTGCACCACGCGCTTGACCCGCGCCTTGATCCAGCGGTGTCCGTGCAGCGCCCAGTAAACGCGGCCGGGCGTCAGGGCATCGTCGTCCAGCCAGGCGACCACGGCCTGCAGCTCGCGCGTGACGGCGTAGCTGGGCGTGGGCTCGTCGAAGCTGTCGTCGGCCACCGGGGCCGGTGCGGCGATCACCCAGTCACCGCGCGAGATGTCGAGCTCGCGGTCGAGCTTGAGCCCGGCGCTGTGGCCAGCCAGCACGGCGCCGGGCTGGCGCACGTGGTTGATGACCTCGGCCACCACGGCGCGCTGGCCGCTGGGCAGCACCTGGACCTGGGAACCGGCGGTGAGCTCGCCGGCGGCCACGCGGCCCCAGAGCACGCGGCGACCGCGTGCGGTGTCGCTGTCCCCGCTCTGGGGCGTTTCCACCCACTGGACGGGAAAGGCCAGCGATGCCTGCGCTTCGCCCGTGACGGGCAGGGTTTCGAGCAACTCGAGCAAGGCCGGGCCCTGGTAGCCGGCCCAGCCGGGCTCATCGGCGCGCGGCCCGACCACGTTCCAGCCCTTCAGGGCGGACATGGGGACGGTGGCCACGGCCTGGATGCCGGCCTCTTGCGTGAAGCGGGTCAGCGCGGCGCTGATGCGGGCAAAGGCCCCTGCGGCGTCAGGCAAGGCGTCCAGCTTGTTGACGGCGAACACGATGGACGGCACGCGCAGCAGGTGGGCCAGCAGGCTGTGGCGGCGGGTCTGCGGCAGCAGGGCGTCGCTGTCTTGCGCGGGGCCGCCTTCGCGGGCCCAGGGCAGCTTGGTCGCATCGACCAGCACCACGGCGGCGTCGGCCTGGCTGGCTGCCGTGACCATGTTGCGCGTGTACTGCTCGTGGCCGGGGGCATCGCCGATGATGAACTTGCGGGCTTCGGTGCTGAAGTAGCGCCAGGCCACGTCGATGGTGATGCCTTGCTCGCGCTCGGCGGCCAGGCCGTCGGTCAGGCGGGCCAGGTCCACCTGATCGCCATCGTGCGTTTGCTTGGTGACGCCGGCGAGGTGGTCTTGCAGCACGGCGCGGCTGTCGACCAGCAGGCGGCCGATCAGCGTGCTCTTGCCGTCATCGACCGAGCCGCAGGTGATGAAGCGCAGGGCGGTTCCGGTATCGGGGGCTTGGGAGGCGGTCACGGCAGAAGAGGAAACAGGTCGGTTGAGTTCAAGCACGTCGGACATCAGAAGTAGCCCTCTTTCTTGCGTTTTTCCATCGAGGCCTCGCTGGTCTGGTCGTCCATGCGGGTGGCGCCGCGCTCGCTGACGTTGGCGGACAGCGTCTCGACGATGATGTCGGCGGCCGTGCCGGCCTCGCTGGCCACGGGGCAGGTGCAGGTCACGTCGCCCAGGGTGCGAAAGCGCACGGGCAGCGTCTGCACGGTTTCATCGGCGCGGGGCGGCGTCAGATCGGTCACGGGCATCAGCAGGCCGTTGCGCTCGACGACCTGGCGCGGGTGGCTGTAGTACAGGCTGGGCAAGGCGATCTGCTCGCGCTCGATGTACTGCCAGACGTCGAGCTCGGTCCAGTTGCTGATGGGGAACACGCGGAAGTGTTCACCGGGTGCCAGGCGGGTGTTGAACAGCGTCCACAGCTCGGGACGCTGCGCCTTGGGTTGCCACTGGCCGAAGCTGTCGCGGTGCGAAAAGATGCGCTCCTTGGCGCGGGCCTTTTCCTCGTCGCGGCGCGCGCCGCCCATCAGGGCGTCGAAGCGGAATTCCTCGATGGCTTCGAGCAGGGTCACCGACTGGTGGGCGTTGCGCGGCTCGTCGGGACGCGACAGGCGCACGGTGCCGCGCGCCATGGAGTCTTCCACGCTGCGCACGATGAGCTTGGCCTGCAGCTCGGCGGCCCGCTGATCGCGGAAGGCCGTCACTTCGGGGAAGTTGTGGCCGGTGTCGATCATCAACAGCGGGTAGGGGATGCGGCCGATGCCGAACGCCTTTTCGGCGCACTTGAGCATGACCAGCGAGTCCTTGCCGCCCGAGAACAGCAGCGCGGGGCGCTCGAACGAGGCCGCAACCTCGCGCAGGATGAAGATGGTTTCTTCTTCCAGCGCGTCAAGGTGGGCATTGGACAGGTGGTGGGCAGCAGCCTGGTTGAGGGCCGACTGGATCACGGCGGATTCGGTGGTGGCGTTCATGGGGTGCGGGGCGTGGAGGGGAGCGGGCGGCATTCGCATGCGGGCTCGCTCGGTCAAATCAATGGGCCAGGTGCAAACCGCACTCGCGGTGCTCTTCGCCCTTGGTCGGGTCCACGTAGTCGAAGTTGTTGGGCAGGCCATGGGCCTTGCAGTACTCGTACATCTCCTTGGACGACCAGTGCAGCACGGGCGCCACCTTGATCAGGCCATCCGGATTGATGCTGACCGGGTCCATCTGCGCCCGCACGGCGGTGTCGGCGGCGCGCAGGGCGGTGAACCACACCTTGGGCGCGGTTTCGCGCAGGGCGCGGGCAAAGGGCTCCAGCTTCACTTCTTCGGTGAAGGCGGCGTGGCGCGGGTCGTCCAGTGCCGGCGTGGGGCCGTCCACGGCCTCGCGGTGGGCGCGCGAACGCAAGGGCAGGTAGGTGCGCAGGTTCAGCTTCAGCAGCCGGGTCACCTCGTCGGCGAAGCGGTAGGTGGCCTCGGTGTTGTGGCCGTTGTCCATCCAGACGATGGGCACGTCGGGCTGCACGCGGGTGACCATGTGCAGGATCACGGCCTCGAAGGGGCGGAAATTGGTGGTGACGATGGCCGGCTGGTTCAGGTCCAACGCCCACTTCACCAGGGCGTCGGCGTCGCGACCGAGTTCGGCATTGACGCGGGCGAGGTCGAGGGTGTCAGCGGAGCTCATGCAGCCTCCCGAGCGAACAGCGGGCGGGGGTTCAGCGCGTCGCCCTGGTAGAAGGCCGGGTAACGCTCAAACTGGCGTTGCGCAACGGCGGGGTCGAGCCCTTCGCGCAGCACGGCACTGCTGAAGCCGCTGCGGGCCATTTGCACGAGCTGGTCGATCAGCACCTCGCCGGTGGCGCGGAGGTCGCCCTTGAAGCCATAGCGACGGCGCAGCAGCACGGCCTGGCTGAAGGCGCGGCCATCGGTGAACTTGGGGAACGTGAGCTCAATGAGCTCGACACCCTGCAGGGCGCCGCTGGCCGCAAGTTCGGCGAGTTCGGCATCGTTGGTGATCTGCAGCGTTTTCAGCAGGTTGTCGCTGGCCGGCACGGCGTTGGCAGCAAAGATGTTCATGGCGGTGGGCTAATGTGAGAACGGCGCGATCAGTCGGCCAGGGCTTCTTCGGCTTGCTTGGGGTGGCGGGCGGCGTTGGCCGCGGCCTTGAACGGGTCCTGGCCGATGCGACGCAGCGCGTCGATGAAGAACTCGCCGGGCTTGCGCAGCTCGCGGAAGGTCGTCAGCACGGCCTCGATCACGTCGGGCACTTCGGCGGCTGAGAACGAGGGGCCCACGGCCTTGCCCGCGATGGCCGGACCCGACAGCGTGCTGCCATCGGCACCGCCCAGCGAGACCTGGTACCACTCCTTGCCGTCCTTGTCGACGCCCAGGATGCCGATGTGGCCACTGTGGTGGTGGCCGCAGCTGTTGATGCAGCCGCTCATGTGCAGGTCGATGGGGCCGAGGTCGAACACCTCGTCCAGGTCCTGGTAACGCTCGGTCAGCGCGGCCGCGATGGGCAGCGAGCGGGCGTTGGCCAGGGCGCAGAAGTCGCCGCCGGGGCAGGCGATCATGTCGGTCAAGAGGCCGATGTTGGGTTGGGCCAGGCCCAGGTTGCGAGCGGCTTCGTACAGCGCGGGCAGGTCGGATTCGAACACCCAGGGCAGCAGCAGGTTCTGCTCGTGCGACAGCCGGGCTTCGCCGGCCGAGAACTGGTCGGCCAACTGGGCCAGCGCGTCGATGGTGTCGGCGTCGGCGTCGCCGGGCGCAAAACCCACGCGCTTGAACGACAGCGTGACGGCGCGCATGCCGGGCAGGCGGTGGCCGCGCACGTTCTGCTGGAGCCAGCGCTGGTACAGCTGACCATCCGTCTTGACGCTGGAGGGCAGGTTGGCGGGCTTGAGCTCGGGCACCTCGAAGTTGGCCGAAACACGGTCCAGCTCGGCCTGGGTGATGGTGTGGGGGGCGCCGTCCTGCGTCAGGATGGCTTGGTATTCGGCTTCGACAGCGTCGATGAATTTCTGACCCTCCGCCTTGACCAGAATTTTGATGCGCGCCTTGTACTTGTTGTCGCGTCGGCCGTAGAGGTTGTAGACGCGGATCACGGCCTCGATGTAGTTGAGCAGCTGGTGCCAGGGCAGAAACTCACGCACCACGGCGCCGATCACGGGCGTTCGGCCCATGCCGCCGCCCACCTTCACGGCGAAGCCCAGTTCGCCGTCGGCGCTGCGGGTCATCTGCAGGCCGATGTCGTACCAGCTGGTGGCGGCGCGGTCTTCGGCGGAGCCGTTGAACGACATCTTGAATTTACGCGGCAGAAAGGCGAATTCGGGGTGAAGGGTGCTCCATTGACGCAGGATTTCCGCAAATGGCCGCGCATCGGCAATCGAATCCTCGGCGATGCCTTCGTAGACTTCGCAGTTGATGTTGCGCATGGCGTTGCCGCTGGTCTGGATGCCATGCATGCCCACGCTGGCCAACAGGTCCATCACGTCGGCGGCCTTGGTGATGGGGATCCAGTTGAACTGCACGTTGGTGCGCGTGGTGAAGTGGCCGTAGCCGTACTTCAGCGGCGCGGCAGCCAGCGTGAGACCGGGCTGGGCTGCCTGCAGTTCGTCCTGGGTGGCCTGGGCATGGGCCAGCAGCTCGGCATCGGGTTTGTCGTAGTCACGGGCAATGTGCGCCAGCATGCGCAGCTGGGTGCTGCTGATTTCGCCATAGGGCACAGCGATGCGGGCCATGGGCGCATACCGCTGGATGTACCAGCCGTTTTGCAGTCGCAGGGGCAGCAGTTCCTCATCGCTGAGTTCGCCGCGCTGCCAGCGGTCGAGCTGGTCGCGGAACTGGGCGGCGCGCTGGCGGACGAAGGCTTTGTCGAAATCGGTGTAGCGATACATGGCTGGCGTGGGGTAACGTGACGCTGTAGGGCACCGGGTAAACCCGATGCAAGCTTCTTAGGGTGAACTCTAGGGCCTGGGCGGCCAAAACCAAACGATTAAGTTGTTTGGCATATATGCGCTTTCGGCATATTGAAGCGCAGATTTCGGCTTTGCCTCGATATAACAAACCGCCCGAGCGGCCGGTCGGCGCGCGCGGGCCGCAACAAAAAGCGGCCCGGAGGCCGCTGGAAGGAGAACGCCGGGTTCAGAGCACCTTGGCGATCGAGGCGCAGACGTAACCGATGTTCTTCTCGTTGAGGGCGGCCACACACATGCGGCCGGTGTCGGTGCCGTAGACGCCGAATTCGTTGCGCAGGCGCACCATCTGGTCCTTGCTCAGGCCCGAGTAGCTGAACATGCCCACCTGGGTGGTGATGAAGCTCATGTCCTGCTGCACGCCCGCTGCCTTGAGGCCTGCGACCAGCTGCTGGCGCATGGCCTTGATGCGGTCGCGCATGCCGGCCAGCTCCTGTTCCCACTGGGCGCGCAACGTGGCGTCACCAAGCACGGCCGCCACCACGGCGCCACCATGGATGGGCGGGTTGGAGTAGTTGGTGCGGATGGTGATCTTGATCTGGCTCAGCACGCGGGCCGCTTCGTCCTTGTCCGTGCACACCACCGACAGGGCGCCCACGCGCTCGCCGTACAGGCTGAAGCTCTTGGAGAACGAGGTCGACACCAGGATGTTCAGGCCGGCGGCCACGAACTTGCCCACCACGGCGCCGTCTTGCGCCAGGCCTTGGGCAAAGCCTTGGTAGGCCATGTCCAGGAAAGCGGTCAGGTTCTTGGCCTTGACCACGGCAATGACCTGCTCCCACTGTTCGGGCGTCAGGTCGTAGCCGGTCGGGTTGTGGCAGCAGGCATGCAGCACCACGATGGTGCCGGCGGCTGCGGCGTTCAGGCTGGCCAGCATGCCGTCGAAGTTCACGCCGCGCTTGGCGGCGTCGTAGTAGGCGTAGGTGTCAACCTCGAAGCCGGCCTTGGTGAACAGCGCGCGGTGGTTCTCCCAGCTCGGGTCCGAGATCAGCACCTTGGCCGCCGGGTTCAGCTGCTTGAGGAAGTCGGCGCCGATTTTCAGGGCGCCCGTGCCCCCAAGGGCCTGCACCGTGGCCACGCGACCGGCCTTCAGCACCTCGCTGTCCGCGCCGAACACCAGGTTCTTGACGCCTGCGTCGTAGGCCGCGATGCCGTCGATCGGCAGATAGCCACGGGGTGTGGGGGTGCCCATCAGGGTTTTTTCGGCAGCTTGCACGCATTGCAGCAGGGGCAGCTTGCCGGCTTCGTCGAAGTACACGCCCACGCCCAGGTTCACCTTGTTGGGGTTGGTGTCAGCGGCAAATTGCTCGTTCAGGCCCAGGATGGGGTCGCGGGGTGCCAGTTCGACGGCAGAAAACAAAGACATTGAAAAGTCCTGCACAGGTGAGTCAGACAATGCTGGAGAGGCGGCCTGACGATCGGCCAGGGCCTGGGCAGCAGCGCCAGTGAGCGCGCGGGTATTTTAGTGGCATGCCGCCCGGGCTACCGGTGTGTTGCCATGTGGGCACGATGGGCATCTCACCGGCCCGCCTATTACCGCTGATCAGAATGTATCTGAGGGCTACTATGATGAGGTGATGTATCGATTGCTGAGATGGCGCATGAAAAATCTGTTCAAGTCCCTGTTCTTTCCAGCTCCCAAGCCACAGGCCAGCGCATCGGGGGGCTCTGGGCGCCCCAAGGCGCGCGAAGAGGCTGGTGCCGAGTTCTACAGCGACTTCGGCGGTTTGTGGATTGACCGGAGGGACGCCTTGGCCGTTTTGGACCGCAAGGCGGCCGAGGACCCCGATGTTGCCGTCTTGCGCCCGCAGATCGAGCAGTTCATCCGAGACGGCTATGTGGTGTTGGAGCAGGCGGTGTCGCATGAGCTGATCGATGCGTACACCGCGGAGTTGCAACGTCACATCGCCTCGGGGATCTCACCGCTGCAGGTCAGTGTGCCGGTCCAAGGGCCCCAGGACAAAAGTGTGGTTTCCCTGGCCGATGCAGATGTGAAGGCGCCGCTGTCCAAAATCCTGGACACCTACGCCTGCATGCCCAGTGCCTTGCCCATGGTGTTCAACGAAGCGGTGCATAAGTTTTTGAGGGCGGTGTTCGAAGAGGAGGTGCTGGCCTTTCAAGGATTGCATTTCGAACGGGGCTCCACACAGGCCATTCACCAGGACACGGCGTACGTGGTGGCGGATCGGCCATTGGAGATTTGTGCGTCCTGGCTGGCGCTGGAAGACATTCAGCCCGGTTCCGGTGAGCTGATCTACTACGTGGGAAGCCACCATGCGCTGGCCGATTGGAAGTACAGCGGCCGATTCAAGCACTACAACCACGAACGCGATCCGCACGCGGAGCACATGGGGCACCTCAACAGCCTGGTCGAACGCTCCGAGGCCCAGGGTCTGGAGCTGGCGCATTTCCTGCCTAAAAAGGGTGATGTGCTCATATGGTCGGCCGATCTGGCCCATGGCGGCAGCCAGATTTTGAACCCGGATGTCACGCGCCGCAGTCTGGTGACCCATTTCTCGCCGCAGTCGGCAACGCCGAATTACTTCCGCTACTTGCCCAAGGACAAGCAGGTCTATCGGACCTACCAGCCGGGTTGTCACACGGCCACGATGTATTACTGATAGGTCTGAGGCGGCAGCAAGCTGCCTTCACCCCTTTGTGGGATCGAGCCATTGCAGCGCCGAGCGTCCCAGATCATCTCAGGCAAGCGCGCTGCTGGCGCCCAAAAGCGAATGGCCTGACCACACGATGTGGTCAGGCCATTGTGGTGATGCGGTGATGGCAGTATGTGTCGGTTCCCGTTCATTGTGAAACGAGAAACCGGCCATACTCTCTCACGCGGTCGGCATCACTTGCTTTCTTGCGCGCGCAGGGCGTCTTCCAGCGCCTTGGCGGCCGCGTCCTCGGTCGATGCGCCCGCGGGCGCTTCGGTCGCGGCAGCCCCGGGTGCCTCGCCACCTGATGCCTCGGCGCCCGGCGCAGGCTCGGCGGCTTCGCCATACGGGTTGTAGCCGTAGTTGCCGTCGTCGCCCGAGCTGGGGGCGGCTTCGGCCGGCGCCTGGCCTTCGGTGGCCGGGCTGTCGCCCGAGGTGGCGAAGGGGTTGTCGCCATAGCCACCGGCATTGGGCACGTCGCTGGCGGTGCTGCTGCCGCCTTCCTGGGCGTTCAGGTCGCGCAGCATCTGCTCGCCGACGGCGTTCATGTCCACATCCACCTTTTTGTCCAGGCTGCCGGTCACCAGTTGCGGGAAGGCGATCAGGAGGCCGACCATGGTCAGCTGGATGATGAGGAAGGGGATGGCGCCCTTGTAGATCTGCATGGTGGTCACGGGCTCCATGACCTTGTGCGTGACCTTGTCCACGTACTGCTTTTCGGGGGCGACCGAGCGCAGGAAGAACAGCGCGAAGCCGAACGGCGGGTGCATGAACGAGGTCTGCATGTTCACGGCCAGCAGCACGCCGAACCAGATCAGGTCGATGCCCATCTTGTCAGCCACGGGGCCGAGCAGGGGAATGACGATGAACGACAGCTCGAAGTAGTCGAGGAAGAACGCGAGGAAGAAGATCAGCACGTTCACGAAGATGAGGAAGCCGACCGGGCCGCCTGGCAGATCCGTGAGCAGGTGCTCGACCCACAGCGGGCCGTCGGCCGCCTGGAACACCATGGAGAACACGGTGGCGCCGATGAGGATGAACATCACGAAACTGGACAGCTTGGTGGTGGAGGCCAGGGCTTGCTTGAGCTGATGGAACGGCAGGCGGCCGCGCAACCAGGCCATCAACAGCGCGCCCACCGCGCCCATGGCGCCGCCTTCGGTCGGTGTGGCCACGCCCAGGAAGATGGTGCCCAGCACCAGGAAGATGAGCAGCAGCGGCGGAATCAGCACGAAGGTGACGCGTTCGGCCAGGCGCGAGAGCATGTTCAGCTTGAGCAGCTTGTTGGCCATGGCGATGACGAAGGCGACGAAGGTGCCGCCGCAGACCGCGACCACCACGCGTTCGTCGGTGGCGACGACGTCCACGGGTTTGCCGAACCAGGCGTGCACGGCTTCCAGGTGCTCGGCGATGAAGAACGACACGGCGGCCGACAGGGCCAGCAGCACCCACAGCGAGGTGTAGCCGCTGCTGCCGTCGGGTTGGCGGTAGATGCGGGCCTCGCGGGGCAGGGCCGGCACGCTGGCGGGCTTGAAAATGGCCAGGCAGACGATGTACAGCACGTACAACCCGACCAGGATGAAGGCCGGCACGAAGGCGCCCTTGTACATGTCGCCCACGCTCTTGCCGAGCTGGTCGGCCATGATGATGAGCACCAGCGAGGGCGGGATGATTTGCGCCAGCGTGCCTGAGGCAGCGATCACGCCGCTGGTCAGTTTCCGGTCATAGCCGTAGCGCAGCATGATGGGCAGCGAGATCAGGCCCATGGAGATCACCGACGCAGCGACCACGCCGGTGGTGGCAGCAAGCAGGGCGCCGACGAAGATCACCGCAAGGGCCAGGCCGCCGCGCATGGGGCCGAACACCTGGCCGACGGTGTCGAGCAGGTCTTCGGCCATGCCGCTTCGTTCGAGCACCAGGCCCATGAGCGTGAAGAAGGGCACGGCGAGCAGCGTGTCGTTCGCCATGATGCCGATCAGGCGCTGGGGCAACCAGGCCATCACGTGGGCGGGGAACACGCCCAGCTCGATGCCCATGACACCGAAGAAGAGGCCGCAGGCCCCCAGGCTGAAGGCCACTGGGAAACCCAGCAGCAGAAACACGATCAGCCCCGCAAACATGATGGGGGCGTAGTTGTTGGCAATGAACTCCATGTGGGGTCTCCTGCCTCAGGGGGCCGAAGGCGCGCCGGCCTTGGCTTGTTGTTCTTGTTGCGCGCGCAGGGCCTGCGCCAGCTCTTCTTCGGCCGAAGCATCGCTCAAGCGGCCCATGGGGTCAGGCCCCTGGCCACGCAGGAAGGCGACGCGCTTGATCAGCTCGGACCAGCCCTGCAGCATCAGCAGCGTGAAGCCGATGGGGATGGCCAGCCACACGGGCCAGCGGATGAGGCCCCCGGGTTGCCCGACATTTCGCCCGATTCGATCTTGCTCAGCAGCTCGGGGACGCACAGCACGAGCACCAGGATGCACAGCGGGGTGAGGAAGAAGGCGAAACCGATGATGTCGATCCACACCTGGGTGCGTTTGGACAGGCGGCTGTTGATCACGTCGATGCGCACGTGTTCGCGGTTGAGCAGGGTGTAGCCGCCCGCGATGACGAACGACCATGCGAACAGGTACCACTGCACTTCGAGGAAGCCGTTGGAGCTGTAGTTGAACACGTAGCGCACCAAGGCGTTGCCGGCGCTGATCAAGGTGGCGATGAGGATGAGCCAGATGCCCCATCGGCCGACCTGGGCGTTGAGCCAGTCGATGGCCCTTGAGATGGACAAGAGAAATTGCATGGGCGCGCCTTTCAACTGCGGCGTAGGCAAAAGAAAACGCTGCGCGCCGTGAGGCACGGACGGGCAACGTTGAAAGCGCCGATTGTAATGAGCCGTATCCCCTCGTGGACAAGGGCTTCGGGGAGATGCTCCCCGGGATTTCCCGTGAACGCGAGGTTTGAAAAGCGCGATAGGTAATCGGAATTTCAGGGCGTGGGCAGGGCCGCCGCCAGCGCGTTGTCCCGGCTGGCGGCGGCCGTGCAGGCCGGGCGTGCAAGGTGCGGCGCCACATAGGCCTCGAACTCGGGCAGCTTGGGCACAACACCGACCTGCATGTAATAGCCCAGGCAAGCGGCCGCATACAGGTCCAGCATGGTGAAGTGGTTGCCCACCAGGTGCCGCTGGTCGCGCACGGCCTGCTGCAGCACGTGCAGGGTGTCGTCGGCCTGGCCGTAGCCCGCGCTGGTGGGCGGTGCCAGTGCGCCCGCCTGCCGCGCGGTCAGCAGGGCTTCGAACGGACCGGCGAGAAACAGCATCCAGCGGTAGTAGGTGCCGCGCTCGGCGCTGCCCGGGGGCGGTGCCAGCTGCAGCTCGGGCACCAGGTCGGCCAGGTACAGGGCGATGGCGGCGTTCTCCGTCACCACCACGTCGCCGTGACGCAGGGCCGGTACCTTGCCCATGGGGTTGATGGCGAGGTAGGCCGGTGACTTCATGCTGCCGGTCCAGTCCAGGATCACCTCGTCGTAGGGCAGGCGCGTTTCCTCCAGCATCCAGCGCGTGGCGCGGCCGCGCGACATGGGGTGGGTGTACAGGGTCAGGTCGGTCATGGGTTGGGCTCCAGAAAGGTGAACGAAGACGCCATGGTGCCGCCTGCTCCTGTCAGCTTCTGTCAGCAGTGACGGACGACGTGCGCAGGGCCTGCTGCCAGTCGCGCAGCAGGTCGTGGCGTGGGCGCGGGTAGGGCTGTCCCAGGTCGTCCAGCGCCAGCACGCGGTCGGCCCGAAAGTGCCGATAGCCCTGACGCAGCTCGCACCACGCAGCCAGCAGGCGCTTGTCGGCCAGAAACGCCATGGCGAAGGGCCAGATGACGCGTTCGCTGGTGCGCTGCTCGGCGTCGGCGTACTGCAGGCGCACGCGGTGGCCATCGCGGATGGCCTGGCGCAGCGTGGCCACCCAGGGCTCGGCTGGCCGCGTGCCCCACTGGGGCGCGAACAGCCCGCTGGTTTCCACCTGCAGGCGCAGGGCCGGGGGCAGCACGGTGACGATGCGGTCCAGCGCTGCCTGGGCGGCCACAGCCAGTTGGGCGTCGCCCTGCGCGGCCACCCAGCGTGTGCCCAGCACCACGGCCTCCAGCTCCTCGGCCGAGAACATCATGGCGGGTAGCAGGTGGCCGGCGCGCAGCAGGTAGCCGATGCCGGGCTCGCCGTCGATCTCTGCGCCCTGCGCGCGCAGGGTGTCGATGTCGCGGTACAGCGTTCGCAGGCTGATGCCCAGCCGCGTGGCCAGCACCGCCCCCTGCACCGGCCGCCGGCGTCGGTGCAGTTCGTCCAGCAAGGTCAGCAGGCGCGCCGAGCGGGGGGCGCTCATGGCCGGGCCTGGCCTGTGGGCCGATGGCAAAGTCGAAGAGGCGAGGTCCAGCGCGCGGCGTGCAGCATGGCCCGAGCATAGGCCGTCACGCCGCTGGATGCCGGGCCCGGGCGGTGGCGCGGTGGCCTGCTGGACATGGGGGCATGGCGGCCTGTGGACCGAGGCGTCGCCCAAGCAGCGACAATCGGGGCCCAGCGACACTTGGCGCGCCAAGCTGTCAGACCGGATGTTTGCAATCAAACGCATTAATAAAAATTCATTTGGCGTTTGATGGGCGTAATCCGATAAGAAATTTGATTGCAAATAATGAAACCCGTGATCGCCATCGTGGGCCGGCCCAATGTCGGCAAGTCCACCTTGTTCAACCGCTTCACCAAGTCGCGTGATGCCATCGTGGCCGACTTTGCCGGCCTCACGCGTGATCGCCACTATGGCCATGGCCGCCTGGGCAAGCGCGAATTCATCGTCATCGACACCGGGGGCTTCGAGCCCGAGGCCGATGCCGGCATCTACAAAGAGATGGCCAAGCAAACCCAGCAGGCCGTGGCCGAGGCCGACGTGGTGTTGTTCGTGGTCGATGCGCGGGCCGGCCTGTCGGGCCAGGACCACGACATCGCCGAGTACCTGCGCCGCCTGGGCAAGACGGCGCTGCTGGTGGCCAACAAGGCCGAAGGCATGCGCGAAGGCGCGCAGCTGGCCGAGTTTTACGAGCTGGGCTTGGGCGACGTGCTGCCCGTGTCGGCCGCGCATGGCCAGGGCGTGCGCTCGCTGCTCGAGCTGGCGCTGGACTCGCTGAACCTGCCCAGCGACGAGGATGCCGAGGAGACGCAGGAAGAGGGCGTGATCCGCCTGGCCGTGGCCGGCCGGCCCAACGTCGGCAAGTCCACGCTGATCAACACCTGGCTGGGCGAAGAGCGCCTGGTGGCGTTCGACATGCCGGGCACCACGCGCGATGCCATCAGCGTGCCCTTCGAGCGCGAAGGCCAGAAGTTCGAGCTCATCGACACCGCCGGCCTGCGCCGCAAGGGTCGTGTGTTCGAGGCCATCGAGAAGTTCTCGGTCGTCAAGACCCTGCAGGCCATCGAAGACGCCAACGTCGTGCTGCTGCTGCTGGATGCCACGCAAGGTGTGACCGACCAGGACGCGCACATCGCCGGCTTCATCGTCGACAGCGGCCGCGCCTTGGTGGTGGCCATCAACAAATGGGACGCCGTGGACAGCTACCAGCGCGAGCAGGTGCAGGCCTCCATCGACAAGCGCCTGGCGTTCCTCAAGTTTGCGCAGCTGCACACCATTTCGGCGCAGAAGCGCCAGGGGCTGGGGCCGCTGTGGGGCTCGCTCACGCGGGCCCACAAGGCTGCCTACCGCAAGATGTCCACGCCTCAGCTCACGCGCCAGCTGCAAGAGGCCGTGCAATTCCAGCAACCCAAGCGCGCCGGCATGTTCCGGCCCAAGCCGCGTTACGCGCACCAGGGCGGCATGAACCCGCCCGTCATCGTGATCCACGGCAACTCCGTCGAGCACCTGACCGACGCCTACAAGCGCTTCCTCGAAGGGCGCTTCCGCCAGGCCTTCGACCTGGTCGGCACGCCGCTGCGCATCGAAACCAAGACCAGCCACAACCCCTACGCAGACTGATGGACCCGGCCATGCCGCGGCCCGTCACAAGCACAAACCGTAAGGTTTTGGAAGTGCATTTTCCCGAGTGGCCGGACCTGCTGTGCTATCGTCCGCCGTTCTTTCAACTCTCTCGAACACGGAGAATATCGTGAGCAATAAAGGGCAACTTCTACAAGACCCGTTTCTCAACACCCTGCGTCGCGAGCATGTGCCAGTGTCCATTTATTTGGTCAACGGCATCAAGCTGCAAGGTCAGATTGAGTCTTTCGACCAGTATGTGGTCCTCCTGCGAAACACGGTGACCCAGATGGTGTACAAGCACGCCATCTCGACCATTGTTCCCGGCCGCCCTGTGAACCTGGCCCTGAACGACGCTGGAGAAGGCCAGGCCTGATGCCTGACCACCGCCTGTCGTAAGGCAGTATGGCCGGGTTGCCGTTGAGGAATCAACGGAAACCCGGCCATACTGCTTTTGAAGCGACATCAGGCAGGCGGCGACCCCCTCACTTCACACACTTCTTTGACTGCACAAGCCACACCTTCCGCCCCCGTTCTGCTCGTGGGCGTGGACTTTGGACTCCCCCATTTCGACACCGAACTCGAAGAGCTGGGCCTGCTGGCCGAAACCGCGGGCCTCAAGCCCGTGGCGCGCCTGACCTGCAAACGCCGCGCACCCGATGCCGCGCTGTTCGTGGGCTCCGGCAAGGCCGACGAGCTCAAGGCCCTGGCGGCCCAGCACGGTGCCCAGGAAATCCTGTTCGACCAGGCCCTCAGTCCGGGCCAGCAACGCAACCTCGAGCGCCACATCGGCTTGCCGGTCAACGACCGCACGCTGCTCATCCTCGAGATCTTCGCCCAGCGCGCCCGCAGCCACGAAGGCAAGCTCCAGGTCGAGCTGGCCCGCCTGCAGTACCTGCAAACCCGCCTCGTGCGACGCTGGAGCCACCTGGAGCGTCAGCGCGGCGGCATCGGCACGCGCGGCGGCCCCGGCGAAACCCAGATCGAACTCGACCGCCGCATGATCGGCGACGCCATCAAGCGCACCAAGGAGCGGCTCGAAAAGGTCAAGCGCCAGCGCGGCACGCAGCGCAAGCAGCGCGAGCGGCGCGAGGTCTACAACATCTCGCTCGTGGGCTACACCAACGCCGGCAAGTCGACGCTGTTCAACGCCCTGGTGAAGGCCCGCGCCTACGCCGCCGACCAGTTGTTCGCCACGCTGGACACCACCACGCGCCAGCTCTGGCTGGCCGAGGCGGGGCGCGCCGTGTCGCTGTCGGACACCGTGGGCTTCATCCGCGACCTGCCGCATGGCCTGGTCGATGCCTTCCAGGCCACCTTGCAGGAGGCGGCGGACGCCGACCTGCTGCTGCACGTGGTCGACGCATCCAATCCCAACTTCATCGAACAGATGGACCAGGTGGAGCACGTGCTGGCCGAAATCGGCGCCGACACCGTGCCGCAGCTGCTGGTGTTCAACAAGCTCGACCTCATCGAGCCGGAGCGCCAGCCGACCAGCCTGCGCGGGCTGTTCGAGGTCGACGGCGAGATGGTCACGCGGCTGTTCGTCTCGGCGGCCAGCGGCCAGGGGCTGGACGCGCTGCGCGCCGAGCTGGCCCAGCGCGCGCTGGACGCGGCCCAGGCGCCCCCGCCGGCCGAACCCGAACCACCGGATCCGCGCGGGCTGTGATGGGGTATGGGCTGTTTTCCGTTGAAAAACAGACGGGAAACGACTGATACCCATGACCGATGTGCTGCATGGCGGCCATCGGCCCCGCATGTGCAGGGCAACCACCGGTGATGGTGTGACAGGGCTTTGCCTCTCTGGGTCTATCCCCGCGTGTGCGGGGCAACCCGCTTGCGCGATGCTTTCCCAAGCTTCGGCACGGGTCTATCCCCGCGTGTGCGGGGCAACCTCGAACGACTCCAAGCGTGATTCGTCCGGTGAGGGTCTATCCCCGCGTGTGCGGGGCAACCCCCACCATCTTGTCGGCGAGCGTGGTTTTGATGGGTCTATCCCCGCGTGTACGGGGCAACCTCTTGCATCCAACCCGTTGTCATGCAAAAGGAATTCGTCATTCCCCCGTTCAATTGTCAAGGAGCGATTTCAGGCGTCGGTGCACGACGCAGGGATAGACCCATGCGCGTCATCGCGGTTGCCGTGCACACGCGATGGCTCGGTGGCACACGCCGCGGTCATGCACATGGGCAGCGGATGGTGCTGCTTGAGGCCAGCAAAGAGCGCGCTGGCCGATCGGCTTGCGGCCAGCCGCAACCGGCACTGCCACCCCATGTCACCCACCTGCCCGCGCCGCCACCATCAGGTCCACGCGCCAGCGCCGCGTCGCCAGGTCCAGGCCCCCCAGCGGCGTCAGTCCGGCTCGATGCGCTGTAGCCGCCCCTGGCATTGGTTGGCCAGCGCGTCCAGCCAGTCGGCCGCTTGCGCCTGGGGCAGCTTGACCCGCCAGCGCACGTCCGAGCCGTGGTCCACCTGCAGCAGGGTGACGGCATGGGCCTCGATGGCGCGGCGCACCAGGCCTTCGTGGGGATACGCGCAGGCGAAGTGCAGCTCGGTCAGGGCGATCACGGGCTGCCGCTCGGCCTGCAGCAGCGCCTGGGCCACCGCGTCGGTGTAGGCGCGCACCAGGCCGCCGGCGCCGAGCTTCACGCCGCCGAAGTACCGCACCACGGTGGCCAGCACCCCGGTCAGGTCTTGATGGCGCAAGACCTCGAGCATGGGCCGGCCGGCCGTGCCCGAGGGTTCGCCGTCGTCGGCCGCGGCCGACTGACCACCGGCCATCAGGGCCCAGCACACGTGGGCCGCCTGCGGATGTACCCGCCACAGGTCCTGGACGATGCGCTGGGCCTCCTCGCGCGACGCCACGGCCTGCACGCAGCCGATGAAGCGGCTTTTCTTGATCGTCAGCTCGCTGTGGCAAGGCGCGCGCAGGGTGAAAGGCATGTCAAATCAAATGGGCAGTATGGTGGTGCTGCCGTTTGTTTGAAAACGGCAGTGGCCTGATACCGGGTCGCTGTGTCAAGGCCTGGGCGGCCGCTGCGCCGATTTGGGGCGGAACGCGGCGCACACTGCGTCGTGCGTTTCGAGGTAGGGCCCGCCGATCAGGTCGATGCAGTAGGGCACGGCGGCGAAGATGCCGGGCACGCGCGGCTGGCCGTCGGCGTCTTTCAAGCCGGCCAGCGTCTCGGCGATGGCCTTGGGTTGGCCGGGCAGGTTGACGATGAGGCTGCGGCCGCGGATGACGGCCACCTGGCGCGACAGGAGGGCCGTGGGCACGAAGGCCAGGCTGATCTGCCGCATCTGTTCGCCGAAGCCCGGCATGACCTTGTCGGCCACGGCCAGCGTGGCCTCGGGGGTCACGTCGCGCGGTGCGGGCCCGGTGCCGCCCGTGGTCAGCACCAGCGCGCAGCCGGCGTCGACGAGCTCGATCAGGGTCTGCGAGATCAAGGCCTGCTCGTCGGCGATCAGCCGTGCCTCGATCGTGAGCGGGTTGCGCAGCGCCTGGGTGAGCCAGTCCTGCAGGGCGGGCAGGCCCTGGTCGGCGTACACGCCGCGGCTGGCGCGGTCGCTGATGGAGACGATGCCGATGCGAACGGGGTCCAACGCGCCGCTGACGGCGCGGGCTGGGTCGGCGTGAACAGGATCGTGCGGGCGGTCGGGCGAGGGTGCGTCGGCCATGGCTCAGGCCTCGTCGTCGTGGGCTTCGCGGTCGGTGTCGGCCTCGCCTTGCGCGTCGCGGGCGGCCAGCATCTGCTCGCGCACCAGCTGAAACAGCTCGCGAAACGCCCGGCCCTGGCGCGGCGCCTTGCCTTCGGACACGGCACGGGCATCGGGCGCGATGTGGTCCTTGCGGGCCTGGCGCACCAGCGCGCGCAGCTGCTGGGTGTCGGTGGCCGGAAACTGCGCCAGCCAGTCGGTGACGGCGGCGTCATCGGCCACCAGGCGCTCGCGCCAATGCTCGGCCGCATGCAGGGCGGCGGCGTCGGCGTTGGCGCCCTGGCGCTGCAGCTCCAGCGCTTCGCGGATGGCCTGCACCTCGTCCTCGTCCAGCTTGCGCATCAGCTTGCCGACGAACTGGCTCTGACGGCGCTTGCCCTCGAAGTTGGTGATGCGGCCCAGCTCGGCGATGGCTTCGGCCAGGCGGTCGGGCAGGGCGATCTTGGCGCGCAGGTCGCTGCGCAGCGTCAGCAGGGCTTCGCCCAGCGCCTGCAGCTCGGTGCTTTGTGCCTTGAGTTCGGTTTTGGTGGGCGCTTCGCCGCCGCGCAGTTCGCGCTGCAGCTCCTGGTCGAGTTCGCTGCCGGCCGCCACAAAGTGGCCTTTGACGAAGTAACCTTTTTTGGGTTTGCGGGACATGGGGTGATGAAGGGTGTTGGGCGTGGGCGGGCGGTGCGCCTGGGGCTGCCTGAGCCCGCATGACGCGGCCCGCTGCAGGGCGGCCGGGCGCAGGCTGAGGTCGTGGCCGCCCGCGGTACAGGGGTGCAGCACCGGCGCGGCGCGGACGCCGCGCAGTGCCTCGCAAACGGGCAAGTATCATAGCCGGCCATATGAAGCACAACACGCATTCCCCGGCCTCGCCTGCATTTCGCGAGGCCGGTTTCAGTTTCAGCCGCGATTTTTTCGAATCCCTGGTCGATCACGCCTTGCAGCACGCCAAGAAGCTGGGCGCCACGGCGGCGGGCGCCGAAGCGTCGGAAGGCTGTGGCCTGTCGGTCGGCGTGCGCAAGGGCGAGCTGGAGTCGGTGGAGCGCAACCGCGACAAGTCGCTGGGCATCACGGTCTACCTGGGGCAGCGGCGCGGCAATGCCAGCACCTCTGATTTCTCGCGCGAGGCCATCGAGCGCACGGTGCAGGCTGCCTACGACATCGCGCGCTTCACGGCCAAGGACCCGGCCGCGGGCCTGCCCAACAAGGGCGACATCGCCAAGACCCAGCCCGACCTGGACCTGTTCCACCCCTGGGCCGTGACCAGCGAGCAGGCCACCGAGCTGGCCCTGCGCTGCGAAGGCGCGGCCTTTGCCACCAGCAAGAAGATCACCAACAGCGAAGGCGCGGGCGTGTCGGCCCAGCACAGCCATTTCTTCACGGCCCACAGCAACGGCTTTCGCGGCGGCTACGCCAGCTCGCGCCACAGCCTTTCGGTGGCGCCCATCGCCGGCCGGGGCGCCGGCATGCAGCGCGACCATTGGTACTCGTCCATGCGCAATGCGGCGGACCTGGCGGCGCCCGAGGCCGTGGGCCGCTACGCCGCCGAGCGCGCGCTGAGCCGGCTGAACGCCCGCAAGATTCCCACCACCCAGTGCCCGGTGCTGTTCGAGTCCACGCTGGCCGCGGGCCTGCTGGGCAGCTTCGTGCAGGCCATCAGCGGCGGCGCGCTCTACCGCAAGAGCAGTTTCCTGCCCGACAGCCTGGGCCAGCAGGTGTTCCCCAAGCACATCGACCTGTTCGAAGACCCGCACATCCCGGGTGGCAAGGGCTCGTCCCCGTTCGACGACGAGGGCGTGCGCACCAAGGCGCGCCACGTGGTGAAGGACGGCGTGGTGCAGGGCTATTTCCTGTCGACCTATTCGGCGCGCAAGCTGGGCATGAAGACCACCGGTAACGCAGGGGGCTCGCACAACCTGCTGCTGACGTCGAGCAAGACGCGGCCCGGCGATGACCTGCCGGCCATGCTCAAGAAGCTGGGCACCGGCCTGTTCGTCATCGAGCTGATGGGCCAGGGCGTGAACCCCGTGACGGGCGACTACTCGCGCGGCGCCAGCGGCTTTTGGGTGGAAAACGGCGAAATCGCCTACCCGGTGGAGGAAATCACCATCGCCGGCAACCTCAAGCAGATGTTCAAGGACATCGCGGCCATTGGCGCCGATGCCTACAACTACGGCGCCAAGACCGTGGGCTCCGTGCTCGTCAAGCGCATGAAGGTGGCGGGCAGCTGAGCGGGCGGGCCGCCAACCGCGGGCTCGCGCAGGCCAGGCGTTCGCAAACGGTCTGCCGGGACCTGCGCGGCCTGCGGGGGCAGCACCGAATTCGCGCCCCGGCGATGGCCCTCAAGGTAGGACTGTGGCCACCGGGAGTGAGTCAACCTGATTCGCACCCATTGGGCAGCGGCAGCGCAGGTCTGGCGGACGGCGCACGGGCCGCCCACGGCCATGCAGCGACAATGGCCGCATGCATGAACCTGTTTCCCCCCGCTTCATGAAGCCGGCGCGCCCTCCCGCGTCGGTGGTGCACCGCTTGCCGCTGGCTGGCGCCCGGCGCGCCGTGGCCTGGCTGAGCCTGGGCGCGCTGGCTTTGCTGGCCGCCTGCACGCGGACCAGCGAACCGGCCAACCCGGCCGCGGCATCGGCCCCTGCGCCCGCGGCAGCCACCCAGGCCAGCCTGATCTGGGCCGACGCCAGCCTCAAACCCATGCTCATGCGTGTCCTGGCCGATTTCCAGCGCCGGCACGCGCAGCCCGTCACGGTCCACTACGGTGATTCGGGCCAGCTGCGCCAGGCCTTGAACAGCACCGCCGGCAGCGCGGTGCAGCTGTACGTCGGCCTGGCCGTGCCGCCGTCGGACAACGACGTGCTCGTGGTGCACCCGGGCGATGTGCTGCCGCAGACGCTGGGCGTGGGCGATGCCTGGGGCCGCACGCAGTGGCTGTGGCGCGACCAGCTGTGCACGCTCAGCCGCCTGCCCGTGGTGCCCGCCACGGCCATGGGGCAGTGGCAGCGCAAGGGCGTGGTGCTGGCCGGCGACCTGCAGGGCCATGCCCCCACCGAACCGCTGGCGCGCGTGCTGGTGCAGGCCGAGGGCCTGCAGCCCGGCCTGCGCGAGACCTTGCAGGGCAAGCTGCGGCAATGGCGCGCCCAGAACCCGGGCCAGGACAGCGCCGTGGCCGCGGTGCAGGCCAATCAGGCCCACATGGCCATCGCGCCCTGTGCCCAGGGCCGCGCGCTGGGCGAGTTGCCGGCCGGGCTGCAGCTGGCGGCCATGACGCCGGCGCTGAACGTGTCGCTGGACTACGGCATGGCCGTGCGCCACAACGCCAGCGCCACGGCCCGGCAGCTGGCCGACCACCTGCAGTCCGAGGCCACGGCCACCACGAGCCGGCAGTTGGGGATGACGGCGGCACCACAGCCATGAGGCGGGCAGGGGCCGCCCGCTGTTGCAGGACCGCGCACGGTCAGCGCCGGGCAAGCCGCCTTGGGTCACCGCCCGGCGTGGCCCGGCGCCAGTTGACGGAAACGCGATGGACACGGCGACCGCGCCAACCCACAGGCCAGCGCAGCCGCGGCTGCGGCCATTGGCGGCATCTGGGCGGCGCCATCGGCAACAGCAGCGGCCACTCGCTTCGTGCCGCTGCGGATGCAACGGCTCTGCGGCCTCCGCAGCCCGATGAATCGCCGGCACGCAGGCCGTCGGCTTCGGTCAATGGCGTCTCTGGTGTCTGGGTTGGGGTATGAGGCAGTTGCCGTCTCAAAATCAACGGCAGCTCAGTGATACTGCCTGTCTGTAGGCGGCGCCATGGGTTGCTCGCCCCGGCCGCCGGCCCGCGCCGCGGGGCGTGGCTTCGCTATGATGGCCCGTGTTGGCGGCGCCCGGCCTGGGTGGTGGCGCGGCCTGGCTACAGGAGACAAGCCCATGAGCGAAATCGAATCGGTTCTGGTCGAGAACCGCGTGTTCCCCCCCACGGCAGCGCAAGCCGCCCATGCCCGCATCCAGGGCATGGCGGGCTACGAAGCCCTGTGCGCTGAAGCCGCCGCCGACTTGCCCGCGTTCTGGGCCAAGCGCGCACGCGACCTGCTGGTCTGGCACAAGCCGTTCACGCAAACCCTGGACGACAGCCAGGCGCCGTTCTACCGCTGGTTTGCCGACGGTGAGCTGAACGCCAGCGCGAACTGCCTGGACCGCCACCTGGGCACACCGGTCGAGCGCCGGACCGCCATCGTGTTCGAAAGCGACGACGGCCAGGTCAGCCGCGTGACCTACAAAGAGCTGCTGGCGCGCGTGAGCCGCTTTGCCAACGCGCTGAAGGCCGAAGGCGTGCAAAAGGGCGATCGCGTCATCCTCTACATGCCCATGGGGGTCGAGGGCGTGGTGGCCATGCAGGCCTGCGCGCGCATCGGCGCCACCCATTCCGTGGTGTTCGGCGGCTTTTCGGCCAAGGCCCTGCAAGAGCGCATCCAGGACGTGGGCGCGGTGCTCGTGATCACGGCCAACTACCAGATGCGAGGCGGCAAGGAGCTGCCGCTCAAGCGCATCGTGGACGACGCGCTGGCCATGGGCGGCTGCGACAGCGTGCGCCGCGTGCTGGTGTACGAGCGCACGGCCACGGCCTGGGACAAGGTGGACGGGCGCGACAAGGGCTTTGCCGAGGCGCTGGCCGGTCAGTCCGACCAGTGCGCACCCACGCCCGTGGACGCCGAGCACCCGCTGTTCGTGCTTTACACCTCGGGCTCCACCGGCAAGCCCAAGGGCGTGCAGCACGCCACGGCGGGCTTCCTGCTCATGGTGCGCCAGACCTTCGAGTGGACCTTCGACTGGGCGGCCGACGACGTGTTCTGGTGCACGGCCGACATCGGCTGGATCACCGGGCACAGCTACGTGGCCTATGCGCCGCTGGCGGCCGGGGCCACGCAGGTCATCTTTGAAGGCGTGCCCACCTATCCCGATGCCGGGCGCTTCTGGCAGATGATCGAGCGCCACAAGGTCAGCATCTTCTACACCGCGCCCACGGCGATCCGCTCGCTCATCAAGGCGGCCGATTCGGACGCCACGGTGCACCCGCGCAACTGGAACCTGGACAGCCTGCGCGTGCTCGGCTCGGTGGGCGAGCCCATCAACCCCGAAGCCTGGATGTGGTTCTACCGCGAGGTGGGCCACGAGCGTTGCCCCATCGTCGACACCTTCTGGCAGACCGAAACCGGCGCCCACGTCATCACGCCGCTGGCCGGCGTCACGCCGCTGGTGCCGGGCTCGTGCACCCTGCCCATGCCGGGCGTGGACGTGGCCATCGTGGACGAGAGCGGGCAGGACATGCCCAAGGGCTCGGGCGGCATGCTGGTCATCCGCAAGCCCTGGCCGAGCATGATCCGCACCATCTGGGGCGACCCTGAGCGCTTCAAGAAGGCTTATTTCCCGCCCGAGCTGGGCGGGGGCGTGTACCTGGCCGGCGATGGCGCCGTGCGCGATGTGAAGACCGGCTACTTCCGCATCACCGGCCGCATCGACGATGTGCTGAACATCTCGGGCCACCGCATGGGCACCATGGAGATCGAGTCGGCCCTGGTGGCCAAGACCGACCTGGTGGCCGAGGCCGCCGTGGTCGGGCGCCCCGATGACCTGACCGGCGAGGCCATCTGCGCCTTCGTCGTGCTCAAGCGCCCGGTGAAGGATGCCGCCGACGGCGCCGCCATCGCCAAGACGCTGCGCGACTGGGTGGCGCAGGAGATCGGGCCCATCGCCAAGCCCAAGGAAATCCGCTTTGGCGACAACCTGCCCAAGACCCGCAGCGGCAAGATCATGCGCCGCCTGCTGCGCAGCCTGGCCAAGGGCGACGCCATCACGCAGGACACCAGCACGCTGGAGAACCCCGCCATCCTGGGGCAGCTCGATCAGAAGTACTGATCGTTTGACATTCTAGGGTATGCCCCTGTCGCCGTTTGTGGATGAACGGCAGCAGGGGCATACTGCTTTTAAGGGGCAGGCCACTGCGCCGTGGATCCAGGCGACTCGACGGCAGTGCCTTGGCCGGGCCTGGCTTCTGCACCGCCGTGTGATCGACATGCTCATGGCCGGCGGGGCCATGGGGCACCCGCTTCGGGGATGGGCTGTCGGGCCCCGATCTGACCACCGGATGGCCAAGCGCCTGAACCTCTCGGGGGAGGGCGTCGAACTGTGCCTGGCCGTCAGGCCTGGACCCGCAGCGACGCGCGCAGCATCTCGCGGTAGTCCTCGGCGCTGGCCTCGCGCGGGTTGGTGGCGTGGCAGTGGTCGGCCAGCGCGCCGGCCGTGATGCGCTCGAAGTCGGCTTCGGTCACCCCCAGCTCGGCCAGGCCGCTGGGCAGGTTCAGGCGCGCGTTCATCTCGACCAGCGCGGGCACCACGTCGCTGGCCGACGCGTGGCCCATGGCCTGGGCCAGCCGGGCCAGCCGCTGGTCGGCCTGCACGCTGGCGGCGCTGGCGTTGAAGCGCACCACGGCGGGCAGGAACAGGGCGTTGAGCGTGCCGTGGTGCAGCCTGGGGTTCACGCCGCCCAGGCTGTGGCTCAGCGAATGCACACAGCCCAGGCCTTTCTGGAACGCCATGGCGCCGTGCATGGACGCGGCCATCAGGTTCAGCCGGGCGTCGCGGTTGCTGCCATCGCGCGTGGCGGTGTCGATGTGGGCCCAGCCGCGGCGCAGGCCTTCCAGCGCGATGCCGTCGGCCGGCGGGTTGAAGGCCGCGGCCATGAAGGTTTCCATGCAATGCGCGATGGCGTCCATGCCGGTGGCGGCCGTCAGCAGCGGGGGCAGGCCCAGCGTCAGCTCGGGGTCGCAGATGGCCGCGCGCGGCACCAGCGACCAGCTGTGAAAGCCCAGCTTGCGCCCGTCGTCGACGATGAGGATGGCGCCACGCGCCACCTCGCTGCCGGTGCCCGAGGTGGTGGGCACGGCGATCAGCGGCGCCACGGCCTCGGTGATGCGCGGCGAGCCGCCTTCGATGGTGGCGTAGGTCTTGAGCGGTCCCTCGTGCGTGGCGGCGATGGCCACGCCCTTGGCGCAGTCGATGGCACTGCCGCCGCCCAGGGCGATCAGGCCGTCGCACCCGGCCTGGCGGTACAGGCGCGTGGCGGCGCGCACGGCGCCTTCGGTGGGGTTGGACGGGGTTTCGTCGAAGATCGCCGCGGGCACGTCGCCCAGCGCCTGCAGCACGCGATCGAGCAGACCCGCCGCGCGGATGCCGGCGTCGGTCACGATCAAGGGACGGATGATGCCGACGCGTTCGCACTCGCCGCGCAGCTTGCGCACGGCACCGAAGTCAAACTCGATCTGGGTCACATAGCGGATCTGGGACATGGCACAACAGCTCTCACAAAGGGGTGCCCGTTTCGGGGCGATTCCTGACGCCGGCCGGCGTGGCGCGCGGCCATCGGCTCAGGGTCAACGCGGGGACCCCAAGCCACAGCACACGCTCTAGCATTCAGGCGCCGCCAATCTATCTGGCGCGCTGGAGACTGCCCATGCGCACATTCCCTTTGCCCTCGATTCACGGCCGGCTCACGTCCGGCTCATCCACCCCGGCCACCGCGTGGCGCCTTGGCCTGGCGGCGGGCTGCGCCGCCCTGTTGGCCGGGTGCGCCGGCCAGGCCATCCAGCAGGCCGAGGCGCCCGGGTGCCTGGATGCCGTGGCCGTAGCCGCGCTGACCAGTGCCTACGAGGCACGCATCCCGGCCGACAACCCGCCGGTCAACCTGTCGCCGGCCGCCGCCGCGTGTTCGCGCGCCAAGTTTCAGGCCGAGACGGCGCGGCTCACCGGCCCGCTGGTGGGCTACAAGGCCGGGCTCACCAACCCTGCGGTGCAAAAGCGCTTCCACACCGATCAGCCCGTCTGGGGCAGCCTGGGCAAGGCCATGCTGCTGACCAGCCCGGCACAGGTGCCGGCGCAATTTGGTGCCCGGCCCGTGTTCGAGGCCGACCTGCTGGTGCGCGTGAAGGACGCGCGCATCAACCAGGCAAGCACGCCCGAGCAGGTGCTGGCCAGCGTCGACCAGATCGTGCCGTTCATCGAGCTGCCCGACCTGATGGTGCAAAAGCCGACGGACCTCAACGGCAACGCGCTCACCGCCATCAACGTGGGCGCCCGCCTGGGCGTGACGGGTGCACCGCTGGCCGTGCCGGCCGAGCCCCAGGCCCAGGCCACGCTGGTGCGCCAGCTGGCCGACATGCGCGTGCACCTGCGCGATCAACACGGCAAGTCGCTGGCCGAGGGCAAGGGCGCCGATGTGCTGGGCAACCCGCTGCAGGCCGTGGTCTGGCTGGCTGGTGCGCTCAAGGCCGAAGGCCGGTCGCTGCAGCCGGGGCAGTACGTCAGCCTGGGTTCGTTCTCGCCGCTGCTGCCGCCCAAGGCCGGCCTGCAGGTCAACGTGCACTACGAAGGCGTGCCCGGCCTGGCTGCGGCGCAGGTCAGCTTTCGGTGAGCGAGTCAGGGGTATGCGACAGCATGCGATGAATTTGAATCGGAAACCATGGCATACCCCGTAAAAATTCTTGTCGGTTCAAGGGGCAAAACCCGACTGGCCGCCCTGACGCACCAGCCCCGCACACCGGCACCCAACGCGCGTCGCGTCGTCGCCAGCGCACCTTGGCCGCTCGCGACCGCTCGGGGTCAAAGCGCGCGTGGAGCGAGGATGCGGCGGCGGCCCGGGTGATGGAACACCTGCAGCCGGTGGCGTCGCCCACATCCCTTGGCGGGGTCTGCGCACGCGGGCAGGGCGGCCGCAGCGGGAGTCGACCTGGAGTTGGGCCTGTGGCTGGCGTTCGCGGTTTGGCTCGAAGCCAGAGGGATTTCCTGCGGGCGGTCATGCCGACGCTGAGCATGCGGCTGCCGTACTCGAGCGCAACTGAACACCAACCGCGCCACAGCGTGTCGCCGAGGCGAACAACGCGCGGGCCTTGCTGTGGGGGGCCTCCCCCCGTCGGCGGTTGGCGGGCTCTGCGACCAGGGCCAGGCCGGCCCGCCCTTGCGTGGCGATGTCGGTCATGCCGGACGGCGGGGCGCATCGGCGCCTGCGCATGAGACGATGCAGGCTTTCCTGCCTCGACTGCTGTGCCATGTCCACCACGCCCCTGAGCCACGACGAAATCCTGCACCTGTTGACCCCGGCCATGCGCCAGCTGGTTCAGCACATCGAGCGGGCCAAGCGCCCGGCGTTCCACACGCTGCCCGTGGCCCAGGCCCGCGCCGCATACGATGGCGTGGCCGGCTTGCTCGACGTGCCGCCGCCTGACCTCGCCCGGGTGCAGGCGCTGCGCATCCCCACGCGCGACGGCGCCGAGATCGGCGCGCGCCTCTATGCGCCGCGGCCGCAGGGCGAGGGCGATCCGCTGCCGGTGCTGATGTACTTCCACGGCGGCGGCTTCACCGTCGGCAACCTGGCCACGCACGACGTGCTGTGCCGCGTGCTCAGCGTGCAAAGCAGCGCGGCCGTGGTCTCGGTGGATTACCGGCTGGCGCCGGAGTACCGCTTTCCCACGGCCGTGCACGACAGCTGGGACGCGCTGGACTGGCTGGTGCGCGAGGCCGAGGGCTTGGGCCTGGACGGCCGCCGCTTGGCGGTGGGGGGCGACAGCGCTGGCGGCACCCTGGCGGCCGTGGCGGCCGTGCACGCCCGCGACATCGGCCTGCCGCTGGCGCTGCAGGTGCTGTTCTACCCCGGCACCTGCGCGCATCAGGACACACCCAGCCACACGCGCTTTGCTCACAGCCCGCTGCTGGACGAGGCGCTGATCACCTGGTTCTTCCAGCAGTACATCGACGAGGTCGACCGCGAGGACTGGCGTTTTGCCCCGCTGGTGTCGGCCGATGTGGATGGCGTGGCGCCGGCCTGGATCGGCCTGGCTGAAGTCGACCCGCTGGTGGACGAGGGCGTGGCCTACGCCGACAAGCTCCGCATGGCGGGCGTTCCGGTCGAGCTCGAGATCTACCGCGGCGTGACCCACGCCATGATGACCATGAGCCGGGCCATCGCCGAGGCCCGCCAGGCCCAGCGCGATGCCGCCAAGGCCTTGCGCGACGCGTTCGGCTTGCGGTGAGCGAGTGGGGTATGTAGTGATGCTCGTTTGAAATTGAACGGGAATGATGGCATACCTGTCACATTGGGTTTGAGGAGGCACCGATCATGAATCACCCGCACTTTGGCGAGCTGGACACCTCGAGCATCGAGGGGCGCGATGTCGTCTGGGAGCGTGACCTGGTCCTGGAGGGGCAGGCGGTGGACGTGGCGCTGTGGGCCGATGCCGGGCAGGTGCTCGACCCCGGCATGCTCGACGCCTTCGCCAGCCTGCTGCAGGACCTGGCCGGCGTGGATGCGCGGGCCCGTGTGCACCTGCTGGCCGAGCTCGAGGCCGACGACGACTTCATCACCTACCACACCGACGAGGGGGAGAACTTCCCCGGCCTGGCCGCCATCGCGCCCGACGGCGCCATCACGCCCGCGGCGTTCGTGCAGGCCATGCGGCTGACCCATGCCTCGCTGTGGGCCGATGGCCTCGTGGTGCTGGACTACCAGATGGACCCCGAGCACAGCGACCAGATCCTGGCCGTCAAACTCGATCCGCAAGGCCAGCTGCAGGAGATCGCCTGGGAAAGCTGAGGGCCTGCCTGCGCGGCGCGAGCCGGCGGATGGCGATGGGCGGTGCGCGTCGACCCCCCCGATGCGCGAGCGCAATCCCCGGTGCATTCGATGCGCGAGCAAGGTGCGAGACGCCACCAGGACGCCAAGCTAGACGCCAAGAGCGCACGCGAGTCTCGACACGGCTGGAGCCGGCGTGCACCAAGCCGCAACCCGGACATCTCACGGGGGCGTGCCGGCGCCAGACCCCTGTGGGAGAATGAGGTGGCCATGGTCGCAGCCACATGCGGCCATGTGACACATGACAAGGAAGCGCCATGAGTTCGTTTGATCCACCCTTTGAAATCCATGTCCATGGCGACATCAAACTCCGGCCCGATGTGGGTTTTGAGGCGGTCCAGGAGGCGCTCAAGCCCCTGTGGTCGTACGCGGGCGCCCGTTCGCTCACGTCCGGCGCCGGCAGCCTGTACGAGGACGAGCCCGGCATCCGCGTTGACCCCAAGGAGCACATGCTGCAGATGTGCTGGACCGTGCGCGGCGACAACGGTTTTCGCCAGCAGCTCGACGACCTGTGCATGAACCTCAACGACCTGTCCGAGACCGGCGCCCAGATCGAGGTGACGTTCTACGACGCCGAGTTCGACGAGGAAGACGAGGCCGAGGGCCGTGAGTCGCGTGACGATTTCGTCATGCTGTTCGTGGGCCCCACGCCCGCGGCCATCATGCAGGTGCAGCGCGATTTGCTGGTGCAGGACGTGATCGGCCTGATGGAGCGCCACTTCGACGCCAGCGAACTGAGCGGTGTCGTCGGCGAAATCGACAAGCTGTTCGGCGAGCGTTTCGAGGCCCTCACCAGCTCGCTCGACCTGAGCCGGACGCCGCGCGGCGGCTCGGGCTCGGGCGGCCATGCGGGTGGCCGGCGGCCTCGTCACCTGCATTGAGCCCGGTGGCGCAAGCTCGTCGGCCGGCGTGATGCCCGCGCGTGTGAGCGACGCCTCGGCAGGGCTTGCGCCGGCTGGCGATCCGCCCGCTTGACGGGCTTTTTCGCCCCTGCGGGCGGCCAGGGCGCCGCCGTAAAAAACGGCTTCTTTCGCGAAAACGCGACAGGCGGGGCGTTACACTGCGGGAAATTCACACGATTGTCACAATCAAGTGGCAGCTTCTCCCCGGAGTATTCATCCCATGCTGTTTGCCAAACTGTTGCCCAAAGAGGGCAATTTTTTTGAGCTGTTCAACCGGCATGCATCCCACATCATGGATGCCGCAAACGCGTTCGAAAGGCTGGTGGACAACTATGCCCAGGCCGACCAACGCGAAGAGCTCGCCCGCGCCGTGGACGAGGCCGAGCGTGCCGCCGACGAGGTCACGCGCGAAACCTCGCGCCTGCTGCACACCACCTTCATCACCCCGATCGAGCGCGAACACATCCACGCCCTCATCAACCTGATGGACGACGTGGCCGACCTGTTCCAGGACACGGCCGAGGCCTTGTACCTGTACGACGTGCGCGAGGCCTCGCCCGCCATCAAGGAGCTGACGCAGGTCTCGGTGCAGTGCTGCGCCAAGGTGCAGCATGCCGTCAGCCTGCTGGGCAAGGTCAAGGATCCCAAGGTGGTGGCCGACGCGCTCAAGACCTGCGAGGAGATCGACAAGCTCGAGGACCAGGCCGACCGCGTGATGCGCTCGGCCATCAGCGCGCTGTTCCGCGAAGAGCCGGACGTGCGGGAGGTGCTCAAGCTGCGCTCCATCTACGAGCTGCTCGAGACCGTGACCGACAAGTGCCAGGACGTGGCCAACCAGATCGAGGGCATCGTCCTCGAGAATTCCTGACCACCCGCCAGACAGTCTCAATCATGGAAGCAATGCAGACTGCACTGTGGGTGGTCATCCTCCTGGTGGCCCTGGCCCTGGTGTTCGACTTCATGAACGGGTTTCATGACGCCGCCAACTCCATCGCCACCGTCGTGTCAACGGGGGTGCTGCGGCCCACGCAAGCCGTGGTGTTCGCGGCGTTCTTCAACGTCATCGCCATCTTCGTCTTCCACCTGTCGGTGGCGGCCACGGTGGGCAAAGGCATCGTCCAGCCGGGCATCGTGGACACGCATGTGGTGTTCGGGGCGTTGATCGGCGCCATCGTCTGGAACCTGATCACCTGGTATTACGGCATCCCCAGCAGCTCGTCGCACGCGCTCATCGGGGGCATCGCCGGCGCCGTCATGGCCAAGTCCGGTCCCGATGCGCTGATCCTCAGCGGCATTGGCAAGGTGGCGGCCTTCATCGTGATTTCGCCGGTGCTGGGCTTCATCCTGGGGTCGCTGATGATGGTGCTGGTGGCCTGGATCTGCCGCCGCGCGCGTCCGCTCAAGGTCGACCGCTGGTTCCGCCGCCTGCAACTGGTGTCGGCCGGGGCGTACAGCCTGGGCCACGGCGGCAACGATGCCCAGAAGACCATCGGCATCATCTGGATGCTGCTCATCGCCACGGGCTACAGCGCGCCCGGGGCCGAAACCCCAGCCACCTGGGTCATCGTCTCGTGCTACCTGGCGATCGGCCTGGGCACCATGTTCGGCGGCTGGCGCATCGTGAAGACCATGGGCCAGAAGATCACCAAGCTCAAACCCGTGGGCGGCTTCTGCGCCGAAACGGGCGGGGCGCTGACCTTGTTCATCGCCACCTTCCTGGGCGTGCCGGTGTCGACCACGCACACCATCACGGGCGCCATCATGGGCGTGGGCTCGACCCAGCGTGCCAGCGCCGTGCGCTGGGGCGTGGCCGGCGGCATCGTCTGGGCCTGGATCCTGACCATTCCGGCCAGCGCCGTGGTGGCCGCGGTGGCCTATGGCCTGAGCACGCTGCTGTTCTGATCGGTTGAGCAAGGGGTATGGGGCTGTTGCCGTTCAATGATGAACGGCAACAGCCCCATACCCCTTTTGTCTTTCATTGAGACATCTTGCGGGCTTCTTCGATCTGGTACTCAAAGTAGTGCTGAAAGCTGAAGGCCAGCGTGGCCATGAGCACGGTGGCGCCGATCAGCAGTGACGCCACGACGCACCAGATGGTCAGCCAGCTGGTGGCGCCGGGCGCGGCGTCGGCCGGCTGGCCGGGGTTGTGGCGCGCGTTCCAGGCCTCGGTGTTGCTGAGTCCCATGACGATGGCCGTGAGCGAGGTGGCGGCCACCGTGGCGCCCAGCAACGGAATCAGCACCCAGCTGAGCCGATCGTCTTGCCCCAGCGTGGCCACCCGTTCCAGGCCATAAAGGCCCAGGGCGGTGGGGATGGGCAGCAGCCAGCCCAGCCAGTCGCCCAGGCCGTGCAGGTAAAAGCGGTGCAGGCCCAGAGGCCCACCCAGGAAACTCAGCCAGGCGGCCACGGTCTTGTGTTTGGGACGTGCGTTCATGCAGTGCGAATCAGGAGAAGGCCCGGGGTGAAGGGTTCGCCCGGGTGACTGGCGCCGGAGGCCAACCCATTGTGGCAGAGCGCCTGCGGGGGCTTGAGCCCCAGGCGTCAGGCGGCTGTGCGCAGGGGCTGCCGGGACGATTTCCGGCGGTGGTTTGTGCGACGGGTCTGTGACATCGTATAATCCAAGGCTTTTCAGTGTGTCGCTGGCCGGGTGGCCATGTCGCGTGTCTCAAACGCTGGAAGAATTTCTTACCACCCACTGGATACCCAACATGGTTGTCATTCGTCTCTCGCGCGGCGGCTCCAAGCATCGCCCCTTCTTCAACATCGTCGTGGCCGACAAGCGCGTTCGCCGCGATGGCCGCTTCATCGAGCGTCTGGGTTTCTACAATCCCCGCGCCACGGGCGGTGAAGAATCGCTGCGCATCGCCCAGGACCGCCTGGCGTACTGGCAAAGCGTGGGCGCACAGGTGTCGCCCACCGTGGCCCGTCTGGTTGCTCAGGCTCCCAAGCCTGTGGCCGCTTGATCTCGCGTCACGCTGACGTGAATTCCGCATCGCCCGCCCAGCTGCCCGACGACGCCGTCGAAGTGGGGCGTGTGCTCGATGCCTGGGGGGTCAAAGGTTGGTTCAAGCTCACCCCCCACAGCGCCTCGCCCGAGGCGCTTTTTTCTGCCCGCACGTGGTATCTGCAGCCGTCCGAGCGCGGCGTGCCCCGGTTCGCTGGCCCCCTGGTGCTGCAGATCGACCAGGTCAAGCCGCATGCCGACGTGATCGTGGCCACGGCGCCCGAGGTGCCCGATCGCACTGCAGCAGAACAGCTCAAGGGCGCACGCATCTACGTTTCGCGCGCCGAGTTCCCGCCGCCCGAAGAGGGCGAGTACTACTGGGTCGACCTCATGGGCCTGACGGTGGTCAACCGCGAAGGCGTGAGCCTGGGCGAAGTCGCCGACCTGATGGCGGCTGGTCCGCAGACCACCCTGGTCGTGCACCAGACGGTGGATGACAAGCTTCAAGAGCACCTGATTCCGTTCGTGGATGCCTACGTGGATGGCGTGGACCTGCCCGGCAAGCGCATCACGGTGGATTGGCAGCCGGATTACTGAGCCCCTGCGGCGCTTGGGCGCCGAGCTGCGAAGCTGGCGCGGGTCTGTGCCGTGAAGCTCAGGGACTTGGGACACAACGTCGACACCCAAACGCCATCTTCGCCGGCTGGCTGCTGAACAAGGCTTCGCTGCGCGCCGTCCAAAGCCAGCAACGCTCGGCCCGTTCTGCCCCGACGCCTCGCCGATCGGTAGGCCCGTGGCATCGCAACGACCTGCGCCAGCCTGACGCCCGCGATCTGCCTGAGTCGGCAGCCCCATCGCGTATCGAAAGGTGAGCCATGGCTTACTTCCTGCGCGCGAGCCTGCTTTCCGAGGCGTCTTTTTGCCATCTGTTGAATGCAGCTTGCACGCCTCCCCAGAGGTGCGTTGAGCAAAATCTACCAGCCAGTATGGGGCTGTTGGCAAAAGTCCTTCAATCGGATGATGACCTATACCTCCTGACATGGTTCGGGGCGCGCCTCTTTCTGTGTCTGAGCTTGGGTGTCAGCGCCCGCCTGCCCGCCATGAAAGCTCATGGACTCGCATGCTGATGCCAGGGCGAACTTCGCGGCGCCTGACGGGGGCCGCCATGTGCCCGAAAGATCCACCGCTGCGGGCTCAGGCTTGAGGCTGAAGGTGCGCCTCAGAACGCCGTCTGCTGACCCGTGGCCCAGGCCTGCAGCTGGTCGCGCCAGGCGGGCACGGCTTGCTGCAGCCAGTCGGCTGGTTTGCCGGTGGGGGCGATGTGCAGGCCCAGGTGCTGGCCGGCGGCGTGCAGGGCGGCCGTCGGGTCACGCAGGTCCAGCGCACGCGCGCCATTTTGTTTGCTGAGCTTCTCGCCGTTGTCGCCCCGCACCAGCGGGGTGTGCAGGTAGCGCGGTGTGGGCAGGCTCAGGGCCCGTTGCAGCAGGATTTGGCGGGCCGTGTTGTCGGCCAGGTCTTCGCCGCGCACCACGTGGGTCACGCCCTGGGCGGCATCGTCCACGACCACGGCCAGCTGGTAGGCCCACAGCGCGTCGGCACGGCGCAGCACGAAGTCGCCGACCTCGTCACTCACGCACTGGTGCTGGGCGCCCAGCCGGCGGTCGCGCCAGGTCGTCAACGGGGCGGGCGCGTC
This sequence comes from Comamonas serinivorans, assembly GCF_002158865.1. Lineage (NCBI taxonomy): Bacteria > Pseudomonadati > Pseudomonadota > Betaproteobacteria > Burkholderiales > Comamonadaceae > Comamonas > Comamonas serinivorans. Next base: position 2,927,002 of record NZ_CP021455.1, on the reverse strand, counting down.
CGGGGGCAGGCCCCAGCGGGTGTCGAAACGCCAGGCCCGCGCGGGTTTGCCGCGCAGGCCGCCGTGGTCGGGTCGGCAGGTGCCGGGGTAGGGCAGGATGTGGTGGCGCCTGGCTTCCAGGTGCGCGGCGGCTTGCGCGGTGGCGATGTCTTTGCGCGAGCAGCCGCAGGGGTATGCAGCCTGTTCCGTTTTCAGGCCATCGAGAGCAGCCTGATACTCGGCATCTCGCTGAGATTGCCAGCACACCGGCTCGTCGCTGGTCAGCCCACACGTGGCCAGCTGCTGCAGGATGCCGTCATCGGCCCCTGGCTGGCAGCGGGGCGTGTCCACGTCCTCGATGCGGACCAGCCAGCGCCCGCCATGCGCCCGCGCATCCAGCCAGCTGGCCAGGGCGGCAACGAGCGAACCCGCATGCAGCAGGCCAGTGGGGGATGGGGCAAAGCGGCCCACGTAGGGCAGGGCGCCCTCTGGCGCGGGTGGGCGGTCGCCGGCCGCCGTGCCAGGTGGCGCGCTCATGCCCGGGGCTCCGGCTTGGCGTCGTCGACCAGGGCATCGGCGGCGTCACCGGGGCGCGCCAGGCCACGCTGGGCCAGCGTCCGCAGTTCGGGGTGGATGTGCTGGGCGTTGGGCGAGGGCGTGGCCGCACCTTCGGGTGTCAGGTCGCCGGGCGCCACACCGAGCAGGGCGGCGCGCGTGACCGGGTGCTGCAGTTGGGCGATCCACCACTGCAGGGCCTTGCCCATGGCTTGGGCATGGCCGTGGCGCCAGGCCATGCACAGCCGGACGACGCGCTCGCGGCGCGCCACGGGCAGCTCCAGCAGCTCGCCGCGCGCCAGGGCGGGCGCCACCAGCCATTCGGGCATGAAGCCGCCGCCCAGGCCGTGCACCATGGCCTCGAGCTTGGCGGTGAGGCTGCTGACCGTGAAGGTGGGCTGGCCGCTCAGCAGCCCCACGCTCATGCGCTGACCGGCCGAGCCGGAGTCGGCCACGACGACCGCGCGGTGGCGCACCAGGTCGGCGTCGGTCAAGGGCGTGGGCAACTGGGCCAGGGGATGGCCAGGCGCGACGCAGAACACGAAGCGCTGGTCGCCCAGCACCTGCACGGTGATTTCGGGGCCCAGCGTGTCGGATGGCATTTCCACCGCCCCCAGCACCAGGTCGGCCGCGCCGCGCTTGAGGGCGAGCCAGCAGCCGCTGAGGATTTCCTCGCGCACCCGCAGCTGTGTCGGCGGGCCACCGGGTGCTTCCAGGGTGTAAAACTGTTCGCACAGGTCCAGGAAGGCGCCGGGCCGGATCACGCCATCGAGCGCGATCGTCAGCTGCGGCTCCCAGCCGGTGGCAACGCGGCGCACGCGGTTGGCGATGGCATCGAGCTCGGTCAGCAGGCGTTCGGACTCGGCGAGCAGGGCGCGGCCCGCCTCGGTCATCACGGCCTGCCGGGCGCTGCGGTCAAACAGCAGCACGTCCAGCTGGTCCTCCAGCTGGCGCACGCGGTAGGTCAGGGTGCTGGGCACCAGGCCCAGCTCGCGCGCGGCGGCCGCAAAACTGCCCATGCTGGCGATGGTCTGAACCATGGCCAGGGTTTCAGGGGTGAGGACGTTGCGCACATCGCGGTGGCTGGGCATGCGGACAAGGCTGGGTAAAACGACGATGGTAGCGAATCGAGAGCAGCCCCGAGGCCGCGGGCCCACCCACCTTGGTCAGGGTCGTCCGCCCAGGGAAAATGTGTCTTCCCTGGGAATCGGTTGAATGACGTGTAAGCCTTGTTGCTGGATCCGAATATGGGGAAATATGTCCTACAGCCAGCGGGCTGAATGGCCGACCCCCAAAACGGGGCCACCGATTTAACCTGAAGGCCTGTTCACTTCAGGAGAAAACATGAAACGCACATGGACCTGTCTGGTTGCATCGGTGTTCATGGGGCTCAGCGCCAGTGCATTTGCCCTGACCGCCGCAGAAATGAAAGCGGAACGGACCCGCATCGAAAGCACCTACAAATCGGCCATGGAAAGCTGCAAGCCCATGAAGGACAACGCGCAGGACATTTGCGAGCAGCAAGCCAAGGGCAACAAAAAGGTGGCCGAAGCCGAGTTGCGCCTGAAGGACAAACCCAGCGAGAAAGCGCGTTACGACGCCCGAATGGCCAAGGCGGACGCCGATTATGACGTGGCCAAAGAGCGCTGCGACGATTTGAGCGGCGAGGCGAAAGATGCCTGCGTGAAGGACGCCAAAGCCGTTCACGACAAAGAAAAAGCCAATGCTGAAATGAAATGATTCATTTCAGGCAACCAATTCGGCGAGCGATTTCGACGAACCATTTTGATTCAATGATTTGAAAAACAGGAGCATGCAATGAATGAAGACCGCATCCAAGGCAACTGGCTGAAATTCAAAGGCAAGGTCAAGGAAGCCTGGGGCAAATTGACGGACGACGATGTGGATGTGATTGCCGGTCGCCGCGATCAATTGGTCGGGAAAATTCAGGAACGCCAGGGTTTGGCCAAAGACGTGGCCGAACAGCAGGTGGCCGATTGGGAAAAGAAAAACGCCTACCACTGGTGACCTGAGCCGCGGGCCCGTCGAATGACCGGCGACCCGTCTCGGTTGCGGGGCGTTGCCAGAGGGTTCCCCCCAAAGGGTGGCTTGCATCACCCCGCGCGAGGGCGCTGCCAGTCAGCGCCCTCGCTGCGTTCATTCCAGCTTCAGGCCGGCGTCCTGCACGATTTTTTCCCACGCCTTGTAGTCCTTGGCCATGGTCTGGCTGAAGGCGGGCTGGCTCATGGTCAGGGGCTCGGCGCCTTGCTCCTGGATCGCCTTTTGGGTGTCGGGCAGGGCCAGCACCGCGTTCACCGCCTCGTGCATGGCTTTCACCGCCTGCGGATTGGCCTTGGCGGGCATGAACAGGCCATACCAGGTGCTGACGTCAAACCCAGCGTAGCCCGATTCGGCCACGGTGGGCACATCGGGCAGGCTCGACGAGCGCTTGGCCGAGGTCACGGCCAACGGCCGCAAGGCGCCGGCTTTGATCTGTCCGATGGCCGAGGGAATCGACGACACCACCAGGTCCACGTTGCCCGAGAGCGCGTCCATCAGCGCCGGGTTCGAGCCCTTGTAGGGCACGTGCCGGATCTGGATCTTGGCCGCCCGCTGGAACAGGTCGCCCGCGAGGTGGATGGTGGTGCCGCTGCCCGGCGAGCCATAGGTCACGGTGTCGGGCGCGGCCTTGGCCGCCGCGACCACGTCGGCCAGCGTCTTGTACTTGGACTTGGCCGAGGTGGCGATCAGCACCGGCGCATAGGCCACGTGCGAGACGGCCACCAGGTCGCGCGTGGGGTTCCAGCTCAGGCCTTTGTACAGCCACGGGCCCACGGCCAGGTTGTCCTTTTGGCCCATCACCATCTCGTAGCCGTCGGGCTTGGCGCGCACCGCCTCGGTGATGCCCAGCGTGCCACCCGCGCCGCCTCGGTTGTCGGGCACGATGCTCCACTTGTAGGTCTCTGTCAGCTTCTGCGCCACGATGCGGGCCAGCACGTCGGTGCCGCCGCCGGGCGGGAAGGGCACGATCATGCGAATGGGGCGGCTGGGGTACGCATCGGCGGCCAGGGCCAGCGGGGTGGTCAGGCCACCCAGGGTGGTGGCCAAGGCCATGGCGGTGAGGTGACGGCGGTTCAGGGTCTGCATGGGGTGATGTCTGTAATGGGAGTATGCGGCGGCTGCCGTTTATTCATCAACGGCATTGTGTGCATACTGCCAATGATGAAGCCCCGCATGCACAGGCGTGCAGCGGGGCTGGGCGGGGCAGGGCCGCGGCGCGACGCCGTTGCCCGCGTGGCTGCAGAGTTACATCCGCTCGAAAATTGCCGCAATGCCCTGGCCGCCACCGATGCACATGGTCACCAGCGCGTAGCGGCCGCCGGTGCGGTGCAACTCGTGGATGGCCTTGACGGTGATGATGGTGCCGGTGGCGCCGATCGGGTGGCCCAGCGAGATGCCCGAGCCATTGGGGTTGACCTTGGCCGGGTCGGCGCCCAGGCCCTTGGTGACGGCGCAGGCTTGGGCGGCAAAGGCTTCGTTGGCTTCGATGACGTCGATCTGGTCGAGCTTGAGGCCGGTCTTGGCCAGCACGGCCTGGGTGGCGGGCACCGGGCCGATGCCCATGAGCTTGGGCTCGACCCCGGCGTGGGCGTAGCCGACGAGGCGGGCCAGGGGCTTGGCGCCGCGCGCGCTGGCCGTGGCGGCTTCCATCAGCACCACGGCGGCGGCGGCGTCGTTGATGCCCGAGGCGTTGGCGGCGGTGACGGTGCCGTCTTCCTTCACGAACACCGGCTTCATCTTCTGGAAGTCTTCGAGCTTGGCGCCGCTGCGGAAGTGCTCGTCCTTGTCGAACACCACGTCGCCTTTGCGGCCCTTGATGGTGACGGGCACGATCTGGCCCTTGAAGCGGTCTTCGGCCCAGGCGGCTTCAGCGCGCTGGTGGCTGGTGAGGGCCAGCTGGTCCTGGTCGTCGCGGCTGATGCCGAATTCCTTGGCCACGTTCTCGGCGGTGACGCCCATGTGGATCTTGTGGAAGGGGTCGTGCAGCGCGCCGGTCATCATGTCGACCATCTGCGTGTCGCCCATGCGGGCGCCCCAGCGCGTGTTCAGGCTGGCGTAGGGCGCGCGGCTCATGTTTTCGGCACCGGCGCCGATGGCGATGTCGTAGTCGCCCAGCAGGATGCCCTGGCTGGCGCTGACGATGGCCTGCAGGCCCGAGCCGCACAGCCGGTTCACGTTCATGGCCGGCGTTTCCTTGGGACAGCCGCCATTGATCGTGGCCACGCGGCTCAGGTACATGTCCTTGGGTTCGGTGTTCACCACGTGGCCGAACACCACGTGGCCCACGTCCTTGCCTTCGACCTGGGCGCGGGCCAGCGATTCCTTGACGACCAAGGCGCCCAGCTCGGTCGGGGACACGTCCTTCAGGCTGCCGCCAAAGGTACCAATGGCCGTGCGAACGGCGCTGACGACGACGACTTCTTTGCTCATGCGGGATGCTCCTGTGGGGTCTGGGTGGCTGGGCGGGCCAGCGGTTGAACCGATCAAGTATGCCACCGCAGGGCGCGCCGAGCCGGTGGGCTGGCCCATGCCTGGCACCTCGGCGGGGACGCCTGCTTGCGGGTTTGCATGCTCGCGCCTGCACCCCGGAATCGGCTTCAATGCAGGCATGCGTGGTGGCGTGTGAATCGTCATGTGACTGTCATTCATCTGTCACACGAACGGCATACATTGCTGGCGTTCACACCCGCAGAGGGAACGAGGTATGTCCGTGACAGAAGACGAAATGATGCTGCGCCTGCGGCACGAATTGATCGACGCCTACGACGAAGAGCTCGAGATGGAGGTCGAGGACCGCACCGAAGACGAGCTTGCCGGTCTGGCCATCGAGAGCGAGGCGTATCGGGAGCAGCGCCGCCAGTACTTCCGCGAGCTGTTTCGCCTGCAGGGCGAGCTGGTCAAGCTGCAGGACTGGGTGGTCAGCTCGGGCCACAAGATGGTCATCGTGTTCGAAGGGCGCGATGCGGCCGGCAAGGGCGGGGTCATCAAGCGCATCACGCAGCGGCTGAACCCGCGCGTGGTGCGGGTGGCGGCGCTGCCGGCGCCCAACAGCCGCGAACGCACGCAGTGGTACTTCCAGCGCTATGCCTCGCACCTGCCGGCGGCTGGCGAGATGGTGCTGTTCGACCGCAGCTGGTACAACCGCGCCGGGGTCGAGCGCGTGATGGGCTTTTGCACTGACGACGAGTACGAGGAGTTCTTCCGCTCGGTGCCTGAGTTCGAGCGCATGCTGGTGCGCTCGGGCATCCAGGTGATCAAGTACTGGTTCTCCATCTCGGACGAGCAGCAGCACCTGCGGTTCCTCAGCCGCATCCACGACCCGCTCAAGCAGTGGAAGCTCAGCCCCATGGACCTGGAGTCGCGCCGCCAATGGGAGGCCTACACCCAGACCAAGGAGGTCATGCTGGAGCGCACGCACATCCCCGAAGCGCCCTGGTGGGTGGTACCGGCGGACGACAAAAAGCGTGCCCGCCTGAACTGCATCTCGCACCTGCTCGATCAGGTGCACTACCAGGACGTGCCGCGTCCCGAGGTGGTGCTGCCCGCGCGCGTGCGCCACGAGGACTACGTGCGCCACGAGGTGCCCAGCAGCATGATCGTGCCGCAGCGCTTCTGAGCAACACGCGAAGCGGACGCCGCGGCGCCGTGGCCGCACGCGTGGCGGTCTGGTGCTCAAGGTGAACAGGGTATGGGCCCATTGCCGTTGTTGATTGAACGGTAATGGGCCCATACTCATGGAAGATGCAATCTGCCATCGGGTGCGTGCCCTGGCCGGACCCGGCGACGTCGGCAGCCGCACGGGCGCCAACCGGCTCGCCCTGCGGCTCGTCTCGTCTCAGGTCATGCCGGCGCGTCGCGCACGTCGGCCAGCGGCGCATCGCCGAAGTCCGGCCGCGCCAGGTGGGCGAGCACGGCTTCGGCCGCCGCCTCGGGCGTGTTCAGCTGGCCGCCCTCGTGCAGCTGGGCGTAGCGGCCCACATCGGGAAAACGGCCGGCATCGGGGCTGCGCATCTGCACCTGCATGTCGGTGTCGATCACGCCGGGCGCGAGCGAGCACAGCCGCGCCGGGTTGGGCTGGCCCGCCTCCTCCAGCGCCACGGCCTGCGTGAACAGGTCCATGCCGGCCTTGGCCGCGCAATAGGGCGCCTGCGATGCCTGCGGGCGCCGGCCCAGGCCGGACGAGATGTTGAGCACCTTGCGCGGCACGGCCCAGTGCCGCGTGCCGCTCAAAAAGGCCGCCGTCAGCAGCATGGGCGCCTCCAGCCCCACGCGCAGCGCGTTGGCCAGATCGGCCGCGCTCGCGTCGCGCAGCGGGGCAATGCGGGCCAGCACCCCGGCGTTGTTGATCAGCGTGACCGAGGCGAAACGGTCGGCCGGCTGCAGCGCCAGCCAGTTGGTCAGCCGCAGCGAGGCGGTCTGGCTGTCCGCCAGGTCCTGCTGCCACTGCACCAGCTGCGCGCCCTGGGCTTGCGCCGCGCGCGCCAGGCCCGCGTGCGTGCCGCGCGAAATGCAGATCAGCGAATGCCCGGGCCGCAGCAGCTGCTCGGCCATGGCCAGGCCCAGCCCGCGCGAGGCGCCGGTGAGGATGTACAAATGATTGGAGAGACCCATGATGGGGGGATGCTAGCCCAGCGGGCCAAGCCACCGCAGGCCGCGGGAATGCGTGGGCGGTGGCGTCGGGCCGGGATGGCGAGGCGCAGCGCTGCACAGCGCGGCGGCCCGAGCACGGCGTGGTGCTGGCCGGGCGGCCCCTTGCCTGCCCCTCGGCCCCTTGCCGTTGGCGGCTCAGACCTGCCGCCGCGCCCGTGCGCGCTTGACCGGCTGGCCGGATCGCATCCACTGGCGCGCGCAGCGCAAGGCCGCGGTGCGGTGCCGTTGTTCAAGCCGCTCCTGGTGCGTCAGCGCGCACGACGGCGCTTGAGCAACCCACCCCCTCAAAACGGCACCGCGGTGTGCAGGTCCAGCACCTGCCCGCTGACCGGGTGGGGCAGCACCAGGCGGCAGGCGTGCAGCAGCAGGCGCGGTGCGGCGTGGGCCACGGCCAGCGGGGCGTACAGGCGATCGCCGACGATGGGATGGCCCAGCGCCTGCAGGTGCACACGCAGCTGGTGCGTGCGGCCGGTGTGAGGCACCAGCGCCACGCGCGTCACCGGCAGGCCGGCTTGCCTTGGTGCCGTGGCGAGCGCGGGCCAGCGCGTGTGGCCCAGCACGCGCCAGTGCGTTTCGCTGGGTTTGCCGTGTTCGACGTCGACTTTGCTGCGGGGGCGGTTGGGCCAGTCGATGCACAGCGGCAGGCGGATGGTGGACCAGCCGTCCTCGGGTGCCTGCGGCGGCGCCGGATCGGCGTGGCGATCTGGCGCTGACCCTGGCCCGGCGGACGGGGCGTCCTCGGCCGATGGCAGGGAAGACGAGGACGATGACACGTCCGCGGCAGGCGTGGGCATGCATCCCGGGCTGTCGTCAGCGCTGGCGACCAGGTGGCCGGCCACCAGGGCTTCGTAGCGCTTGTGCACGCGGCGCTCGGCAAACGCCTGGCTCAGCGTGCGCTGCGCGGCCTCGTGCCGGGCCAGCACCACCAGGCCCGATGTGGCCATGTCCAGGCGGTGCACCACGCGCAGGCCGGGGTGCGCCTCGGCCAGCAGCTGGACCAGGCAATGGGCTTTGTCGGGCCCACGGCCGGGCACGGTGAGCAGCCCCGCGGGTTTGTTGGCCACGAGCAGGTGGTCGTCCGCGTAAACGATGGCGACGTCGGCCAGGCCCAGGTCGTTGCGGGGCTGGTCGTCCAGCGGGGCCGTGTCGCTCATGCGCGGCGCGCCGTCCAGGATTGACGTGTCCGAGGGTGTGACTCATTCATCGGGGTATGCATGCATGCTCGTTCAAGAATAATCGGTGATGGGTTCATACTGCCTGATTTCAATCAGGCTTGAGCAACCCCCGGTGGCCGAGTGGCTCGCAGCGCAGGTACTGCGCGGGGGCATGCAGGCTGGCACCCAGCTCGGCGGCGGCGTGCCAGGGCCAGCGCGGGTTGTAGAGCATGGCCCGGGCCAGGCCGATGGCGTCGGCCTCGCCGCGCACCAGGATGTCCTCGGCGTGGCTCGGCTCGGTGATCAGGCCCACGGTGATGACCGGCATGGGTGTGGCGGCCGGCGCGGCTGCATCGGCCAGCGCGCGCTTGAGCTCGCCGGCAAATGGCACCTGGTAGCCGGGGCCGATCTGCAGCTGCTGGCGCACGTCGGCGCCGCCCGACGAGACGTGCAGGAAGTCGCAACCGCGGGCCTGCAGGGCGGTGGCCAGGGCGACGCTTTGCGTCAGGTCCCAGCCGCCGTTCACCCAGTCGGTGGCCGAGATGCGCATGCCCACGGCGATGTCGGGCGCGGCCGCGCGCACGGCGTCGAACACGCGCAGCGCCAGGCGCATGCGGCCTGCCAGCGAGCCGCCCCAGGCGTCGGTGCGTTGGTTGGCCAGCGGTGTGAGGAACTGGTGCAGCAGGTAGCCGTGGGCGCCGTGCACCTCGATGGCATCGAAGCCCAGGCGTACGCTGCGGCGGGCGGCGGCGGCAAAGTCGTCGACGACGGCGTCGATCTCGGCCTCGCTGAGGGCGTGCGGCGCGGGGTCTGCGGCCCGAAAGGGCAGGGCGCTCGGGGCCACGGTCTGCCAGCCATGCGGATCATGGGGCGGGATGAGCTGGCCCTGCGCCACCCAGGGCTTCTCGGTCGAGGCCTTGCGGCCGGCGTGCGCCAGCTGGATGGCCATGGCCGTGTGCGGTGCCACGCCGCGCGCAAAGCGCAGCGCACCGGCGATGGCGTCCTCGCAGCCGTCGTCCCACAGGCCCAGGTCGGCCCAGCTGATGCGGGCAGCGGGCGACACGGCCGTGGCCTCGACGATGAAGAGGCCGGGGTTGGCCAGGCTCATGTTGGCCCAGTGCTGCCAGTGCCAGGCGGTGGCGCGGCCATCGTCGGCCGAGTATTGGCACATGGGGGCGACGACGATGCGGTTGGGCAAGGTCAGCGGGCCGAGGGCGATCGGGGAAAACAGGTGGGACATGGGCGGAAAGTGCGTGGCAGTTGCGAAGGTCGCCCGCAAGGGGCTGTGGTTGCGGCTACATCTGGTGGCACGTGGGCCTGAGCATGGCGGGATGGGCAGTGATCGCCGGGGCAGGCCTGGCAGGCCGATGGAGGACGACAGGTGTGACGGGTGTGGCCGATGAGACGGGGGAGTATGCGACGCCGCGGTCGCCGCTTGCCGGCGCGCCGCAAAGCCACGCCGGAGCTTGGGGTTTCAGGCGGTTGGCGATCAAGGCGTTGGCAGCGGGCGCATCGGGGTTGTGAGGCTCCGAGGCTGAAAACCCAGCCCGCCGGCTGCACCCAGCCGGCGGCTGAAGTCGCGAGCTCACGCGCTGGCGTTGATGTGCCGCGGGCATCACGACGGCCACACGCGCATGGGCATCGGGCGTGTGCCGGCGGCGCTCAGCTTTCTTCGCTGACGTGCAAGAAGGCCCCTTGTGCGGTGAAGCGGACCGCGAGGATCTGGTCGGCGATGCCTTGCAGGCCCAGGCCAATCACGTCGTCCAGGCAGAGGCCCGCGCACGACAGCGACACCGCATTCAGGCGCAGGGCCTGGACGAAGTCGTCGGTGGCGACGGCCGCGCCCTGGCCCGACGGCGCCAGCGTCTGAACGAAGGACCCATCCAGGTCGGGGCGTTGCCGCGGCGCTTCGTCCACATGGAAGTCGATGTCATCGCGGTTCGCGTCCAGGTGCGCACGCAGGTGCTGGCGCGCGGTGGCGTCGAGCTGCGGCAGCTGGTGCCGGTGCGCGGCGAGCTGATCCAGCAGCGGCAGGTCCAGGGCGTGGTCGCCCGCCCGGAGGTGGACCGGCACCGCCTGCGCCGCCAGCTGCACCTGACCCGTCCACAGGGCATCGGCAAAGGCTGTGTGGCCGTTTTGGCGGGGTAGTTCGCCAAAGATGGGGTGCCTCAGGGTGTTCATGGTGGCGTCCGTTCACGCGCGTGCGGCAGCGTGTCGGTTGTGCGGGGCTGGACTGGGCAGCGTGGATCGATTTCCAAGGGGGCGCCTGGGTCCTGCCGGCCATTTTGGGTCAGGTGCTGCCTGGGGCGACATGGGTGTGGTCTGTACGCGCCTTGCAGCGCTGGTCGCTGGCGGCAGGCCGCCAACGCATGGCTTGGCGCTCAGTGCCCTGGTGCGGCCTTGCCGTGGGCTGCGAGCCTCCAGTTTGCGGGGCTGGCCTTGCCGAGCTGACGCGCGCGGCGGTGCCCGCCCGAGTCTGCCCCGTTCAGACCTCGTCGACGCGCCGCAGCAGCATGAACCGCCGCGCGCTGTAGAACGCATCGCTGGATGCCCAGTCCAGCTCGGCCAGGTGCTTGCCGGGCTCCCACAGGGCGTTGTCTTTCAGCGCCTCGATGCCCAGGCTGCCCTCGTGCTGCGAGACGAAGAAGCGGAACCAGTGCAGTGCCTGGTCCAGCGGCTCGTGCTCGATCCAGGCGCGCAGGTGGGCCTCGATGTCGCCGGGCAAGGGGGCGTTGTTGCGCAGCTGCCAGGGGCCGCTGAACACCTCGTAGGTCTGGCCTTTGACGGTCCAGCGCTCGGGCTCGGGCAGGGCTTCGCCGCGCAGGTTCCAGATGGCGGCCAGCATGGCGTGCAAGCCGCCCTCGGCAAAGCTGGCCAGGGCGTCGCGCAGGCCGGCTTCGCCCTCGCCCAGGCCGGCGAAGTTCTCGACGATTTCGCGCCGGTCGGCCATGCGCAGCACCACGCTCAGCACGCCGATGAGGGCGTGGCCGTTCGAGGCCGGCGTCCAGCGCGCACTGAGGCCAGGAGGCTGGCCATGCGGCAGCAGCCAGCCGTTGTAGTCCTCGACAGGCAGGCCATGGGCGGCCAGCAGCGCCGTGAGCGCGGCCTGCGCGGGGTTGGCGTCGGGCTGCGCCGGGGCTTCCGGTGGGGGGACGGGGTCGTTGGACATGCGGAATGCGGTGTCAGAAGGGGTATGGTGCCATCGCCGTTTCAAAGTCAACGGCAACAGCGGGATACTGCAGAAAAAGCAAAACCCGGCGAACCGGGTTTGCGTCCATGGGCGGGCGCGGCCCGCGCCTCAGCCGCCGATCAGACCTGATCGGCCGACAGGCCGGCGGTTTCGCTGAAGCCGCCGTCGACGTAGGTGATCTCGGCCGTCACACCGCTGGCCAGGTCGCTCAGCAGGAAGGCGGCGACGTTGCCCACGTCCTCGATGGTGACGTTGCGGCGCAGCGGGGCCGCATCGGCCACGCGCGAGAGCAGCTTGCCGAAGTCCTTGATGCCCGAGGCCGCCAGCGTCTTGATGGGACCGGCCGAGATGCCGTTGACGCGGATCGAGCGGCCGTCGGCGGTGCGGCCCACGGCTTCGGCCAGGTAACGCACCGAGGCTTCGAGGCTGGCCTTGGCCGCGCCCATGGTGTTGTAGTTGGGGATGGCCCGCAGTGCGCCGAGGTAAGACAGCGTCAGCAGCGCCGACTTGTCGTTGAGCAAGGGCAGCGCGGCCTTGGCCATGGCGGGGAAGGAGTAGGCGCTGATGTCCTGCGCGATGCGCCAGTTTTCCCGCGTCAGGCCGTCGAGGAAGTTGCCGGCGATGGCCTCGCGCGGCGCAAAGCCGATGGCGTGCACGAAGCCGTCGAACGTGCCCCAGGCCGCGCCCAGGCCGGCGAACATGGCGTCGATCTGGGCGTCGTCGCCCACGTCGCAGTCGAACACCAGCTGCGAGTCGAACTCGGCGGCGAATTCGGTGATGCGGTCCTTGAACCGCTCGCCCACGTAGCTGAACGCCAGCTCGGCGCCCTGGGCGCGGCAGGCCTTGGCAATGCCATAGGCGATGGACCGGTTGGACAGCACACCGGTGATCAACAGTTTTTTGCCGCTCAGGAATCCAGTGGGGTGTTGACTCATGCGAATAGGCTCCGTGGAAATATCTTGCAGAATTGTCGCATGCAGGTATTCGCTCGCCGCCCATCGCGTGACACGCGCCGCCCCCGCGCCTGGGGCCTACGCCGCCTGGGAGCGGGCCTGGCCCTGGCGGCCGTGCTGGCCCAGCCGGCCTGGGCTGCCCATGGGTATGCGCTGTGGGGCGACCTGAAGTACGCACCGGGGTTCGATCACTTCGCCTACGTCAACCCGCAGGCGCCCAAGGGCGGCGAGATCCGCCTGGTGAGCAACCTGCGCGTGTCCACCTTCGACAAGTTCAACCCGTTCACCATCAAAGGCAATGCGCCGGCTTACCTCAGCGCGCTGATGTTCGACACGCTGCTGGTCAGCTCGCTCGATGAGCCGGGCGCGGCCTATGGCTTGCTGGCCGAGGACGTGGTGGTGGCGCCCGACCGGCTTTCGGTCACCTTCCGGCTGCGGCCCGAAGCGCGCTTTCACGATGGCAGCCCGGTGACGGCGCAGGATGTCGTGCACAGCTACGAGACGCTGGTTGGCCCTTACACCTCACCCGCGTACAAAACGCTGTTGATCGACGTCGCAGGCGCACAGGCACTGGATGCGCGCACGGTGCGCTTTCGCTTCAAGGCCCCCAACCGCGAGTTGCCGCTGACCGTCGGTGCGCTGCCCGTGTTCAGCCGGCACTGGGGGGCGGGCAAGCCGTTCGACCAGGTGGTCATGGACACGCCGATTGGCTCCGGCCCCTACAAGATCGGTCCAGTGAAGTTCGGCCGCGACGTGACCTACGTGCGCGACCCCCGGTATTGGGCGCGCGACCTGAACGTGCGGCGCGGCACGGCCAACTTCGACCGCATCCTGGTCAAGATCTACAAGGACAGCACTGCGCGGCTGGAGGCGCTCAAGGCCGGCGAGTTCGACCTCATGGCCTTCTACTCGGCGGGCGACTGGGCGCGCCGTGTCAACGGTCCCAAGTTCCGGTCGGGCGAGCTGGTCAAGGGGGAGTTCCGCAACCAGAACCCCACGGGCTTTCAGAGCTATGTGCTCAACACGCGCAAGCCGCTGTTGCAGGACATGCGCGTGCGTCAGGCCCTGGGTCTGGCCATCGACTACCAGTGGATGAACCGGCAGCTGTTCTATGGCGCCTACCACCGCGTGGAAGGCATCTTTGGCAACACCGCCTGCCAGGCCAAAGGCGAACCCGACGCCGCCCAGCTGGCGTTGATGAACCCCTGGCGCGCCCAGATACCCCCCGCAGCGTTCGGCGAGGCCTATGTGGCGCCGCGAACCGATGGCAGCCCCTATGGCTTGCGCGAAAACCTGCGCCAGGCGCAGGCCTTGCTGGCAGAGGCCGGCTGGACGGTGCAGGGCGGGGTGCTGAAGAACGCCAAGGGCCAGCCCTTCGTGCTGGAGTACCTCGACAGCCAGGAAACCGGCATCCGCACGGTGTCACCGTGGCAGCGCAACCTGGAAAAACTGGGCATCACGCTGAACTACCGCGCGGTCGATTTCGCGCTGTACCAGCAGCGGTTGCAGAAGTTCGATTTCGACATCACCAGCATCGCTTACCAGGGCTCCATCAACCCGGGCCAGGAGTATGCGGACCTGTTCGGCAGTCAGGCGGCGGACGTGGTGGATTCGGGCAACCTGGCGGGGGTGAAGAACCCGGCGGTCGATGCACTCATCCAGATCATGGTGAGTGCAGACGAACAGCCGCGCTACCTGGCCGCCTGCCGTGCGCTGGACCGTGTCATCAGCCAGAGCCACTACCTGCTGCCGCAGTGGTACTCGGGGGTGGCGCGCATGGCTTACAACGACTGGCGGCTGGACAAGCCAGCCATCACCCCCAAGTACTTTCAGGGTGAGAGCTGGGCCGTCGACACCTGGTGGGCCAAGTGAGGCGCAGGGTGGTCGAGGTAGCTCCTGGTGTTGCATTCTGTGGTATGGGGTATGGTTGGGTGGTCGTTCGTTAAACTTTATGAATGGCCTGATACCCATGTTGAAGATGCCTTTGGCCAGCAGCTTGTCACATGCCGATGCCGAGGGGCTGCAGGTCAGCGGGTATCCTCGACCACGCTTTCACCCGAGGTGATGCACCGCCCATGTTTGCCTACATCCTCAAACGCCTGCTGCTGATGATCCCCACCTTGCTGGGGGTGCTGTTGCTCACCTTCGTGGTGATCCAGTTCGTGCCCGGTGGCCCGGTGGAGCAATACCTGGCCGAAGCGCGCGCCGGTGCGGGCGGGGGTGCCGAGGGCGGTGGCATGGCGTATCGCGGGGCGCAGGGTGTGGACGAGGCGCGCCTGGCGCAGATCAAGCAGCTCTACGGTTTCGACAAACCGGCGCCCGAGCGCTTTGTGCAGATGGTGGGGCAGTTCGCGCGCTTCGACCTGGGCAAGAGCTTTTTCCAGAACAAGGCCGTGTGGACGCTGATCCAGGAGAAGCTGCCCGTCTCCATCAGCCTGGGCTTGTGGACCTTCTTCATCAGCTACCTGATCTCGGTGCCCCTGGGCATCGCCAAGGCCGTGCGCGCGGGTTCGCGGTTTGACTTGGTGACCACCGTGGTGGTGCTGGTGGGCTATGCGATTCCGGGCTTTGTGCTCGGCGTGCTGCTGCTGGTGATCTTTGGCGGCCAGTTGCAATGGTTCCCGCTGCGGGGCCTCACGTCGCCCAATTTCGACGAGCTCGGCCTGATGGGTAAGGTCGTGGACTACCTCTGGCACATCGCCTTGCCGGTGACGGCCATGGTGGCGGGGGCGTTCGCGGTGACCACCATGCTGACCAAGAACAGCTTCCTCGAGGAGATCCGCAAGCAGTATGTGCTGACGGCGCGCGCCAAGGGCCTGAGCGAGCGCCAGGTGCTCTGGAAGCATGTGTTCCGCAATGCGCTCATCCCCATCGTGACGGGCTTTCCGGCGGCCTTCGTGGGGGCCTTTTTCACCGGCGCTTTGCTCATCGAAACGCTGTTCTCGCTCGATGGCCTGGGCTTGCTGAGCTACGAGAGCGTGATTCGCCGCGACTACCCCGTGGTGCTGGGCACGCTGTTCCTGTTCACGCTGATCGGCTTGGTGACCAAGCTCATCAGCGACCTCTGCTACGTGTGGGTCGACCCGCGCGTGAAGTTCGAGTGAGGCCCATGTCCGCCAGTCCGGTTTCGTCTTCTCCTCAGGCGCCTGGCGCACCCGTGGGCCTGTCACCCGCGCGCCGGGCCTGGCAGCGGTTTCGCCGCAACCGGCTGGGGTTTGTGAGCCTGGTGGTGTTCGTGGTGATGGTGGTGCTCAGCCTGGGGGCGGAGCTGATCTCGAACGACCGGCCCATCGTGGTGCGCTATGAAGGCCAGACCTATTGGCCGATGTGGCGTGACTACCCCGAGACCACATTCGGCGGCGACTTTGAAACCCCCACCGACTACCTCGACCCCTTCATCCGCGATCGCTTGGCTGCCGACGGCAACTGGGCCCTGTTCACCCTGAACCGGTATGGCGCCGGCACCATCAACTACTTTGCCCAGGCGCCAACGCCCAGCGGGCCCACGTCCGACAACCTGCTGGGCACCGACGACCGGGGGCGCGACCTGCTGGCACAGCTCATCTACGGCTTTCGCGTCAGCGTGCTGTTCGGGCTGGCGCTGACGGCCATCGGGGTGGTGCTGGGCGTGGCTGCGGGGGCGCTGCAGGGCTTTTTCGGCGGCAAGATCGACCTGGTGGGGCAGCGCTTCATCGAGATCTGGTCGTCCATGCCCGAGCTCTACCTGCTCATCATCTTCAGCGCCGTGTTCGCGCCCAGCGTGGCGCTGCTGCTGATCCTGTTGAGCCTGTTCGGCTGGATGGGGCTGTCGGATTACGTGCGCGCCGAGTTCCTGCGCAATCGCCAGCTCGACTACGTGAAATCGGCCCGGGCGCTGGGCGTGTCGCGCAGCCGCCTGGTCTGGCGCCACATCCTGCCCAACAGCCTGACGCCCGTGGTGACCTTTCTGCCGTTCCGCATGAGCGCGGCCATCCTGGCGCTCACCTCGCTCGACTTCCTGGGGCTGGGCGTGCCGCCGGGCACACCCAGCCTGGGCGAGCTGTTGTCGCAGGGCAAGAACAACATCGACGCCTGGTGGATCTCGCTGTCGACCTTTGCCGTGCTCGTCATCACCCTGCTGCTGCTCACGTTCACGGGTGATGCCCTGCGTGACGCGCTGGACCCGCGAAAGCAACCCGCATGAGCCCGATGTCCCCCGGCGATTCCACCGACCCCGCGCAGCCGCTGCTGCAGGTGCAGAACCTGCACGTGAGCTTCGGGGCCAAGGCCGTGGTCAAAGGTCTGAGCTACACGCTGGCGGCGGGCGAGAAACTGGCCATCGTCGGCGAGTCGGGCTCGGGCAAGACGCTGAGTGCGCTGGCCCTGCTGGGCCTGGCCGAGGGTGCCGAGGTCAGTGGTCATGCCTGGTGGACCCCAGGCACCGGACTGGGGGACAACGCACCCGCAGGCCAGTCTCCCTGGGAGACGCCGGGTCAAGGGGCAGCGGACCCCGCGCGCAGTGCAGGGGAACGTGGGTGCATTGCGGCCGCAGCGCAGGGCCACCCCAAGCAAGGCCAGCCCCCTGGGGGGACGCCCGGTCAAGGGGCAGCGGACCATGCGCGCAGCGCAGGGGAGCGTGGGGGTGTTGATTTACTCGCCCTGCCAGAGCGGCAGTTGCGCGGCATCCGGGGCGACGACATCGCCATGGTGTTTCAAGAGCCCATGACGGCGCTGAACCCCTTGCTCACGGTGGGTGAGCAGATTGCCGAGGTGGTGCAGCTCAAGCGGGCGGCCAGCCGGCGCGAGGCCTGGGCCCGCGCCGTGGCGCTGCTGCAGGACATGGGCATCCCCGAGCCGGCGCGGCGTGCGCTGGCCTATCCGCACCAGCTGTCGGGCGGGCAGCGGCAGCGCGCCATGATCGCCATGGCGCTGGCCTGCGAACCGCGCCTGCTGTTGGCCGACGAGCCCACCACCGCGCTGGATGTGAACCTGCGCCTGCAGATCCTGCAGCTGATGGCCAGGCTGCAGGCCGAGCAGGGCATGTCGCTGGTGCTGATCACCCACGACCTCAACCTCGTGCAGCGCTTCGCCGATTCGGTGCTGGTGATGCAAGCTGGTCAGGCGGTCGAGTATGGTCCGGTCGACGATGTGTTTGCGGCGCCTGGCCACGATTACACCCGCAAGCTGCTGCAGTCTCGCCCTGTGCGCGATGTGTTGCCGGCCCAGCCGCCGCAGGCCGGCGACACGCCGCTGGCGCAGGCGCGCGACGTGCGCGTGCGCTACGCTAAGCCGCGCGCCGGGGTGGCCGGCTGGTTCCGCAAGGACTGGTTCGTCGCCGTGCAGGACGTGAGCTTCAGCCTGCCCCGGGCGCAGACGCTGGGCATCATCGGCGAATCGGGCTCGGGCAAGTCCACGCTGGCGCAGGCGGTGCTGGGGCTGCTGCCCAGCGAGGGCGAGCTGCACGTGGCTGGCCAGGCCTGGCAGCGGCAAGAGCGCGCCAACAAGCCGCTGCGGCGGCTGGCGCAGGTGGTGTTCCAGGACCCGTTCTCCTCGTTGTCGCCGCGCATGCTGGTCGAGGAGCTGGTCGGCGAGGGGCTGATCGTGCACGAGCCCCAGCTTGACGCAGCGGCCCGCGCCGACCGCGTGCGCGCTGTGCTGGCGGAGGTGGGGCTGACCGAGGACCAGTTCCCGGGTCTGCTGCAACGCTACCCGCACGAGTTTTCGGGCGGCCAGCGCCAGCGCCTGGCGATTGCGCGCGCCCTCATCGCCCAGCCCGACCTGCTGGTGCTGGACGAGCCCACCAGCGCGCTGGACGTCACGGTGCAAAAGCAGGTGCTGTCGCTGCTGCAGCGGCTGCAGAAAGAGCGGGGCCTGGGCTACATCCTCATCACCCACGACGTGGAGGTGGTGGCCGCCATGGCGCACGACGTGTTGGTGATGAAGGACGGCAAGACCCTGGAGTACGGCACCGTGGACGAGGTGCTGAAATCGCCGAAGCACCCATACACCCAGGCCTTGATCCGCGAATCCAGCCTGTGAACGCGGTCGCCGGGTGCGGCGTGTGGCTGCTGCCGAGCCGACAGGGCGGAGGAGGTCGTTGTGCCCCATCCCCCAGCGATCTCAACCATCGCGCACCCGGCCTGTCGCCGCGGCCAGGCCATCGCGGCCGTTGACGCCCTGTGCCCCCAGATCACGCCGCCGTCATCGGGCGGTCCACTTTTGCGGTGACGCGGACGATGCGCACCTGGCGCTGTGTGGGCGCGGCACGCACAACGCATCGGTGTGGGCGCGGTTGGCGTATCGTCAAGGGCCAAGTCACCATGCGCGTCCAGTATCTGGCCATGATCGGTATTTTGAAAATGGAAAGCACTGCATACCCAGTTCACAAGGCATTGCCGAAGGCGACCGGCTGGGCGATGGCGGGCGTGAACGGCTCAACCTGATCCAACACCCGTCATGGCCGCGCCGCTCGCCCACGTGCTGATCAACGCTGCGAAGGACCTGCTCGGTCCGTCGGGCCGCTGACCGCTGGATCGGGCGATGCCGCACCGGGTATGTCGCCTTGCACCGAGCGGTGAGTGCTTCGTGCTCCGCGGTGGGGCAACAGCGCGTCACACAGCCCAGAGGGCTTGGCGCAGGGCGTCCACGCAGGCCTGTGCGCCAGGCGGAAACAGCGCGTTCAGGCGGGCCAGCGCTTGCGTGGGGGTTTCGTGGGGGCGTGGTTCGGCCCATTGCGCCAGGTCCGGCGTCAGCAGCTGGCTGGCCTGGGCGGCCAGGGCCTGCCAGGCGTCGCGCTGCGCGTCACCCAGGGCGGCGTGGCTGGTCAGCTTCGCCAGCGCGGTTTGCACGCGGGTTTGGCGGCTGATCAGCGCGTCGCCGCAGAGCAGGTGTCGGATCCAGCCGGCATGGCCGGGCCACAGCGTCTGGCCAGTGCGGGCCTGCCACGCGGCCATGAGCCTGGCCTCGCCAAAACCCGCGGCCTGCAGCGCCACCGACAGCGCCCGCATGTCGGCCTGTGCCACCTGAGCGGGGTTTGTGCACAGGCCGTGCAGAGCTCGCAGCGCAGCTTGTGGGAACAGCGGGGAGTTTGATCCGATGGGCGATGCTGACCTGACGCCAACCTGTGGGTACTGCCGTGTTTCAAGGGCCTGACCGGCCTGTGCGCAGGCCTGCAGGCCGCGCAGCCAGTGCTCCAAACCGGTCAGGACGTCCGAGGCCGCATGGATGGGTTGCCACTGCATCGCGTGCGGCTCGTCGGTGTCGCGCACGGCGGGGGCAACCCTGCGCCAGGCGCCGGGCCGGCGCGCGGGCGCCGTGTCGGCAGCCGGCACCCAGCGTGCCACGTCGCCCCAGCTGGGGCTGATGTCGAGCAGCATGTCTGGCTCGTCGCTGACGGGCAGGTGGGTGAGCGGCGGTGGGGGCGGCCGCAGGGCATCCAGCAATTCAGCCAGGCCGGGGCGGGCCTGCCACCAGGGGGCTCGCGCCGCGTCGGGCAGGGTGGCCAGGTGGTCGCCGAGCCGGGCCAGCGGCTGGCCGCAGGCCTGCTCGACGATGTGGCGGCTGATGGGCAGGGCCGCCGCATCGAGGGGCGCCAAGCTGGCGCCCAGGGCCTGCACAAGCCGCGTGCGCGCGGCGGCCGTGTCCACGCGCAACAGCTCGGCCACCAAGGCGGTGATGGGCGGCAGACCGGCCGCCTTGGCTTGGCTGATCGCGGCACTGGCCTGCGCGGCCGTGCGGACTTGCTTGGCACGGGCCGCGCGTTTGCCGCGTTTGCGTGCGGGCGCCACGGCCTTGGCCTGCGCAGCGGGGGCCGATGCCGACGACCGGGCAGGGCTGGCCGGCGCAGCCGCGTGTGCTGGGGTGCCGGGCTTGGTGGGTTGCAGGTCCAGGTCGTGCCACCGCATCGCCGGTTCGAACTGGCTGGCGCCGTCGAGGATGCGGAAGGTGCGAGGCGAGGCCAGGGCGGCCTCGTGCGGCACAGCCGCTGGCCGGGCGGCGCGCGACAGCCATTGGTCCAGCCACAGCGTGCTGTCCTCGCGCCGCAGCAGGACCAGGGTGTCCACCCCCGCGAGCGCGGGCCAGGTGGCGATGCTGCGGGCCGACACGGCGATGGCCGGCAGGGGCTGGCTGGCGAAGGCGGTGCGCAAGGTGTCGGCCTGGGGCAGGTCGGCATCGAGGCGGACCACGGCGTGCGCGGGCAGGCCGGGAAAGCGTTGCCCCAGCGCGCGGGTCAAGGCCAGGGCGACGCGGTCGGCGTGTTCGGCGCTGACGCAGCAGACGATGGTTTTGTCGCCCGCGCCCGGGTCCAGTTCGCGGGCCACGGCCTCGCAGACGGCCTGGGTGTGGGCCGAGACGATGACGCGGCGGTTGTAGTCCTCCAGCTCGTACGCGCTGGCGTGAGCCTGGGTGTGGGGGCGCACGTCCTGGTTGGCAAGGTCGAGCAGCGGCACGTGCTGGCCGGGCTTGAGCACCAGGCCGGCGACCGAGAGGTGGGTGTGCAGCACCAGCGGCGGGGCATGGTCCAGGCGAACGCCGTCGACCACGGCTTGCGCCAGGTCGTAGTCGAACACCGGCGCGCCAAACCAGGCCTGCATGTGCACGGTGGGGGCTGCCGCCAGCCCGATGGCCGGACAGTCGAAGCGCCCGAGCACCTCGCTGGTGTCGGCCAACAGCTGCTGCAGCGTCAGGCCGGATGAGGCGGCCTGTGTGGCTTCTTCGACCGGCGAGGCCGCGGCAGCACCAGCAGGCCGGTCGGCCTGCAACCCGGGCGGCAGGCTGTCCAGGGCCAGGATGAGGTCGAACTCGGCCTGGCGCCAAGGGATGTCGTCGCCATGCGTGGGTGAGGGGTGGGTCGGTGTCGTGCCCTGTGCCTGGCGCACGGGGTCGCGCGCCAGCAAGTCCGCCAGGGCCGTGGCGGTGGTGTGGACCAGCTCCCAGCCGCCATCGGCCGATGCGGGCAGCAGGCGGGCCGCGCTGGCGGGCAGGCCCAGCAATGCGCACAGGTCCGCCGCCTGGTCGATGCGCTGCACGCGCGCCGGCGCGGCGGCCGAGCTGTGGTCCAGCCACAGGATGCGCCGCGCCTGCCTGGCGGCCAGCTGATGCAGTGCCAGCACGGCGGCCGTGCGGCGCTTGCCCGTGCCGGGCGCCAAGCTCAGCAGGACCCGCCGCTGACCGGCCCCGAGGGCGGCTTCGGCGGCGTGCAGGGCGGCCGTCTGGTGCGGTCGCAGGCCCAGGGCGCGCCAGGCCGGATGCTGCAGGTCGGGCAAGGCCTGGCGGACGGGTGTGCGTGCCCGCCAGTGCACCAGGTCCTGCGGCCGGTGGAATTCCGGCAGGTCGTGCGGCAGGTGGGTGGCGCACTGGCCGTCGCGGAACCAGATGCCGCTCTTGTTGGGCAGGCACGGCATCCAGGGCCGGCCATTGGCCGCATACAGCCAGCGCGGGGCGGGCCAGGCCAGCTGGTCATCCAGCGGCTGCAGGCGCTGCGCCTTGGCCTCGGCCAGCGGCATGCTGGTGGACAAATCCAGCCGCGTGGGCTGCACCTCGACCACGGCCACGGGCTCCAGGCCCAGGAACAGCACGTAGTCGGCTTCGCCCAGGCCCGATGGGCCGCCGCCCAGCAGCGGCCAGTGGGCGATGGCCTGGTGCACGCCGGGCTGGGGCCGGGCGCCTTGCGCAAAGCTCAGGTGCTCGCTGTCGGCCTGCCAGCCTGCGGCGCGCAGTTGCACGTCCACCAGCGTGCGGGCCTCGAACTCGTCGAGGCAGACGATGGGTGGCTCGGCGGTCGATGCGTCGTCGTCCGCGAGCCGGGCTTGCGCGCGCTGCTCCCAGTGGTCGGCTTCGGCCTGTGCGGCCTGCAGCTCGCGGTGCAGGCGATCGCGCTCGGCCTGGGCGCTGGCGAGGGCCTGGGTCTGCGATCGGGTCTGGCTGTGCAGGCCCGCCTGCTGGGCCTGCAGGGTCTGGAGCGTGGCCTGGGCGGCGCGGTGCGCGGCCTCGGCGGCTTGCTGGGCCTGGCGCGCCCGGCCCAGGCTGTGTTCGTGGCTGCGCACGCGTTCACGCAGCCGGCTCAGCTCCTGCAACAGCGCGGGGCTTGCCGCAGAGGGCGGGGCGTCCTGCCGGGCTTCGGGCGGGCGAAACGGGCCGGAGCGAAAGCCCGGGGCCTCGAACTGGCGGTGCAGCCACACCGCCAGTTGCCAGCACAGCTTGAGCGTGGTCAGCGCGCTGCGGTGGTCGCCCGACTGGGCGTGGTTGGCATCGTTGCCGATCATGCGCACCTTGTGCAGCAGGTCGCTCACCTCGTACGGGGCGACCTGCGCGCGCTGCAGCCGGCCGATCAGCTCGAACTGGCTTTCACCCGGCTCGGGCTGCAGGCCGGTGCGCTGGGCCAGCGTCTGCGCCAGCACTTCGCCGAACTGGCGCAGCTTGAGCAGGCAGGTGTTGGGGTCAGGATGGAAATAGCGCTCGGCCTGCTGGCCCAGTTGCCAGAGTTCAGGCTCACGTTTGCGCAGAAAGTCGAAGTTGGAGGAGTCGGGGCCGGCGCTCATGCGGCGATTGTCGGTGGTCTTGCAGCAGGGCTGATTGGTGTGGGCGGTGCGAGCGGGACGAGGGTGTTTTTCTTGTCGAGGGGTTGAGGTATGGGGTGGTTGCCGATGAAAAATTGACGGAGATGGATCCATACTCCGTATCGAGATTGGTTGCTGGAGCCGCGCCGCATTGCACCAAGCACGGCTGGATCCCGTCAGCCATGAGCGGCATGGCAGGTGTGGCCGTCAGCCATGCGTGCGGACGGTCAGACCGATGCGGAGATGGGCGTCACCGGAGCCGGCTTGAGGGTGGATGCACTGGGCCCGAGCGCGGGTGGTGAGTTGCGGCGGGGGAGTCAAGGCCCGGCCAGCAGGGCGGATGTGTGCCGCGGTTCGCTGTGTCTCACGTCAGGATGCGGCTCAGGGCCTGGCTCAGCTCGGACGTGTCGGTGGGGCGCACCACGCGTGCCAGCTCTTGCCCGTCCTTCAGGAACGCCAGCGTGGGCCAAAGGCGCACGCCAAACGAGCGGCCCAGGGGGCGGCCGGAACCGTCTTCCACCTTGACGTGCGGCACGTCGTTCGCGGCCAGCACAGCCTGTACCGAGGGCTGCGCGCGCTGGCAGTGCCCGCACCAGTTGGTGCCGAATTCCAGCACCAGCGGCCCGCGCTGGGCGTCGACCTCGGCGCGCGAGAGGGTTTCGGGGGCGAAGTTGGCGGTGTAGCTCATGGCAGGGATTGTGCGCCAGGGCTACCCGGCGGGCGGCCACCAGGCCGATGCAGAGGCCGCAACGACATGCTGGTGGTCCAGGTCGCCGGCGCTGCTGGCTGCTGGCATCCGGCATCCACACCGTGCTGTGGCGCGAAGCCGACGCGGTTGGCGGCCGAGCCCGCTGCAGACTCGGCTTCATCCTGACGCCGGAACCGGAACGGCGTGGCTGGCGCGCAGACAGCTGAGCGTCAGATTGAAGGCATGGAGGCAGGGCATGAAAAAGGCACCCGAAGGTGCCTGAGGGGGTGACCGCGGCCAACCAGGCTCACTGGCTGTCGCGCGATTCCAGGGACTTGTTCAGCGCCAGGGCGCCCAGCGTGCACACGCAGGCCGACAGCAGGTAGACGCTGAGGTAGCCCAGTCCGAAGTAAGCCGACAGGCCCAGCGCCACCAGGGGCGCAAAGGCTGCGCCGATGAGCCAGGCGAGGTCGGTGGTCAAGGCGGCGCCGGTGTAGCGGTACTTGGACAGGAAGTTCGAGGTCACGGTGCCCGAGGACTGGCCGTAGGACAGGCCCAGCAGCACGAAGCCCAGCAGCAGGAAGGTGTTCTGGCCCGCCGTGCCGCCTTTGAGCAGCATGGGCGCCGCCAGGGCAAACAAGGCGATCAGCGCCGCCATGGAGCCCAGGGTGTTGCGGCGGCCGAAGCGGTCGGCGGCCCAGCCCGACACCACGACGGCGATGGCGCAGAGGAAGCCGCCGACGATCTGCACCTCCAGGAACTCGCCCACCGGCTGCGAGGTGAACAGCTGCACCCAGGACAGCGGGAACACCGTCACCAGGTGGAACAGCGCGAAGCTCGCCAGCGCGGCGAAGGCGCCGATGATCACGTTGTGTCCCTGGTTGCTCATGAGCTCGCCCACGTCGACCGGGGTGAGTTCGCTGCGGGCCAGCATGGTCTGGAACTCATCGTCCATGACCAGCCGCAGGCGGGCGAACAAGGCCACGACGTTGATCGCGAAGGCCACGTAGAAGGGGTAGCGCCAGCCGAAGCTGAAGAAGTCGTCGTGCGACAGGCTGGTGTACAGGTAGGCGAACAAGCCGCTGGCGATGATGAAGCCGATCGGCGCACCCAACTGGCCCATCATGGCGTACCAGCCGCGGCGCTCCTGGGGCACATTCATGGCCAGCAGCGACGGCAGGCCGTCCCAGGAGCCGCCCAGGGCCAAGCCCTGGCCAAAGCGAAACAGGGCCAGCAGGATCACGGCATGGATGCCGAGGACCTCGTAGCCCGGCAGAAAGGCGATGCACGCAGTGCAGGTGCCCAGCAGGAACAGCGCGGTGGTCAACTTGGTGGCCATGCCCCAGCGGCGCTGGATGGCCATGGACAGCGCGGTGCCGATGGGGCGCGCGATGAAGGCCAGTGCAAAGAGCGCGAAGGACCACAGGGTGGCCTCCAGGCCCGGCAACCAGGGGAAGAACACCTTGGGAAACACGAGCGCCGAGGCGATGCCGTAGACGAAGAAGTCGAAATACTCGGAGGTGCGTCCGATGATCACGCCCACGGCGATGTCGCCAGGCTTCACGTCCTCCTGGGACGGTGCAGACGATCCGACACCCGGCGAACCGGCTGGCGTGGGAAAGGTTTGGGTCAAGGTGGCCATGGTCCCTCACTTACTGCAGCAAACTCGGTTGCACCACCGCAGTGCAACCGCTTGTGCCCTGGGCACGCTTCACAGGATAGGGGAAAACAGGGCGCAGAAAGGCCGGCGGTGACAAGGGTTTTCCTGAGGGGAGCAGGGCCCCTACAGGCTCAATCGCCGCGCGGATCAGGGCCGCAGCGCTGCGGTGCAAAAACGATAGCGTTGCTTTCAGCGCTGGGCTGACCTGGGGTGTGCACTGTTTCGGGGTGCAATAGGACAAAACGTCCTATAGGCGTGCCCCTGGTTTTGCCGTACATTCCCGCCGACCCACCGGGTTTTCCCCAAAACAGTGTGGCTCATCCACCTTCTGGTCTGCCAAAGCATGCGTCTCATCAACTTGCTCCGCAGTGCCATCGTGCTCGCCGCCGTCGGTTTACTTGCCGGCTGCGAGCTCGTGGTACTCAATCCCGCTGGCGACATTGCGGCCCAACAGGGCCGTTTGATCGTCGTTGCCACCGCCCTCATGCTGCTCATCGTGGTGCCGGTGATCGTCCTGATCCTGCTGTTCGCCTGGCGCTACCGCCAGAACGGCAAGGCCGCCGAAACCGACTACGACCCCGATTGGCACCACTCCACCAAGCTGGAGCTGATCATCTGGTCCGCGCCGCTGCTGATCATCATCGCGCTGGGCGCCCTGACCTGGATCACCACGCACCAGCTCGATCCCTATCGCCCGCTGGACCGCATCTCGGCCGACAAGCCGCTGAGCCCCGATGTGAAGCCGCTCGAGGTGGAAGTCGTGTCGCTGGACTGGAAGTGGCTGTTCTTCCTGCCGGAGCAGGGCATTGCGACGGTCAACGAGCTGGCCGCGCCGGTGGATCGTCCGATCCGCTTCAAGCTGACTTCGACCCACACCATGAACGCGTTCTACGTGCCGGACCTGGCCGGCATGATCTACACCATGCCCGGCATGGAGACGCAGCTCAACGCGGTCATCAACAAGCCCGGTGAATTCCCCGGCAAGTCGGCGCACTACAGCGGCGCCGGCTTTGCGGGCATGACGTTCAAGTTCCATGGCCTGTCGGATCAGGACTTCGACGCCTGGGTGGCCAAGGCCAAGGCGGAAGGCCAGCCGCTGTCGCGCGATGCCTACCGCGAGCTGGTCAAGCCCAGCGAGCGCAACCCCGTGCAGCTGTTCTCGTCGGTGGAAGACCAGCTCTATCAGCGCATCCTGAACCGCTGCGTCGAAGACGGCCAAGTCTGCATGCACGAGATCATGGCCAAGGACGCCGGCCTGCAACCGGCCAGCGCCCAGGCTGCGCCTGCGTCTGAAACGCCCGCATCCGCGCCCCAGGCGGGCCATTGAGCCCCAGCAATCATTGAGAGACAAGAAACATGTCTGTGTCTGAACAAACTACGCCGGCCCACTGGCTGTTGGGTCGCATCACCTGGGATCAGATTCCCATGACGCACGAGCCCATCGTGCTGGTGACTTTCATTGCCGTGGTGCTCGGTGGTCTGGCTGTGCTGGCCGGCATCACCAAATTCAAGCTCTGGGGCCCGTTGTGGAACGACTGGATCTGCTCCATCGACCACAAGAAGATCGGCATCATGTACATGCTGCTGGCGCTGGTCATGCTGCTGCGCGGCTTCGCCGACGCGGTGATGATGCGTCTGCAACAGGCCATGGCCTTTGGCGACAACATGGGCTACCTGCCCCCGCACCACTACGACCAGATTTTCACGGCCCACGGCGTGATCATGATCTTCTTCGTGGCCATGCCGTTCGTGACGGGTTTCATGAACTACGTGGTGCCGCTGCAGATCGGCGCGCGTGACGTGTCGTTCCCGTTCCTGAACAACTTCAGCTTCTGGATGACGACCGGCGGTGCTGTGCTGGTCATGATCTCGCTGTTCCTGGGCGAGTTCTCGACCTCGGGCTGGCTGGCGCTGTCCAACCTGGGACACCAGAGCGGGAGCACCGGGCTGGACTACTACATCTGGGGGCTGCAGGTCGCCGGGGTGGGGACCACGCTGTCGGGCATCAACCTGATCGTCACCATCATCAAGATGCGCGCGCCCGGCATGAACCTGATGAAGATGCCCGTCTTCACCTGGACCTCGCTGTGCACCAACGCCCTGATCGTGGCCTCGTTCCCGGTGCTGACCGCTGCCCTGGTGCTGATGTCGCTGGACCGCTATGTGGGCACCAACTTCTTCACCAACGACCTGGGTGGCAACCCCATGTTGTACGTGAACCTGATCTGGATCTGGGGCCACCCCGAGGTCTACATCCTGGTGCTGCCCGCCTTCGGCATCTTCTCGGAAGTCGTGGCCACGTTCAGCCGCAAGCGCCTGTTTGGCTACACCTCCATGGTGTACGCCACGGTCTGTATCACCATCCTGTCGTACCTGGTGTGGCTGCACCACTTCTTCACCATGGGCTCGGGGGCCAGCGTGAACTCGTTCTTCGGGATCACGACCATGATCATCTCGATCCCGACGGGCGCCAAGATCTTCAACTGGCTGTTCACCATGTACAAGGGCCGCATCCGCTTCAGCGTGCCCATGCTGTGGTCGGTGGGCTTCATGGTCACCTTCGCCATCGGCGGCATGACGGGCGTGCTGCTGGCCGTGCCGCCGGCCGACTTCGTGCTGCACAACTCGCTGTTCCTGATCGCGCACTTCCACAACGTGATCATCGGCGGCGTGGTGTTCGCCGTGTTCGCCGGCATCAACTACTGGTATCCCAAGGCCTTTGGCTACAAGCTCAACGAGTTCTGGGGCAAGGCGTCGTTCTGGTTCTGGCTGGTCGGCTTCTGGGTGGCGTTCACGCCGCTGTACATCCTGGGCCTGATGGGAGTGACGCGCCGCGCCAACCACTTCGAAGACACCTCGCTGCAGATCTGGTTCATCATTGCCGCCTTCGGTGTGGCCCTGATCGCCGCCGGCATCGGCTGCTTCCTGATCCAGCTCGTGGTCAGCTACCTGCAGCGCGACAAGCTGCGTGACGAAACCGGCGACCCCTGGGATGCCCGCACGCTGGAGTGGGCCACCTCGTCACCCCCGCCGCAGTACAACTTCGCCTTCACGCCCGTGGTGCACGACGTCGATGCCTGGTGGGACATGAAGAAGCACGGCTACCAGCGTCCGCTGACCGGCTTCGAGCCCATCCACATGCCTGCGAACACCGGTTCCGGCATCGTGGTCGCCGGCCTGTCGACGGTGCTGGGTTTCGCCCTGATCTGGCACATGTGGCCCCTGGCCATCGCATCGTTCGCCGGCACCGTGCTGGCCTCGATCATTCACACCTTCAACTACAAGCGCGACTACTACATCCCGGCGGCCGACGTGGCGGCCACGGAAGAAAAGCGCACGCAACAGCTGGCTGCCGCACATGTCTAATCCACACCTGAACGCTGGCGGCACAGCCGCCCTGGCCACGCGCGAGTACCACCTCGCACACGAGCCCCATCCCGAGAACGGCACCGCGCTGGGCTTCTGGCTCTACCTGATGAGCGACTGCCTCATCTTCGCGTCGCTGTTCGCCACCTGGGGCGTGCTGGGCCGCAACTTTGCGGGCGGGCCCAACGGCGCCGAGCTGTTCGACCTGACGCTGGTGGCCCTGAACACGGCCTTCCTGCTGCTGTCGTCCATCACCTTCGGCTTTGCCATGCTGCGCAAGCAGGTCAATGACAAGGGCGGCACGCTGCTGTGGCTGGCCATCACCGGCTTCTTCGGCCTGTGCTTCCTGGCGGTCGAACTCTACGAGTTCCACCACCTGATCCACGTGGGCGCGGGCCCGCAGAGCAGCGCCGCCATGTCGGCCTTCTTTGCCCTGGTGGGCACCCACGGCCTGCACGTGACCTTCGGCCTGATCTGGCTGGTCGTGCTGATGATCCAGATCAGCAAGCACGGCCTGATCCACGAAAACAAGCGTCGCCTGATGTGCCTGTCCATGTTCTGGCACTTCCTGGACGTGGTCTGGATCGGCGTGTTCACCTTTGTTTACCTGATGGGGGTGCTCTGATGAGTGCACAAGACGTTCACGGTCACGACGACCACCACCACGACGATGGCCCGCACAGCACGTTCTCGGGCTACATGTGGGGCTTCGTGCTCTCCATCGTCCTCACCGCCATCCCGTTCTGGCTGGTGATGACCGACATCATCGCCAACCGCTCGACCGCCGTGCTGGTGCTGGGCGCCTTCGCGGTGGTGCAGATCATCGTGCACATGGTGTTCTTCCTGCACATGAACGGCAAGGTCGAAGGCGGTTGGACCATGCTGTCCACCATCTTCACCGTGGTCTTCGTGGCCATCGCTATCGCCGGCACGCTGTGGGTCATGTTCCACATGAACACCAACATGATGCCCATGCACCCGCAGGGCGTGCAGCACGGCGCGCCGTGATGCCGCCAGGCCCCGTCGGCCAAGCCGGCGTGGGCTTGTTGCCGGCCCCGCATGCGCACTGCATGCCGCCAAGCCATCAGCCAGCACCCGTTGCTGGCTGATTTGCATTTGGGGCAAGGGGTATGGGTCCAATGCCGTTGTTGATGAAACGGAGAGCTTGGCATACCCTTCGTGTCTTCAGATTGCCCACGCTCGGATTGCGCGCCGCGCAGGCCTCCACGAAGGCCGCCGAAAAGCCCGCTACACCGCCTTCATGAAAGCGCTTGACCCCATGCCCTTCACCGTTCTGATTCCGGCGCGTCTGGCGTCGACCCGCCTGCCCAACAAGCCGCTGGCCGACCTGGGCGGCAAGCCCATGGTGGTGCGCGTGGCCGAGCGCGCCCGCCAGTCGCAGGCGACGGAGGTGGTGGTCGCCACCGACGCGCCCGAGGTTGTTGCCGCATGCCAGGCCCACGGCGTGCGGGCGGTGCTGACCGCCGCCGACCACCCCAGCGGCAGCGACCGCCTGGCCGAGGCCTGCGCGGCCCTGGGTCTGGCCGATGAAGCCTGTGTCGTCAACGTGCAGGGCGACGAGCCCTTGATCGCCCCGGCGCTGATCGACGCCGTGGCGGAGCTGCTGGTCCGTCATCCGCAGGCGTCCATGAGCACCGCCGCGCACGCCATCGACACGCTGGCCGATTTCGTCAACCCGAATGTCGTGAAGGTGACGACCGACCGCCATGGCCTGGCCCTGTCGTTCAGCCGCGCCCCCATGCCCTGGTGGCGCGATGGGTTCGCCGACGGCGTGCAGGCGCTGCCGACCGATCCTGCACCGCTGCGGCACATCGGCATCTACGGCTATCGGGTCGGCTTTCTGCGTGCGTTTCCCACGCTGGCGCAGGCGCCCATCGAGCGCTGCGAATCGCTGGAGCAGATGCGGGCGCTGTGGCACGGCCACCGCATCGCGGTGCACGTCACCGCCGAGGCGCCCGGTCGTGGGGTCGACACGCCCGAGGACCTGAAGCACGTGCAGGCCACCTTTGCCGCGGGGGCGGGCGAGGGCCGCTGAGAGGGGCTCGTAACGCATTGTCTCGTGCGCCCGGAGCGCCACGGAGGTGCGTGCTATCCTGCGTGCCGTTTTGGCCCCGGCACTGCCTGGGCCCGCTGCATTCCAGGGCCTGTGGCTGCACAGGCGCGACGATTTTCAAAACTGACAAGGATTCATCATGAAGCTCATTCTTCTTGGCCCGCCTGGCGCTGGCAAAGGCACGCAAGCGGCGTTCATTTGCGAGAAGTACGGCATTCCCCAGATTTCGACGGGTGACATGCTGCGCGCCGCCGTCAAGGCCGGCACGCCGCTGGGGCTGCAGGCCAAGGCCGTGATGGATGCGGGCCAGCTGGTGAGCGACGACCTCATCATCAACCTGGTGAAAGAGCGCATCGCCCAGCCTGACTGCGCCAAGGGCTTTTTGTTCGACGGTTTCCCGCGCACGATCCCGCAGGCCGACGCGATGAAGGCCGCGGGCGTCAAGCTCGACTACGTGCTGGAGATCGACGTGCCGTTCGACGCCATCATCGAGCGCATGAGCGGCCGCCGCAGCCACCCCGGCTCGGGCCGCACGTACCATGTCACGTTCAACCCCCCCAAGGTCGAGGGCCAGGACGACGTGACCGGCGAACCCCTGGTGCAGCGCGACGACGACAAGGAAGCCACCGTGCGCGAGCGCCTGGACGTCTACAGCAAGCAGACGCGCCCGCTGGTCGACTACTACAGCAACTGGGCGGCTGCCGACGCGGCCGCTGCACCCAAGTACCGCAAGATCAGCGGCACCGGTTCGGTGGACGAGATCACCCAGCGCGCGTTGGCTGCGCTGGCCAGCTGACCCCGCGCGGGTCACGACCGGCCTGCGCCTTGGCGTGCGGGCCTGTCCCGGTCCTGCGGGGCCCTGTCACTCAAGCCGGTGTCTGCACCGGCTTTTTTATTGCCTTAGGAGTATGCCTCGCTTTCCGTTGGATCAATAACGAGAATGAGGCGATACTCCATTGCAGACCGTTCGGGGCACCTGGCTTGCCGAAGCGTGGCCGGTTCAGTCCTGAGGACGTGACGCCCGGCCCCCGGTGCGACTTGCGCTTCGCGGAGCCCCCGTCCGTCACAGCGCCCATCCCGGCAGGGCCTGCATCAGCAGCTCGCGAAATCGCTGGGTCAGCGGGGTGTCGCGTTCGGGCTCCCAGGCCAGGGCGACGCCGGTGGCCGACATGTGGCCGACGTCGTTCAGCGGCAGGAAGTGGACGCCGTGCGTGGCGGTGCGCGCCATGGCAGCGGGCACCAGCGCCACGCCCAGGCCGGCCTGCACCAGGCTCAGGATGGTCTGCGCCTGCGTCGCATGCTGCTGGGAGCGGGGCTGGAAGCCCGCGCGCTGGCAGGCGGCTTCGATGAGTGCGTGCAGGCCGGGCACCTGCGTGGGACTGTACTGGATGAAGGGCTGGCCCTGCAGCTCGGCCAGCGCCACGCGTTTGCGCGCGGCCAGGGCATGGCCGGCGGGCACGGCGGCGATCAGGCTGTCTTCGTGCAGGGGTTGCAGGTTCAGCCCCTGGGCCACGGTGACCGGGTAGCGCAGCAAGGCTGCATGCAGCGCGCCCTGGCGCAGCATGGCGCACAGGTCGCTGCTGGGGCTTTCGGTCAACTCCAGCTCGACCTGGGGCAGGCGCTCGCGCACCAGCTGCACCAGGCGGGGCAGCAGCTCGTAGGTGGTCGAGCCCACAAAGCCGATGTGCAGGTGGCCGCGCTCGCCCACGGCGGCGGCTTGCGCAGCCGTGGCAAAGGCCTGCGCGTGGTGCAAGGCCTGCTCGGCATGGGGCAGGGCCAGCAGGCCGGCGGCGGTCAGCGCCGTGCCGCGCCGGTCGCGCTCGAACAGTTGCACCCCCAGGCGCTCTTCCAGCCGGCGGATGGAGGCCGACAACGGCGGCTGCGCCATGTGCAGCTGTTCGGCGGCCTTGCGGTAGTTCAGCGTGTGGGCCAGCACCACGAAATGCCGCAGCTGGCGAAAATCGGTTGATATCATGGTGCTATCACAGAAGACCAAATGAATACTAGACAAGTTTAAGGCGAGTTTTCAATAATCGGCGTCGAACCAGCGGACGAGCATGGGCGGCACAGACCCCGCCGGCCGCATCAGGAGACACCATGACCAGCTCTTCCTCGGCCACGGGCAAGCCGCCCGCGCCGCCTGCCTCTGCGGCGCTCAAACCGGGGCAGCCCGGCTACGCGCAGGTGCCCCGCATGGGGCGTGGCTTCGTCTGGCAAGAGCTGCAGGTGGGCCAGCAGCTGCGCACCTTCCGGCGCACCATCACCGAGGCGGACCTGGTCAACTTCGTCAACGCCACCGGCATGCTGGAGGCGATCTTCCTGGACACCACCTTTGAAGGCGCGGCCATGCGGGGCCGCCCGGTGCCCGGCGCGCTCACCTACACCTTCATCGAAGGCTTCATCCTGCAGTCCATGATCCAGGGCACGGGCCTGGCCATGCTGGAGCTGCACCAGCAGATCCTGGCGCCCGTGTGCGTGGGCGACTCCATCGAGGCCCTGGTCGAGGTGACCGACATCCGCCCGACCAGCCAGAGCGGCCGCGCCGTGGTCACCTCGCGCGTGGACGTGTTCAACCAGTCTGGCACCCAGGTGATGCGCTACGTGGCCACGCGCCTGCTGGCGGGCGAGGGGCAGACCTGAGCCATGATGTGCCCGTGGGCAGCCGCCCACCCACGATTCACAAGGAGACTTCCCATGCCTTTGCAAGCCACGCCTTGCGCGCGCCGCCCTGTGCTGGCCGCGCTCACCATGACCCTGGGCTTGGGCCTGCTGGCCCCTGCGGCCCAGGCGGCCGATGACTGGCCCCGGCAAAAGCCCATCACCCTGGTGATCCCGTTCCCGCCCGGTGGGCCGACCGACATGGTGGGTCGGGTGCTGGCGCAGCAGGTGTCCGAGCAGATCGGCCAGACCATCGTGGTGGACAACCGGCCCGGCGCCAACGCCAACATCGGCAACGCGCTGGTGGCCAAGGCCCCGGCCGATGGCTACACCATCCTCTACAACACCTCGTCCATCGCGCTCAGCCCCTCGCTCTACAAAAAGCTGAACTACGACGTGAAGAAGGACCTGGCGCCGGTGCTGCTGACGGCCACCGTGCCCATGGCTTTGGTCGTGCACCCCAAGATGCCGGTCAAGAACGTGGCCGAGTTCGTGGCCCACGCCAAGGCCAACCCCGGCAAGCTGACTTACGGCTCGGCCGGCGCGGGCAACACCACGCACCTCACGGCCTTCCGCATGGGGCAGGGCTTTGGCCTCGACACGCGCCACGTACCCTACAAGGGCAGCGCCCCGGCCGATGCCGACCTGGTTGCCGGCCACATCGACTTCATGACCGACACCATCAACTCGGTCGCGCCCTTCATCGCCGACAACAAGCTGCGCCTGCTGGCCGTCAGCACCGGCAAGCGCCTGGCCAACTTCCCCAACACGCCCACGCTGGCCGAAGCTGGCCTCAAGGGCTTCGATGTCGGCGCCTGGCAAGGCGTGATGGTGCCGGCCAAGACGCCCAAGCCCATCGTGGACCGCCTGAACGCCGAGTTCACCAAGGCCCTGAACACCCCGGCGGTGCTGGACAAGCTCAAGCTGCAAAGCGCGGTGCCGCTGGGGTCCACCCCGGCCGAGTATGGCGCCTACATCGACGCCGAGATCAAGCGCTGGGCGGGCGTCATCAAGGACACGGGCGTGTCGCTTGATTGACAGTATGGTTGTTTGCTCGATGATTTTTCAACGATAAACGGGAGATACTGCATGAAATCGAATTCCTTCACCCGCCGCGCCATGAGCGCCACCGTGGGCGCCGCCGTGTTGCTGGGCGCGGGCCTGGCCGGGCCTGCACATGCCGCTGACAAGGCCTACCCCAACCGCACCGTCACCTTCATCGTGCCGTTTCCGCCAGGTTCGGCCACGGACACCTCGGCGCGCTACTTCGGCAAGAAGCTCACCGACCTGACCGGTCAAGCCGTGGTCATCGACAACCGCCCGGGCGGCAACGGCTTCATCGCCGTGAACGCGGCGCTCAATGCCAAGCCCGACGGCTACACCGTCTTCTTCGGCAGCAACTCCACGCTGGCCGTCAATGCCGCCTTGTTCAAGAAGCTGCCCTACGACCCGGTCAAGGACTTCAAGCCGCTGAGCCTGTCGGTGCTGACGCCGGCCGTGTTGGCCACGCCTGCGGGCTCCAAATACAAGACCATGGCCGACCTGATCGCCGCCGCCAAGGCCAACCCCGGCAAGCTGAACTACGGCGCCGGCTCGGCCGGCTACCAGCTGATGGCCGAGCTGTTCAACGAGCAGGCCAAGGTCAAGACGACCAACATCCCGTTCAAGGGCGCGAGCGAGTCCATGCAGGCCATCGTGGCCAACACCATCGACTTCAGCTTCGTCGAGATCACCTCGGCGCTCGAGCTCATCAACTCGGGCAAGGCCCGCGGCCTGGCGCTGGCGCACACCCAGCGCGTGCCCGCGGCCAAGGACATCCCCACGGCGGCCGAAGCCGGTCTGCCGGGCTTCACAGCCTACGCCTGGGTGGGCGCCATGATGCCGGCCAAGGTGCCGGCCGCCGAGACCAAGGTGATGGCCGACCTGATGACCAAGATCGTGCAGCTGCCTGAAACCAAGGCCTTCTACGAGAAGCTGGGCGCCGAAGCCGCCAAGGGCGGGCCGGCCGAGTTCGCGGCCTTCCAGCTCAAGGAAATCGAACAATGGAAACGCATCGCCAAGATCGCTGGAGTTGAATTGCAATGACCGAACAGACTGCTGCCCCGACGGGCGCACCCGTGGCCGCCCTGCAGGGCATCCGGGTGCTGGATTTGTCCCGCGTGCTGGCGGGCCCCTGGGCCGCCCAGACGCTGGGTGACCTGGGCGCCGAGGTGATCAAGATCGAGCGCCCCGGCTCGGGTGACGACACGCGCACCTGGGGCCCGCCCTTCCTGAAGGACAAGGAGGGCAACACCACCACCGACGCCGCCTATTACTTCTGCACCAACCGCAACAAGCGCTCGGTGGCGGTGGACATGGCCAAGCCGGCAGGGCAGCAGCTCATCGTCGAGCTGGCCAAGCAGTGCGATGTGCTGATCGAGAACTTCAAGTTCGGCAACCTCAAGCAGTACGGGCTGGACTACGACAGCCTCAAGGTCGTCAACCCGCGCCTCATCTACTGTTCGGTGACCGGGTTCGGCCAGACCGGCCCGTACGCGCCGCGCCCCGGCTATGACTTCCTGATCCAGGGCATGGACGGCCTGATGAGCGTGACTGGCCTGCCCGATGGCGAGCCGGGCGGCGGCCCCATGAAGGCCGGCGTGGCCATCACCGATGTGCTGACGGGCCTGTTTTCCAGCACGGCGATTCTGGCGGCCATCCAGGCACGCAACATCACCGGGCGCGGCCAGCACATCGACATGGCGCTGCTGGACGTGGGCGTGGCCTGCATGATCAACCAGGCCATGAATTACCTGTACTCGGGCGAGAACCCGCAGCGCATGGGCAACGCCCACCCGAACACGCTGCCGTACCAGGACTTCCCAACCTCGGACGGCTACATGATCGTGGCCATTGGCAACGACGGCCAGTTCGCGCGTTTCTGCAAAGCCACCGGCAAGCCCTGGAGCGACGACCCCAAGTTCAAGACCAATGCCGCGCGCATCGTCAACCGCACCGAATTGATCGCCATGGTGCGTCAGCTCACGGTCACCAAAACGACCAAGGAATGGGTCGAGTTCCTGGAAAAGGCCCAGGTGCCGTGCGGCCCGATCAACACGCTGGCCGACGTGTTCGCCGATCCGCACGTGAAGGCGCGCGGCATGCAGATCAGCATGACGCACCCCGTTGGCGGCGAGATCCCGCTGGTGGCCAGCCCCATGCGCTTTTCCGACACCCCGGTGCAGTACCGCACGGCACCGCCGCCCCTCGGTTACCACACGCGCGAAGTGCTCAAGGACACGCTGTTCCTGAGCGACGCCCAGATCGACGACCTCACGACCCAAGGAGTGCTCGGATGAGCTCCATCGCCTCACTGACCATCACGCAGATCCCGGCCGAGGCCGAAGCGCTGCGCGCCGAGGTGCGCGCCTTCCTGACCGAGGCCACGGCCAAGATCCCGGCGCACATCCGCGCCAAGTCGTGGTCGGGCTTCGACCCCGAGTTCTCCAAGGCGCTGGGCGCCAAGGGTTGGCTCGGCATGACCTTTCCCAAGGAATACGGCGGTGGCGGCCGCACGGCGTTCGAGCGCTACGTGCTGGTCGAGGAGTTCCTCAACTTCGGCGCACCCGTGGGCTCGCACTGGATCGCCGAACGCCAGAGCGGCCCGCTGCTGCTGAAGTACGGCACCGACGAGCAAAAGCGCACCATCCTGCCCAAGATCGCCCAGGGCGAGCTGTACTGCTGCATCGGCATGAGCGAGCCCAACTCCGGCTCTGACCTGGCCAGCGTGAAAACGCGCGCCGAGAAGAACGACCAGGGCTGGTTGCTCAACGGCCAGAAAATCTGGACCACCAACGCCCACCACTGCCACTACATGATCGCGCTGGTGCGCACCTCGGGCACCACCGAAGACCGGCAAAAGGGCCTGTCGCAGGTGCTGGTCGACCTGTCGCTGCCCGGCATCACCGTGCGCCCCATCGAAGACCTGGCCGGCGACAGCCACTTCTGCGAGGTGTTCTTCGACAACGTGCAGCTCAGCGCCGACGCGCTGGTGGGCAACGAAGGGCAGGGCTGGGAGCAGGTGAACGCCGAGCTGGCCTTCGAGCGCAGCGGCCCCGAGCGCATCTTCTCGTCGGTCGTGCTGTTCGACCAGTGGCTGGCCTACATCCGCACGCCCGCCGGCAAGCGCCCCGAATCCACCCGCCTGGCCGGGCAGATCCTCACGCGCATGGCCCCGCTTCGCGCCATGTCCATCGCCATCCAGGAAAAGCTGGCGCGCCACGAAAGCCCCATCGTCGAGGCCGCGCTGGTCAAGGACCAGGGCACGGTGCTGGAGCAGTACATCCCGGCGGCCATCGCCGATGACCTGCTGTCGCGCGACGAGGCGGATGTCCCGTTCGAGCTGATGCAGACCCTCACCTACGTGACCCACATCGCGCCGTGCTACACGCTGCGCGGCGGCACGCGCTCCATCCTGCGGGGCATGATCGCCCGCGGCCTGGGACTGCGTTGATTCACAGAAATTCATGGGGTATGGGGTTGTTGCCGTTTTAAAGACAACGGGAATGGCTTGATACGCCGACAAGGAGTCACACAATGGACAACATGTTTAGCGATGCCCTGGGCCAGCTGCTGGCCGAGCAATGCACGCCCGCCGTGGTGCGCCAGATCGAAGGCGGCGCCGACGCCGCCGCGCTGTGGGCCCAGATCGCCGAGTCGGGCTTTGCCGACGCGCTGGTGCCCGAGTCCGCCGACGGCGCTGGCATGGTGCTGAAAGACGCCTGCGCGCTGTGGGAGCTGATCGGCCGCCACGCGCTGCCGCTGCCGCTGGCCGAAACCATGCTCGTGCGCGGCTGGCTGGCACAAGCCGGCGCCAGCCTGCCCGAGGGCGCCATCGCCATGGCGCCGCGCGCCAGGCAGGCTGGCGGTCAGGTCAGCGCGGTCGGTGTGCGCTGCGCCAAGGTGGCGCAGTGGGTGGCGGTCGAGCTGGGGGGGGAGACCCGCCTGCTGGCCGCAGCCGCAGCCAGCCAGACCCCCGCCGTGTTCCCGCTGGACGCCGGCCTGAGCTGGCCCGAGGCCGTCTGGACGGCGGCGCCCGTGGTGCCCGGCGCCGGCGACCTGCAGGTCGCCCAGGCCATGGTGTATGCCGCGCTGCTGTCGGGCGCGCTGATGACCTGCTTCGAGCGCACGCTGCAGTTCGCCAACGAACGCCAGCAGTTCGGCCGGCCCATCGGCAAGTTCCAGATCATCCAGCACGAGCTGGCGCAGATTTCGGAACACGCCTTCTCGTCGCGCATGGCGGCGCAGATCGCCTGCGAAAGCCGCACGCTCACGCCGGACCCGGTGCGGGTGGCCGTGGGCAAGGCACGCACCAGCGAAGCCGTGGTCGTGGTGGCCGATTTCAGCCACTCCATCCACGGCGCCATCGGCTTCACGGCCGAGTTTGACCTGCAGCTCTACACGCGTCGCCTGCACCACTGGCGCGTGACGGCCGGCAGCGAGAGCCACTGGCACGACGTGGCGGGCGAAGCGCTGCTCGCCGACCCCAGCCCGCTGGCGCTGGACCTGATTCGCCGCGTGTCCGACGCAGAAGCGTCGGTGTGATGTGAGCGCGCAGTATGGGGTGTTTGCCGTTCATTCAATAACGGTAATTGCCTCATACCTCTGTCATTTGTCCTAGACCCATTTGGAAGGAATGCCATGAGCTTTCTGCAAATCGAACGCGACGGCAACGTGCTGATCGCCACCATGAACCAGCCCGAGACGCGCAACGCGCTGACCGGCAACACCGCTGTGGACGAGTTCGTCGAGCTGTGCGCCCAGGTGCGCAAGGACAAGTCGGTGCGCGCCATGATCGTGACCGGCGCCGGCCCCGTGTTCTGCTCGGGCGGCAACGTGAAGGACATGCAGAAGTACTTCACCGGCACGCCGCCTGATTCGGACACCGTGAAGGACGAGTACCGCAACGGCATCCAGCGCCTGCCGCTGGCGCTCTACAACCTGGACGTGCCCACCATCGCGGCCATCAACGGCCCGGCCATCGGCGCGGGCCTGGACCTGACCTGCATGTGCGACCTGCGCATCGCCGCCAGCAACGCCACCTTTGCCGAGAGCTTCGTCAAGGTCGGCATCGTGCCGGGCGACGGTGGCGCCTGGCTGCTGCCGCGCGTCGTGGGCCTGTCCAAGGCCAGCGAAATGGCGTTCACGGGCGAGGCCATCAACGCCCAGGAAGCCCTGGCCTGCGGCCTGGTCTCGCGCGTGGTCGAACCCGACGAGCTGCTGAACGCCGCCAAGACACTGGCCGGCAAGATCGCCGCCAACCCCGGTGGCGTGCTGCGCATGACCAAGCGCCTGATCCGCGAGGGGCAGGAGAACTCGCTGGCCTCCACGCTCGAGATCTCGGCCGCCTACCAGGCCATCGCCCACCAGACCGCCGACCACGAGGAAGCCGTGCGCGCCTTCGTCGAAAAGCGCAAGCCCAAGTTCCAGTGATGCGCCGTGGCAGCCTGGCGCTGCCATGACCCATCATGGCCGCCCCGCGCAGGTGGCTGGGCCCCGCACGAAATCCGCCACGGCGGTGGCGGCCTGCTGCGGCGCGGTCTGCAGCACGCCATGCGGGGCCGGCAGCCAGCGCAGGTCGGCACCGGGGCGCAGGCGTTGCAGGGCACGGCTGGCGCTGGCCGGCACCAGCCAATCGCGCGAGGCGCACAGGCTGAGCGTGGGGCGCTGCAGGCTGGCCCAGTGGCGGGCGATCGAGGGGTCCAGCTGCATGACCGCCATCAACCGGGTCTTGAGCACCTCTGGCGAAACCTGGCCCAGCGCCTGGGCGAACAGGTCGCGCAGGCCGGCATCGGCTCGCGTGCCCAAGATGGCGCGTTGCGCCAGCTCGAGGCTCGGCCGGCCCGTCAGCAGGCGCGCGGGCAGCCGGGCCGCGGGTGCGCGCAGGCTGGGCCGGGGGCATTGCACGAAGCTGGCGCACAGGATCAGCCCCCGGATCTGCAGGCCAGGGTCCGCGGCCAGTCGCACGGCCAGTGGCCCCGAGAACGATTCGCCGAGCAGCACGAGCGGCTCCTGACGCGGCAGTCGGCCCTGTAGCCAGCGTTGCAGCGCGTCGTAGCCCCAGGCCTGGTCGTCCGGATAACGCATCACCTGCAGCTCGGC
This sequence comes from Comamonas serinivorans, assembly GCF_002158865.1. Taxonomy (NCBI): domain Bacteria; kingdom Pseudomonadati; phylum Pseudomonadota; class Betaproteobacteria; order Burkholderiales; family Comamonadaceae; genus Comamonas; species Comamonas serinivorans. The sequence goes on along the minus strand of NZ_CP021455.1, from coordinate 2,886,336 downwards.
GGGGCCGGCCGCCGTCTGCCAGGCCCGGATGAAGGGCTCGAACAGCAGTCCGGTGCCGTCCATGCCAGGCATGAGTATCAAACGCATGGGTTGAATTGCCCTACGGCGGTAGTGTCATACCCGCGTGATGGATGGGGCAAGGCGTCCACGCCGGGGGGCGCTCAGGCCAGTGCGGCCACGGCCAGGCGGGCGGCGGTGGCGATGGCCTCGTCGCGCGCCGCCGTGGGGGGCGCCTCGAGGTAAACCGACAGCAGCAGGGGCGCGCGGCCCGGCGGCCAAGCCACGCCGATGTCATTGGCGCCGACCTCGGCCGTGCCCGTCTTGTCGCCCACCCGCCAGCCGGTGGGCAGGCCGGCGCGCAGCCGCCTGCCGCCGGTGGTGTTGGCCACCAGCCAGTCCTGCAGCTGCCGGCGCGATGCGGGCGTGAGCACATAGCCCAGCACCAGCTTGCCCATGCTGCGCGTGATGGCGCGCGGGCTGGTCGAGTCCAGCGGTTCGCCGGCCTGCGGCACGTTGAGCGCGGTTTCGCGGCGGTCCAGCCGGGTGATGTCGTCGCCCAGGCCGCGCAGGAAGCGCGTCAGCCCCTGCGGGCCGCCATAGCTGTCGTGGATCAGGTTGGCGGCCGTGTTGTCGCTGGTGGTGAGCGTGGCGTGGCACAGCTCGGCCAGGGTCATGCCCTGTCCACCCACGTGGCGTTCGGTCACGGGTGAATGGCTGACGAGGTCGGCACGGGTGAAGCGGATGCGCCGCGCCAGCGAATCCTGGCGCTGGTCGTGCCGGTAGAGCACCAGGCCGGCCGCCAGCAGCTTGTGCGAGCTCAGCATCATGAAGCGCTCGTCGGCCCGGTAGCCGGCTTCGCGGCCGGTGCCGGTGTCCACCACCTGCACGCCGAGCCGGCCGTTGGCCTGCCGCTCCAACGCTTGCAGGTCGGCGGCCAGGCCGCTGGGTGACCTTGCGAATGCCTGGCATCCGGCCAGGCCGGCGATGGCCCACAGGGCCGAGTGGTGGACATGTCTGCGTGTGGGCATGGCGGTTTGCGGCGTCGAACGTCGGGCGACAGGGAAGGTGAAAATTGTGCCAAGCATTCAAGGCGAGGCTGAACAAGTCGCCGCACGCGAGGGACTTGTTCAGCGTTGCCTTTCAGGTTGGCCGGTCGCTCCGGTCCGCAGGCACGGCGCTCAGTCCCACACCGGGGCCAATCCTTCGGGATCGACTTCGCGGCCGTTGCGCTCCAGCGTGCCGATCAGCGCCATGTCGTCGGCGTCCAGCGCCAGGTCCCGAGCCAGCAGGTTGCTGGCCAGGTTCTCGCGCCTGGTCGACGAGGGAATCACCGCGTAGCCCAGCTGCAGCGCCCAGGCCAACGCCACCTGCGCCACCGTGGCCCGGTGCTTGGCCGCGATCTGTGCCAGCACGGCGTCCTTCAGCACCTTGCCGTAGGCCAGCGTCATGTACGAGGTGACGGTGATGCCCTGCTCCTGGAGGAACGCCGTCAGCTTGCGGCCCTGCAGGTAGGGACTCAACTCGATCTGGTTGGTGGCGATCTCGCCGTTGCCGACCACGTCGATGGCCTGCCTGGTCAGTTCGATGTTGAAGTTGGAGACGCCGATCTGGCGGGTCAGGCCCAGCGCCTTGGCTTCGGCCAGTGCCTCCATGTACTCGGGCAGCGCCACGCCGTTGCCTGGCGCGGGCCAATGGATCAGCGTCAGGTCGACGTGATCGGTGCGCAGCTTCTCCAGGCTCTCGCGCAGGCTGGGCACGAGCTTGGTCCTGGCCAGGTTGTCGGTCCAGATCTTGGTGGTGACAAACAGGTCGGACCGCTTCACGCCGCTCTCGGCGATGGCCTGGCCAACGTCGGCTTCATTGCCGTAGATCTGCGCGGTATCGATGGCGCGATAGCCCACGTCCAATGCATTGCGCACCGAATCCATGGCGGCCTGGCCGGTCAGGCGGAAGGTGCCGACGCCAAAGGAAGGAATGTTGCTCACAAAAAACTCCGAAATCAGATGGAAGAAGCGGAAAGGAATCACGCACCTTGTGTCACGCATCGGCGGCCGGCCTGGCCCAGCCACACCAGCACCAGGCCGCCGCAGGCCAGCAGCGCGCCCACCAGGGGCACGGCGGCATAGCCCAGCCCCTGGCCGATGACGGCCCCGCCCAGGGCAGCGCCCACGGCGTTGCCGAGATTGAACGCGCCGACGTTGACGGACGAGGCCAGGCCCGGTGCCTGCGCCGCCGCCTGCATGACGCGCATCTGCACCGGCGGCACGATGCCGAAGGCGGCGGCGCCCCAGACCACGAGCCCGATGGCAGCCCCCACATGGGTGGTCATCGCCAGCGGCAGCAGGGCCATGACGATGGCGAGCGCGGCGAGGATGAGCTGGGTGGCGCCATCCAGCGACCAATCGGCCAGCCGCCCGCCCAGGCTGTTGCCCAGTGTGAAGCCGATGCCGATCAGCACCAGCGCGAAAGCCACGAAGCCCGGGCTGGCCTGGGTGATGTCGGCCAGCGCCGGCGCCACATAGGTGTAGAGCGCAAACATGGCCCCGGCGCCAAGCACCGTGGTTCCCAGGGCCAGCAGCACGTCGGGGCGGGTCAGCACCTTCAGCTCCCGGCGCACGTCCGGGCGCGTGCCCGGCTCGCCCTTGGGCAGCGCCAGCCACAGCGCAGCGATGGTGACCAGGCCCAGCAGGGCCGTGCCACCGAAGGCCAGGCGCCAGCCCACCTGCTGCCCGATCCAGGTCGCGGCCGGCACACCGCCAATGTTGGCCACGGTCAAGCCCATGAACATGGCCGCGATCGCGCTGGCCTGTTTCTCCTTGGGCACGACGCTCGCCGCCACCACGGCGCCGATGCCGAAGAAGGCCCCGTGGTTGAGGCTGGTGACCAGGCGCGACAGCAGCAGGGTCGCGTAGCTCGGCGCGAACGCCGACAGCAGGTTTCCGATGGTGAAGATGAGCATCAGCGACATCAGGGCCGCGCGCTTGCCGAAGCGGCTGAACAGCAGCGTCATCACCGGTGCGCCGGCCATGACGCCGACGGCGTAGGCCGACACCAGCATGCCGGCGGTGGGGATGTTCACCTGCACACCGTCGGCGATCACGGGCAGCAAGCCCATGGGGGCGAACTCGGTGGTGCCGATGGCGAAGGCGCCAATGGCCAGGGCGAGCAAGGCAGCAGAGGATTTCATGGACCGCAGTGTGCCGGTTTGATATTTGCTGATTAAGCCCTGTATCGTACAAAATTCATTGATTTGAACTCAACAATGAAAACCACCCTGGATGAACTGCACGCCTTCGTGGCCGTCGTGGACTCCGGCTCGATCACGGCGGCGGCGGATCTGCTTGGCCTGACGATCTCGGCCACCAGCCGCACGCTGGGACGGTTGGAGGAGAAGCTGCAAACCACGCTGCTGCGTCGCACCACGCGGCGGCTGGAACTGACCGAGGAGGGCGCTGCCTTCCTGCAGCACGCCCGTGCCATCCTGGCATCGGTCGATGAAGCGGAAGAGCAGATGGCGGCACGGCGCATGCGCCCCGCTGGACGGCTGCGCATCGACGCGGCGACCCCGTTCATGCTGCACGTGCTGGTGCCGCTGCTCGAAGGCTTCCGCGCCCGCTATCCCGACGTGGTGCTGGAGTTGAACTCGAACGAAGGCATCATCGACCTGCTCGAAAAACGCACGGATGTGGCCTTCCGCATCGGGGCACTGAAAGACTCTACCCTGCACGCCCGTCCCATGGGCACCAGCCGCGTGCGGGTGCTTGCCAGTCCGGCCTACCTGAAACGCCATGGCAAGCCGGCCAGCCCCGACCAGCTTGGACGGCACGCACTGCTGGGCTTCACCCAGCCCGAGACGCTGAACGACTGGCCGCTGCGCGACGCGGAGGGAAACGCCTTGCACATCCGGCCGACGATCACCTCGTCAAGCGGTGAAACGCTGCGGCACATGGCCCTGGCGGGGTTGGGCATCGTCTGCCTGTCGGATTTCATGACGCGCGAAGACCGCCGCCATGGCGATCTGCTGCAGCTTTTCCCGAAGCAGACACTGGATGTGCGCCAGCCGATCAACGCCGTCTACTACCGCAACACGGCCCTGGCCGCACGCATCACCTGTTTCGTGGACCATGTGGCCCAGGCATTGGGCCAACAGCCCTTCGATGCCTGATGCCGAGGCTCGGCCCAGGCGGTGGTTCAGTCCGTGAAGGACTTCACCTTGACCGGCAGCGTGGGCGCTTCCCAACGGTATTGCGTGCTCAGCACGTCGCGGCTGGCATCCTGGCCCCGCCACCGCAGCTCCAGCAGCCGGGCAATGGTCCAGGCACCCCAATCCGCGCGGAACGGCCTCGCACCCACGTCCTGCGGCAGGGCGGGCAGAAAGCCTGATTGCCAGATCACCGCCGGGATGCGATAGCCCTGGGGCGTGGTGGGGCTGTGCCCCACATGGTTGCTGGTGTGTCCCACGTCCTGGCCATGGTCGGAGAGGTACACCACAGCCGCCTTGCCGCGGCCCGTCGCCTCGCGGGTCATCTGCATCATGCGGGCGACCACGGCGTCGTTGTAATGCACCGCCGCGTCGTAGTCGTTGCGCATGCTCCTCACCCAGGGATAGCGGCCCTGGCGCTCGAGATCGGCGTCCACGCTGTCCTCCATCTCGTCGAAGGGATGGCGGCCTTCGGGAAAGCGCAGGCGGTAATGCGGGTGGGCGCCCTGCATGTGGACCACGATGAACTTGCGCGCCTCGGGGGCCTGCAGCGCCTGGCCCAGCTCGTCCTGCATCTCCTCGTCCAGCATGGCGGTGGAGCGGCCACGTGTGCGGTTGATCATCTGGAAGACATCGGCCTGGCGCGCGTGCTGGTGTTCGAGGGCGATGTCGGCCTGGTTGCTGATCCACCAGGTCTTGTAGCCGGCCGCGCGGGCCAGTGCCACCAGGTGCAGGGCGTCGGGCTGGCCCGGCGCGCCGAACCAGAACAGGTTGTTGACCGCGGGCAGTGTGCTGGCATTCACCGACCAGGCATTGCGCAGCACCAGCATCTGATCGCCCAGTTCCTGCTGCTGGGCCTGCAGGTCCGGTGTGGTCGGGCGCGGATAGCCGTACAGCGAAAGGTTGTCGCGCACCACGCTTTCGGTCAGCACCACCAGCACGGTGGACGCGCCACTGCTCGCGATCATGGGCTGGGCATGGCGTGCCACCGTCAGCGCGTGCTGGCGCATGCCTTCCAGGTTGCTCCAGTCGTCCTGCATTTTGTCCACGGACAGCATCCAGTACACCCAGAAATTCAGAGGATGCAGGCGGCGCCAGGGCTTGCTCCCATAGGCGGCCGTGCACACCACCACGATCAGCACCCAGACCGCCATGTGCCGCGCACCCTGCGCCATGGATTGGCGCAGGGTCCTGCCCGTGCAGTACCAGATGCCGCCGCCCAGCACCAGCCATGCGGTCAGCATCAGCGCTGCCATGCGCCAGTTCATGGCCAGGTATTCCTCGCTCTCGCGGACATGTGTGTTGGCCACCGCTGCCAGCACCAACGAGCTGTCAGGCGCAGCCTGATACAGCGCCCACAGGTAGGCACGCACGCTGCCGTCCAGCACGCACAGCATGACGGTGACAAAGGCCGCCACGCGGCGCACACCTGCCCACACGGGAGATTGCAGCGGCCAGCGCATCCAGGCAAAGACCGCCAGGATCAGCAGCGCGACCTGCCAGACCCTGCGGCCGTCATGGCCCAGGACGATGAAGACCAGGGCCAATGCCCCCAGGACAGCCAGCGCCGGCCAGGACACCACCTGCCCCTGCCGTGCGAAGGGACGCATGGACATGTTCGAAGAGAAAAGCACGCGAATTTCCGAAACACCAGGCGCTCATGGCGACTGGCGATACACACCGCCATGCAGGCCACGGAGCGCAGCTGCTTGCCAGCAGGCAACCATGAAAAGCATGCAGGCGGTTTGGGGTGCGGCCCAAACCCTCGCTGGTTGCACCCAAGAGGCGGCAAAAAGCGCGAAGCGTATCAGAGGGCCGCTCTGGGGTGAAGCGGTATTCGGTGGGCCGGACGAGGGAGATCGCGATGGGCGGGAATGCGCTGAAATTGCCGGCCTGGTACGTGGCGAGGTGGATGGCGTGTCCGGCCAACCCCTGGCACCTGGTTGTCTGACACCTGCGCAGCCGGGCCATCGCCGTGGCCCTGCGGCCGCCCGTTGCGCCAAGGTCCAGTGGCCGTCGTCCTGATGTCCGCTCCGGCGTTGGCCCGTGCTGACACGCATCGGTGTTCGATGCCTCGCAGAGGCTCGCCGACGCGGTGGCGCAGGGCCTGGGCGTGGCCTGGCTGCCCACGCGGCTGTTCCAGCGCGACGTGCAGGCCGGCCTGCTGGTGCCGGTGGTGGACCTCGAGGTGGATGTGGGGCGCTACGGGCTCACGCGCCTGCGCTCGCGTCGCCCCATGCCGGGCCCGTCATGACCTGTCAGCGCCTGACCCGGGGCGGGGGCAGGGGGCGAGCTTGGCAGCGGCAGCTCTCACTGGCTTTGCAGCTGGTTCTGGGCAATCAGCTTGCCCCAGCGCGCGTGGTCGGCCTGGATCAGCGCCGCGAACTCGGCCGGCGTGTTGGCTTCGACGGTGATGCCGCGGGCCTGCAGGGCCTGCGTGGTCTTGGGATGGTGCGCGATGGCGTGGATCTCGGTCTGCAGGCGCTTCACGATGGGCGCCGGGGCGTTGGCGGGCAGCACGATGCCGAACCAGCCTGCCGCCGCGAAGCCCGGCAGGCCGGCTTCGCTGGCCGTGGGCACGTCGGGCAGCAGGGGCGAGCGCTTGTTCGCGGTGAGCACCAGGCCCTTGAGCTTGCCGGCCTGGATCTGCGGCGCCAGCACGGTCAGCGTGTCCACGGCCACAGGCACCTCTCCGCCGATCACGGCCGTGACCGCGGGCGCGCTGCCCTTGTAGGCCACGTGCAGCAGGTCGGTGCCGGTCAGGCTCTGCAGCAGCTCACCGGTCAGGTGGCACAGCGTGCCGGTGCCGCATGAGGAATAGGCCACCTTGCCGGGCTGCGCCTTGGCCTGCGCCACCAGCTCGCGCACGGACTTGGCCGGGAAGTTGGCGTTGACGGCGACGACGTTGGGTACTTCGGCCACCAGCGAAACGGGGGTGAAGTCCTTCAAGGCGTTGAAGCGCAGCTTGGGCTCGAGGTGGGGCAGCACGGTCAGCTGGCCGGTCGTGGCGAGCGAGAGCGTGTAGCCGTCGGGCGTGGCGCGGGCCACGTACTCGGCGGCAATCGCGGTGCCGGCGCCGGGCTTGTTGTCGACCAGCACGGGCTGGCCGAGCGCCTGCGTCAGCTGTTCGGCGTAGTAGCGGCCGATCACGTCGGCCGCGCCGCCGGGCGGAAACGGCACCACGAGCTTGATGGGTTTGCTGGGCCAGGTGTCGGCCTGGGCCGGGGTGGTGGCCAGCGGCAACAGCCAGGGCAGGGCGGCCAGCGCCAGCAGGGCGCGGCGCACGGGGGCACGTTGGAGGAATCGGTTCATGGTCTTGGTGGCGATGTGTGGAGGACAGGCGGGTGGTCCCACCGTGAGCCCTGAACCTTAGGCAGCGGTGGCTCGAAACGGAACGAAGAAATCCGCGTTTGGATATGCGTTTGTCGAGAGGTGGTGCGCTGGCATCTCAAAAGGTGATGGAGTAAGCACTGAGTGGTCTTGCATGTCAGACGAAAAAAGGGGGATACCTGCAAGTGTCATGACATGCTGGTGTGCGCGCCAGGTTGGGTGGAGGCCGCACGGGGGGATGGCCGCCAGCGATTCCAAGCCCATCGGCCCATGCCTGTTCGAGGCGCATCGGCATGGATTGCCCGTCAAGCGAAGGCGGGTTTGCGGCACCGGGCCAACGTCACCGGCAGCCGAATGGGCGCGACACGCTGGGCCTGCGCCCATCCCGCGGGGACAGGTCCCATCGACGCCAACCCGGCGTTGGCGTCCGGGCAATCGGCTGCAGCTGGCTCGTGGTCTCATGCCGTGGTCGGACACACCGAGCAGCACCAGGCGCCACAGCCCCGCGGCAGCAGGGGCTCACGATCGCGCGCACCATGGGCGGCGCGTGGTGCACCGGGGTGCCGATATGCGCAAACCGCATGCGCTGCTGCGACTTGCTTCGTTGTCAGCCGCGTGACCGCTGCCAACAATGGCGCCCTGTTCGTTGTGCGCTGCGCAACGCCCGCCACACCGGCACCTCGGGCTTCAGGCCAGGCGCCGCCACCGGAGACTTGCCATGACCCCGCGCCACAAAATCCTCGCCACCACCGCAGCCGCCTGGCTGGGCCTGGACCCTGAACTGCCCCCGGCCTGGCGCGACGACGACGACGTGGGGCCGGACCTGCGCCGCGTGCCCCTGAGTTTCGACACCTTCTCGCATGGGGGTGAGCTCTCGGTCTGCGTGCTCGATGCCTTGCTGCAGGAATCGCTGGCGGGCTCGCACCGCTACCGCAGCACCGCGCACCTGGGGTGAAGTGGCCGTCGCTTGGCGCCGAGGGGGGGCGCCCCGATACCCACGCGGCACTCGACTTGCGTGTCGAGGCATTGCCGAGGTGGACACGCACCTGGCCCAAGGTTCTGCGCAACCTCCCTCGGCGCCACCCGTTGGCCTGGCGGCGCTCAGGCGGCTGAGCAGCCTGTTGGGGCCGGGAAGGCGTGGCGCGCCCGGGTCATGGGCCGCTGTTCAGCGAGATGTCGAGCCGATGTCTGGCCACGGCGCCGGGCGGCATGTGGTGATCGACCGCCGTCGCTCTGCCGATCCATCGCGTGACCGCCAGCGTCGTGGTGCCCGAGCTCAAGCCGCTTGGATGACGACGGCTGGTTTCTCCACGCGCTGTCCCCGGCGCATGCGTCAACCTGCGTTTCCGCGTCAGCACGGATGGCCAGCGCTGCGGCCGCCAGCAGACGGTGACGACGTGGATGGGTGCGATTCAAGTGTTGAATATGATGGAGTATGGTGCTGTTCCCGTTATTTGTATAACGGGAACGTCACCATACTCCTTGGCCATCAGCCCAGGCGCTGCAGCTGGTCCTGCAGCTTGGTCAGCGCGGCACCGAACTCGGCCACGCGCTTGTGCTCCTGCTCGATCACCGCAGGCGGGGCCTTGGCGACGAAGGCCTCGTTGCCCAGCTTGGCCTGGGCCTTGGTCAGCTCGCCCTCGAGGCGCTTGATTTCCTTGGCGATGCGGGCGCGCTCGGCGTCCTTGTCCACCTCCATGAACAGGGCCAGCTGGGCCTCGCCCACCACGGCCACCGGCGCAGCCTGGGCGGCCGCCTGCCAGGCGGCCTGGTCGGCGAAGCACTGCACGTCCTGCAGCTTGGCCAGAGCCTTCAGCACCTCGGCGTTGCCGCTCAGGAAGGCCTGTTCGCCAAAGGCGAGCAGGGGCAGGCGCTGGGCCGGTGACACGCCCATCTCGCCGCGCAGCGTGCGGCAGGCATCGACGAAGGACTTGAGCTTGGCGATCTCGGCTTCGGCGGCCTCGTCGATGTACTCGGCCTGGGCCTGGGGATAAGGGGCCACGCTGATGGTGGCGCCGGCCTGGCCCGACGACTTGCCGGCGATGGGGGCCACCACCTGCCACAGCGCTTCGGTGACGAAGGGGATGATGGGGTGGGCCAGGCGCAGGATGGCTTCGAGCACGCGGATCAGCGTGCGGCGCGTGGCGGCTTGCTGCTCGGGCGTGCCGGTCTGGATCTGCACCTTGGCGATTTCCAGGTACCAGTCGCAGTACTCGTTCCAGACGAAGTCGTAGAGGGTGCCGGCGACGTTGTCCAGCCGGTAGTCGGCAAAGCCCTTGGTCACTTCGGCCTCGACCTTTTGCAGGCGCGAGACGATCCAGCGGTCGGCGGCCGAGCGCGCAGCCGAGCTGTCGCCAGCCGGGTTCACGTCGTGGCCTTCGCAGTTCATCAAGACGAAGCGCGAGGCGTTCCAGAGCTTGTTGCAGAAGTTGCGGTAGCCCTCGCAGCGCTTGGTGTCGAAGTTGATGCTGCGGCCCAGCGAGGCCAGCGAGGCGAAGGTGAAGCGCAAGGCGTCTGCACCGTAGGCCGGGATGCCGTCGGGGAACTCCTTCTCGGTCTGCTTACGCACCTTGGGGGCGGTTTCGGGGCGGCGCAGGCCGGTGGTGCGCTTGTCCAGCAGGGGCTCGAGCGCGATGCCGTCGATCAGGTCGACGGGATCGAGCACGTTGCCTTCGGACTTGCTCATCTTGTTGCCCTGCGCGTCACGCACCAGGCCGTGCATGTAGACGTGCTTGAACGGCACCTGACCCGTGAAGTGGGTGGTGAACATGATCATGCGGGCGACCCAGAAGAAGATGATGTCGTAGCCCGTGACCAGCACGGTGCTGGGCAGGTAGAGGTTGTAGTCTGATGTGGGGGTATCGTCTGGATTAGGCCATCCCATGGTCGAAAAAGGCACTAAACCCGACGAGTACCAAGTGTCGAGCACGTCCTCGTCGCGCGTCAGCTTAGCGCCGGCACCGGCCTGGGCCTGCGCCTCGGCTTCGCTGCGCGCCACGTAGACCTGGCCGTTCTCGTCGTACCAGGCCGGAATCTGGTGGCCCCACCACAGCTGGCGCGAGATGCACCAGTCCTGGATGTTGTGCATCCATTGGTTGTAGGTGTTGACCCAGTTCTCCGGGTAGAAGGTGACGGCGCCGCTGCTCACGGCGTCGATGGCTTTTTGCGCGATGGACTTGCCCGTGGGGTCTTGCTCACTCACCTTGTTCATGGCCATGAACCACTGGTCGGTCAGCATGGGCTCGACGACCTGGCCCGTGCGCGTGCAGATCGGCACCATGAGCTTGTGCTTCTTGGTCTCGATCAGCAGGCCCTGGGCGTCCAGGTCGGCCACGATGGCCTTGCGCGCGGCAAAGCGGTCCAGCCCGCGGTAGGCGGCCGGGATGGCCTGCTGGGCGCGCAGCACGGCCGGGTCGGTGGCCGGATCCGAGGCGGCGTCAGCCGACGCGTTGCCCAGGATGTGGGCCTGCAGGTCCAGCACCGGCACGATGGGCAGGCCATGACGCAGGCCCACGGCGTAGTCGTTGTGGTCATGCGCGGGCGTGACCTTGACCACGCCGGTGCCGAACTCGCGGTCCACGTAGTCGTCGGCAATGATGGGGATCTCGCGCCCGCACAGCGGCAGCATGACGGTGTGGCCGATCAGCGCCTGGTAGCGCTCGTCGTCGGGGTGCACCATCACGGCCACGTCGCCCAGCATGGTTTCAGGGCGGGTGGTGGCCACCACCAGCTGGGCCGGCGCACCGGCCGCCTTCAGGCTGCCGTCGGCATCGACCAGCGGGTAGGCGATGTGCCACAGCGAGCCGTCCTTCTCCTCGCTCTCGACCTCGAGGTCGGACACGGCCGATTGCAGCTTGGGGTCCCAGTTCACCAGGCGCTTGCCGCGGTAGATCAGCCCTTGCTCGTACAGGCGCACGAAGGTGTCGTTGACCACCCGGGACAGTTTGTCGTCCATGGTGAAGTACTCGCGGCTCCAGTCCACCGTGTCGCCCATGCGGCGCATCTGCGTGGTGATGGTGTTGCCCGAGTGTTCCTTCCAGGCCCACACCTGTTGGACGAAGTTCTCGCGGCCGAAGTCGTAGCGGCTTTTGCCTTGTTCCTGCAGCTGGCGTTCCACCACGATCTGCGTGGCGATGCCGGCGTGATCGGTGCCGGGAATCCAGGCCGTGTTGAAGCCCTGCATGCGGTGGTAGCGCGTGAGGGTGTCCATGATGGTCTGGTTGAAGGCGTGGCCCATGTGCAGCGTGCCGGTCACGTTGGGCGGCGGCAGCTGGATGGCGAAGTTGTGGCCGGCGGCGGCCTCGGCGGCGTTGGGCTCACCCGTGCCGCGGTAGCCGGCGCGGCCGACGCCGTGTGCTTCCCAGAACGGACCCCAGGTGCGCTCGATCTCGGCGGGTTCGAAGGACTTGGAGAGGCTGTCGAGGCCGGGCTGGGTGGGTGTCGTGCTCATGGCGAAATGAAAAGGGCACGCGAGGTGCCGATCAGGGTGCGGCGCTGCCCGGGGCGGGCGCAGCGCGAAATGGCGCCAATTTTAGCGAGCCCCCTGAGCAGACCCGACGCAGGCCATGCCGCGGCCGAGGGCCTGAGCGCCGAGATCGGCGTGTCGGGCGACGGTCAGCCCATGCGCCGCTTCACGCCCCAGGCCATCGCCAGCAGCAGCGCGGTGGCCAGCAGCAGGACAGCCGCGAACCCATGGTCGAACGCCGTGCTGGCAGCCTGAGTGAGGGCCAGGGCAGCGGCATCGGGCAGCTGCTCGGCAGCCCGCAGCGCGTCGTCCAGGCTGTCGTGCACCGACACTGGCACAGGCAACGCGGGCAAGGTCGGGGGCAGAGCCAGCGTGCGGGTGTAGACGGCCGAGAGCAGGCTGCCCATCACGGTGACGCCCAGCGCGCCGCCCAACTCGTACGACACCTCTTCGACCGAGGCTGCCATGCCGGCGCGGTCGGCGGGCGCGCTCATCAGCAGCGTGGCCGAGGCGGCCGTCATGGCCGCGCCCACACCGGCCCCCAGCAGGGCCAGGCTCAGGGCCTGCGACAGGGCCGGGGCCTGGTGCAGGGCCAGGTAGCCGCCCATGCCCAGACCCGCCGCCAGCAGCGCCAGGGTCAGCAAGCGGCCGGCGCCCCAGCGCGGCAGCAGCCGGCCCGCAATCGGGCCGATCACGAAGGCGGCGATGGGCAGCGGCAGCACGGCCAGACCGGCCTCGAGCGGGCTGCGGCCTAGCACCAGCTGCATGCGCTGGCTGAACACCAGCTCCATGCCCAGCAGCGTGGCCGAGGCCACCAGGGCGGCCATGACGGCCGTGCTGAAACCTGTGTGCCGGAACAGGTTCAGGTCCAGCAGCGGATGGGCCATGCGACGCTGGCGGCGCACGAACACCCACAAGGCGCCCACGCCCAACGCCAGGGCCGCGGCGGCCAGCAGGCCGTCCGGCGCGGGCTTGCCCAATTCCTTGATGGCAAAGGTGCAGGCCACCAGCCCCACCATCACCTGCAGCGAACCGAGCAGGTCCCAGGGGCGGCTGGGGTGGCCGGCATGGGTCGGAATGCAGCGCCAGGCCAGCGGCAGGGCGATGAGCACGATGGGCACGTTGATGAGGAACACCGAGCCCCACCAGAAATGCTCGAGCAGCACGCCGCCCACCACGGGGCCGAAGGCGGCGCCGCCGGACGCGACCGAGGCCCAGATGCCGATGGCCAGCGCGCGTTCGCGGTCGTCGCCGAAGTTCAGCCGGATCAGCGACAGCGTGGCCGGCATCATCATGGCCGCGCCCACGCCCAGCACGGCGCGGGCCGCGATCAAGAGGCCGGTGCCGGGCGCAAAGGCCGCGGCCAGCGAAGCGACGCCAAACACCGCCAGGCCGGCGATGAACAGGCGCTTGTGGCCCAGGCGGTCGCCCAGCGTGCCCATGCCCAGCAGCAGGCCCGAGACCACCAACGAATAGACGTTGATGATCCAGAGCTTGGCCGAGGCGCTGGCGGCCAGGTCATGGGTGAGCCGGGGCAGGGCGGTGTACAGCACGGTCATGTCGATGACGATGAGCAGCAGCGCGACGGAGACGATGGCCAGCACCAGCCAGCGACCGGGATGCGCGGCGGTGGGCGGGGTGCCAGGAATGGCGGGGGACAACATGCAGACCTCTTTTCAGGGCGGCCGGTTTCGTGAACGGTGGTCGCGATGATCAATCAATTTTTGATTTGATAAAAGTTTAAATGAATCAATAAAATTGATGAATGGAATGGACGCTGGAACGCCTCAACCAATTCGTCGCCGTGGCCGATTGCGGCTCCATGACCCAGGCGGCCCGCCGGTTGGGCCGGGCGCAATCGGCCGTCAGCATGGCCATGGGCCTGCTCGAGGCCGACCTGGGCCTGCTGCTCTTCCACCGCGCGGGGCGCGCGGTGACGTTGACGCCGGCTGGCGAAGTCATGCTGCTGGAAGCGCGCGCGCTGCTGGGCCAGGCCCAGGCCCTGGATGTGCGGGCCCAGGCGCTGGCGGCGGGCGAGTCGCCCAAGCTGTGCGTGGCGCTGGACGAGGCCTTGCCTTACCCGCCGCTGGCGCGGCTGCTGCTCGAGCTGTCGCAGCGGTATGCGTCGCTGGACCTGACCTTGCTGAATGGCACGGCGGCCGAAGTGGCGGACGACGTGCAGTCGCACCGCGCCGCGCTGGCGTTTCAGTTCGATCGGGGGCCGACGGGCCGCGCGGGCGCGACCGCAGACGGGTTCACCGCGGCGCCGTTTGCCCAGCGCTACGTGGCCAGCGTGCCGCAGGTGGTGTGTGTGGCGCGCCACCATGCGCTGGCCGCGCAGCCGCAGGTCACGCGCGACGACCTGGCGCGCCATCGCCAGCTGGTGATGCACATCGAGGGCGTGGAGGACCCCGTGGTCAGCCCGCGCATCTGGCGCTCGGGCAGCGTCTACGTGCTGGCGGACATGCTGGCCGACGGCATCGGCTGGGGCATCCTGCCGCGCAACATCGCGCAGACGCCCGACATCGAGCCGCGCATCGTGGCGCTGGATTGTCCCGAGCTGCGGCTGCCGCCCCTGGCCGTGCGCATGCTCAGCCTGCAGGGCGCGGCGCTGAGCGAGGCCGCCTTGTGGCTGCCCGAACGCCTGGCGCAGCTGCTCACCGAGGGTGACGGCAGTATGGGTTGATTGCCGTTGATTTTCAAACGGCAATGACCGGATACCCCAAAAAACGACAAAACCCGCCAGCGGCGGGTCTTGGTGGGTGCAGGCGCCAGGGAGTGACGCCTCAAGCCATCACTGCTTGACGGCTTCGATCTGCACCACCAGGCGCACGTCCTTGGGCACGCCAAAGTTGCTGCCGTAGTTCACGCCCCATTGCGAGCGGTCGATGGTGGCGCTGAAGTCGCCGCCGCAGACTTCGCGCTTTTGCAGCATGGGGCTGGGGTAGCAGTTGAACTTGCTGGCCTTCAGGGTGACGGGGGCCGTCTTGTCCTTGATCGTCAGCTGGCCTTGCACTTCGCTGACCTTGTCGCCGTCGAACACGAAGGTGTCGGCCACGAAGCGGGCCTTGGGGAATTTCTCGGCGTCGAGGATGTCGGCGCTGGCCAGGTGCTTGTTGAAGGCGGCCAGGCCCGAGTTGACCGAGGCCGTGTCGATGCTGATGTCCACCTTGCCGGTCTTGGCGGCGCGGTCGAACTCGACGGTGCCTTCCTTCTTGTCGAAGCGCACGCGGTTGGTCGTCGTGCCCATGTGGTCGATCTCGAAGGTCACGTAGGTGTGGCTGGGGTCGATGGCGTAGCTGGCGGCCATGGCGGGGGCGGCGGCTCCCAGGGCAGCAACGGCGGCGACGGCGGCCAGGCTCAGGCGGGTGGTGATCATGATCGGTTCAGTTCCTTGCAGTGTTGGTTGAGGGGAGTACGGGTGAGTTTCCGTTGATCAAAAACGGAATCACTTGGATGCTGTGGTGATCTTGAAGGCCACGCTGACCTCGTCGGCCACCATGGAGGTGTCGGCCCAGTCGCCATCGCCCACCTTGAACGCGGTGCGCTTGATCGGCAGGGTGCCGGTGGCCACCAGGTTGGCGCCGGACTTGGCGATGGTCACCGGCAGCTGCACATTCTGGCTGGCGCCCTTGATGCTGAGCTTGCCGCTCACTTCATACTTGTCGCCGCCCAGGGGCTTGATGGCCGTGGACTGGAATTCGGCGCGCGGAAACTTCGCCACGTTGAACCAGTCCGCCTTGGGCAGCTCGGCGTCGTTTTCCTTCACGCCCATGGTCGCGCTGCCCATGTCGATGCCGATCTGCACGCTGCCGGCCTGGGGCTTGGCGGGGTCGAAGGCGACTTTGCCATCAAACTTTTTGAAGTGTCCCTTGATGGGCACGCCCATCTGCTTGGCGGTGAACTCGATCTGGCTTTGCGCCGGCACCAGCGCCTGCTGGGCCCAGGCGCTGCCGGCACAGGCCGCGGCCAGGCCCAGGGCGACGAGGGTGCGGGGCAGCGAAACAACCTTGGACATGGAAACCTCTTAAAAAACGGTGACTGGGGTAAATGGAGTATGCGGCGGCTCTCGATGTTTCAAGAACGGAAATGGCTGCATACTCCTGTGATATGAGCACGATGCGCAGGCGGCGACGGCCTCAGCGGCCGGGCAGCATGCGGCCCAGCAGGCCGTCGCGGTCGATGAGCTGGTGTTTGATGACGGCGGCCACGTGCAGCACGATGAGGGCGGTCAGCAGCCAGGCCAGCCGGCCGTGCCAGGGTTTGAGCACCTCGGCCAGCTCGGGGTTCTTGGCGACGAAGTCGGGCAGCTCGAGCACGCCGAACCAGACGACCGGGAAGCCGGCGGCCGAGCTCATCGCCCAGCCCATCAGCGGCACGAGGAAGAACAGCGCATACATCAGGTGGTGCACGCCGTGGTGGGCCACGCGCTGCCAGGCTGGCATGGCGGCCTGCATGGCATCGGGCAGCGCAGGCGGGCGGTGGGTGAGGCGCCACAGCAGGCGCGCCACCGACAGCACCAGGATGGTGATGCCGGCCCATTTGTGCCAGTTGTAGAACTTGAGCTTGGTGGGCGAGATGGGCAGGCCGGTCATGTACCAGCCAAAGGCGATCAGGCCGATGAGGGACACGGCCAGCAGCCAGTGCAGGGCCTTGGCCGTGCCGGTGTAGCTGGTGGGGCGATCGAGTGTGGGCATGGGCGTGGGTGTGAAAGGGCCGCGCTGCCGGGTTGGCGGCGCGAACCGGCCGGTGTGGCGCGCAGTTTACGAGGCGGTTGTGCGCCAGAAGTTCAGGGGATTTGTGGTGGCAGTTCAAAAAATTTGAATGACCGGCGGCGGTGGCGTGCGGTCTTGCACGGATCCGGCTTCGCGCCGCCCTCGGGGCGTTCGATCCCGGAGCCCTGGCGCCAACCCTGGGCACTGCGCAGCGGGTTTTGGAGGAATCGAGGGGGCGACACGCAGGGGCAGGAGGGCCAGGATGAAGCTGGCACGAGGTCAGGCTGAGGTTGATGTTGGGCCGATGGCGAGCCGGTGCTGGACCTGGCGACGGCCGTGATGGTCGTCGGGACTTTTGGCGCTGGCACCCGGCGCCCGGGATGGCACTGGAATAATGCGCGGTTTGTGTCCGATCCGTGGCGTCGCCTGCGCATCGTCGGGCGGCATGGCGCCCGCTTCTCCGTTCAAGTCAACATTCGACATGCTGTATGTCATCTCTCCAGCCAAGGCGCTGGACTACGCCAGCCCCGCTGCCACGGCGGCGGTGGCCACCGAGCCCGAGTTCCAGAGCCAGGCCAAAGCCTTGATCGGTGTGCTGGCCCGCAAGTCGCCGCTCGAGGTCGCGCAGCTCATGGGCTTGAGCGACAAGCTGGCCGCGCTGAACGTCGCACGCTATGACGCCTGGCGCGCCAAGCCGCAGCCCGGCGCCGTGCGCCCGGCCGTGTTCGCTTTCGATGGCGACGTGTACGACGGCCTGGCCGCACGGCAGATGCCCCTGGCCCAGCTGCAGTGGCTGCAGGCGCACGCGCGCATCCTCAGCGGCCTGTATGGCGTGTTGCGGCCGCTGGACAACCTGCAGGCCTACCGCCTCGAAATGGGCACCAAGCTGCAGACCGAGCGCGGGGACGACCTCTACCATTTCTGGGGCGATCGCATCGCCAAGGCGCTGAACGCCGCCCTGGCGGCCCAGCCCGGGGCCGACGCCGGCAACGCCGTGCTGGTGAACCTGGCGTCGCAGGAGTACTTCCGCGCCGTGGACCGCAAGGCCCTGCGCGCGCGGGTGGTCGAGTGCGTGTTTCAGGACGAGAAAAACGGCGACTACAAGATCATCAGTTTCTTCGCCAAGCGTGCCCGGGGCCTGATGCTGCATTGGGCTGCCGCGCAAGGGGTGGATCAGCCCGACGGCCTGAAAGGCTTTGACGTGGACGGCTACCACTGGCATGCCGCGGCCTCGTCGGCCGACCGGCTGGTGTTTCGACGAAAGGAAAAGGCATGAATCAATCGCAGCAGGCATTGCCCCAGACCATCACGCCCGAGCTGCGCGAGTGGATCGTGGCCCAGGCCCAGTCCGGCCACACCGCGCAGGCCGTGCTCGACAGCATGCTGGCCGCGGGCTGGCAGGAAGAGGTGGCCATCGAGGCCATGGAAACCACCTTGCGGGCCCACCTCGAAGAGATGCCGGCCGGCAAACGTGCCCAGGCCGCCGCCAACCAGATGCCGCCCGCCTCGCGGGTGCCCGATGCCGACCTGGGCCAGTCGCCCTTGTTCGTGGACACCGGCGACCGCCGGGTGGCGGTGCTCAGCGTGATGCAAAAGCCCCGCATCGTGGTCTTCGGCGACTTCCTGAGCGGCGAGGAGTGCGACGCGCTGGTGGCGGCGGCGCGGCCCCGCATGGCGCGGTCGATGACGGTGGCCAACGCCACGGGCGGCGAAGAGGTGCACGCCGACCGCACCAGCGACGGCATGTTCTTCCAGCGCGGCGAAACCGAGGTCGTGCGCCGCATCGAGGCCCGCATCGCCCGCCTGCTGCGCTGGCCGGTGGAAAACGGCGAGGGCCTGCAGGTGCTGCACTACCGCCCGGGCGCCGAGTACAAGCCGCATTACGACTACTTCGACCCGGCGCAGCCCGGCACCTCGACCATCCTCAAGCGCGGCGGCCAGCGCGTGGGCACGCTGCTCATGTACCTGAACGACCCGGAAAAAGGCGGCGGCACCGTCTTCCCCGATGCGGGCGGATTCGAGGTTGCGCCCAAGCGGGGCCACGCGGTGTTCTTCAGCTACGAGCGCCCGCACCCCAGCACCAAGAGCCTGCACGGCGGCACCCCGGTGATCGCCGGTGAAAAGTGGGTGGCCACCAAGTGGTTGCGCGAAGGGGAATTCAATTGAGGAGTATGACGATGTTCCCGTTTATTTCACAAAGGGGAATGGCTGATACTCCTGTGGATTTTCAGAATTTGCAATTTGGCGCCCTGAGCACTTGCCAGCGGCAGACGGCACACACCGGCCAGGAGGCGGCGTGAGCGACACGTCCCAATCGCCGCTGGGCAAGGTGTCCGCCTATGTGGACCAGTACACGCCCGCGCTGCTGTGCCCCATCGCCCGCCAGGCCAACCGCGAGGCGATTGGCGTGGGCGCGCGGCCGCTCTTCTTTGGCGCCGACCTGTGGACGGCCTACGAGCTGTCCTGGCTGGGGCCGCGCGGCAAGCCCGAGGTGGCCATGGCGCAATTCCTGGTGCCGGCCGAATCCACGCACCTGATCGAGAGCAAGTCGCTCAAGCTGTACCTGAACAGCTTCAACCAGACGCGCTTCGACAGCGCGGCGACCGTGCGCGACTGCCTGGTGCGGGACCTGTCGCAGGCGGCCTGGGGTGGCGGCGCGGTGCGGGCCTCCGTGTCGGTCACGCTGATCGACCCCGACGCGTTCGACGCCCAGCACATCCACGAACTCGATGGCGTGCTGCTGGACCGCCTGGACGCCGAGTGCAGCGATTACCACCCTGCGCCCGAGCGCCTGAGTGCTGCGCTGGATGAGGCGCCGGTCGAGGAGACGCTGATCAGCCGGCTGCTCAAGAGCAATTGCCTGGTCACGGGTCAGCCGGACTGGGGCAGTGTGCAGGTGCGCTACACGGGCCCGCAGATTGACCAGCTGGGCCTGCTGCAGTACATCGTCAGCTTCCGCCAGCACACCGAGTTTCACGAGCAGTGCGTGGAGCGCATGTTCATGGACATCTGGCAGCGCTGCAAGCCGCAGCGCCTCACGGTCTACGCGCGCTATACGCGCCGCGGCGGCTTGGACATCAACCCCTTCCGCACCAGCCACCCCGGCCCCGTGCCGGTCAACGTGCGCACCGCGCGGCAGTGACGGACGGGCTGAGCCCCGGCACACGTCGCTCGCCGGTGTGCTTGCCGGTAGCGCCCATCGGCAACACCACCGGACCGGACCTCGCGCAGGCTTCGGACGCCGCAAGGCCATTGGCAGCTGGGGGCGACGTCACGCTCAGGGAATGGGCGCCTAGACGATCTCAGCGACAGCCCCAGGATGAAGTGAGTTGACAGCAAACCCCACCGCGGGGGAATCCCTTCAGGGCTGCGCAACCTCAACCGGATTGGCTGGCTTGACCGCGGCGGCCGGCTTGGGGCGCAGCAGCTTGCCGGTGGAGTTGGCCTTGACCAGCACCTGGCCTTGTTCGTCCACCAGATCGGCTTCCAGGAACACCACGCTGCCGCCCCAGCGCAACACGCGCGCACGGGCTTCCATGGGCGCCACGCCCACGCGCTCGAGGTAGCTGAGCTTGAGTTCCAGCGTGCTGATGCCCACGGCGGCATCCCGCGCGCGCACCGCGTGCGCCATGGCGTTGTCCAGCCAGGCGGCGATCAAGCCGCCTTGCACGGTGGTGCCTCGGCTGTGGGCGAATTCGGGGCGTGCCGCAAAGCGCACATGGGCCACGCCACTGGGATCGGTGTGGACCAGGCGCTCAAAGCCGATGGTCTCGAGCATGCGGGCGGTGCTGGGGTCGTCGGAGAGGTTCATGGCAGTGAGGGTACGCATGCCGGCGTCCGCGCCATGTGAAGCTCGCGACAGGGGCGGTGGCGAGGCGTGGGGTGAGTCGACGTTCGGCTGCGGCCTGGTTCGTGCCCGGCGGCATCCGGCGGACGGGCGTGGGGAGTACGGCGAATCAGCCCGTGCACGAATCTGTAATTCCTTTGGATACCCTCGAGTCAACCGCCTGGATCGCGAATTTGGAGTGCGCTCTAACCGAAAACATGGGCTGCGACCAGTCAGGGTAAGTCTGGTCTCGGGCAAGCCGGCAAAGCTAGGGTTAGCACTGCGCGTTGAAATCAATCCCTTTGGTTAGCATCCCGCAATTCGTTTTTGACGATTCGGCAAGCAGTAATGTGCAGGTAGAAAGATCCGGTATCCCGGCCTTTCGACATGGCGCAAGTCTGAATCATCGACCCATTTTGTTCAGGGGATGATTGCGCATGCAGTGGATTCAACTCTTGATATCCGGTATTGCTCAGGGATGCATTTACGGATTGATCGCGCTGGGCTTTGTGCTGATTTACAAAGCCACAGAGACGGTGAATTTCGCCCAGGGTGACCTGATGATGCTGGGGGCTTTTGTCGCCTTCGTCTGCATGGCCAGTTTCAACATGCCGTTCTGGCTGGCCACGGTGTTGGCGGTGGTGGCCTTGCTGGGTTTTGCCATGCTGCTGGAACGCGTGGTGATCCGGCCCATCCTGGGCCAGCCCCAGTTTTCCATCGTGATGGTCACCTTCGGCATCGGCTACGTGTTGCGCGGCCTGATCACCATGGTGCCGGCCATTGGCACCGAAACCCATGTGCTGGCGGTACCTTACAAGGACCAGGTGATCCGAATGGGTGACCTGGTGATGAACATGGCGCAACTGGTGGTCATTGGGGCAACGGCGGTGCTGTGCGCGGGGCTGTTCGTCATGTTCCGCTACAGCAAGCTCGGCATCGCCATGCAGGCCTCGTCGCAGAACCAGCTGGCGGCTTATTACATGGGCATCCCGGTCAAGCGCCTGAATGGGCTGGTCTGGGGTCTGGCGGCGGCCGTCGCCGCCATTGCCGGCATTTTGCTGGCCCCCATCACCTTTGTGCACGCCAATATGGGTTTGATCGGCCTCAAGGCATTTCCCGCTGCCGTGGTGGGCGGTTTCGGCAGCTTGCCCGGCGCCATCGTCGGTGGCTTGGTGATTGGCGTGGTGGAGTCCTTTTCGGGGTTTTATCTGCCCGACGGTTTCAAGGACATTGCGCCTTATATCGTGGTGTTGATCATGCTCATGGTCAAACCCTATGGCTTGTTCGGCGAAAAGCTGCGCAAAAAGGTTTGATCTGAAAAGGCCTGGGCATGCGTTTCATATTCAAGACGAGTTACGAGCAGGACATTCGCCTGGCCAAACATGGCGGGCACGTGTTCTGGTATGGCCTGCTGCTGCTGTTCATGGTGGTGGCACCCTGGCTGCTGGACGAATACTGGCTGTCGCAGCTGAGCTTCATGCTGATTTACGGCATCGTGGGCCTGGGGCTGATGCTGCTGGCCGGCTACACGGGGCAGTTTTCGATCGGTCATGCGGCGTTCCTGGGCACGGGCGCCTACACCCAGGCCGTGCTGGTCAACGCGGGCACGCCGTTCTGGCTGGCGCTGCTGGCGGCCGCCGCGCTGTCGGCGCTGGTCGGCGTCATCGTGGCGATGCCGGCGCTGCGGCTCAAGGGCATCTACCTGGGCATCGCCACCATGGCGTTCGGTTTCATCGTGGAAGAGGTGTTTGCCCGCTGGGAGTCGGTCACCAAGGGCAATGCCGGGCTGAGCGTGAACTCGCCCACGCTGTTCGGCTGGGACTTGAGCAGCGGCAACGGCTTTTACTTTGTCTGCCTCGTCGTGGCGGTGCTGTGCACGCTGGGCATCCTGAACCTGTTGCGCTCGGCCACGGGGCGGGCCTTTGTGGCCATCCGTGACTCGGAAATTTCGGCCCAGTGCATGGGCATCCACCTGGCGCGCTACAAGACCCTGTCCTTTGCCGTGTCGGCGGCATTGGCCGGCCTGGGCGGCGCGCTGTATGCCCACAAGCTCAGCTTCATCTCGCCCGACCAGTTTGGCATCCTGCAGTCCATCGACCTGCTGATGCTGATCGTCATCGGGGGCCTGGGCTCGGTGCATGGCGCGTTCCTCGGGGCCGCCTTTTTGATCGCGATGCCGCAGCTGATCAACCTGTCCAAAGCCTGGCTGCCCGAAGCGATCGGCCAGGCCCCGGGTCTGCAGAGCCTGGTGTTCGGCATCATCCTGATCGGCTTCGTGCTGTTCGAGCCCCTGGGCCTTTATGGCCGCTGGCTGAAGATCCGGACTTACCTGCAGCTGTTTCCGTTCTACCGCAAAGGCATGTTCAAGCGGCAGAAGTCTTTCAGCAAGTCCGATCGGCTCAAGTGAGGTGAACATGGGTGACGTGCTGCTTTCAGCCCAGGACCTGAGTGTGCGTTTTGGCGGCGTGCTGGCCGTGAACAAGGTCAGCTTCGAGGTGCGCCAAGGGGAGGTCTTCACCTTGATCGGCCCCAACGGCGCCGGCAAGACCACGGTGTTCAACCTCATCAGCCGGCTGTACCAGCCGACGTCGGGCCAGATCGTCTGGCACGGTGAGCCCCAGGGTGGGCCCGTGGTCCTGACCCAGCAGGCGCCGCACCGGATTGCCAACCTCGGCATTGCCCGCACGTTCCAGAACATCGAACTGTTCGAGCATGCCAGCGTGTTGCACAACCTGCTGGTGGGCTACCACTGCCATGCCACCACCGGTTTCTGGAGCCGGCTGTTCTTCACGCCGGCCACGCGGCGTTCCGAGCTGACTGCGCGGCGCAAGGCGGAGGAGGTCATCGAGCTGCTCGACCTGCAGCACCACCGCGATGCCATGGTGGCCGGGCTGCCTTACGGGGTGCGCAAGGTGGTGGAGCTGGCCCGGGCCCTGTGCACCGAACCCAAGCTGCTGCTGCTCGACGAGCCGTCGTCGGGCCTGAACGTGGAGGAGACCGCCGACATGGCATTCTGGATCCAGGACATCCAGCAGGAGCTGGGCATCTCGGTGCTCATGGTCGAGCACGACATGACGCTGGTGTCCAAGGTGTCGGACCGGGTGCTGGCCATGAACCAGGGCGAGGTGCTGGCCATGGGCACGGCGCGCGAGGTGCAGCAGGATGCCCGCGTGATCGAGGCCTACCTGGGCACGGTGGATGACGTCAGCAGCCTGCGCCGCACGCCGCAGGCCAACCCGGCGGAGGTGGCGCCATGAGCGACGAACACCTGAAACTGCTCAATGTCGAGAGCGCGTATGGGCCCATCAAGGCCATCCGGGGGGTCAGCCTCACGGTGAGGCAGGGTGAAATCAGCACCGTGCTGGGCAGCAATGGCGCGGGCAAGACCACCATCCTGAAGACCATCTCGGGCATCATCGATCCCAACAAGGGCAACGTGGTGTTCGAGTCCGAGGACATCACGGCCTACGATCCCACCGACATCGTGCGGCGCGGCCTGGTGCAGGTGCCTGAAGGGCGCGAGGTGTTCCCGCTGCTCAGCGTGCACGACAACCTCGTCATGGGCGCCTACACGCGGCGCGACCGCGATGGCGTGGCGCGCGACATGGAGGCCGTCTACGGTTACTTCCCCATCCTGAAAGAGCGGGCCCAGCAAGAGGCCGGGCTGCTGTCGGGCGGCCAGCAACAGATGCTGGCGATCTCGCGCGCCATCATGGCCAAGCCGTCGATGATCCTGCTCGACGAGCCCAGCCTGGGCCTGTCGCCCAAGTTGACCAAAGAGATCTTCGAGATCGTCGTGCGCATCAACCGCGAGCGCGGCACCACCATCCTGCTGGTCGAGCAGAACGCCAACA
The DNA here is from genome assembly GCF_002158865.1 of Comamonas serinivorans. Classification (NCBI taxonomy): domain Bacteria; kingdom Pseudomonadati; phylum Pseudomonadota; class Betaproteobacteria; order Burkholderiales; family Comamonadaceae; genus Comamonas; species Comamonas serinivorans. The sequence continues at coordinate 2,861,945 of NZ_CP021455.1, read as the reverse complement.
TGGCGCTGAATGCGGCCGACTACGGCTACGTGCTGGAGAACGGCCGCATCGTGATGGAGGATACCTGCGAGCGTTTGCGCAACAAGGACGACATCAAGGAGTTCTACCTGGGCATGCAGGCCGACAGCGTGCGCGGGGAGCGGCGCTGGAAAAAGAAGAAAACCTGGAGATAGCCATGGCAAGACATGCGCCCGTTGGCCTGTGGGATGTGGCCGACCTGAAGCCCGCCACGGGTGTGACCGTGCCCGGCGAAACCGTGCCGGAGATCTTCTGGAACGCTGTTGCCCAACGCGGGGAGGCGGTCTGGTTGCGCCAGAAAGAGCTGGGGTATTGGCGCAGCTGGTCCTGGAACCAGACGGCAGAGGCCGTGACCGAGATCGGACACGGCTTGATGGCGCTGGGCCTGGCGCCGGGCGAGCGCGTGTCCATCCTGTCCAACACCGTCATCGAATGGGTGTGGTGCGACCTGGCCATCCTCAGCGCGGGCGGCGTCAGCAGCGGCATCTACCCCACCGATTCGGCCGACCAGGTCGAGCACCTGAGCGCGGACTCGTCGTCGGTGGTGCTGTTCGTCGAGGACGAGGAGCAGCTGGACAAGGCGCTGACCGTGCGCGATCGCCTGCCCATGCTGCGTCACATCGTGGTGTTCGACATGAAGGGCTTGCGCCACCTGCGCGATGACCAGGTCATGTCGCTCGATGCGCTGCGCGAACGCGGCCGAGCCCACGCGGCCCAGCATGCGGGCGCCCTGCGGGCGCGCTCCAGCGCGGTCAAGCCGCAGGACCTCGCCATCCTGATCTACACCTCGGGCACCACGGGCAAGCCCAAAGGGGCGATGCACAGCCACGCCGGCCTGGTCTACAGCACCCGCGGCTACAACGCGGTGATGGAGCAGACCGATCAGGACGAGCGCATGTGCTTTCTGCCGCTGTGCCACGTGGCCGAGCGCCTGGGTGGCGCCTACCTGGGGATGTACACCGGCACGCGCCTGAATTTCGTCGAGAACCCCGACACCGTGGCCGAAAACGTGCGCGAAATCGCGCCCACCGTGGCCCTGGCCGTGCCCCGGGTGTGGGAGAAGTTCTACTCCGCAGTGATGCTGGGCGTGCAGGAGGCCAGCCGCCTGCAGCAGGCCATCTACCGCTGGTCGATCGCCCAGGGCGTGGGCGTCGTCGAGTCCGTGCTGGCCGGCAAGCCCGTCGGGGCGGGGCAGAAGCTGCGCTTTCGACTGGCGCGCCTGCTGGCCCTGGACAACGTGCGCAAACTCATCGGCATCCACCGGGCGCGCTACCTGGTCACCGGCGCTGCGCCCATTTCACCCGACTTGCTGCGGTGGTACATGGCCCTGGGCATCCCCATGCTCGAGGTCTGGGGCATGACCGAAACCTGCGGCGCGTCGGCCGCCGTGCCGGTGCAGTGCATCAAGCCCGGCACCATCGGGCCGGCCACGCCGTACAACGAGGTCAAGCTGGACCCGCAGACGCAGGAGCTGCTGGTGCGCGGCCCCAACGTCTTCATGGGCTACCTGAACCTGCCCGAGAAGACGGCCGAAACCATCGACCCCGACGGCTGGCTGCACACGGGCGATGTGGGCAGCGTGGATGCAGACGGGTTTTTCCGCATCACGGACCGCATGAAGGACATCATCATCACGGCGGGGGGTAAGAACATCACCCCCAGCGAGTGGGAGAACGAGCTCAAGTTCAGCCCCTACGTGACCGATGCCGTGGTGATCGGCGATGCGCGGCAATACCTCACGGCCATCATCATGATCGACCAGGAGAACGTGGAGAAGTTTGCCCAGGACCACGACGTGCCCTTCAGCAACTACGCCAGCCTGACCCGCACCCGAGAGGTGCAGGAGCTGATCCAGGCCGAAATCGACCGTGTGAACGCCAAGTTCGCGCGCGTCGAGCAGATCAAGAAGTTTTTCCTGCTCGACACCCAGCTCACCGCCGAGGACGAGGAGCTCACCCCCACGATGAAGCTCAAGCGCAAGCTGGTGCAAGCCAAGTACGCCGAGCAGATCGAGGCCATGTACCGCTGAAGGCGATTTCACCCGCCGTTTTGTCAACACCAAGGAGACATTTTCATGAGCAACTGGATTCGCATGGGTTTGGTGGGGGCCTGCCTGCTGGCCAGCCCCTGGGCGCTGGCGCAACAGGCGCAGGGCGTCTCCAAAGACGAGATTCGCGTGGGCACCATCCAGGACCTGTCCGGCCCGTTGGCCGGGTTTGGCAAACAGGCGCGCAATGGCATGCAGATGCGGGTCGACGAGATCAACGCCAAGGGCGGTATCAATGGCCGCAAGATCAAGCTGATCGTCGAGGACTCGGGGTATGACCCCAAGAAGGCCGTACTGGCGGCGCAGAAGTTGGTGAACCAGGACAAGATTTTCCTGATGGCGGGCCACATGGGCACGGCGCCCAACATGGCGGCCATGCCCATCCAGTTCAGCAAAGGCGTGATCAACTGGTTCCCCATCACGGCAGCGCGCGAAATGTACGAGCCGCTGCACAAGCTCAAGTACTCGAGCTCGCCGACCTACTACGACCAGGCCCGCCTCACGGGGCCGGTGTTGATCAAGGAGAAGGGCGCCAAGAAGGCCTGCATCATCTACCAGGATGACGAGTTCGGCCTGGAGGTGTTGCGGGGGCGGAAGCCGGCCTCAAAGAGATGAACATGAGCCTGACCGAGAAAACCTCGTTCAAGCGCGGGGCGACGGACTTCAGCAGCCAGGTCGCCAAGATGAAGGCGGCGGCCTGCGACTTCGTGTTCCTGGGCACCATCATCCGCGAGACCATCGGCACCGTGGCCGAGTCGCGCAAGACGGGCTTCGACCCCGTGTTCTTCGGCACCAGCGCGGCCTACACCGACCTCATCCACAAGCTGGGCGGCGCACCCATGAACGGCATCTATGCGTCCATGATGCAGGAGAACCCGTACATCGACGAGCACGCCAACCCCGAGCTGCGGGCTTGGGCCACCAAGTACAAGGAGCAGTTCAAGGAAGACGCAGCCGTGTTCTCGGTCTACGGCTATGTGCTGATCGACAACTTCGCCCAGATCGCTGCCAAGGCCGGTACCGGCCTGACCACCGACAGCTATGTCAAGCAGATGGAAAACGCCAGCTTCGGCACCGACTACTTCGGCTCGCCGCCCCTGAAGTTCTCGCCGACCAACCACCTGGGCAACAACCGCACGCGCGTGTCGCAGATCGTGGATGGCCGCTGGAAGGTGGTGAAGGACTACCAGAAGTGATGCGGCACCGAGCCCGACTCGGGCTCGGTGATGTCACAAGCCGTCAGACAGTATGGCCTGATTGCCGTTCAAATTTGAACGGCAATCAGGCCATACTGCTTTTGAATGATCGTGGCCCAGACCCAGGCACCCAGTGACGCACCTGGCCTCACCATGCCGTGGTCATGGGCCTGCGGTGTTTGGGCGCCGGGCCGTTCGCGACGGCTTGTCGCAGGCGCCCCGTGCAAGTCTGCGGCGCTGTCGTCGCCCGTGCGGACTGTCAGGCAGGCTCAGGCATGGCGAGCCGCCCCTCCGGGTTCACAGCATGTGTTCGAGGAAGGCGCGCGCGCGCGGGTGGTGCGGGTCGGCAAAGAAGTCGCGGGCCGGGCGGTCTTCGACGATCTGCGCATCGGCCATGAAGATGACGCGGTGGGCGACTTCGCGCGCGAACGCCATCTCGTGCGTGACCACCAGCATGGTCATGCGTTCCTGGGCCAGCTCGCGCATGGTGCGCAGCACCTCGCCGGTCAGCTCGGGGTCCAGGGCCGAGGTGGGCTCGTCGAACAGCATGATGTCGGGCTGCATGGCCAGGGCGCGTGCGATCGCCACGCGCTGTTTCTGACCACCCGACAGGCGCGCCGGGTAGTTGTCGCGCTTGTCGATCAGCCCGACCTTGCGCAGCAGCCCCTCGGCCACGGGCACGACCTGTTCACGCTTGAGGCCCTTGACGGTGAGCGGGGCCTCGATGAGGTTCTCAAGCACCGTGAGGTGGGGGAACAGGTTGAAGTGCTGGAACACCATGCCCATGCGCTGGCAGATGCGGCGTGCCTCGCGCGGCGGGGCGTAGTGCGCGGCGGCGCCGCCGTGGGACTGCGCGAGCGTGTCGCCGCCGATCTGGATGGTGCCGCGGTCGATGTGCTCGAGGTGGTTCAGGCAGCGCAGCAGGGTGGACTTGCCCGAGCCCGAGGGGCCGATGACGGCAATGACCTCGCCCGGCGCCACGGACAGCGAGACGCCGCCCAGCACCTGCAGGCTGCCAAAGCGCTTGTGCAGGTCGGTGGCGCAGATCATGGGCGGCTGGGGGGCCGTGTTCGTGGCCTCACTGGTCATGGAGGGCATAGCGTTTTTCCATGCGTTGGAACACGAAGGTCAGCACCAGCGTCATGACCAGGTAGAAGCCTGCAGCCACGACGAAGGGCGTGATGTTGAAGTCGCGCTGCACCAGGCCGCGCGCCTCGCGCAGCAGGTCGTTCAGGGCCAGCACGTAGATGAGCGAGGTGTCCTTGACCAGCGTGATGGTTTCGTTGGACAGCGGCGGCAGCACGCGGCGCACCATCTGCGGCAGCACGATGCGGCGCATGGTCTGGCCGTAGTTCATGCCCAGCACCTTGCCGGCTTCGTACTGGCCGCGGTCCACCGACTGGATGCCGGCGCGGAAGATCTCGGCGAAATAGGCGGCGTAGTTCAGCGCAAAGGCCACCACCGCGGCAGGAAAGTCGGGCAGCCGGATCGGGAAACCGGGCAGGAACGGCAGCGCGTAGTAGATGAACAGCATCTGCAGCATCAGCGGCGTGCCGCGCATCAGCCAGATGTAGCCGTTCACGGCCCAGTCGAGCAGCCGGATGCCGGACACGCGCATGAGCGCAAGCGCCAGCCCCAGCGGCACGGCCAGGGCCAGCGTGATGAAGAACAGCTTGAGGGTGACCGTGGCGCCCTGGGCAAGCTGCGGCAGGATGCCGACGACGTAGTCCATTGTTTGCGCAGGTTGGGTGCCGCGCGGGGCGGCAGGGCAAAGAAAAAGCAGGGTGACGCACGGCAGCGCAAGCCAGGGCATGGGCGCGTGCGACAGGCAAAAAGAACGCCACCAGCATTGCTGGCGGCGTTGCAACGAGCCGCGATTTTATCGCGCCAGCCGCCAGCCCGCCCCACGTCTGCCGTGCCTGAGGCGCAGCCCGATGGCGCCAGGCGCGGTTCACGGCACCTGGCCCAGCCAGCGTGTCGTCCAAGCGCTGAGCGGCTTCGGCGTCCTGCTTGCGCAGCCAGTCCTGCGGGCTGGCGACCCGGAAGGGGCTGGCGCACGTCGGGCCTGTAGAAGGTGTGCAGCCATTGCCGCGCCCGGCGGGTCAGGGCATGACCGGCGACCGGCAAAGGCGCCTCCAGCAGGGCGCAGGCCGCGTCGTGGAAGGCCGGGGTGGCGCGCAGCACCAGGTTGCGCGCCAGGGGCAGGCGCGACGCAGCGCCTTGAACGACAACGCCACCCGCAGGTGGCGTTGTCCGTCATGCGCAGGTCAGCGCGGCACGGTGCGCGCGGCGTCTGGCGAATCTGGCTGACTCATGAGTGGGGGTATCGAGCAGTTCCCGTTCATTGATCAACGGAAATTGCACCATACTCCTGTAAAAGTGAATCACTTCAAGATGTTCTTGCCGAACCACTGCTCGGCGATCTTGGCGCCCGAGCCGTCGGCCTTCATCTCGCCCAGGGCTTTGTCGAAGGCCTCGACCAGCGGCTTGTCGTCCAGGCGGAAGCCCACGCCGTACTCTTCGGTGCCGAAGTTGTCGTCCAGCACGCTGTACTCGGCGGCTTTCTTGGCCACGTAGTAGCGGCCGACGACTTCGTCCACCACCACGGCGTCCAGGCGACCGGCCGACAGGTCCATCAGCGCCGTCACGTTGTCGCCGAACTTCTTCAGCTCCTTGAACTTGGCGGCCAGCTCGGCGTCCTTGTTCACGGCGTCCACGGCGCTGGAGCCGTCCTGCACGCCCACCACCTTGCCCGCCAGATCCGGCTTGGTCTTGATGGCCGAGTCGGCCTTCACCACGATGATCTGGTGGTTTTCCATGTAGGGGGCCGAGAACGCGATGTTCTGCTTGCGCTCATCGGTGATGGTCAGGCCGTTCCACAGCGCGTCCACGCGCTTGCCCTTGAGCTCGGCTTCCTTGGCGTTCCAGTCGATGGGCTTGAACTCGACCTCGATGTTCAGGCGCTTGGCGGCTTCGCGGGCCATGTCGATGTCGAAACCGACCAGCTGGCCCTTCTCGTCCTTGAAGCCCATGGGCGGGAAGTTGTCGTCCAGGCCGATGACGATCTTGGCCGGCAGCGCCGGCGCAGGCGCCGCGGCCGCCGGGTCTGCCGCCGGTGCCGAGGCTTGCGGGGCAGGGGTTTCGGTCTTGCTGCAGCCCAGCAGCAGGGCGCTGGCGGCGGCGGTGATGAGCAGGCGGCGGGAGAACACGGTCATGGTGATGATCGGCGAATGAAGGGATGAACCAGCGGTGCTGGGCAACCCGCGATGGTAGCGCCATGCGGGCGGGCTGCATGCCTCGGGTCAGCCCCGCCGCGGTGGCGCGGGCGCGCCTGGCGCAGCCTGCGCGCGGCCAGCCGGGCTGGCCTGCCCGCGCGCAGGGCCGCAGGCACAATGCCGGCCCATGAGTCAAACCCCCTACGTGCGCGCCGATCGCGCGCTCAACGCCATCCGCCCGGTGCGCATCACGCGCCGCTACACCCGCTACGCCGAAGGCTCGGTGCTGATCGAGGTCGGTCACACCCACGTGCTGTGCACGGCATCGGTCGAAGAGCGCGTGCCGCCGCACCAGCGCGGCACCGGCGAAGGCTGGGTCACGGCCGAATACGGCATGCTGCCGCGCGCCACGCACACGCGTGGCAGCCGCGAGGCCGCGCGCGGCAAGCAAAGCGGCCGCACGCAGGAGATTCAGCGCCTCATCGGCCGGTCGCTGCGGGCCGTGGTCGATCTGAAGGCGCTGGGCGAGCGCACCCTCACCGTCGATTGCGACGTGATTCAGGCCGACGGCGGCACGCGCTGCGCCAGCATCACCGGCGCCTGGGTGGCCGTGCATGACGCCGTGCAGCACCTCATCGCGAACGGCACGCTGAAGGCCTCGCCCATCACGGCGCAGCTGGCGGCCATCTCGGTCGGCATCGTGGGCGGCCAGCCGCACCTGGACCTGAACTACGAGGAAGACTCGGGCTGCGAGACCGACATGAACGTGGTCATGACCTCGAACGGGGGCCTGGTCGAGGTGCAGGGCACGGCCGAAGGCCAGCCCTTTTCGCGCGCCGAGGCCAACGCCCTGCTGGATCTGGCCGAGGCCGGCATCCGCCAGCTCATGCAGGCGCAGTCGGCGGCCGTTGCGGGCTGAGCGTCATCCTTCGCGCCCTATTCCAGGGGGTATGCAGCAGTTCTCATTCATCGCTCAACGAGAAAGGCTGTATACCCTCATCCATGTTTCTGTCTGCCATCCCCCGCCTTGAAATCCCTGGACGACCTCACGGCCAATGCCGATCCCGCCATTGACGCGTTGCGCGCCTTGGCCGCCCAGTCGCCGCGCAACGCGCTGTGGCCTGTGGACGAGTCCCTGGCTGCGCGCAGCCTGTTGGCCTTGCAGGTCAGCACCCGCGCCATGCTGGGCGCGCAGGTGCATGGCACGGGCGGTATCAGCGCCTTCGACGGCCGGCTTCGGCTGCTGGGGTCCGGCGGTGACGCCGCGCGTTCGCTGCTGGGCGTGAACATCGCATTGGGGTTGCGCCTGGAGGCAGCGTCGCCGCCCGGTCTGCTTGTGGTGGCCGACGACGTGCTGGGCGGCATGTTCGCCCTGAATGGCGGCGCGTTGGGTGCCGACCACCTGGGCCATGTCTTCTGGCTGCCACCCGACGAGATGGCCTGGTGCGACCTGGAGGTGGGGCACAGCGCCTTCGTCAGCTGGTGCCTGACGGGCGAGTGGGACGCTCTCTATGCCAGCGTGCAGGCGCCCGCGGCCGCTGCTGCCCTGGCGCAGCCCGCCCCGGCCTTTGACCAGAGCTGGAGCTTCGCGCCGTGGCTGTGGACGGCCGAAGGCCAGGCGGCGGCCGATGCCCGCGTCGTCCCGGCGAACGAGGTGCTGGGCCTGCGCCTGTCGCTGATGGGCCTGGGCGGGTGACGTACGCCACCACAGCTCGGCTGGCCGAAGTCGCGGGCACGAAGTGCGCAAGATCCGCAAGCTGGTGATGATCGAGGCGCACCTGAGCACGCTCCTCCTGTGGCAGACAGGCCACGCAAGGCAGGCCTGTGCGTCGGTCCGCTGCAAGCCCCGCGTCGCGCCGGCTGTGACCCGGTGCGGGCGTGAAGGCCGCAGGCCCGGGGCGGACGCCGCGGCAGTGCTGGCGGACCCGATCGCGCCGCTGTTGGACAATGGCGCTCTGCCGTGACTGTGCACGGCCACGATGATGTGCATGAATGAAGGGGTATGGTTCGATTTCCGTTTTGATGATGACGGGATTGAGGTGATACCCCAGGACTATGACATGACCGAACCCCTGAAGAAGATCGTGCTTGCGTCCAACAACGCGGGCAAGCTGGCCGAGCTGCAGGCCATGTTCGCGCCCTTGAACGTGACGCTGGTGCGCCAGAGTGAGCTGGGCATCCCCGAGGCACCCGAGCCGTTCCGCACCTTCGTCGAAAACGCGCTGACCAAGGCGCGCCACGCCAGCCGCGAGAGCGGCCTGCCGGCGCTGGCCGACGACGCCGGGCTGTGCGTGGAGGCCTTTGGCGGCCTGCCCGGGGTGGATACGGCCTACTACTGCACGCAGTTTGGCTACCCCAAGAGCGATGCCAACAACGTCAAGGCCTTGCTCGAGCAGCTGCAGGGCCAGGCGAACCGCCGCGCCGCCATGGTCAGCACCCTGGTGGCGCTGCGCAGCGCCGACGACCCCGAGCCGCTGATCGCCGTGGGCCGCGCCCAGGGCCTGATCACCGAGCAGCCGGTGGGCGAGGGTGGCTTCGGCTTCGACCCGGTGATGTTCATCCCCGCACAAGGCAAGACCTTTGCGCAGCTGCCCAACGAGGTGAAGAACAGCATCAGCCATCGCGGCCAGTCGTCGCGCGCCATGCTGGCCTTGATGCGCGAGCGTTGGTTCCATGGCTGAGTTGCCCCCCGCACACGACCCGTCCGGCGCGGGCGACGGCACGGCCTCCGGTGGCCGCGTGATCGCCGCCCAGCCTGACGAGGCGGTGGCCGCGCGCCACGACATCCAGCACTACATGCGGCCCGGCACGCTCATGCTTCCGGCGTCGCCGCCGCTGTCGCTCTACGTGCACCTGCCCTGGTGCCTGCGCAAATGCCCGTATTGCGACTTCAACTCGCACGAATGGCTGACGGCGGGTGCCGCGCCGCAGAAGGCCTCGCCACTCGCCGTGGTGGGCGAGGGCGAGCTGACGCCGCGCACGCAGGACCTGCCCGAGCAGCGCTACGTCGACGCGCTGATCGCCGACCTGGAGGCCAGCCTGCCGCTGATCTGGGGCCGGCCCATCCAGAGCGTGTTCTTCGGCGGCGGCACGCCCAGCCTGTTTTCGCCCGCCAGCATCGACCGGCTGGTGAGCGCGATTCGCGCGCGCCTGCCACTGACGCCGACCTGCGAGATCACGCTGGAGGCCAACCCCGGCACCTTCGAGACCGACCGCTTCCGGGGCTTTCGCCAGGCCGGCATCACGCGGCTGTCGGTGGGGGTGCAGAGCTTTTCGGACGAGGCCCTGCAGCGCATCGGCCGCGTGCACAGCGCCGATCAGGCCCGGGCCGCGCTGCGCGAGGCGGCGGCGTGCTTCGACACCTTCAACATCGACCTGATGTACGCGCTGCCGGGCCAGACGCTGGCGCAGCTGCAGGACGATCTGGCGCAGGCGCTGTCGTTTGCGCCGCCGCACCTGTCGGTCTACCACCTGACCATCGAGCCGGGCACCTGGTTTGCCAAGCACCCGCCGACCCTGCCCGAGGAAGACCTGGCCTGGGACATGCTCGACGCCATCACCGCGGCCACGGCGGGTGCGGGCATGCGCCGCTACGAGGTGTCGGCCTACGCCAAGCCGGGCCATGGCTGCGTGCACAACCTCAACTACTGGGGCTTTGGCGACTACCTGGGCATTGGCGCCGGGGCCCACGGCAAGCTCAGCTTTGCCCACCGGGTGGTGCGCCAGGTGCGCGTGCGCAACCCGCAGCTCTACATGGCCCGGGCCGAGGCCGGCAACGCCGTGGCGCAGGAACACGAGGTCGCGCGCAAGGCGCTGCCGTTCGAGTTCATGCTCAATGCACTGCGCCTGCAAGAAGGCTTCAACCTGCAGGACTTCGCCGATCGCACCGGCCTGCCGCAGAGCGCCGTGGCCAAACCCCTGGCCGAGGCCGTCGCCAAGGGCTTGCTGGAGCGGCGCGTCAACCACATCCAGCCCACGGCGCGTGGGTTTGACCTGCTCAGCGACCTGCAGGAGCTGTTCCTGTCCGAGTGAGGGTGTGGGGTATGGGTTGGTTTCCGTTTTGATTTAAAAGAGAGTAGGCCCATACTGTGGCATAACACATCAAAAAGGCCGCCGCGCGCGCCCTGCTGAGGGTGACCGAGCGCGGCGTCGCGCGCCGGGTTGACGTGACGCATGCAAACGATTGGTCACAATCGGCGGCAGACGGGGATGCGGTTGGTTCCTGAATCCGTGACCGCCGTGCCTCGCTTGTTGCCCCCTTGCCCATGCACCTGGATCCCCCTTTCCCCACGCGCCAACCCCTGGACTGGCGCGACCTGCGTCCCGTGGCCCTGTTCCAGGCCCTGTCCGATGCGCAATTGCAGGATCTGGCCGCCCATGTGCGCTGGATGCGCCTGGGCGCCGGCCAGACGCTGGTGGACGCCGCCGAAGACGACGCCGTGAACTTGGTGGTGCGCGGCGCGCTGGGCTTATTCTTCTTTGGCAGCAACGGGCGCGAGCTGCAGCTGGGCCAGCTCAGCGAAGGCCGCCTGCTGCGCAACGTGCAGCCGATGAAGGCGCTGGGCCTGCACCTGACCCTGGTGGCCGAGGCCGACACCGTGGTGGCGCGCATCCCGCATGACGAGATGGAGGCCGTGTGCCTGCGCGAGCCGCAGGTGCTGATGGCGCTGATGCAGCTGGTGCAGGACGCGGCCTGGATGCTGGTCACGCGCGTGCTGAGCCTGGGGGCACTGAACGTGGCCGATCGCCTGCGCGTGCACCTGCTCAGCCTGGCGCTGCAGGCCGGCGTGCAGCACAACCAGGCCGTGTTGAACCCGGCGCCGCGCCAGACCCAGCTGGCGGCGCTGCTGGCCTGCAGCCGGGAAGAGGTGGCGCGGGACATGGCGCGGCTCAAGCGGCTGGGGTGGCTGCGCCGCGAATCCGGCCAGCTGATCCTGACCGATGTGCAAGCCCTGCGGGCCTCGGTGGGCGTGACCGACCGCTGACGGCCTTGGCGGCGCAGGCGCGCAACGCCTGGCGCCAAGGCGTGCCGACCCAGGACAACCGCGACATTCCGCCGCGGCGCGATGAGGTGGCACAGCCTCGTGTGAGGACATTCAGCGGCTGGACGACGTCCTGACCGAGCCCATCCGCTGGCGCATGCCGGCTGTGCTGCGCCGACACATGGTGCTGCCCGCGATCGAGCCGGCGATCGCCTTCCATGGCGGCCTCAGCCACGTCGGAGCAGTCGGCGAGGCGCGCGTCGCCGGGGCGCGGCAAACAGGGCTTGGCTGGCGCTGCGGCTGGCCTGGGGCGCATGCAGGCCAGGGGCCTGGACCCACTGGCGACCGAGGGTCAATACCAGGTGGGTAAACCCACTTGACAAGAAAAATAAAATATTTTCGGAAATGTGAGCCAACTCACAGCGCAACAGGCGGCCGGATGAGATCCTTCGGGTCATGCAGCGTGCGCCGGCTTCCTACAGGCGCACAGTCATCGGCTCAGGTCACCGTTGGCACCGCCCAGGCGCAGTTGGTCGCAAGACCCTGGCAGCCAGGCCCGCCAAACCCGACAGTTGAGGCACCGATGACGGTCTGTGCAACCAACGGAGTTTGAAAATGTCGTTCAAGAAAATCGCCCTTGCTGTTCTCGCCACCGCTGCCGTGCTGCCCGCCATGGCGCAATCGGCTGCCAACGTGAGCCCCGACGTCCTGAAGCGCGCCGAAGTGCTGGCTGACCTGGACATGTGGTACGCCGCCGGCATGCACCACGTGCAAGGCCAGTGGGAAATCGGCGACGCCAGCCAGACGCCCGAGTTCCGCAAGTACCAAGAGCTGCGCAACAGCCCGCAGTACGTGGCCGCTGTGCAAGCCCGCCTGAGCGGCGACACCGCCCTGGCCAGCAAGGCCGGTGGCGCCCAAGCTGCCGAGTGAGCCTTGGCCCAGCCCTTGGCCTGCGTTCTGGCTGAGGCCTGCTGAACCCCTGCGCTGGCCGCGCAAGCGCACAGCCCCGCGATGACCTCGCGGGGCTGTGTTGCGTTTGGGGTGCCCGATCGCCCTCGGTGGGTTCTTCCGCTGGCCTGACCATGCAAAGAAAAGGCAGTATGAGGCATTTGCCGTTCATCAAGAAACGACCAAGCCGCCATACTGTGTGCATGCTGCCGATAGGTCGGACCGACTGAGCAAGCAGCCAAGGCTGTCCTCATCAGACCAGCGGGTCGGCCGTGCGGCCACACCGCAAGCGGCCCGGTCAGGGCGCGCATCGGGCTGGCAAGGTGGGTCAGGATGCGCGCCAGGCCAGAGAGGCGGCCGGGGGCGAAGACCCGGCGGATGCTCGGGCGAGGATTGGGGCCAGTGTTCGGGCCTGGCAGCAGCGAAGGGCCGCTCCCGAGCCAGGTGCGGCCCCTTCGGCGGCCACGCATGACGCGAAGCGAAGGGCCTCGGGTCAGGCCGGCCTCACGACCACGCGTCCAGCACGAATTGCAAACTTGGCCGCGTGTGCGTGAAGGCGCCCCAGCGGCCTGCGGCCAGCAGGGCCTGGATGTCGGCCCATTGGCGTGGCGTGGGGCGCACGCTGCCCCGGTTGTGGCGCAGCAGCCAGCGCTGCGCCAGTGCCTGGGGGTCGTGGTGGCGCAGGTCGTGCCCATCGGCGGGTTGCTGCAACAGGCCCAGCAGCGCTTCCCACGGGTCCAGCTCTTGCAGCAGGGCCTGCACGCGCGCGTTGCGGTCGACGGCGCGCCAGTCGGCGTCGATGAGGCCGGCGGCCTCCAGGTCGCTGCGCGACAGCAGGTGGCCGCGCCGGCACCAGTGCCACACCGCGCGGTACACCCGGTTGCCGTCGTGCACGGATCGCGCCAGGGCGGCCGCGGGCGTCAGCACCCCCAGGCGCAGCGCCGCCACATGGGCCGATTGGCGCACGGCCACCGCCTGCGCATCCAGCGCGGCCAGCACTTGCGCTTGCAGCGCAGTGGACTGCTGCGCGTGGCCGGTGGGCTGCGCCAGGTCGGCCAGCAACTGCAGGGCACCGGCCTGGCGTCGGGGTGGCAGGTCGGGCCACTGCGCGAGCGTGGCCTGGCACAGTTCGTCGGCAGGCAGGTCCAGGCGGGCCACAGCCAACCAGCGGGCCGACGCGCTCGTGTCCAGCACGCTGGGGTGCAGCAGGCCGCGCAGCGCCTGGTGCAGGTGGGGCGGCAGGCTGACCCGCCAGTCCGCCGGCACGCTGCGCAGGGCTTGGGCGCGCACGCTGCCCTGACGGTGGGTGAGGGCGCGCTGCAAGCAGGCCAGCCACAGCGCGGGCTGGCTGTGCAGCGAGGGCAGCAGGCGCGTGGCCTGCATCACCACACCCAGGCTGCGGCTGTTCAGGCCCAGCAGCGCCAGCTCGCCCACCTCGACCGAGGGTGCGCGGCGCAGGCATTGCCAGGCGAACACGGCCTGGGTCGGGCTGTGCTGAACCATGTGCTTGAGCCGGGGCAGGGCCTGCGCGCTGTCGGTCAGCCGGGCGCGCAGGCGTTGGGCCCAGCGCGGGTCGGCCCGGCCGCCGCGGGCCAGGGCGTCCAGCGCATCGGCGCAGGCCAGCAGATCGGCGATCGGCAGGGTGGCCTCCCAGCGCGCCAGCGTGACTTCGGCCGCGCGGCGCACCGGGCCCACCCAGTCGTTGAGCCGCCGCATCAGCAGCGGCAGCAGCGCGGGGCTGTAGGGCTGCAGACCGTCGGCCAGCTGCTTCAAGGCTGCTTCGCGGGTCCAGCCGCTGGGCGATTGCAGGTCGTGGACGAGGCGGGCGAGGGGCGGGGTCATGTCGGGCATGCGCTTGCTTCAGCGAAGTTCGTGCCAGTTGGCCCGCGCCGTGGCTTGGCGAGGGCGCACGGGCGCATCGGCGGGGTGGCTGGCCGCAGAGGCGGCGGCGGCTGATTCGGAAAGCGTCGGATTGTGCCCATGAGATCTGTTCTGGGACCGGCGGTTGGATGAGCAGGCTTCGCGCGAAGCGGGTGGGCAGGGGCAGGCCCTGTCGTCGTCCCGCTCGCGGCATGGATCGACGCGGCGCCGGTCACCCTGCGCGCGGCACAGGTCCGGTGAGGCCAGAAGCGGTGAATGCCATCAGCCGCTTTGTCTGCCCGGCGCTTGGGGTTTGGCCGGCCCTTATCCCTGGCCGGCGGGCTTTGCAGCAGGCCTTATGGTGAACCTTACGGCGTGTCTCACGGCAAGCCTTCCGGCGAGCCTCATTGCGCGCGAATGCCCTGGCTGCGGATGATGGCGCCCAGGCTGGCCACGTCGGCCTGGATGCGGTTGCGCAGGCCTTCGGGCGAGCTGCCCACGGCCTGCCAGCCTTGCAGGGCCAGCTTGCGGCGCATGTCGGGCATGCGCACGATGCGGCTGACCGTGTCGGCCACGCGGGCGATGTGGGCGGCGGGCAGCGATGCCGGCGCGGCCATGCCGTTCCAGATTTCCAGGTCCAGGCCCGCAATGCCCAGCTCGCTCAGGCTGGGCAGATCGGGCACCAGCGGACTGCGGCCAGCCGAGGTGACGCCAATGCCCCGGAGCTTGCCGGCCGCGATCTGCGCCAACGCCAGCGCGGGTGGCAGCATGGACAGTTGCAGGTCGCCCGCCACCAGGGCGTTGAACACCTGTGGGTAGCCGGGGTAGGGCACGTGCTGTGGGGCGATGCCGGCGCGTGCCTTGAGCAGCTCCATGCCCAGGTGGCCCACGGTGCCGACGCCGGGCGAGCCGTAGTTCCAGGCCTTGCCGGACTGACGCGCGGCCTCGAAGAACGCGTGGCCCGAGGGCGCGCTGGCCGGCGCCACCAGCACCAGCGGGGCCACGCCGATCAGGCTGACCGGCGCCAGGTCCTTGAGCGGGTCGTAGCGCACGGCGGGGTTCAGCAGCTTGGCGATGGTCATGTTGCCGTTGATCATGACCGACAGCGTGTGGCCGTCGCGTGCCTGCGCCAGGGCCTGCGCCGCGATGTTGCCGCCCGCGCCCACCTTGTTGTCCACGATGACGGGCTGGCCCAGGGCTTTTTCCAGCGGCTCGGCCAGCGCGCGCGCCGTCAGGTCGGGCGACGAACCGGCCGGGAAGCCCACCAGCAGGTGCACGGGCTGGTGCGGCCACGGGGCCTGGGCGTGAGCGGTTGCGGGCAGCAGCGGCGCGGCGATGGCGCCGGCCAGCCAAGCCTGGGCATGGCGACGGGTGAGGGTCATGGTGGCAGCTTGAAGGTCAGGAACAGCTCCGACTGTAGTCGCTGGCGCGGCGAGGGCGTGACGCCCGTTGGCGTGCACGCGGGACGCGGCAGCCGGCGCGACGTGCCTGCGCTGGCTGGCGGCCGGCAGGGCGCTGTTCTCCAGACCATCCGCCGGCATGCGGTTGGCGCCAGTGCACCGATGGCCGCTGCGTGAGCTGGCCTGGAAAACGGTGTTGCGAACGGCGGTGGCGGCAAGCACCTGCTGCAGGGCGCCAGCGGCTACCGCGCCACCTTCGTTTTGGACCGGACCAGACACCGGTGCGGCGAGGCGAGGGGGTGCTCAGCAGGCGCCCCAGGTCGCATCCCATCAGACCGCCTGTTGCGCGGCAGGCCACACCGCACCGCAGGGATGCATGAAGCGCACCGGCGATGCTGCTGGGGCGCACCGCAAACCGCCTGATGGTTTGTGCTGGATTCACAGGGCTGCCTGAGATTCAAGTGGCGGTATGCCGCTGACGCGATCTCTATGCAGACGGCATTTGAGGTGTACTCGGATCTGTCGTGCAGCGTGCGGTGCAGAGAACGCTGCGCAGCACGTCCGCGCGCCGGCGGCTTGGCCCCTGTGCACGCCACGGCCGTGACAGACTCGGCCCCTGGCGCGCGCCACGGCCGGGCTGGCCGGATGGCGGCCGGCAGCCTGGCGATGGAGCGCCCGCAACCGCTCGGCAAGCGGTGACACAAGGAGATGCGTCATGGTGGAACACACGGGGGCGGTGCCCAAGGCCGGGCTGCGCCAAGCGCCATTTGGCGGGTTTTACGGCTGGGTGGTGGTCGCGGCGGTGTTCATGGTGACGCTGGTGGGCTTTGGCTGTGCCTACAGCTTCGGCTCCTTCATCGCGGTGTTGCAGGGGGAGTTCGGCGCGTCGCGTGGCTCGGTCTCGCTGGTGTTTTCCATCGCCGGCTGCCTGTACTTCGGGCTGGGGGTGGTGTCCGGCCCCATGGCCGACCGCTGGGGCGCGCGTGGCGTGACGGCGGCGGGCATGGCCTTGGTGGCCCTGGGCATGGTAGCGGCCAGTCGCGCGCAGTCCATTGGCCAGGTGTACTGGGCCTACGGGATCGGCATCGGGCTCGGCGTGGGCCTGTCGTATGTGCCGGGGTTGGGCGCGGTGCAGCGCTGGTTCCTCAAGCGGCGCGGTTTCGCCTCGGGCCTGGCGGTCAGCGGCATCGGGGTCGGCACGCTGCTGGTGCCGCCGCTGGCGGCCGGGCTGATCGAGTGGCTGGGCTGGCGACAGGCCTACCTCGTCCTTGGGGCGGGCGCGCTGGTGCTGGGCCTGGGCGCCGCGCTGCTGATCGCCGACGACCCGCACGCGTACGGCACAGGGCCGGACGGGGAGCCCGCCACGCCTGCCTCGGTCACCCCGCAGGGGCTGAGCCTGCGCGAAGCCATGGTCACGCCGCGCTTCATCTGGCTGTACGCGGCTTGTTCGGTGGCGGCCTTTGGCATCTTCGTGCCCTTTGTGCACCTGGTGCCGCATGCGCTGGATCAGGGTGTGCCGGCCCACGACGCGGTGCTGCTGCTGGGTGTGGTGGGGGTGGGCAGCACGCTGGGCCGCTTTTTCCTGGGCGCGCTGGCCGACCGCTTTGGCCGCGACCGCTTCCTGATGGCCATGAGCCTGGGCGTGGCCGTGGCGCTGGCGCTGTGGGCGGTGTCGCACGGTTTTTGGGCGCTGGCGCTGGTGGCCGCGGTGTTTGGCGTGTTCTATGGCGGCTGGGTGGCGGTGATCCCGGCCGTGACGGCGGAGCACTTTGGCGGCCGGCATGTGGGCAGCATCATCGGCGTGCTGTACACCAGCGTGGCGCTGGGCACCCTGCTGGGCCCCACGGCCGTGGGCTACGCCTTCGACGCCACCCACAGCTACGTGTGGCCGATTGCGATCAGTGCGGCGAGCACGGCCCTGGCCGCGGCGCTGGCCTGGGTGAGCAGCCGCACGGTGTCGCCCATGGCGGCGTTGCAGCATGCGGCGTCAGACGCCTGAACATGGATGGGGTATGGTCGTATTTCCGATGAATTTTCATCGGATTTGGGGTGATACCCTGTTCATGAATGAGCCGGAAGGTGAGCGTGACCGTCAAGGGGCCCAGGCATGACCGCATCCCTGTCCGTCGGGCCATCACGCACCGCGCGTTGAGCCGGCGTGCCGCTGCCGGGGCCGCGGGCCTGCGGCACGGCTTGGGTTTGGCGCTTGGACGGCCGAGTGCGCCGCCTTCAAGCAAAACGCCGCACGGGTGTGCGGCGTTGGGCATGAGGGCTTGTCAGGCCCCGACCCGGCGGGTCAGGCTCAGGCCCGTCAGCAGGCGTCAGGCGTATTCGGCCAGGGCCTTCTTCATCTTCTTCATGGCGGCGACCTCGATCTGGCGGATGCGCTCGGCCGAGACGCCGTACTCAGCGGCCAGCTCGTGCAGCGTCATGCCACCCGAGCCGTCGTCGTTCACGTTCAGCCAGCGCTCGGTCACGATGCGGCGGCTCCGGTCGTCCAGGCCACGCATGGCTTCGGCGATGCCCTCGGTGGCCAGGCGTTCGCGTTGCTCGGTTTCGAGCTGGGCCGTGGGCTCGTGGTTCACGTCCGCCAGGTAGGCGATGGGGCCAAAGGCGTGGTCCTCATCGTCGCTCGGCGTGGGGTCCAGCAGCACGTCGCCGCCAGCCATGCGCATTTCCATTTCGCGCACTTCTTCGGGCTTGACCTTGAGCTCCTGGGCCACCGTGGCCACCTGGGCGTCCGACAGCGAGTGGCGGTAGGTGTCGCTGCCAGCCTCCACGGCTTCGGCCTTGAAACCTTGCTTCATGGACCGCAGGTTGAAGAACAGTTTGCGTTGGGCCTTGGTGGTCGCCACCTTGACCATGCGCCAGTTCTTCAGGATGTACTCATGGATTTCTGCCTTGATCCAGTGCATGGCGTAGCTCACCAGGCGCACACCCTGTTCGGGGTCGAAGCGCTTGACGGCTTTCATGAGGCCGACGTTGCCTTCCTGGATCAGGTCGCCCTGCGGCAGGCCATAACCCATGTATTGGCGCGACACGGACACCACCAGACGCAGGTGCGACATCACCAGCTTGCCGGCGGCTTCCAGGTCGTTCTGGTCGCGCAACTCGCGCGCGAACTGTTGTTCTTGCTCCAGCGTCAGCATGGGCATGCGGTTCACGGCCGTGATGTAGGCATCGAGGTTCCCCACGGGGGGCACCATGCTCCACGGGTTCGCCAGGGCGACGGCAGTGGAGGAGCTCGCAGTTTGAGTTTTCATACCAGAGTTCCTTTCTTCATTGATTTTCTATATTAGCACTCCATTGGAGGGAGTGCTAACCAAAAAGTTCACACCCTTTTCCCGATCCAAACCAGCGGTCAGACGATGGGGAAGGGTGGTTGAAGCCATTGTCTGGGGGCAGGCTTAGGGATGGCTTAAGGAAGGCCTGCCTCGCTCGGCTGGCAAGCGCCGTGCCCGGGGCCGGTAAAATCTGCGCCTTGAAAAGCCACGATGCAAGAAGACGATCAGGCCCGCTGGGCCAACGCCTTCGCGCTCCCCGCGCCCACCCATGAACGCACCCACTGAACTGGCCGCCTTGTTGACGCAGGCCGAGCCCACGCGTCTGCGTGAAATCCCCTACAACTACACCTCGTTCTCCGATCGGGAAATCGTGCTGCGGGTCTTGGGGCAACGCGCCTGGGACCTGGCCGAGCAGCTGCGCACCGAGCGCTCCACCGGCCGCTCGGCCCGCATGCTGTACGAGGTGCTGGGCGACATCTGGGTGGTGCAGCGCAACCCCTACCTGCAGGACGACCTGCTGCACAACCCCAAGCGTCGCGCTCAGCTGGTCGAGGCGCTGGCACACCGCCTGTCCGAGGTGGACCAGCGGCGCACGCCGGGCCAGGCGCCCGAGCGCGATGCGCTGGTGGCCGAGTTGCTGGCCCTGGCGCGCCAGGCCGTCCAGGCGTTCAACGACAAGTTCGACCGCATCACCGAGTTGCGCCACCGCGCGGAGCAGGTGTTCAAGAAGCTGACGCGGCACGACAACGTCAAGTTCGACGGCCTCTCGCGCGTGAGCCACGTGACCGATGCCACGGATTGGCGCGTGGAGTACCCCTTCGTGGTGCTGACGCCGGACACCGAGGCCGAGATGGCCGAGCTGGTGCGCGGCTGCTTCGAGTTGGGCCTCACCGTCATCCCGCGCGGGGGCGGCACCGGCTACACCGGCGGCGCCGTGCCGCTGACCTGGAAGAGCGCCGTCATCAACACCGAGAAGCTCGAAGCCATGAGCGAGGTGGAGATGGTGTCGCTGCCCGGTGTCGACCACGCCGTGCCCACGGTGTGGAGCGAGGCCGGCGTGGTCACGCAGCGCGTGGCCGATGCGGCCGAGCGCGCCGGCTACGTGTTCGCTGTCGACCCCACGTCGATCGAAGCCTCGTGCATCGGCGGCAACATCGCCATGAACGCGGGCGGCAAGAAGGCCGTGCTCTGGGGCACGGCGCTGGACAACCTGGCCAGCTGGCGCATGGTCACCCCCGATGCCGAATGGCTGGAGGTGCATCGCCTGGACCACAACCTCGGCAAGATCCACGACGCCGAGATGGCCAGCTTCGAGCTGCGCTATTTCGCGGCCGACGGCAAGACCCCGCTGCGCACCGAGCGCCTGGACATCCCGGGCCGCATGTTCCGCAAGGAAGGCCTGGGCAAGGACGTCACGGACAAGTTCCTGAGCGGGCTGCCGGGGGTGCAGAAAGAGGGCACGGATGGCCTCATCACCAGCGCGCGCTGGGTCGTGCACCGCATGCCCAGCCAGACGCGCACGGTGTGTCTGGAGTTCTTTGGCGACGCCAAGGACGCCGTGCCCAGCATCGTCGAGATCAAGGACTTCATGTTCGACCTGCAAAAGCGCAATGCCGAAGCGGGTCTGCCGCCGGTGCTGCTGGCCGGTCTGGAGCACCTGGACGACCGCTACCTGAAGGCCGTGGGCTACACCACCAAGAGCAAGCGCGGGGGCCTGCCCAAGATGGTGCTGGTGGGCGACATCGTGGGCGACGACGCCGACGCCGTGGCGCGGGCCACCAGCGAGGTTGTGCGCATCGCCAACTCGCGCAACGGCGAGGGTTTCATCGCCATCAGCCCCGAGGCGCGCAAGACCTTCTGGGCCGACCGCAAGCGCACCGCCGCCATCAGCCGCCACACCAACGCCTTCAAGATCAACGAAGACGTGGTGATCCCGCTGCCGCGCATGGCCGACTACACCAACGGCATCGAGCGCATCAACATCGAGTTGTCGCTGGCCAACAAGCTCAAGCTGGCCGATGAAATCGAGCAGTATCTGCTCCATGGTCAACACAAGCTGACGGCGGTGCCTGATACTGCCGAAGATGGCTCGTCGGCGGCCGAGCTGCTGCCGGCCCGCCTGGCCCAGGCCCTGACGCTGGTGCGCGAGGTGCGGGCGCAGTGGCAGGACTGGCTGACCCACGTGGGGACGCATTTCCCCCAGCTGCAGACGCACGAGCTGCGCGCGAGCTGGAAACGCCAGCTGCGTGCGCCGCTCAAGGGCATCTTCAGTGGTGCGGCCTACCAGCCCATCCTCGACGAGCTGGGTGCCATCCACCAGCGGGTGTTGCGCGGCCGCGTGTTCGTGGCCCTGCACATGCACGCGGGCGACGGCAACGTGCACACCAACCTGCCCGTGAACAGCGACGACTACGAGATGCTGACCACGGCGCACGAGGCCGTGGCACGCATCATGGACCTGGCGCGCAGCCTGGGCGGCGTGATCTCGGGTGAGCACGGCATCGGCATCACCAAGCTCGAGTTCCTGACCGACGAAGAGCTCCAGCCCTTTGCCGACTACAAGAACCGCATCGATCCGCAGGGCCGCTTCAACAAGGGCAAGCTGATCCGCAACCCCGAGCTGTTCCTGCAGGATGGTCAGCCCATCTACGCCGACCTGACCAACGCCTACACGCCGAGCTTCGGGCTCATGGGGCACGAGTCGCTGATCATGCAGCAGAGCGACATCGGCGCGATTGCCGATTCGGTCAAGGACTGCCTGCGCTGCGGCAAGTGCAAGCCCGTGTGCAGCACCCACGTGCCGCGTGCCAACCTGCTGTACAGCCCGCGCAACAAGATCCTGGCCACCTCGCTGCTGGTCGAGGCCTTTCTGTACGAAGAGCAGACCCGCCGCGGCGTGTCCATCCGGCACTGGCAGGAGTTCGAGGACGTGGGCGACCACTGCACCGTCTGCCACAAGTGCTACACGCCATGCCCGGTCAAGATCGACTTCGGCGACGTGTCGATGAACATGCGCAACCTGCTCAACAAAATGGGCAAGAAGAGCTTCCGCCCAGGTGCGAAGGCGGCCATGTTCTTCCTCAACGCGACCGAGCCGTCGACCATCAAGGCCACGCGCGCCGTGATGACGGGCGTGGGCTTCAAGGCCCAGCGCGTGATGGCGGATTTGCTGAAGCCGGCCGCCAAGAGCCAGACGGCGCACCCGCCGGCCACTGTGGGCACGCCGTCGATCCGCGAGCAGGTCGTGCACTTCGTCAACAAGAAGCTGCCCGGTGGCCTGCCGACCAAGACGGCGCGCGCACTGCTCGACATCGAGAACCGCGACTACGTGCCCGTCATCCGCGACCCCCAGGCCACCACGGTGGAAAGCGAGGCGGTGTTCTACTTCCCCGGCTGCGGCTCGGAGCGCCTGTTCAGCCAGGTCGGCCTGGCCACCCAGGCCATGCTCTGGCACGCGGGCGTGCAGACCGTGATGCCGCCGGGCTACCTGTGCTGCGGCTATCCGCAGCGCGGCAGCGGCCAGTTCGACAAGGCCGACAAGATGATCACGGACAACCGCGTGTTGTTCCACCGCGTGGCCACCACGTTGAACTACCTGGACATCAAGACCGTGGTGGTGAGCTGCGGCACCTGCTACGACCAGCTGCAGGGCTACCAGTTCGACAAGATCTTCCCGGGCTGCCGCATCATCGACATCCACGAGTTCCTGCTCGAAAAAGGCATCACCTTGCCGGCGGCGGAGCAAGGCGCCTACCTCTACCACGAGCCCTGCCACAACCCCATGAAGCTGCAGGACAGCACCAAGACCGTCAAGGCGCTGCTGGGCGATGGCGTGCTGAAAAGTGACCGCTGCTGCGGCGAATCGGGCACGCTGGGCGTGACCCGGCCCGACGTCTCCACGCAGGTGCGCTTCCGCAAGGAAGAGGAAATCCGCAAGGGCGTGGCCGCGCTGCGCGACACCGGGGCTGTGGGGGAGAAGGCCAACGTCAAGATCCTGACCAGCTGCCCCAGCTGCCTGCAGGGCCTGTCGCGCTACCAGGGCGACCTGCAGAACGGGCTGCTCGAGGCCGACTACATCGTCATCGAGATGGCGCGCCACATCCTGGGCGAAACCTGGCTGCAGGACTACGTGGCCAAGGCCAACGCCGGCGGCATCGAGCGCGTGCTGGTGTGAGGTGGGTTGGGGTCGGTTTGCGGTGTGGCCACAACGCGAGCTGACGCCTGCACGGGTTCTGTCGCCTGCACGGTCGACGTCGCTGCCGGCGTCGAGTGCGTGTGACTTTGATGGGGTATGGGTGGGTTCTCGTTGGTTAAAAACGTGAACAGGTCTATACCCCTTGATCATTTTGCCTCATCGGGTCAACGCCGCCGGCGTCGAGTGCGAGTGGGTGTGAGGGGAATGGGCTGGCGCCCATTTGTGCCCAAGCTCCAGCAAGGGCGTGATTCGCCCGGGCGGGAAGATGCCCTGACAGGCGCTGGCGCCGACCAGCCCCTGAATGTTCGCCTGGCCGCGGCGGATCAGGCCGCGTGACCGTTCGCCCCCTGGCGTCTGGTGCAGAGCGGTTTCAGCCGCCGTGCATCGCGCCCAGCAGCTCGGAGACCACGGCCACCGTTTCGGTCGGCTTTTCCATGGGAAACAGGTGCGTGCCCTCGACCATGCGCAAGCGCACGTCGGGCAGGCGGCGGATGCCCGACAGCCCCGCCTGGCGCAGCTCGCGCGAGCGCGTGCCGCCCACAAAGGCCACGGGGCAGCGCGGTGGGTGCAGGCGCAGCAGCCGGCCCAGGCCGTGCGGCAGGGTGTCGTAGATGCGCGTTTCCACGCCGCGGTCAAAGCTCAGCGTGACGCCGCCCTCATCGTGCGCCTCGGCCAGGCCGGCCTCCACGTAGTCGCGCAGCACCTCGGGGTGCCACCGTGCAAACAGGCGCTTGGCCGCGAAATGCGTGCTGGCTTCGTCGCGGCTGGCCCAGGCGGTGCGCCGCCGCTGGCTGACGGCGCTGGGCATGAAGCGGCGGCGCAGCAGCGGGCTGCGCTTGACCATGCGCAGGGCACCGGCCCGCCAGCCGGTCACCACGGGCGAGTCCAGCAGCACCACGCCCCGCACCTGCTCGGGGTGGCGGGCGGCGCACATCAGGCTCAGGATGCCGCCCAGCGAGTGGCCCACCAGGTAGGGCTTCTGGCCGGTTTGCGCGTGCACCTGGTGCACCAGGGCCTGCAGCTGCGCGACCAGGTGAGGCCATTGGTCGGTGACGGGGTACTGCTCGTCGTGGCCGAACTTGTCGATGGCAAAGACGGTGTAGCCCTGCGCCTCGAACGCGCTGAGCAAACGTCGGTAGGTGCCGGCCGGAAAGCTGTTGGCATGCGCAAAGACCAAGGGCCGCGGGCGCGGGGACGCGGGCTGATCGAGCGAAGGCATGACGAGTGGAACTGGGAGTTTCACAGAGTATGGTGCCTTGGCCGTTGTTCAAGCATCGGCAAGGGCTGGATACTGATTCTGAAGGTTCAGATCAAGCGGTCTTCGGGCGACGACAGCTTGCGCAGCGGCTTGACCTGCGAATTGGCCACGCGCAGCGGCGTGGCCGTGGCCTCGCCATTCCACACCGGGTCGTCCACGCGGTCGAAGATCTCGCGCAGGTGCTGGCCCCAGCCGTGATGCAGCATGCGGTAGTACGGGTTGTCCTGGTCGATGGCCACGATCTTGTCCGACTGCAGCTGGTTGGTTTCGTAGACCACCAGGTCCAGCGGCAGGCTGACCGACAGGTTGGACTTCACGGTCGAATCCATGGACACCAGTGCGCACTTGGCCGCTTCGTTCAGCGAGACCTCGGGCGTGATGACGCGGTCCAGCACCGGCTTGCCGTACTTGGACTCGCCGATCTGGAAAAACGGCGTCTCGCCCGTGGCCTCGATGAAGTTGCCCGGCGAATAGAACTGGAACAGGCGCGGGGCCTCGCCCTTGATCTGGCCGCCGAACAGCAGCGAGACGTTGAAGTCCACGCCCGCAGCCTGCAGCGCTTCGGCATCGCGCCGATGCACGTGGCGGATGGTGGCGCCCAGGATGCGCGCGGCGTCGAACATGCTGTCGCAGTCCCACATCGTCAGGGTCTCGCCGGTCACGTCGTCGGTGAGCTTTTCGAGCTGGAACAGCTCGCGCACCGACTGCGAGATGGAGAGGTTGCCGGCCGACAGCAGCACCATGAAGCGGTCGCCCGGCTGCTCGTACACGATCATCTTGCGGAAGGTGGAGATCTGGTCCACACCGGCGTTGGTGCGCGAGTCGGACAGGAACACCAGTCCGGCATTGCATTTGATGGCGACGCAGTAAGTCATGGGGGGCAGAGCGGCAGGGCGAAACCGCAAATTTTAGTGGGGCGCCCGAAGCGGCACGCGCCGATGGTCCGGCGGCGGGGCGTCCGCGAGGCGATGGCGAACAGGCCCGGCGCTGTTCATGCGGGTCGCCGCGCCATCGAGGCGTGGGGTGAGGATGACCCCGCGGCCAGTTGCACACGTCAGCCAGGCGTTGATGAGCGGGAACGCATCCAAGCGCAGGCGTGTGCGATGGCGACGACCGGGCCCGGCCGCGCTCAGCGGGCCTGCGGCTCGGGCATGCGCAAGGCGACTTCGCGCTTGAGGTATTGCCACACGGCCGTGACGCGTGGCACGGCCTTGTTCTCGGTCGGCATGGACATCCAGAAGCGGCGCTGGAAGTTGGCCAGCTCGGGCAGGATGCGCACCAGCTCGCCGTGTTCGCGCGCGAGGAAGCCCGGCAGGATGGCGATGCCGCAACCGGCCAGCGCGGCCTGCAGCTGCGCCGTCACGCTGGTGCTGCGCAGCGCAAACGACTCGGGGCGGTAAAGCTCGTCGAGGAAGTGCAGCTCGTTGGAGTAGAGCAGGTCGTCCACATAGCCGATGTAGGCGTGGCCGGCCAGGTCGTCGCGCGTGGCGATGGGCCCGTGCTGCGCCAGGTAGCGGCGGCTGGCGTACAGGTGCAGCGTGTAGTCGCACAGCTTGGTCACCACATAGGGGCCGCGTAAGGGCCGCTCCAGCGAGATGACGACGTCGGCCTCGCGCTTGGACAGGTGCAGGGCGCGCGGCACGGCCAGCAGGTCGAGGGTGAGGCGCGGGTGGGCCTGGCCCAGGCGGGCCAGCGCACCGGCCAGGATGGCGGCGCCAAAGCCCTCGGTCGCGCCGACGCGGACCACGCCGGCGAGTTCGCCGCGCTCGGGCGGGGCGGCGTTGCGGTTGGCCGACTGCAGGGCCGCATGGGCGGCTTTTTCCATGGCTTCGGCGCGCGGCAGCAGGTCCAGGCCGGCGGCCGTCAGCTCGTGCCCGCCCTGGGCCCGCACGAACAGCGTGGCGCCCAGGCTGGCTTCGAGCGCCTTGATGCGGCGCGACACCGTGGTGTGGTCCACCGCCAGCTGGCGCGCCGCGGTCTGCAGCGTGCCCGAGCGCGCCACGGCAAGAAACACGCGCAAATCATTCCAGTCCATGGTCTGCATTTTTGCAGACGGTGCGTGCAGTTCTGTGTCTTGTGTGCGCGAAATTGCAGACCTACCATGTGGCCGATGCAGCCGGCGTGTCGCGCCGCGCACGCCTTCACCCGACAGGAGACCCATCCCATGAACGCCCCCCAATCGGCCAGCACGCTGGCGCCCGCCGTCAAGCTGCTCATCAACGGCCAGTTCGTCGATTCGACCACCACCCAGTGGCGCGATGTGGTGAACCCCGCCACGCAGCAGGTGCTGGCCCGTGTGCCCATGGCCACGCCGGACGAGGTGCAGGCCGCCGTCGCAACGGCCAAAGAGGCGTTCAAGACCTGGCGCAAGACGCCGGTCGGCACGCGTGCGCGCATCTTCCTGAAGCTGCAGCAGCTGATCCGCGAGCACATGGGCGAGCTGGCCGCGCTGCTGACGGCCGAGCAGGGCAAGACGCTGCCCGACGCCGAAGGCGACGTGTTCCGTGGCCTGGAGGTGGTGGAGCACGCCGCCAACATCGGCACGCTGCAGCTGGGCGAGCTGGCCAACAACGTGGCCAATGGCGTCGACACCTACACGCTGATGCAGCCGCTGGGCGTGTGCGCCGGCATCACGCCGTTCAACTTCCCGGCCATGATCCCGCTGTGGATGTTCCCCATGGCGATTGCCACCGGCAACACCTTCATCCTCAAGCCGTCCGAGCAAGACCCCATGGTCACCATGCGCCTGTGCGAGCTGGCGCTCGAGGCCGGCATCCCGCCCGGGGTGCTGAACGTGGTGCACGGCGGCGAAGACGTGGTCAACGCCATCTGCGACCACCCGGACATCAAGGCCATCAGCTTCGTCGGCTCGACCAAGGTGGGCACGCACGTCTACAACCGGGCCAGCCTGGCGGGCAAGCGCGTGCAATGCATGATGGGCGCGAAGAACCACGCCATCGTCATGCCCGACGCCAACAAGGAGCAGACCCTGAACGCGCTGGCCGGCGCTGCGTTCGGCGCCGCGGGGCAGCGCTGCATGGCGGTGTCGGTGGCCGTGCTGGTGGGCGAGGCGCAGCGCTGGATTCCCGAACTCGTGGCCAAGGCCAAGACCCTGAAGGTGAGCGGGGGTACCGAGCCCGGCACCGATGTGGGCCCGCTCGTCAGCTGCGCGGCGCTGGCCCGCGTCGAAAGCCTGATCGAGCGCGGCCTGGCCGAAGGCGCCACGCTGGAGCTCGACGGCCGCAAGCCCCAGGTCGACGGCTACGCGCAGGGCAATTTCGTCGGCCCCACCATCTTCAGCGGCGTGACGCCCGGCATGGGCATTTACGAGCAGGAGATCTTCGGCCCGGTGCTGTGCATCGTCGCGGCCGACGACATCGACCAGGCCATAGACTTCATCAACGCCAACCCCAACGGCAATGGCACGGCCATCTTCACGCAGTCGGGTGCGGCGGCCCGCAAGTTCCAGGAGGACATCGACGTGGGCCAGGTCGGCATCAACGTGCCGATTCCGGTGCCGGTGCCGCTGTTCTCGTTCACGGGCAGCCGCGCGTCCAAGCTGGGCGACCTGGGGCCGTACGGCAAGCAGGTCGTGCTGTTCTACACCCAGACCAAGACCGTCACGGCGCGCTGGTTCGACGACAGCACCACCAGCCACGGCGTCAACACGACGATTTCGCTCAAGTGATCGGAGTATGCGGCACTTCCCGATGAACAATGAACGGCAATTGCTGCATACTCGTGTGCCATGAGGCGACGGCCGCACGGCCGCGCCAGCCGCGCACCCGCGCCACGGAGACGACATGGATTTTGAATTGAGCGAGGACCAGCGCGCGTTCGCCCAGACGGCGCGCGAGTTTGCCCAGGCCGAGCTGGCGCCGCACGCGGCGGAGTGGGACCGTGAAGGGCACTTTCCCAAGGCGGTGATCGCCCAAGCCGGGGCCTTGGGGTTCTGCGGGCTGTATGCGCCCGAGCGCATCGGCGGCCTGGCCTTGCCGCGGCTGGATGCCACGCTGGTGTTCGAGGAAATGGCGGCCGTGGACCCCAGCACCACGGCCTTCATCACCATCCACAACATGGCGACCTGGATGCTCGGCAGCTGGGGCACCGACGCCGCCTGCGCCGAATGGGGCGAGCTGCTGACCAGCGGCCGCAAGCTGGCCAGTTATTGCCTGACCGAGCCCAGTGCGGGCTCGGACGCGGCCTCGCTCAAGACGCGTGCCGAGCGGGTGGGCGATGCGTACGTCATCAACGGCAGCAAGGCCTTCATCAGCGGCGCAGGCGCGACCGACGTGCTGGTGCTGATGGCGCGCACGGGCGACGCGCAGTCCGGCTCGGCCGGGGTGTCGGCCTTCGTCGTGCCGGCCGACGCGCCCGGCATCGCCTATGGCAAGAAGGAAGAGAAGATGGGCTGGAACAGCCAGCCCACGCGGGTCATCAGCTTCGACAACGTGCGCATCCCCGCGCACAACCTGCTGGGCCAGGAGGGCGAAGGCTTCAAGATCGCCATGAAGGGCCTGGACGGCGGGCGCATCAACATCGCCACCTGCTCGGTTGGCGCGGCGCAAGGGGCCCTGACCCAGGCCCAGCAGTACATGCAGGAGCGCCAGCAGTTCGGCAAGGCCATCGCCAGCTTTCAGGCGCTGCAGTTCAAGCTGGCCGACATGGCGACCGAGCTCGTCGCCGCGCGGCAGATGGTGCGCCTGGCCGCCAGCAAGCTGGACGCCGGCGCGCGCGATGCCAGCACCTACTGCGCCATGGCCAAGCGCTTTGCCACCGACGCCGGCTTCCAGGTCTGCAACGAGGCGCTGCAGCTGCATGGCGGCTACGGCTACCTGCGCGACTTTCCGCTCGAGCGCCTGCTGCGCGACGCGCGCGTGCACCAGATCCTGGAAGGCACGAATGAAATCATGCGGGTCATCATCGCGCGCCGCATGCTCGATGGCGATGCGCCCGAGGCGATTCGCTGAGGTCTTCGAGCACCGGGTTAAAAGTCCGGTGCTCGTGTCTTTGAGCTAAGCCATGCACACTCAAGTTTTCGCCGTGCACCGCGACAGCGAACACCGCTTCAGCAAAACCACAGTGCCCTTCATTGAGCTCCTGAAAGGCCTGGGCGTGCAAGGTGACGCGCATGCAGATACCACCGTGCAGCACCGCTCGCGCGTCAAGGCCAATCCTGATCAGCCCAATCTGCGGCAAGTGCATGTGATCAGCGCATCTTTGCTTGCCCACGTGGCCGAGCAAGGTTTCAGCGTGCAGCCTGGTCAATTGGGCGAAAACATCACGCTAAGCGATGCACCGGGTTTGGACTGGCGAGCCATGATCAGCTTGCCGCTGCACACGGAACTGCACTTTGCCAGCGGCGCCGTGGTGCAGCTGACTGGCCTGCGCAACCCCTGCGTGCAGATTGACCAATTCGAGAAAGGCCTGTTTGCCGCCATGCTGGACAAGGATGCACAAGGTCAGCTGGTGCGCAAAACCGGCGTGATGGGCGTGGTGCTTCGGGGCGGGGCTGTGCAAGCAGGTGACGCTGTGCATGCGGTGCTGCCGGCAGAACCACATCAAGCCCTGGAGCGCGTGTAGACCGCCATGCCCAGCCCCCCGTTGTCGCCCGAAACCCTGCGGCTCATGGACGCCGTGCGCGAGGCCTTGAGCACGCGCCACGATGTCGACGAGCGCCGCATGTTTGGCGTGGACTGCTTTTTCGTCGCTGGCAAGCTCTGCCTGGGCGTGAAGCATGGCGAGCTGCTGGTGCGCCTGCCACCCGAACGCCATGACGAATTCCTCGAGATGCCGGGCACGCGTGCGTTGTCGCCCGGGGGCGGCATGACGGGCTACATCTGGGTCGAGCCCGATGGTTTTGCCACGCGGGCCCAATGGCAGCTGTGGCTGCGCGAAGCGCTGGCCTACAACCCGCGCGCCAAGGCATCCCCCCGGCGCAAACCGGCGGCCCGGCGCGAGTCCTTCCAACCCGATGAGCCTGGCGCCAAGTCCACGCCCACGCGCCGCAAATCCACTTGAGGCGCACCCATTCACTCACCATGCAGACAGGCAGATCACCATGACCCACACCGTCGAACACGAAGAGGCCAACGCCAAGGGCGCGTTTTTCATGCAGCACGCTGGCCAGCGGGTGGCCGAGATGACCTACAGCCGCACCAACGCCAGCATGGTGATCGTGGACCACACCGACGTGGACGAGTCGCTGCGGGGGCAGGGCGCGGGCCGTCGGTTGCTGGATGCCTTGGTGGCCTGGGCCAGGGCCACGCACACCCGGGTGCTGCCGCTGTGCCCCTACGCCAAGGCGCAATTCGACAAGGACGCGTCCATCCGCGATGTGCTGGTGTGAGCCATGCCCCTGACATTCGTGCGCGTCGCGTGACCGCACGTCCCAGACTTCAACCCGATAGGAGACACACATGAGCACCACCATCGCCTTCATTGGCCTGGGCAACATGGGCGGCCCCATGGCCGCCAACCTCGTCAAGGCCGGTCACCGCGTGACCGGCTTCGATCTCAGCGCCGAGTGCGTGGCACGGGCCAAGGCCGCCGGTGTGGCGATCGCGGCCAGCGCGGCCGAGGCGGTGCAGGGCGCGGCCGTGCTGATCAGCATGCTGCCTGCCAGCCGCCATGTTGAGGGGTTGTATCTGGGTGAGACCGGCATCTTGCAATCGGTGGCGCCCAATACCCTCATCATCGATTGCTCGACCATCGCGCCTGCGTCGGCCCAGAAGGTGGCGCAGGCGGCGGGCCAGCGGGGTTTGACCATGATCGACGCCCCCGTCTCGGGTGGCACGGCGGGCGCCCAGGCCGGCACGCTGACCTTCATCGTGGGCGGTGACGATGCGGCCCTGGCCCGCGCGCGCCCGCTGCTCGAGGCGATGGGCAAGAACATCTTCCACATGGGCACCGCCGGCGCAGGCCAGGTGGCCAAGCTGTGCAACAACATGGCCCTGGGCGTGATCATGGCGGCCACGGGCGAAGCGCTGGCCCTGGGCAAGGCCCACGGGCTGGACGTGGGCGCGCTGTCGGCCATGATGGCCGTGAGCACCAGCCGCAGCTGGGCCACCGAGGTGTGCAACCCCTGGCCGGGCGTGCTGCCCAATGCGCCATCCAGCAAGGGGTACGTGGGCGGCTTCGGCAACGACCTGATGCTGAAAGACCTGGGCCTGGCCGTCGAGGCCGCGCTGCAGACCGGGGCGACCATCCCGCTGGGCGAATCGGCACGCAACCTGTACGCGATGAACTCGAGCGCGGGGCGCGGCGGGCTGGATTTCTCCAGCGTGGTGCGTTTGTTCCAGAAGGACGCGTGAGGCCGTGGCGTGTCGCTGGCCGCGCATGGAACCGCCTGAATCGCTGACGGGGTCTGCTCCGGGCGACCGCGCCCTGAGCGGCCCCGCAGCGATGAGCGCCGACGACGTGCTGCGCCTGGTGCGGCGCAACCCCGTCAACGCGGCCCTGCCGCAATGCCACCTGGTGGCGGGCTGCGTGTTCCAGGCCGTCTGGAATGCGCGCTCGGGTCGCGCGGTGGACTGGGGCGTGCGCGACCACGACGTGTTCTATTTCGACGCGGCCGATGTGAGCTGGGCGGCCGAAGACGCGGTGATTCGGCAGGCCGAGCGCGCGTTCGCCGATCTGCCAGCCCGCATCGAGGTGCGCAACCAGGCGCGTGTGCACCTGTGGTATCGCCAGCGCTTCGGGGGCGGCTACCCGCAGCTCTCGTCGGCGCGTGAGGGCATCGACCGCTACCTCGTCGCCTGCACCTGCATGGGCGTGGACGCGGCCACGGGCGCGCTGTACACGCCGAACGGCCTGGATGAGCTGGTCCAGGGGGTGCTGCGCCTCAACCCGCTGACGCCGCAACCCGAGCTGTTCGCGGCCAAGGCCGACAGCTACCGCACGCGCTGGCCATGGCTGCGTCTTGCGGCGTGAAGGTTCGGCGATGCAGGTCGGGCGATGCCGGCGACGGCGGGCCGCGGGCGGCGCTCGGGCGCCCGTCACCGGTCCGCTAGCATGGCGGCCGCATCCGACATTGAACCCACACCCACCATGAGTTTCCACACCCAAGCCACCACGCACGAACCCAACCACAACGCGATGTTCATGGTCTGGGTGCTCAAAGCCGGCGTGGACGCCAAGCCGGCGTTTCGGGCGCTGTGCGCCCTGGTCGAGAACCTGAACAACTCGGCCGCCGCGCGGTTTCCGGGCACACAGGCCAGCTGTGTGCTGGGCATCGGCCATCGCGCCTGGCAGGCCCTGGCCCTGCCGCAGCCGCAGCCGCGCGAGCTGGTCGAGTTCACCCCCATCGCCGGCGACCGGCACACGGCCGTGGCCACGCCCGGTGACCTGCACCTGCACCTGCGGGGCGCCGATTTCAGCCTGTGTGTGGACATGGCGATGCAGATCCGCCAGCGGCTGCAGGCGGTGGCCGACTGCGTGGTGCAGGTGTCGGGCTTTCGCTACTGGGATGGCCGCTCCATCCTCGGGTTTGTCGACGGCACCGAAAACCCGCAGGGGGATGAGCGCGATTTCTTCGCCCAGGTGGGGCCCGAGGACGCCGCCTATGAAGGCGGCAGCTACCTGTTCGTGCAGAAGTACATCCACGACATGACCGCCTGGCGAGCCCTGCCCGTGGCCGAGCAGGAAAACGTCATCGGCCGCAGCAAGGCCGACGACATCGAGATGGACGACGACACCAAGCCCAGCAACTCGCACAGCGCGCTGTCCAACGTGGGCGACGACCGGAAGATCGTGCGCGACAACCTGCCATTCGTCGACGATGCCACGCAAGAGATCGGCACCTATTTCATCGGCTACGCCAGCACCTTCGGCACCGTGCGCGACATGCTCGAGGCCATGTTCATCGGCAAGCCGGCCGGCAACTCGGACCGCATCCTGGACTTCAGCCGCGCCGTGACCGGCAGCCTGTTCTTTGTGCCCACGCTGGATATGCTGGGGGAGTTTGCCGAGTGAGCCGTTGATTTCATAACGGCAAGGCGGTCATACTCGACCTGGATTCACAGGCGCCGACACCTTGCCGATTTTTCACCACCGTTGGATCGGGCAAGGAGACCCATGAGCACACCCCACAACCGCCAGACCCTGGGCGACCTGCTGCGACGCAGCGCCAAGCGCATGCCGGACAAACTCGCCGTCCGCTGCGGCCAGACCGATTGGACCTTTGCCGAGTTTGACCGCGTGAGCGACCGGCTGGCGGCCGGACTGGCCGGCCTGAACGTGCAGCTGGGCGACCGCGTGGCCGTGCTGGCGCGCAACTCGCACGCCTTCGTGGCGCTGCGCTTTGCGCTGGCGCGGCTGGGCGCCGTCATCGTGCCCATCAACTACATGCTGAACGCGAGCGAGGTGCGCTACATCCTCGACCACGCGGGCGCCACCGTGCTGTGCGTGGACACCGAGATGGCGGCCGTGGGCCGCGAGGCCAGCCAGGGCACCGCGGTGCGCGAGTGGGTGTGGCTGCCTTCTGAAGGGCCCAGCGCGCCCGTGGCCGACGCCCGGCGCTTCGAGGACCTGCTGCTGGAGGCCGCGCCGCCGGCCCGCGAGTTGGACGGCCGCCAGGTGGCGCAGATCATCTACACCAGCGGCACCGAGTCGGCCCCCAAGGGGGCGCTGCTGACGCACGAGGCGGTGATCGCCGAATACGTCACCTGCCTGGTCGATGCCGAGATCCACGAGCGTGACACGCTGCTGCACGCGCTGCCGCTGTACCACTGCGCCCAGCTCGACGCCTTCTTCGGCCCGGCCGTGTACGTGGGTGCCACCAGCGTCATCACGGCCAAGCCGACGCCGGACAACCTGCTGGCGCTGATCACGGCCAACGGCATCAACTCGTTCTTTGCGCCGCCCACGGTGTGGATTTCGCTGTTGCGCTCGCCGCTGTTCGACCAGACCGACCTGAGCCGCCTGGCCAAGGGCTACTACGGCGCGTCCATCATGCCGGTGGAGGTGCTCAAGGAGCTGCAGCGCCGCGCGCCGCAGCTGCGGCTGTGGAACCTCTACGGCCAGACCGAGATCGCGCCCGTGGCCACGGTGCTGCGGCCCGAAGACCAGATGCGCAAGGCCGGCTCGGCGGGCAAGCCGGGGCTGAACATCGAAACCCGGCTGGTGGACGACGACATGAACGACGTGCCGCAGGGCGAGGTGGGCGAGATCGTGCACCGGTCGCCGCAGCTGTTGACGGGCTACTACAACGCGCCCGAGCAGACGGCCAAGGCGTTCGCGGGCGGCTGGTTCCACAGCGGCGACCTGGGTGTGATGGATGCCGAGGGCTACCTCACCGTGGTCGACCGCAAGAAGGACATGATCAAGACCGGGGGCGAGAACGTCTCCAGCCGCGAGGTGGAGGAGGCGATCTACACCATCCCCGGTGTGTCCGAGGTGGCCGTGATCGGCTTGCCGCACGAGCGCTGGATCGAGATGGTGACGGCGGTCATCGTCGCCAAGGAGGGCGCCGTGCTGAGCGAGGACGGGCTGCTGGCCGCCTGCCGCGAGCGCCTGGCGACCTACAAGGTGCCCAAGCGCATCATCTTGACCGATGCCTTGCCCAAGAACCCCAGCGGCAAGCTGCTCAAGCGCGAGCTGCGCAAGCAGTGGGCATGATGTGTGCTGGCTTGATGGAGTATGGGCGAGATGCCGTTTTGATGACAACGGCAATGCAGTCATACTCCATCGTCATGCTTTGGATCGACCGCCGTAGAGGCTGTCGGCGGCGTCATCGGGCGGCGGCGGCTCGGTGGGGAACGGTGGCGCCAGGCTCATGAAGTAGCCGTAGATGGCCAGCTGCACCAGCAGCTGCGGCAGGGCGGTGGCCAGCATGTACAGCGGCATGATGGCCAGCGCGCTGCCATGCTGCGCCAGCAGGGCGAGCGAGCCGGCCTGCAGCGGCGCGCTGACGACGACGAAGCCCATGGCGCACAGCGTGGCCAGCACCTTGATCCGGATCGGCAGCGGGAAGATGTACAGGATCAGGGCATGCAGGCTGGGCAAAAACCCGATCAGGAAGGTTGCCAGAGCCAGCGTGTCGATCACCAGGTGGCCCGGGTTGGACACCATGCGGATGGTCAGGAACTCGAAGGCCAGCGCGCTGAGCAGGCACAGCGTGGCCACCACGCGCATCAGGTAGATCCAGGGCAACTGGTTGCGCGACATGCGGCTGGAGGCCACGAGGGCGAACAAGGCCCCCAGCACGTAGCACCACCATTGCCAGCGCGCCGGCAGCGGCGTGGGCATGTCGATGTGGAAGTGCGGCCAGACCAAGCCCCAGTGGGAAACGGCGGTGGTGCCGAGGCTGCTGGCCGGCCCCAGGCCCAGCGCGGGCCAGGCCGCTTGCAGCACGCCGAGCCAGCCCTGGGTGATCCAGGGGATGGCGAGCAGCGTGAGGCCGCTGAGGACCAGCCACAGGCCCAGCACCTCGGCGGTCTGGCGCCAGGTCCAGACGTAGTGGTGCAGCCCGCGGTGGCCGGGGGTGGGGCGCATCAAGGCCATGGTGCGGGGTCAGAAGTCGAAGAACAGGCCCATGGCGATGCCATGGCGCCGGTAGTAGGGGTTGCGGTAGTGCTGCACGCTGGCCGTGTAACCCCAGCGGGGGCCAACCCACTGGCGCCACTGCAGCGTGGCCTCGGTGGAGTTGAAGGCCACGTTGCCCTGGCTGGGCGACTGCAGCGCGGCCTCGGGCAGATAGGCTTCCTTGCCGTGGTCCAGGCGCAGCACCAGGTAGTGTGATTTTTCGCGGCCCTGCGTCAGGGCAACGAAGCCGCGCGTGCCGGTCACCGAGCCGGGGTTGGAGCGGTTGAACACCAGGCCGCCCTCGGCGACCCAGTTGCGCGGGGCGTGGTAGGCCAGCGAGGCGGTCAGGCCCTGGTCGCGGTGGATGTCGTCGTTGCTGCGGCTGTTCATGTAGACCAGCCCGGTCACCCAGCGCTGGTCGGCACCCCATTTGCGGTACAGCCCCAGGTCGACGCGGCGTTTGGCCTGGAAGCTGGCGGAGCCGAAGCTCATGCCGGCCAGGGCGTACCAGCGGGGGCTGAGGTCTTGGGTGAGCGCCAGTGCGCCCACGGTGCCGCGCTCGCCGAAGTGGCGTTCGTGGTTCAGGTCCCAGTTCACGGTGGTACCAGGCTTCACCACAACGAAGCCGCGGGCGTACTGGTCAAACCAGTTGCTTTCGCCCGCCGTCAGTCGGGCGCCGGACAGGCCCAGGTCGACGCGGCCGCGCAGAGGGGCCTCGGGCGCAGAGGCGGCGGCATCGGGCGCCGCCGGGATCTGGGCCGCTGGGGTCTGGGCCAGGACGGCTGGGGCGGCGCAGGCGAGGGCTGCAGCCAAGGCAAGGGCGCGCCTAAACGCAAGGGGGCGCAGACAGCGGGTCGGGGTCATGACGGAATTCATGCGGTGGCAAACAGGGCGTGGTGCATCAGGCGGGCGATCTGCTGGCCGGTGGTGCCATCGCCAAACGGGTTGGAGGGCGGGGTGGCCAGCGAGCGGGGGGTGTTCAGCAGGGCGTCGCAGGCCTGGGCGATGCGGGCGGGGTCGGTGCCCACCAGCTGGCCCATGCCACAGTCGATGACCTCGGGGCGTTCGGTGACCTCGCGCATCACCAGGATGGGTTTGCCCAAGGACAGGCCTTCTTCCTGGATGCCGCCCGAGTCGGTCAGCAGCAGCGTGCTGGCGTCCATGAGCTCGACCATTTCGGGGTAGTCCATGGGCTGGCACAGGTGCCAGCGCCGCTGCACATCGGGCGGCGCCTGGCGGTGCGCTGCCTGCACGGCATCGCGCACGACGGGGTTGAGGTGCACGGGCCAGACCACGCCCAGCAGGGGCTGGCGTTGCAGCAATGCCTGCACGGCGGCCAGGATGTCTTGCAGCGGGGCGCCCCAGTTCTCGCGCCGGTGGGCGGTGACCACCACCAGCTGCGTCAGGCCGGACCGCTGCCACCAGGCCATGGCCGGGCCCTGCTGCGCCCGCCCGCGCACCTGGGCGGCGGCGTAGTGCACGGCATCGACCACGGTGTTGCCCACCACGGCGATTTCGCCCGGCACGTGCTCGCGCAGCAGGTTGTCGCGCGCCCGGTCGGTGGGGGCAAAGTGCCAGCGCGCGACCCGGCCGATCAGGCTGCGGTTGATCTCCTCGGGAAAGGGCTCGTCGATGCGGTGCGAACGCAGGCCGGCCTCGACGTGTCCCACCGGAATCTGGCTGAACGCGGCCGCCAGGGCCGCCATGGCCGCGCTGCTGGTGTCGCCGTGCACCAGCGTCGCGGCGGGGCGCAGGCAATGCAGGGTCTGCGCCAGGCGCGTCTGCAGCTGCGCGGCCAGGCCGGGCAGGCCCAGCTCGTTGCGCTCCAGCTGGATCACGTGCTGGGGCGTGAGCCCGAAGAAGTCGTAGATCGGCCAGGCCATTTCTTCGTGCTGGCCGGTGTGGATGAGTTCGACACGGATGCCGGCGGCCTGCAGGCCGTGCACCACGGGGGCCATCTTGATGATCTCGGGGCGCGTGCCGGTCACGACCGCAACGGCGGGCGACAAAGGGGGAGGCATGTGGGTCATGGTGTCGGGGTCAAGGTGAGGCTCAGGTCGCGGCCGTCGCGCACCGTCACCGTGAAGTGCTGAGCATCTGGCACGACCGTGGCATCGCCAGCGTTCAGCGTGACGGCGGTGTAGCGGTTGCGGGGGATCTGCCAGACGAGGTCGCGCAGGCTGTCGGGGTGGTGCGCCTCGAGCGTCACCTGCTTGCCGTGCGTGGCCAGCTGCCAGCTGACCTGCTCGCGCCGCGTCATGAAACGGGCGGCCTCGGTCATGGACATGAAGCGGCAGTGGCCTGCATCGGCGCAGGTCTGGATGCGGTCGATGTAGTCCTTGACGGGCTGGAGGTAGTACAGCACGACCCCGATGGGGTGGAAGTAGCTCAGCCGCATGAGCCGTTCGGTTTCGACGAACCGGGCCGTTTCCTGCAGCCAGGCCGAGAAGTCGGCAGTCGGCATGCGCTGGAAGTAGGCTTCCTCGGGCGACGCAATGGTGCCGTTGGTCATGACGGGGAATGCCCAACCCCCGCCCATGCGGCGGTTGCCCATCCACAGGCGGGTGGGGGCCATGCCGATGTTGCTGGTGGTGTAGTAGGCGAGGTTGCCGTGCTGTTGCAGCCAGTCGTAGACCCAGATCGGGTTGTTGCCCTGAGGGGCGGAATACTCAATCGGTTGATGGCCCAGTATGGCGGTGATGGCTTTGTTGTTTTGATCGAGAAGCGGCTCATACGCCGCCTGCGTTTCGGTGTCGGCATGCTTGCCGAAATCGTTGTGGCGCCAGCCGCCGTGGTTGCCGATGGCATGCCCCTGCGCAGCCAGTTGGCGCACCATGGCCTGGGCCTCGGGGTTGTGGGGCAGGTCCATACCCAGCCCGTCGCCGACGCGCTCGACGTCGGGGCCGGCCGTGAAGTGCATGGACTGGTGGCCATGGTCGAACAGGCCGGCCGCCTGCAGCGTGCTCAGGTAGCCGATGGCGGCCCGGTCGTCGTTGTGCCAGTTGACGATGAAGATGCCCTGGTTGCGTGGCGTGGGCGCCAGCGAGGGCAGGCCCAGCAGGTCGCGCCCGAAGTACTTCAAAAAGCCGTGCAGGAACAGCCCGTCGGTCTGCTGGCTCAGGTGCGTGAGTGGCAGGTTGACGAACAAGGTGGTGCCTGCGCCCGATGAGAACTGCTGGGCCACCACGTCCCCCTCGGGCGTGGTCAGCAAGGGGGTGCCTCGCGCAGGGCCGGTGCGCAGGATGGGAAAGCGCGCCGCCGTGGCGGCGTAGCCCGACACCTGGGCCAGCTTGGCCTGGGACCACTGCGCTGCCGTGGGCATGGCGATGGGGCTGACATCGGACCCGCTCGGCGCCGGCTGGGTGGCTTCGCTGTCGTCAGCATCCCTCTCGGCGTCCGATGCAGCGGCGAGGTGGCGGGCGGCCACGGGCTGGTAACGGCCGGGGGGAATCAGCAGGGATTCCAGGACCTGGGGCGTGCCGCGCACCTCCAGAAAATCGCCCATGCGCGCGCCCAGCGCACTGTAGTTGCCGTATTCCACGCCAGCCAGCTGGCTCAGGCGCGCAGGGCCTTGCAGGTACAGGCCTTGTTCGTCCCGCAGGCCGCCATCCTGCACCAGCATGAGGTGGCCGCCGCGCTTCACGTACTGCACCAGCGCCGCGGCCGCTGTTTCGCCCATGCGACGGTGGTAGGTGTCGGGCAGGATGACGCCGGCGCCGGGATGGCGGCCATAGCTGACCTGCCGCGCCCAGAGGTTGATCGGCAGGGGCGTGAGCAGCAGGCCTTGTTCGCTGGCGGCATCGCGCCAGACCTGGACCCAGGGGGCCGCGCTGTCTTCGCCGGAGGGCAGCAACAGCACCAGGCGCCCGGTGTCCACGGTGGATCGCGACTCCTCGGCCTGGCGCCAGGCCAGCAAGGTGGAGACCAGCCCGGCCAGCACGGCCAGCAGGACGAGACGCCAGCGGGTGATCATCGCGTGCTCCGGGGCAACAGCGCACAGGTCTGGCCCACGCCGATGTGCGCCAAGGCCTGGTCGACGCTGGCGTCCAGCAGCGTCCAGTGGGTGGCGCTTGGCGGGTTCTGCCGGATGGCGGCGCGCCAGCATGCGGCCATGGCCGGCGCGGCGCGGCGAATCTGCCAGGCGACCAAGCCCCAGGGGTAGGCATCGGACTGGCGGCTCAGCCAACCTGAGCTGTGCTGGGCGACCCAGGCGGCCATCTCGACCCCGGCGTCGGCCGGAGGAATCAGGCCGTTGGTCCACAGGTAGGCCGGCGCCAGGTCGTGCGGGTAGAACGACCGGCGGTCGTAGGGCGTCAGCGACGGGGCCCAGTCGTGCCCGGTGTGGAAATGGCGGCGCATGGCGGTGGCCAGGGCCGACGCGGCGGTCCGCTGGCCGCTGACGACCAGCGCGTCGTAGACCTCGGCATTGTCCATGAGCAGGAACAGGTCCTGCCCGGCAAACACGCGGTACAGGCCGGTCCGGCGGTCCAGCAGGGTGGCCAGCAACTGCCGGGCACGCGCGCTGGCGGCATTGGCCCGCGGGGTCAGCGACTCGTCCAGCCAGCCGCGTTGCCGGGCCAGGGTGATCAGGTGCAGCGTGGTGGCGGCCATGCTGTCGTCGGCATCGGCCTTCTGGCAGGCGGTCCAGCCCGGGTCACGGCGGCAGTAGCGGTCGAACCCGCCGTCGGCGCGTTGCCGGGGCAACAGCCAGTTCAGCCAGTCACGAAGGGGCTGGCGTTCGTCCAGCCCCGCTTCCAGGCGGACGATGAACGCCTTGTTCACGAAGTAGGGGTCCACCGAGGCGCCTTCGGCAGACTCAGGTGTTCTGAGGGTCTGGTAGGCGCCATCGGCCGTGCGGAAGGCGGCCGGGCCCGCCGGCTCGGTGCCGGTTGGCGAGGCGGCAGATTGAGCCAAGGCGTTGCTGCCGCTCAGCAGCAGGCCCAGCCCCAGGCTCCAGAGTCGGTGCGTCCAACGGGTCATCGCACGATCCCCATGCCGGTGGCGTTCAGGCTGCCGTGCACACGCGCCAGTGCACTGAGGCGAATCTGCGGCGCGGTGCAGGTGACAGGGCTGGTGTCGGTCCCGAGTTGGCTGTGTGCGCCCACCCGCAGGTAGGACTGGCTGACCACGTGACCGGCCACGAACGCGCCTTCGCCCAGCTGAATGGCGTCCACGGCGAAGAGGTGGCCATGCACCTGGGCGCCGTTTTCGAGCAGCACGCGCCCATGGGCCTTGAGGCTGCCGATGAGCTGCGCGCCGGCTTCGAGCACCACGTCGCCATGCACCACGCAGTCGCGGGCCAGGACGTGCCCCGCGGACAGGCGCAGTGGGCCGAACGATTGCAGCCGGGTTTGGCCCGTGATCCGCTGCGCCTGCACGGCGGGGGCCATGGGACCGATGTGGCGGGCCTTCAGTCGGAAGAAGCGGCAGCCCGGCGACAGGGTGGCGGTGTCGGTGACTTCGACGACATGGGGCAGCAGGACCTGACCCAGGCAAGTGAGGGACCGGGCCACGAGCACGGCACTGACCTGGGCACCGCCCTCCAGCGTCACGGCCTGGTCACAGGCCAGGGCGCGCACGTGCAGCGGGGCGATCAGCCGCGTCGCACCCTTGAGCCGGCCCACCAGGGTCGGCGCCTCGGTGCTCAAGGTCGCCAGGCCATCGGTGCTGTCCGCTTCGGCCGGCATGGCCGTCAGCAGCGGCCAGCGGTTGGCCTGGCCCAGGTGGGCCTCCAGTGGCCAGTCGGCCAGGCCCTCCACCGCCAGGGGCGCGGCATCGTGCCGCTCGCGCAGCTCACGCCAGGCCGGCCACAGCGGCACGGCGAAGGTCAGCAGCGTTGCAGCGAGCCAGGCCAGCGGGGTCAGGTCCATCATGGTGCCAAGGGGCCCTCAACGGGCGGCAGGGCCTGGCGGTAGCGCACCGTCTTGTCCCAGGTGAAGGTTCTGCGCAAGAGGCGATCGAGCACGAAGCCGTCCAGCGTGGCTTTGGTGACGGCCACGACGCTGACCAGGAAGCCGACCAGCAGGAAGGGCATGAGGCGCAGCCGCTGCCGACTGCCGTCCAGGTGCACGGCCGCCGCGACCTCGAAGAACGCCGCGAAGTTGCCCAGGCAGGCAAAGCTGGCGGCACCGATGAACAGCCAGATGGCCAGGTTGGCGTTGATGCCCAGATCGCTGCCGAACAGCACCAGGGCCGAGGTGGCCAGCCAGCCCAGGGCCAGCAGGGGCGACATGAGGAACACACCGAGCAGGGCCACACCGTCGACCCGGCTGGTCCAGTGCAGACCGCCCTGGCTCAGCATCGGCCACAGCTGCTTGGCCAGCACCTGGTTGTGGCCCTTGGCCCAGCGGCTGATCTGCTTGAAGCGCACCGACCAGTTTTCGGGCACTTCCTCGTGGCACTCGGCATAGCCCAGGTAGGCGGTCTGCCAGCCCTTGATCAGCAGGCGGAAGGTGAGGTCCGTGTCCTCGGCCAGCACGTCGGGGCGCCAGCCACCGGCATCGGCCAGTGCGGCCAGGCGCACGCCGCCCACGGTGCCGCCATATTGCGCCACGGCGCCCAGGTTGTAGCGGGCTTGCTGGTCGACCTGATAGCCCCCCGAGCGCTCCAGGTCCAGCAGCCGGGTCAGCAGGTTGGTGCCGGCGTTCTGGGGCACGACGCGCCCCATGACGGCGCCCACTTCGGGGTCGAAGAAGGGCGCAACCAACTGCTTGAGGAGTTGCGGCTCGGGCAGGTAATCGGCATCAAAGACGACGATGAGGCTGGAGTCGCCTCGGACCACGACGAGGTCGGTGGCATCGGCCAGGGCGGCGGCTTTGCCGGGCGGGCCATTTTCGCGGTGGAACGGGGTCAGGCGGCCTGGGTGGCGGGCCACGTAGCGGTCGATGATGGCGCGCGTGCCATCGGTCGACCGGTCGTTGACGGGCATGATGCACAGGCGGTCGGCCGGGTAGTCGGCTTTGAGCAAGGCCTCGATGCAGCCCGACAGCACCGCTTCTTCGTTGTGGGCGGCGATGAACACCGTCACGTGCGGCCAATCGCCCGAATCGATGGCGGCGTAGAGCGAGGGCTGGGTGTGGAACAGGCGGTTGAGCGTGAAGACGTAATGCCGTGTGGTGTAGAGCACCTGCAAGGCCACGATCACCGCGAGCAGGCCGAGCGTGACCTCCAGCGCCAGGCCCGCCAGCAGCAAGCCGCCTGCCGCCACCACGACCATTCCTGCCAGTCCCCAGACTGACCATGTTTTCTGCATGTTCCCGAACTCCAACGCCTAAACCTCCGAGGTGTAATCGGTGGTGGGGGCGGAAGGTACTTCAAAAGGAGCAGGAAATTACAGTCGGACACGCATGCAGGGCGATCGAAAGCGGTCTAAAGCAGATATGTCACGGTGGCGGCCCAAAGTCCGCCAGCAGAAAGTCGAGTTCGGCCTGGGTGAAGCCCGCCGCTTGGCGCGCGGCCAGGTTGAACGGCGGCTTGAGGCGCGGTGCCGCATGGCGGTGAACGAGGGTGCCGTAGTGCGCCACCGGCTCCAGACCCTGTTGCGCGCACAGCCAGCGAAACCAGTGGTTGCCGATGGCCACGTGGCCGACCTCGTCGCGCAGGATGACATCCAGGATGTCGCAGGCCGCCAGCGCGTCTGGCGTGCCCACGGCGCGCAGCCGCGTCTGGATCAGCGGTGTGGCGTCCAGGCCGCGCGCTTCCAGCGTGCGCGGCACCAGGGCCATGCGGGCGGTGATGTCGTGCGCCGTTTTCTCGCACATCAGCCACAAGCCGTCGTGGGCGTCGAAATCGCCATAGGCGTGGCCCGTGGTCTGCAGGTGCGCATGCAGCAGGTGAAAGTGCTTGGCCTCTTCGGCGGCCACGCGCAGCCAGTCGCGGTAAAAGGCCAGCGGCATGCCGGCAAAGCGCCACACGGCATCCAGCGCCAGGTTGATGGCGTTGAATTCGATGTGGCAAATGGCATGGAGTAAGGCGGCTCTGCCGTTGGCTGAATTCGGTGAGCGGCGCGGTACTCTGCCTGGGTGAACCAGTGCAGGGCGGGCGGGGCGGCCCGGTGCGCGCTGCACCAGCGCCTGCAGCGCGGCATCACCGGCTTGTGCCTGGGCCCAGAGGTCGGCCTTCCGGTTCAGCGGCAGGCCAGCCTCGATCTCGCTTTCGGCGTGGCCACCATCGGCCACAGAGTCGGCACAAGCCTGTGCCATGCGGGTGTGCAGCGACTGGGCCAGCTGGGCTTTTTCAAAGGGGTCGGCACAGGCGAGGGCGGCCAGGGCGGCGTGACGCAAATCCATGGCCGGGATTCTAGAAAGGTCGCTCGGTCACGCCCGAGCCAGCGGGCCCCGCCGGGCTTGCGTAAGCTTGCCGCTTTTGAGAGGAACCCGCGATGGCGATTTACGCACTGGATGAACTCACGCCCGAGGTGGCCGACACGGCCTGGGTGGCCGACGATGCACAGGTCATGGGCAATGTGCGGCTGGACGCGCACGCCAGCGTGTGGTTTGGCTCGGTGCTGCGAGGTGACACCGACACCATCGCCGTGGGCGAGGGCAGCAACATCCAGGACGGCAGCGTGCTGCACGCCGACCGGGGCAAGCCGCTCACCGTGGGCAAGCACGTCACCGTGGGGCACCAGGTCATGTTGCACGGCTGCACGATCGGGGACGAAAGCCTGATCGGCATTGGCGCGGTCGTGCTCAATGGCGCGGTCATCGGCAAGAACTGCCTGGTCGGCGCCCGCGCCCTGGTGACCGAGGGCAAGGTGTTTCCCGATGGCTGCATGATACTGGGCAGTCCGGCCAAGGTCGTGCGTCAGCTCTCGCCCGAGGAAATCGAGGGCCTGCGCCGCAGCGCCCTGCATTACATGGACAATGCGAAGCGTTTCGCCAAGGGCCTGCGCCGCGTGGACGTGTGAAACGGATCCGTGCGGGAGCGCAAGCCCGG
This sequence comes from Comamonas serinivorans, assembly GCF_002158865.1. Lineage (NCBI taxonomy): Bacteria > Pseudomonadati > Pseudomonadota > Betaproteobacteria > Burkholderiales > Comamonadaceae > Comamonas > Comamonas serinivorans. The sequence continues at coordinate 2,817,082 of NZ_CP021455.1, read as the reverse complement.
CGGTCCTTGCAATCGCGCGCCCAGGCCTCACCTGGACGGGCTTGGCATGTTTGCCTGAGGATGGCGTCACGGGTGTGAGGCCGCCGCTAACGAGAGACTCCCGCGTGTCTGAATTGCATAAGTTTGTGTTTGATGGCTTGCCCGTGCGGGGCATGCTGGTGCGTTTGACGGATGGCTGGCAGGAATTGCTGAGCCGCCGCGCCGCCAATACCGAAACGGGCCCGTACCCCGTGCCCGTGCAGCGCCTGTTGGGCGAGATGAGCGCGGCCGCCGTGCTGCTGCAAAGCAACATCAAGTTCAATGGCTCGGTGATCCTGCAGGTGCAAAGCCATGGCCGGGTTCAGCTGGCCGTGGTCGACGTGCAGCCCGATCTCGCGTTTCGCGCCACCGCCAAGGTGGTGGGGCCGGTGGGGGCCGACGACGGCTTCGTCGAGCTGGTCAGCGCTGGCTCGGCCGCAGGCCGCTGCGCCATCACACTCGATCCGCTGGGGCGCCAGCCGGGCCAGCACCCCTACCAGGGCGTGGTGAGCCTGGTCGACGCCGAGGGCGAGCCCCTGCCGGCACTGGCCGACGTGCTGAGCCAGTACATGCAGCAGTCGGAGCAGCTGGACACCACGCTGGTGCTGGCGGCCGACGGCCAGGTGGCGGCGGGTCTGCTCATCCAGCGCCTGCCCGTGGAAGGCGAGAAAAACCTGGCCGGCCAGGCTTTGCCGGACCCCGAGCACGACCCCGACGAGCACTACCGCCGCATCGCCATGCTCACGCGCAGCCTCACGCGCGACGAGTTGCTGTCGCTGGACGCCGAGACCATCCTGCGGCGGCTGTACTGGGAAGAGCAGGTGCTGCGCTTCGAGCCCCAGGTGGGCGTGCAGGGCGGCGATGCCGGTCCGCGCTTTGCGTGCACCTGCAACCGCGAGCGCGTGGTCAACATGCTGCGCTCGCTGGGCCAGGACGAGATTCGCTCCGTCGTCGAGGAACGGGGCCATGTCGAGGTGGGCTGCGATTTCTGCGGTCAGCAGTACGTGTTCGACCCCATCGACGCCGAGGCGCTGTTTGCCGATTCGGCATTCACGCCGCCGACCTCGGACGATGTGCACTGAGCACCCGCTGAGGGCCTGAAGCCGCGCTGCGGCGAGTTTGAATGCAGTATGGGCCGGTTTCAGTTCAAATCTGAACGGAAACCGGCCCATACTGCATTGCGCCATGGCGTTGGCCTGGGCGGGGGATTTGAACCCCGCCCGCACGCCCGCCTCGCGGCGTCAGAAGGTGTAGCGGTAGAACAGCGTGGTGTAGTTGATGCCCGGGTTGGGCTTTTTGATGCTGGCGTTGGACAGGTGCACGTAGCGCAGGCCCACGGTGTGGCGGCCGTTGTCGCCCCACTGGTAGCCGGTGCCGATCATGTCGCTGAACTGGAACGCGGTGCTCATGGTCGTGTCGGTGTGGATGCGCGTGTGCGAGAGCAGGCGCACGCCGATCGCGCCTTCGACGTAGAAGCCGCTGGGCACGTTGCCGGTGTTGCGCTGCAGGCGGAAGACCGGCGAATAGCCGAATTCATAGAGGTCGGGCACGGTGTCCGTGCGCCAGGTCGCCAGCTCCACCTCGTGGCGCAGCTGCACCTGCCAGGCCTGGCCTTGCCACAGCAGGTTGGGGTGCTGCCAGCCGGCGATCACGCCGTATTTCTCGATGCTGTGGCGGTTGCCCTTGGCGTAGACGAAGCTGAGGTCGAGCGCATGCGCCATCGTCGGCATCAGGCTGGCGCCCGCCACGGCGAGCGCGGCCAGGGCCTGAACGAGGCGGGTGGAGGAGTGGGGGGGAGTGGGCAGAAGGTGCTTCATGGCAGGGCGCCGTGTGACTCGGGTTGCAGGTTTCAAGCCTGGGTTGCATCGGCATGTGAACACCCCGCATGGCCGGCCAGGAGCCGGGCCGTGGGGGGCGTGGACATGTCGCTGCGGCCTAATATACATCTCGCCGATAGCGGCCCGCCGCCAGCATGTGGCGGACCTCGCCGTCGCCCAACACGGCGCGCAGGGCGGCGTCCACATCGCCCGCCATGCCGTGCAGGCTGCCGCAGACGTAGATGGCGGCGTCGCGTGCCACCCAGTCGCGCAGCCGGTCCGCCTGCTGGCGCACCAGGTCCTGGACGTGGCGCACAGCCTCGCCGTCGCGTGAATAGCTCAGGTCCAGCCGGCTCAGCAGGCCCTGGTCCAGCCAGGTTTGCCAGGTCGGGGCGTATGCGGCGTCGTGGGCGCGCTGGCGCTCCCCGTAGATCAGCCAGATGCCTGGCCACGGGGCGGCCTGGCCCTCGCGGGCCAGGATGTGGGCGTGCAGGCCGGCCAGGCCGGAGCCATTGCCGATCAGGACCAGCGGGCGCTCCGCGTTGGGGCCGATGCGGAAGCCGGCATGCGGCTTGATGCGCGCACGCCAGGTGCTGCCCGGCGGCAGCCCGCACAGCTGGCTCGACGCCAGGCCCTGGTGCCACTGGCCCTGCTCGTCCTGCTGGTGCGCGTGCCGCACCAGCAGGCATACGCTCCCTTGCGCCGGCGTGCTGGCGATGGAGTACTCGCGCGGTCGCTTGCCCGCCTCACCCGCCTCGTCGCCCTCGGGCAGCAGCTGCAGCAGGTCGCCGGCTTGCCACGTGGGCAGCGGCCCGTCGGCGGGCAGCAGGGTGAGGGCGTGCAGCGGGTGGCCCTGGCTGCCGGGGTTCAGGTGCTCGCGCCGGCTCAGCGTCCACCGCGCGAAGGGCGCGCCGGCCAGGCCGACATCGTCCTCGGCCAGGCCCAGCAAGGCCTGCCAGCGTGCCAGCGCGGCGGGGTCGCCGTTGTCGACTTCGACGGGGGCGAAGGCGGCTTGCGCGCCGCGCGCACCCAACCACCGATGCACGCGGTGGCCAAACGCGCAGAACTGCGCGTACTGGCGGTCGCCCAGGGCCAACACGCCAAACCGCAGCGCAGGCCAGGGCGCGACGTGGGCCGCGTCTGGCTGGCCCATGACGGCGTCGGCGAACACGCTGGCGCCATCGGGGGCGTCGCCTTCGCCATAGGTGCTGACGACGAGCCAGAGCTGGTCGAGACCGGTCAGCGTGGCGGGTGTGACGGCATTGAGGGCCAGCAGGCGCACGGCTTGGCCCTGCGCACGCAAGCCCTGGGCGGTTTGCAGGGCCAGCTGTTCGGCGGTGCCGCCTTGGCTGCCATGCACGACCAGCGTGCGCGCCCGCGGATCGGACACGGCCTGCACACGGGCGCGTTGGTCGGCCTGGCCCTGACGCCAGCGCCAGGCGATGCGGGCGCACACCGCGGCGTAGGCCAGCACCAGGGCCAGCGCAAGCATGAGGCGGGCGGTCATTGCGTGCCCGACTGAGGCCGCGGCCAATGCGCCGACAGGTGCACGCGCCCCTGCGCGTCGACCAGCCGGGCGGCCACGCCTTCGGCCTGCGCGAACGTCAGGCCCTCGTCCACGCCCAGCACCCAGAGGGCGGTGGCCAGGGCATCGGCGTGCATGCACTCGGCGTGCAGCACGCTGACGGCGCGCAATGCCGAGCGGCTGGCCTGGCCCGAACGCGGGTCCACGGTGTGGCTCCACTGGTCATCGCCATGAACGTGCCGGTGCCAGCGGTTGCCCGAGGTGGCCACGGCTCGGTGATTCAGCTCGATCACTTCCGGGGCCGACGTGTCGTCCCCCGCGTCCAGCTGCACCCGCCAGCAGCGGCCATCGGGCCGGCGGCCCGAGGCGCGCAGTTCGCCGCCGATGTCGATGAGGAAGTGGTCCAGGCCGTGCGCCTGCAGGGCCTGGCTCACCGCGTCCACGGCGTAGCCCTTGGCGATGCCCGAGAGGTCCAGCCACAGGCCGCCGGGCTGGGTGAGGGGAGCGCGGGCCTCACCCGAAGCCGTTTCGAGGGGCGTGTCGGCGCCCGTGGCCTGCCGGCCCGGTGTCGACGGGGTGGGCGTGGCCAAGGTGTGGGGGAGCGGCATCGCCTCAGGTGGCGCTTCACACCGAGGCGGGGTGATGGTGGCCGGTGGGTCTTCTTCGGCTGAGGATGCGGCCGCGGGCCGCAGGGCCGTCCAATGCGGGCCGGCCTGCCACGCCGCCAGCTCGGCCGGTGTGGGCGGCAGCTGGCTTGCGGCATGCGGGCCAAAGCCCCACAGCGCCACCAGCCGGCCGGCGGCCGGGTCAAACGCCCCGCCCGAGCGCCGTGCCCAGTGCAGGCCGGCGTTCAGCACGTGGTCGAACGCGGGGGGCAGCGCCATGCGGGTGCCGGCCGCGGCGCGGTTGAAGCGGCTGATGAGCGAGGTCGGCTCCCAATGGCTCATCTGGGCGATGACGAGGTCCAGCTGCGCCTGCACCAGGGCCTGCACATCGGCCAGGGGGCGCATGTCGACGTTGACCCAGCGCAGCCGCCACAGCGTGCCCATGGTCTCGCCCTGCAGCGTCTGCAGGCTGGCGGCATCGGCGGCACGTGGGCGCGGCACCAGGGCGTAGGCGCCGTACCCGGCGTCGAAGGAGGCGCCTGCGCGCCCGCGCCCCAAGCTGCCCCAGCCGCCCAGGCGCTGGCCGAAATGGGGCGTTTCGGGTGCGGCGGGCACCGGGGGCTTGGGGGCAGTCACAGCAGGCGCAGGGAAAAAGTGGATATGTCGAGTATGACTATGTTCCCGTTCATTGAAAAACGGGAGTAGGCGGATACTCCGGTTTGGATGGGCGTGCAGCCTGGCATGGGCCGCGCACGCAGCCTTAGGGGGCGAAGCCGCTGGCTCCGATGCTCAGGGCAGCACTTCCAGCGTGGCCGAGTAGCTCAGACGGCGTTGCTTGGCCTGGGGCAGGCTGGTTTTGTCGTCGCTGGTCTTGGCGTCCAGCCAGTACATGCCGGCTTCGGGCCAGTCGATGGTCACTTGGCCCTTGGCGTCGGTCTTGAACGTGCGTTCGCCCAGTTTGTCGCGCCACTGCGTGTTGCCCCGCGTGATGTCCACGTCGATGCCGGGCGCGGGCTGGCCATCGAGCAGGACCACGAAGGTCGTGCGCTCGCCCTGCACGTGGTCGGTCGCGTCGGCGGGGTTGACGAAGCTCAGCTCCAGGCCGCTGCCGTGCGGCTTGAGGGCCGAGGGCTTGCCCACGGTGATGAAGCTCTCGTTGCGGCCCAGGCTTTCGGTGACCTGCAGCTCCTTGGCATCGGCCGGGATGTCCTTGGCCAGCGTGTCGGCGGAACCGCGGGCGCGCTTGGTCTGGCCGGCCGCGTCCTTCCAGCTGGCGAACAGGCCCTGGTTGACGACACTGATGCGGTAGGTGCCGGCCTGTTCCAGGTTCAGGTCGAACACGCTGCGCTTTTTCAGCTGGGTCAGGTTCTCGGGCTTGACGGCGCGGCCATCGGGGGCCGTGACGACGAGTTTGTCCAGGCGCATGGCGGCGTGGTCGGCCACGAACAGCGAGTTGGAGATGGCCGCGTCCACGCTCACCCAGTCGGGTTTGGACAGCACGGTGCTGGCGGGCAACAGCCAGGCGTTGTGGGCCTGGGCAACACCGGCAGCGGCGGTCAGGGCCAGGGCCAGCAGGGCGGGGCGAAATGAGGAAAGACGCGTCATGAAGGCCTCCGGAAGGCTTCGGGGTGGGTGAGGGAATCGGGGTGGATGGGCGTCAGGGCTTGAGCGTCAGGCGGATGTCGCCCAGCTCTTCTTTGCCCGCGGCGCCCAGCGTGGTGGCCTGCTTGGGCGGCCAGTCGAAGGGCACGGAGACCACCTCGCGCCCGCCCACTTCGCGCGCGGCCTCGACGACCAGCTTGTAGCTGCCGGCTGCCAGGTTGGGCAGCGCCTTGCTGCCTTCGCTGAAACTGAGCTGGTGCTTGCCCACGGGCTTGGTCGCCATGGACACGCCGTCGATGGGCAGCGTGAGCTCGCGGCCGGTGCGGCGCCACCACTGGCGCATGTCCTTGAGCCATTTGGTGCCGTGGCCTTCGGCGGTTTCGCGCGTCTGGTACCAGACCGTGAGCGTGGACACCACGGTGTTGTCGGCCTTTTCGATCCAGGCCGCCACATAGGGCCGGTGGTATTCGGAGACGTTCAGGCGCGGCAGCTCGAGGGACAGGTCCAGCCCGCCGGCCAGCACCGGTGTGGCCAGGCCCGCGCCCAGCGCCAGCGGCAGCAGCGAGGCCAGGCGAGGGAGTCGGGCGTTCGGGGGCACGGGCAGGCCGCGTTCAGACAGGTGAGCGAATCGAAACTGCATGGGGGACTTTCGATCAGGGGAAAGGGGAGAGGTGGGGGGACGGCGGGAGGGTCGTCAGTGGATGAACAGCAGCGCCAGCACCGCCGGCACCACCAGGCCCAGGCCCACCATGGGCCAGGTGAAGGGGCGTTTGGCAGCGTGCATCTTCAGGATGAACAGCCCGGTGATGCAGAACACCAGGCAGGCGGCGGCAAAGACGTCGATGAACCAGCGCCAGGCCGAGCCGGTGTGGCGGCCCTTGTGCAGGTCGTTGAAGTAGGCAATCCAGCCGCGGTCGGTCAGCTCGTACTCGGCCTGGCCCGCGTCCAGGTCGATGCGGGCCCAGGCGTCGCCACCGGGCCGGGGCAGCGAGACCATGAGTTCGCCGTCCGACCACTCGGCCTCCTGGCCGCTGGCGTCCAGCTGCCAGGTGTGCGCCAGCCAACGGGCCAAGGCCGCGGGAACCGGCGTGCGGTGTGCGCCGTTTTGGGGGAGTTTGGCCTGCTCTGCGTTCAATGTGTCGAGCAAAGCGGCGGGTACTGTGGTCTCACCTTGCGTGATGCGGGGCTTGGCCTCGATGTCGGCCGCGTGGTTGAGCGTGAAACCCGTGACCGCAAACAGCACCATGGCCAGGAGGCAGATGGCTGAACTCACCCAGTGCCATTCGTGCAGGGTTTTGAGCCAGTAGGCCCGGCGGGGGCTGGAAGCAGCAGGCGCGGTCATGGTGTGAAGCGCCGGATTGTAGGGGCGCCAAACACGAATGGTTTTCATTGGATGTGAAGCGCAGGTAAAGTCTCGCGGTCGACCAGAGGCCCCGCCGCGTTGCTGGCCTGCTGCGACCTTGTCTGGCTCGCGCTCCCCCCATCCTTCATGCTGCTCCACCTTCCCCAGTTGCTCACCGCCGACGAAGTGCGGCAATGCCGTTCGGCCCTGGAGGCGGCCGAATGGGCCGACGGCAAGGCCACGGCCGGCCACCTGGCGGCCCGCGTCAAACGCAACCTGCAGCTGCCACTGGATTCAGCCGTGGGGCGGCAGATCGGCAACCTCATCCTCGATCGCCTGGGCGCCCACCCCGACTTCATGGCCGCGGCCTTGCCGCTCAAGGTGCTGCCGCCGCGGTTCAACCGCTACGAGGGCGGTGGCACCTATGGCAACCACGTGGACAACGCGCTGTTCACCATCCCGGGCACGGCGATCAAGGTGCGCAGTGACCTCTCGAGCACGCTGTTCCTCTCCAGCCCCGATGAGTACGAGGGCGGCGAGCTGGTCGTCGAAGACACCTTCGGCACGCAAAACGTCAAGCTGGCCGCGGGCGACCTCATCGTCTACCCCGGCACCAGCCTGCACCGCGTGACCCCGGTGACGCGTGGCGTGCGCTATGCGGCGTTTTTCTGGACGCAAAGCCTGGTCGCCAGCGACGAGCAGCGCCGCACGCTGCTGGAGCTCGACCGCGCCATCCAGCGCCTGACGGCGGACCACCCCGAGCACGCGGCCATCGATCAGCTGACGGGCGTCTACCACAACCTGCTGCGGCAATGGTCCACAACCTGAGCCGGGTCCGGCTGGGCAGGGCGTGCCGGGCGAGGAGGACGGCTGTCCACCTCAGGGCGCCCGGTGCCGCGGATTGCGTTCACCGTGCAGGAGGCGCTGGCCAAGCCGGCCTCGCAGGTCGCCGGCATGCGGCTGGGTTGGTACAGACGCTGTGCGGCCACCCGGTCGATGCAGCACGGTTCACGCCAGCACCTGCATCAGCCATGACGCTCAGCCACCCCGCGTTTGCCCCCGCCTGCCACCGCCCCGCAAGCGCGGGAAGCACGACATGACCCAGCCAACCCCGTCATCGAGTCCGACCGACGTGTCTCCTCCCGCTGGCGCCACGGCCGGCACGCGGCTGCCGCCGCTGGCCCAGGTGCCGCCGCAGGTGCATCAGCTGGACGATTACGCCGCCCTGGCCGAGCCGCGCATGGCCCCCGATGCCTGGGCGCACGTGAACGGCGTGGCAGGCGCCGGCATCACGGCGCAGGCCAACCGCGCGGCCTACGCGCGTTGGTGGGTGCTGCCGCGCGTGCTGCAGCCCCTGGCCGACGCCAGCACGGCGGTCACGCTGCTGGGGCAGCGTTTGGCGCACCCCTTCGTGCTGGCGCCCGTGGCCTACCAGCGGCTTGCGCACCCGCAGGGCGAGCTGGCCAGCGCCGAGGCGGCCATGGCCCTGGGCGGAGGCTGCGTGGTCAGCACCCAGGCCAGCGAAACGCTGGAAGACGTGGCCCGCGCCGCGCGCCGGGGTTTGGGCTGGCCCGAGTCGCCTGGCGCACAGACGGTGCATGGAGGGGAGGCTGCATCGAATCAGCCCGGTATGCCCTGGTTTCAGATTTACTTTCAACGGGAATTGGCCGATACCCTGGACCTGGTGCGCCGCGCCGAGCATGCGGGTTACACCGCGCTGGTCGTCACGGTGGATGCGCCCCTCAAGCTGCGCCGCGGGTTCGTGCTGCCGCCCGATGTGGACGCCGCGAACCTGCGCCAGCACACGCGCATGCAGGATCCCGTGCCCAGCCTGGCCGATTCCCCGCTGTTCTCGCACCCCTTGCTGGCCGCCGCGCCCGGCTGGGCCGACGTGGCCTGGCTGCGGGCGCACACGACGCTGCCGATCTACCTCAAAGGCATCTTGACGGCACACGACGCGCGCCTGGCCCTCGAGCAGGGCATCGACGGGCTCATCGTGTCCAACCACGGTGGCCGCGTGCAGGACGGGCTGCCACCCACGCTGGCCATGCTGCCGGCGGTGGTGCAGGCGGTGCGGGACTGGGCGCAGGCGCAGGGGACGCGCTGCCCGCCGGTGCTGGTGGATGGCGGCATCCGCAGTGGCACGGATGCCTTCAAAGCCATCTGCCTGGGCGCCAGCGCCGTGCTCATCGGCCGGCCTTACATCCACGCGCTGGCCACGGCCGGCGCCCTGGGGGTTGCGCACGCCATCCACCTGCTGCGCGCCGAGCTGGAGCTGTGCATGGCGACGGCAGGCTGTGCGCAGCTGGCGCAAGCGGGGCCGCACCTGCTCATGCCGGCCTGATGCCATTCCTCCGGCGATGGGCACCGCCATGCCTCGCGGCATCGCGCAGAAGCGACGTGGCCGGTGCGGGCGCGCAGCTGAGCGAGGGCGTGACGATGGCGGCTGTCAGGCGTGCCGGCGTGGCGTGAGCCTGGAGCCGATCGGCGTTCCGCTGCCCGACTGTCCTGCGCTGGCCTGAAGGGATGCACGACGGCCCAATGCGCAGCCGCGCCTGATGCCGCGGCCAGCCCTCCCAGTGCACGCCGTTTGAAGTCAGCCCCTGGCAGGCCGGTTGCGACGCCGGGTGCAGACAAAGCCGACGCGGCTGCAGCCCATGCCCGGGCGGCTGACCGACAATGCCGCATCCCGGCTTCACCCGACCCATGCCCACCCCGCGCCCCGTCACCGGATGCGTCACACGCACCAGCGTGCTGTGGCTGACCGCCACAGACCTGCAAGCCTTCAGCGATGCGCTGGGCGCCAGCCTGCCCGGCCTGTCCTGGATGTGCACGCACGTTGGCCCGGTGCGCGGGCAGTCGCGCCCGCATCCCACGCTGATGGCTGCGCTGCAGTGCGGCTACGGTGATGGGCCGTCACCCCACTTGCAGCAGGCGGCGGCGCAGCTGCCCCTGGCATCCCCCGACGCGATGCACCGCTCCACCGATCCGGACGGCAACCTGTCGGCTGCCGCCGATGCCGCGGCGCATCAGGCGCCACAGCGCGCGTCGGCCGCCTTGGGCCTGTTGCTGCTGAATGCCGCGGTGGGCATCCCGCTCGGGTGGTTCCCGCGCGGGACTTTGGCCCCGGCGCCGATCTGGCGGCCTGGCCACGCGACTTCATCGAGGTCCCGGCCTCGGGCTTGGGCATCACCTGGGACCGCGCCGATGGCGATGCGCGCAGCGGTGCCGCGATGGAGGCGCAGGTCCAAGGGGTGTGGCGAGCCCTGCACCGCGTGACCGAGCGGGTCACGGTGCGCAACGCCATGCCGGGTGTCCCGCAGGATGCCCAGACCTTGCCCGCCCGTTGCCGCATGGGCCCGCACATGGCCAGCCTCATGCGCGAGCACGGCTGGTGCCTGCGGTACGGGTCGGTTTATCGTTTGGTGTGAGGGGTATGGCTGGGTCCTCGTTTGTCGGTCATCGGGAATGCAAGGATACTGCTTGTATCGTTGTCGAGTGGCCGGCACTGTCGGTGTGGCGGTCAAGGCCAGAGCAGCCCGCCCAGGCCCGCGGCGAGCGCTGCCCAGCTCCATGAGCCCAGGCCTCAAAGGGCGACACCGCCGACTTTGCGGCCCGGTCGTCGGGATCGCTGCGGCGTCCCGTCCAGTCGCGGCCGATGCGCCAGCCTGTGAGGAGCTGGATGGCCAGGGCAGCCAGGCGGCCGCCCATTGCAGCAGCACGCCTGGCCGCAGCACGTGCGCACGCAAGCCGGCCCCGGAGACGATCAGGATGCCGAATACACCGAACTGCCAGCAGAAGGACCGGGCCGGTGGCGGGGCCATGCGCGGCAGGTGATGCGGGCAGGGGCGGGGCCCGTGCGGGCTCAGGCGCCCAGGTAGGCGTCGCGCACGCGGGGGTCGGCCAGCAGCGCTTCGCCGCTGCCCTGCATGACGATGTGGCCGTTCTCGAGCACATAGCCGCGGTCGGCCAGCTTGAGCGCCTGGTTGGCGTTCTGCTCGACCAGGAACACGGTCACGCCTTCGCGCCGCAGCTGCTCGATGGTCTCGAAGATCTTCTGGATGATGATGGGCGCAAGGCCCAGCGAAGGCTCGTCCAGCAGCAGCAAGCGGGGCTTGCTCATCAGCGCCCGGCCGATGGCCAGCATCTGCTGCTCGCCCCCTGACATGGTGCCCGCGCGTTGCGCAAACCGCTCCTTCAGGCGCGGGAACAGGCTCAGCACATGGTCCATGCGGGCCTGGCGTTCGTCGGCTTTGCCGAAGAAATCGCCCATGGCCAGGTTCTCTTCGACGGTGAGGCGCGCGAACACGCGCCGGCCCTCGGGCGACACGGCGATGCCCTTGCGGATGATCTGCGGCGTGGACTGGCCGACGAGCTCTTCACCCTCGAAGGTGATGGAGCCGCTGGCCGCACGCGGGTCGCCGCACAGCGTCATCAGCAGCGTGGACTTGCCGGCGCCGTTGGCACCGATCAGCGTGACGATTTCCCCCTGGCCGACTTGCAGGCTGACGTTGTGCAGGGCCTGGATCTTGCCGTAGAAGGTGTTGACGTTGGAAAACTCCAGCATGTGCGCTCCCATCACGATTCGCCCAGGTAGGCCTTGATGACCTCGGGGTGGTTGCGCACCTGCTCGGGCGTGCCGTCCGCCAGGGGCCGACCCTGGTTGATGACGAAGATGTGGTCGGAAATGCTCATGACCAGTTTCATGTCGTGTTCGATCAGCAGCACGGTGATGTTGTGTTGCGTGCGCAGCTCGGCGATCAGGTGCTCCAGCTCGTCGGTCTCGCGCGGGTTGAGGCCGGCGGCCGGCTCATCGAGCATGAGCAGCTGGGGCCTGGTCATCATGCAGCGGGCGATTTCCAGCCGCCGCTGCTGGCCGTAGGCCAGCGTGTTGGCAGGGCGATTCGCCACGTCGGTGAGGCGCACGCGCTCCAGCCATTGGGCGGCGAAGTCCATGGCCTCGCGTTCGCTGCGGCGGAACCCCGGCGTCTTGATCAGGCCCGCCAGGAAATTGGTGTTCAGGTGACGGTGTTGGGCGATCAGCAGGTTCTCGATCGCCGTCATGTCCTTGAACAGGCGCACGTTCTGGAAGGTGCGCACCACGCCTTTGTGGGCGATCTTGTGGCCGGGCAGGCCCTGCACGGGCTCGCCGCGCAGCAGGATGTCACCCCCCGTGGGCTTGTAAAACCCGGTGAGGCAGTTGAACACCGTGGTCTTGCCGGCGCCGTTGGGGCCGATCATGGAGACCACCTGGCCGGGCTCGACCGTGAGGTTCACACCGTCAACGGCCAGCAGGCCGCCGAAGCGCATGGAGAGGTTCTTGACCGTGAGGAGCGCGCTCATGCCGGCTCTCCTTTCAGCTGCAGCTTGGGGCGCTGCATGGGCAGCAGGCCTTGTGGGCGCCAGATCATCATCACGATCATCACCAGGCCGAACACCAGCATGCGGTACTCGGCAAAGCCGCGCATTTCCTGCAGCATGACCATGACGATGGCGGCGAGGATGACCCCGAGCTGCGACCCCATGCCGCCCAGCACCACGATGGCCAGGATCATGGCCGACTCGATGAAGGTGAAGGATTCGGGCGTGACCAGGCCCTGGCGCGCGGCGAAGAAGCTGCCCGCGAAGCCGGCGAACGCGGCACCCAAGGTGAAGGCCGAGAGCTTGATGGCCGTGGGGTTGAGCCCCAGGGCGCGGCAGGCGATTTCGTCCTCGCGCAGCGCCTCCCAGGCGCGGCCGATGGGCATGCGGATCAGGCGGTTGACGATGAACAGCGCGAGCAGCACCAGCAGCAGCGCGATCAGGTACAGCGCCACCACCTTGAGCGCGGGGTCGTATTCCAGACCGAAGAACTCGTGGAAGGTTTGCATGCCTTCGGGGGCGCGGCGGTCGAACGACAGGCCGAACAAGGTCGGCTTGGGGATGCTGCCGATGCCGTTGGGGCCACCGGTGACCTCGGTCATGTTGCGCAGCAGCAGCCGGATGATCTCGCCAAAGCCCAGGGTCACGATGGCCAGGTAGTCACCGCGCAGGCGCAGGACGGGAAAGCCCAGCAAAAATCCAAACAGCGCGGCCGCGGCGCCGGCCACGGGCAGGGCCTGCCAGAAGCCCCAGCCGGCGTATTCGGCGAGCAGGGCGTAGGTGTAGGCGCCCACGGCGTAAAAGCCCACGTACCCGAGGTCGAGCAGGCCGGCCAGGCCCACGACGATGTTGAGGCCGATGCCCAGCATGACGTAGATCAGGATCAAGGTGGCGATGTCCACCATGCCGCGCGAGGCAAAGAAGGGTGCGACCAGGGCCACGGCCACCAGGGCCCAGATGATGTAGCGCTGGGTGGTGGGCAGGGTCAGGCGGTGGCGCAGGGTGCCCGGCTGCGGGGCCGAGACACTGCCCGGGCGCAGGAACGCGGGCACGGGCACGCGGTCACGCACCAGCTGCCAGAGGAACATGAGCACGGTGGCGGCGCCGATGGCCCACCACACGCGTGGGTTGGCGTTGTGCACCTCCAGCCCGATGCCGACGGTGCGCAGCTTCAGGCCCAGGATGGGCCCGGACACCAGCAGCACCAGCAGGGCCGAGAACAGGGCGCGTTTGAAAGGGGTGTTGAGCGTCATACCTTCTCCACCTCGGGACGGCCCAGGATGCCCGTTGGGCGAAACAGCAGCACCAGCACCAGCAGGCTGAAGGCCACCACGTCTTTGTATTGGTCGCCCACGATGTCGGCGCCGAAGGCTTCGGCCACGCCCAGCAGCAAGCCGCCCAGCATGGCCCCGGGAATGGAGCCGATGCCGCCCAACACGGCAGCGGTGAAGGCCTTGATACCGGCCAGGAAGCCGATGCTGGGGTTGATCACGCCGTATTGCATGCCCAGCAGCACAGCGGCCACCGCCGCCAGCGCGCCGCCGATGACGAAGGTCATCGAGATCACGGTGTCGGTTTCGATGCCGAGCAGGCGTGCCATGCGCAGGTCTTCTGCGCAGGCTCGGCAGGCACGGCCCATGCGGGAGCGTGAGATGAACCAGGTCAGGCCCAGCATCACGGCCAGTGTGGTGGCGAAGACGATGATCTGCATCCACGAGATCATCACGCCGTCGCCGCCCGGGCTGCCCACGGCAAAGCCGGTGATCAGCTGCGGGATGGCTTTCTCGCGCGAGTCCTGCGACAGCAGCACCATGTTCTGGAGAAAGATGGACATGCCGATGGCCGAGATCAGCGGGATGAGGCGGTTGCTGCCGCGCAGGGGCCGATAGGCCACCCGTTCGATGCTGTAGCCGTAGGCGCTGGTGATCACGATGGCGGCCAGGAAGGCCGCGCCCATGAGCAGCACCGTGGAGTCGACGCCGGCGGCCATGAGGGCGGCGATGGCGATGAAGGCGATGTACGAGCCGATCATGTACACCTCGCCGTGGGCGAAGTTGATCATGCCGATGATGCCGTAGACCATGGTGTAGCCGATGGCGATCAGCGCATAGGTGCTGCCGACCGTGAGGCCGTTGACCAGCTGCTGGAGGTAATGGGTGAGGGCGTCCATGGGGTATGGGGCGAAGATTGCGGCGAAATCCTGTTGTGCAGAAATTCGCTGACAACGTCAGAAAAATGAAGGTTTTCCGTTCACTTCATCTGACAGCGAGGAAATTTTGAATGCAAAAAAAGCAAGCCCACGGCGTGGGCTTGCTGTTTCGGCCGGACGTTCAGGCCTGGCGCACCGGCCAAAGGCCGGGGCGGGCGGCGCCCAGCCCTGGGCTCACTTGGCTTCGCTCTTGGTGCCATCCTTGTGCCATTGGTAGACGACGAAGGCGAAGTTTTTCACATCGCCCTTGGCGTCGAAGCCAATGTTGCCGATCGGCGTGTTGAACGTGCCAGCGCGCAGGGCGGCAGCCACCTTGGCGGGATCCTGTCCGGCCTTCTTGATGCCATCGGCAATCACTTGCACGGCCGAGTAGGCCGGCATCACGAAGATGCCCGAGGGGTCCTTCTTGGCGGCCTTGAAGCCATCGACCAGCGCCTTGTTCTTGGGGTCGGTTTCAAAGGCGCGGGGCAGCGTCACCAGCATGCCTTCCGAGGCGGGGCCGGCGATGGCGGTGATTTCCTTGTTGCCCACGCCTTCGGGACCCATGAACTTGGCGTTGAGGCCGGCCTGACGCGCCTGGCGCAGCAGCAGGCCCATTTCGGGGTGGTAGCCACCGAAGTAGACGAAATCGACGTTGGCGCGCTTGAGCTTGGTGATGAGGGCGTTGAAGTCCTTGTCGCCGGCGTTGATGCCTTCGAAGACGGCGACTTTCACGCCATCGGCTTCCACGCCCTTCTTGACGGCGGTGGCAATGCCTTCACCGTATTGCTGCTTGTCGTGCAGCACGGCAATCGTCTTGCCCTTGTAGTGGCTGGAGATGTACTTGGCGGCGACCGGACCTTGCACGCTGTCCAGGCCGATGGTGCGGAAGATGAGCTTCTGGCCGCGGTCGGTGATGGCCGGTGCGGTGGCCGAGGGGGTCACCATCAGCACGCCTTCGTCTTCGTACACGTCGGTGGCGGGCTGGGTGGCGCCGGAGCACACGTGGCCCACGACGAACTTCACCTTGTCGTTGACGATCTTGTTGGCCACGGCCACGGCTTGCTTGGGGTCGCAGGCGTCGTCGTAGTAGACGGCTTCGAGCTTGCTGCCGCTCACGCCGCCCGCCTTGTTGATGTCGGCCACGGCTGCGTCCACGCCGAGCTTGACCATGTCGCCATACTGAGCCACCGAGCCCGTCATGGGACCGGCAACGCCGATCTTGATCACGCCCTGGGCCATGGCACCTTGGGCAACGCCCAAGGTGAGCACGGCAGCGGCGGCGATCTGGGTGAAACCTTGCAACTTCATGAGGTCGATACTCCTACCAATGTGAACAAACAGCCGGCCTCCCGTGCCGGCTTTCAGGTGCGCCCAAATGTAGCAGGCCATCCAGCCGGTACGCGGCGGGGTTTGCACTGAGCGCTCAAGGTCTGGCCCGGTTTCGTGAACGATGGGGGAGGCCTTACAGGGCGGTGGCCGTGAAGGTGACGGTGCCGCTGTAGCTGCCCGCCGGCGTGGCGGGCGGATGCGTGTAGGTGAAGGTCCAGTTGGCGGTCTGCTGGGTCAGCAGGCTGGGCGCCGCAGAGGTGCCGGTACCGCCGGTCGGGACGAGCACGGCAGCGCCTGTGCCAGCGGCAGGCAGGGCGGGTGCCGGCAGGGCGCTGCTGGATGAGGTGACGCCAATGGCCGACATGGGGATGGTGTGGCTGCCGTTGCTCAAGGGCGCGCTGACCTGGGCCGCGATGCTGACCGGCCCCGCGTTGCTGCGCACGGCCACGGGCAGCGTGGCGGTGGGCGTGCCGGAAAAACTCGGGCTGCTGCCGTTCCAGGATCGAGACAGGTCGTTGCCGTTCGTCAGCGCCGCGGGCGCGGGCGCCACGGTGGGGGTGACGTTGAAGACCACGGTGTCCTGCGTGGCGTTGGCCGCAGGGCCGCTGCCGCCATCCGTGCCGCCGGGGTTGCTGCCCGAGCCCACCCGCAGGTAGATGAACTTGTCGATGCGCAGCGAGAAATCGAGCTGGGCCCGGGCCGGTGAGCCCGTGGTCTGCTGCGCGTCAGCCCATGCGGCATCCGGCAACGCCCAGCCCATGGCACAGGCGGCCAGCATGGCACCCGCGCGCCGGGCGGCCCACAGGATGGACGTCGCCCTTGCCCTCACGGGAGCTCCGCGTTGATTTTGAAGGCCCCACGGTCCCAGTCCAGCGCGCCGCTTGCCCGAATGGGCCAGCGGGGCACCGGCGGCGACTTGGCGTCGGTGCGACGGGGGTGCAGGGGCAGCACCCGGGTCTGGCCGGGCAGCACGGGCGTGCCTTCGGGCACCAGCTCAAAGCCCATGCCATCGGCATCCTTGGCATCCAGGCTGCCATCCAGGCGTCCATGGGCGTCACCGCTGTTGCGCACGGTCACCGTGGCCTGGCGCGTGCCGTTCACGGCCTGCTGGCCGAGTTCCAGCAGCTCCAGCTGGGGTTGGGCGCCGTTCACACCCACATAGACCGTGACGGCGATGCGGCCATTGACCGGCAGGCTCAGGCTGGCGCCGCCCCGGTCGATGACGGCTTGCTGGGCCGGTTCCACGCCTTCGATGGCCAGAATGAAGCGGCACTCGCTGCGCGGCGCTTCGGCCGGGATGTCGATCTGAAAGCGAAAACGCACCGTGCCGCGCGCGGGCACCTGCACCAGCTTGCGCTCGATGGTGACCCATGGACGGCAGCTGCCGTCCAGCAGCTCGTCGTGCAGGCTCAACTCGCCGGCTGCCGAGTAACGCCAATCCAGGGTGCGCACGCTCAGCTGCGTGGCCGCTCCGCCCAGGTTCTGAATCTCCAGCACCTGGCCCATGCGTTGGGCGCTGCGCCCTTCCAGTTCAAAGCGCGACGGCGTGACGGCCACCTCGAAGGCGGCCTGGGCAGGAGCGCACAGCGCAACCCACAGGGCGGCAAGCGGCAGCAGGCCAACGGACAGGCGCCGCACCGGGCGTGTGAGCTTCATGGCAACACCTCGATCTCAAAATAGGGTTCAAAGCGAAACGCTTGGTTGGGGGCGAGGCGAACGCCATTCGGATCGACGTCGATGCGCACGCTCAAGGTGTCGGTCAAATAGGGGTTTTTGACGGGGCCCGACCACACCAGCACGCGATCGCCCGGTTGCGCGCGGCCTGGTGCCAGGACTTGGCCCTGCCACTGCAGGCGCAGCGCGCCGGGGTGCAGCACGCCAGGAATCAACGCAGGCATCACGAGGTAAATGCGCGCCGAGCGGCCCACGTGGACCAGGGTGGCCAGGCGGTATTCGGTCTGTGACACGGCCGTCAACTGGCCGGTGGCCGAGCTTTGCCAGGTCAGGTCGATGTGCTGGCGCGGCGAAGCGCTGTCATCCAGCCGCTGCGCCTGCCCGTGTGCCTGTGCGCACAGGGCCAGGGTGCAGGTCAGCCCGAGCAGGAGCGATCGCGCATCGCGCAGGAAAGGCAGACAACTCATAACAAGGTGGCCGTGAAGGTGACGCGGCCCCTGTAGGTGCCGGCCGGGTAGACGCGGGTGTTGCGGTAGCGGAAGGTCAGGTTGTTGCGCATGCCCCGACTGGTCCCGAGGACGGCGCCGAAACTGGCCACCTGTTGGCTTGCGCTGCCCGTGAAGCAGCTGCTGACCAGGTCTTCGCCCGAGCCGGCCGGATCGCTCGTCGTCCAGCAGATGTCGCTGAAGGGAATCACGGTGCTGCCGCAGCCTGAGCCAGCCTGGCAGGCCAGGCCGGCGCTGGCGTCCACCGTCACCGTGGCGCTGGAAAACAGACCGCCCAGAAACGGGCGCTGCCAGATCACCTCGACCTCGATGGGGCTGGCGGCGCTGACCTCCAGCGGGCTGGGGCTGAGTGAGCTGCCCGACACCGTGAAGCTCACCTCGGCCACCCCGGTGCTGGGCCCCACGCGCATGGTCAGCGCCTGAGATCCCAGCGGGAAGGTGTAGAACACGGCGCCGGCCTGAGCAGCGTACAGCCATGCTGCGAGCAGCACACCGGTCCGCACAGCAGACGGCTTGCCCATGGGTTACAGCGAGCTGGCGGTGTAGGTGACGGTGGCGGTGTAGGTGCCCGCCGGCCAGCTGGCCACGTTGGTCGTGTCCAGGCCGTAGGTCCAGGTGCCGGTGTAGGCGGTGCCAATGGCCAGCGAGGTTGGGCTGGCCGTGCCGAGGTTGGCGCCGGGATGGGTCAATGCCCCGGTGCTGGTCACGGTGATGTTGGTCATGGTGGGGCCGGTGGTCGGTGCCATGGCGGTGCTGGTGGCCTGCGTGAGCGTGGCCCCCGAGCCGTTGGTCCAGGCGTAGGCGGTCAGCACGTTGCTGTTGGTCGGATTGGCGGCAGCCGTAAAGGTCGGCGCGGCGCCGTTCCAGGGCGTGTTCGAGCTCGTGGCGCCCGAGGTCAGGCTGCCGGGCGCGGTGACCCAGTTGGGCCGCACGTCCCAGGCCACCGTGTTCACGGTGGTGTCGTCGGCGCCCACGCGCAGCAGAATCAGCTTGGGCACATTGACCTGGAACCTGACCCGGGCGTTGGCGTTGACGGCGCCGGTGCCCGAGCTTTGGTAGCCGTAGCTGGCCTCGGCATGGGCGAGCTGGCTGCCCAGGCTGAGCGCGACGCCCAGTGCGGCATAAACGATGCGTGCTTGTACTTTCATGGTCCACTCCTTGCTGCGACCGTTGGCGCAGGTGAAAACCAGTCGCAAGGCCGGGATGGCTGCATTCTGGTGGGGTTGGGGAGACAACCCCGGTGTTGTCCTGGCGCGTTCATTCGCCTCCCACCCGCACCACGGGGATGCGTGTCTGGGCGAGGCCGCGCAAGGGAACCTCGATGGCTTGGCCGGCCTCCTGAGCCGTCCCCCAGGGCAGGGGCACGCTTTCCAGGCGCAGGCGCAAGCGGTGGTGGCCAGTGGCCACCACGGGAAACTCGAATCGGCCGGCGCTGTCGGTGGTGGTCCGGTAGCGGTCATCGAGCAAGACCTCGACGCCAGCCACGCCGCCTTCGCTGGCCTGTTGCTCACCATCTCGGTTCGCGTCGAAGTACACCGTGCCCTCGATGCGGCCGGCACCTGTGCTGCCCGGCTGCCCTGTGCGTGCCAGTGACTGGCCGTCGCTGCCGTCCCAGCGCACGAAGACATGAAACGACTTGTCGTTGCTGCGGATCAGCTGGGCCGTGCTGGTGCCGGCCAGGCCGGTGGTCTGCGTTTTCGCCTGGTTCATGAGCAGCATGGCGCCCGCGCGCCAGCCTCGCCCCAGCTGCAGCTCGGTGCTGAGGCTGCCCGATAGCCCCCGGCTGGTCGCCAGGTTGCCGGAACGCGAGGTGTAGTGGAGGTTACCGCTCACCTGCCAGTCGGGACGCAGCCATTGCCGCAGCAGCAGGCCCGCCGTGGGATAGACCTGCTGCCCGGTGCTGCTGCGGTCGCGGGCCCAGCCCAGCGTGGTGGTGAACTCCGGCCGCAGGGTGTCCTGCTGGCTGGTGACCCACTCCTGCTCCCATTCGTACTGCTCGCCGGTGGCCCTCACGTCGTCGACCACCAGGGTCTGGTTGCGGCGCAGGGTGACGCGAAACCGCGTGGGTGCCCAGCCGCCGAACTGGGTTTGCAGAAAGCCGCTGGCATAGAGCGAGCGCTGGCCACGGCGTGCCTCGCTGGCGGCCGCGTCCTGCCGGGTCTGGCTGACGCTCACGCTCAAGCCCACGCTGCTGCTGCGGTCGATGCGGTACTGCGCGTTGCCGTTCGCTGTCCATTGCCGCTGGCTGCCGGCCTGCGACCATCCCTGCCGCGACGCGAGCTGCGACACGTCCAGCCCCGCTCCCCAGCTCAGGCGGCTCAGCGTGCGGTCCACGCGCCAGTACAGGCCGCGGTTGTCCGTGTTCAGGTAGGCGTCGCCAAAGAACAGCTGCGGTTGGGTGGCGTACAAGCCCCAGACATGGCGATGGCCGCCGTGGTTCAGCCCGCCTTCCAGGTACAAGCCGGCCGCGCTGCGTCGGCGCGTGTCGGCCAGGCCATCGGCGTGGCTGAGCAGGGCGATTGCCCGCACGCGGTGCTCACCGTCCTCCAGCCATTCGGGGCCGAAGCCCAGCGTCAGCGCTGCGCTGGTGCCGGCGGCGGCCCAGGGGTCGTTGAAGGCGCTGTTCACGCTGAGGCCGCTGCCGCTGGCGTGGTTGAGCTGGCCGCCGATGAACCACCGATTGGCCCAGCGGTGGCTGGCGCCCAGCCAGGCCAGCTGACCGGGTTTGCGCACATGGGTGGGGTAGGGGTTGCCGGTCAGCTCGGCCCGTGTGCCCAGCCCTGCGCTGACCTCGGACTGGCCGTCATGGATCCGCGCGCTGGCACCGCGGATCACGCTGTTGCCCAGCATCAGGCGGTAGCTGCGGCGCAGGGTGTCGGTGACTTCGGCCGCCTGGTCGCCCAGGGCCACATCGGCCCAGGTGGTCGCGGTGAGGGGCAGGCCCAGGTTGCGCAGCGTGAGGCGGGTGCCGCTGTCGCCTTCGCCGGGTGCGGTGGAGCCCAGGTTCAGCCAGTCGCCCCGACGCTGGCGTGCATCGGCTTGCAGGATCCATTCGCCCCAGTTGAGGGTTTCTTGCCGCAGTTCGGCTCGCAGGCCCAACTCATGCGCCTGCCGGTGATCCCGTGTGGAGGCCGTGTCCGTGCGGCTGTTCAGCAGACCGTAACGGGATTCGATCCACTGTTGGCGCAAGCCTTGCGCCGGGGCGCTGTCCGCATCGCCGGCGCCCTCAAGCGAGGGCAGCGCCGAGGCATCCATGACCTTGTCCTGGTAGGCCGCAGGTTGGTTGGCCAGCAACTTGTGCAGGCGCGCCTGCTCGGCTTGCATGGCGTCCAGCGCTTCGATGCGTGGCGCAGGCTCTCCCGTGGGGCTTTGCGCCAGGGCCGAGACCGGGCTCAGCAGCAGGGGACCCATGCCCCATGCCACAGCACGAGCCCACGGCATGGAAGACGGTCTGCGGGAGGGCACGGCGGGCACAGCAAATGTAAAAATTTTTACAAAATTGTAGGAGAAGCGCCCCTCCATGCGCATGCATTGATACGTATTGCTGACACCGCGTGGCTTGTGATATAGCCCTTAAGAATTACCTTCGGATTCTGCGTGCGCCAGGCCTTCGGTCCGCCAGAGCGCCATCTGTCGCACACCGCAAGCCCAGGTCAAGGGCGAGGGGTACGATGAGATTGGCGTTGTAATGAAAGTGCAATGGGGTGGGTACCCGCTGCGGTTGTAAATTCGCCCGTTTTGGCCTCGCGGAACCAACGTCCTCGTGCAGCATGGGGTTTTGTGTCGCGAAGGTGCCACATCCGGCTCGGTGAAAGCGTGGGGACGGCTGGCGCACGGGCCACTCAGCCCCCGGCGCCGCATGTCAAAACAAGGGCAGGGATTCGCCGCGCCCGACCGCCTCGTCCTGCGCCTCGTCGGCTCGGCGCAGCGCGCTCACGCGCACCCCCAGCAGGCGCAAGCGGCGGCTCAGGTCCACGCGCTTGAGGCATTGGCCGGCCACGCGGCGAATGGCGGCCGCGTCCTGCACCGGCTGCGGCAGACTCTGGTCGCGCGTGACGATGCGGAAGTCGTCGTAACGCAGCTTGATGCCGACCGTGCGGCCCACGAAGCCCTTGCGCGCCAGGTCGCCGGCCACCTGTTCGCACAGGCGCGTGAAGATGGCCCCCAGCTCGGCCTTGTCGTTCACCGCATGCAGGTCCCGCGAGAACGTGGTTTCCCGGCTCATGCTCACGGGTTCGCTGCTGGTCTCGACGGGGCGGTCATCGCGTCCCCAGGCCGCGCGGTGCAGCCAGCTGCCGTGGCGCTCGCCAAAGCGCTCGCACAGCCAGGCCGGGTCGGCCGCCGCCAGTTCGCCGATGGTGCCGATGCCGTGGCTGGCCAGCGCTGCGTCGGACTTGGGGCCGATGCCGTTGATCTTGCGGCAGGGCAAGGGCCAGATGCGGGTCTGCAGGTCCCCGGCTTGCACGATGGCGATGCCGTTGGGCTTGTTGAATTCGCTCGCCATCTTGGCCAGCAGCTTGTTGGGTGCCACGCCGATCGAGCAGGTCAGGCCGGTCGCCTGCCGGATGGCGGCTTGCAGGCGCTGCGCCAGCGCGGCACCTGCGTCGTCCTGCCCGCCGGGTACATCGGTGAAATCGATGAACACCTCATCAACACCGCGGTTCTCCATCACGGGCGCCAGGCGCAGGATTTCGGCCTTGAACCGGCGCGAGTAGTCGCGGTAGCGGTCGAAATCGGCCGGCAGCCAGATGGCCTGCGGGCAGAGTTTGGCCGCCTTCATCATGCCCATGGCCGAGCCCACGCCAAAGGCGCGTGCCGGGTAGGTGGCCGTGGTGATGACCCCGCGGCCCTTGTAATCGGACAGGCGGGGAAACTGGTCAAGCGGAATCCGGGCCAGGTCGGCCTGGCCGCCTTCGCCGTCGTCGCCCCAGGGGCGGCCCAGGTGCAGCGGCAGGCGCGTGTTCAGGCGCGCCATCCAGTCGGCGACGTTGAGCCGGCCGCCGCCGATGATCACGGGCGCGTCGGCCAGCTGCGGAAAGCGCAGCAGCTCGACGGACGCGAAGAACGCGTCCATGTCGAGGTGGGCGATGCGGCGCGGCCGGGCGGGTGGGGCAGGGGGCGGGGCGGGGGCAGACACCCTGCGAGCATAGCCTCGGCGGGGCTTTGGGTGCGGGCACAAAAAAGCCTGCGAGAGCAGGCTGGAGCAAGGGCGAGTGCGTGGCTCAGGGCTGCTTGGCGGGGACCTGCTCGCGCAGCTCGGTCAGGGTGCCGCCCGCTTCGACGCTGCCACTGGACTGGCCGCTTTCCACGCGGCGCCGGCAGGTGTCGCGATCGGCCGGCGGCACGACTTCGCAGCGGGCCAGGGCGTTGGCCTTGAAGTCACCCTGGGTCAGGGCGCCGCTGCGGGCGGCGGCACGGGCGGCTGCGGCCTCTTTGCGGCAAGCGGCGGGGTCGCTGTTGGCGCCGCACTCCACGGGGGCGGCCGCACGCTGCGCTTTGGGTTGGGCAAAGGCGGACGTGCTCATCAGGGCGCCGAGGCCCAACACCGAAGCGGCCAACAGGTTCAGGGTTCGCATGGTCATGAAAGCTCCTTTTCAAACACAAGGCTGCGCAAGGGGCGCAGGGTGGACAAAGGGGTGCATCGCGGTGGACCGGCCAGGTGGCCCGCACACCCGGCGCACGGCACCCAGGGACCATAACGCATCCGGGTGACGCCGCCCAGGGCTGTCGCTTCAGTGGCGGTCCAGACGGGTTGATCCGGGTGCCGAGGCATTCAGTTCAGAGTAAGCAGTATGCATGCATTCCCGTTCATCACGAAACGGGAATGGCGCCATACTGCTGCCTGATCCTCAGTCAAGGAAAGGCAGGGGGTAGGTGCCGGGCACGAGGATGTCTTTGGTCACGTTCTGCAACTGCGTGTGACCGCAAAAGGCCATCGAAATGTCCAGCTCGTTGCGGATGATCTTGAGCGCCTTGGCCACGCCCGCCTGGCCGAACGCGCCCAGGCCGTAGAGGAAGGAGCGCCCGATGTAGGTGCCGCGGGCGCCCAGCGCCCAGGCCTTGAGCACGTCCTGCCCGCTGCGGATGCCGCTGTCGATGTGCACCTCGATGTCGCGGCCCACGGCGTCGACGATGGAGGGCAGCACCCGGATGGTCGAGGGCGCGCCGTCGAGCTGGCGGCCACCGTGGTTGCTCACGATCAGGGCGTCGGCACCGCTGTTCACGGCCAGGCGTGCATCCACCGGCTCCATGATGCCCTTGAGGATGAGCTTGCCGCCCCAGCGCTGCTTGATCCAGGCCACGTCGTCCCAGCTCAGGCGCGGGTCGAACTGCTGGGCCGTCCAGGCGCCCAGGCTGCTCATGTCGTCCACGTTCTTCACGTGGCCGACGATGTTGCCGAACTGGCGCCGCCGCGTGCCCAGCATGCCCAGGCACCAGCGCGGCTTGGTGGCCAGGTTGATCAGGTTGGTCAGCGTGGGCTTGGGCGGGGTGGACAGGCCGTTTTTGATGTCCTTGTGGCGCTGGCCCAGCATCTGCAAATCGAGCGTCAGCACCAGCGCGCCGCAGCCGGCGGCCTTGGCGCGGTCGATCAGGCTTTCGACGAAGGCCTTGTCGCGCATCACGTACAGCTGGAACCAGAAGCCGGGGCCCGCATGCTGGGCCACGTCCTCGATGGAGCAGATGCTCATGGTCGACAGCGTGAAGGGCACGCCGGCTTCGCGCGCCGCGCGGGCGGCCAGGATCTCGCCGTCGGCATGCTGCATGCCCGTCAGCCCCGTGGGGGCGATGGCCACCGGCATGCTCACGGGCTCGCCCACCATGGTGGTGGCCAGGCTGCGGCCTTCCATGTTGATGGCCACGCGCTGGCGAAACTGGATGGGTGCGAAGTCCGCTTCGTTGGCGCGGTAGGTGCACGCTGTCCAGCTGCCGGTGTCGGCGTAGTCGTAGAACATGCGCGGCACCCGTCGCTGGGCCACTTGGCGCAAGTCCTCGATGCAGGTGATTTTGCTCAGGTCGCTCACGGTGATCTGTGGAGGTTGTTGCAGTATGGGGTCAATGTCGTTGAAACGACATCGGACATGGAGGGATACTCAGTCTGCCATCTGCGCAAACACCTCGCGCGCGGCGGCCACGGTGGCGGCTATGTCGGCCTCGGTGTGGGCGGCACTGACGAAGCCGGCTTCGTACAGCGCCGGCGCGATGTAGACCCCGCGCTCGAGCAAGCCATGGAACAGCTGGTTGAAGCGCTTGCCATCGGTCTTCATGACCTGGGTGTAGTTTTGCGGCAGCTCGGGCAGCAGGAAGAAGCCGAACAGGCCGCCTTCGCTGTCGGCGCAAAAGGGCAGGCCATGGTCATGCGCGGCTTGCGTCAAACCGTCCATCAGGCGGCGCGTCATGTCGCCAAGCTTGGCGTGGAAGCCCGGCGCCTGGATGGCGGCCAGGGTGGCCAGGCCACAAGCCGTAGCCACGGGGTTGCCCGACAGCGTGCCGGCCTGGTAGACCGGGCCCAGCGGGGCGAGTTTTTCCATGACCGCGCGCTTGCCGCCAAAGGCCGCCAGCGGCATGCCGCCGCCGATGACCTTGCCCAGCACGGTGAGGTCGGGCGCAAAACCCGGAATCTGCTGCGCATACAGGCTTTGCGCGCCGCCCAGGGCCACGCGGCAGCCCGTCATCACCTCGTCGTAGATCAGCAGTGCGCCGTACTGCCGGCACAGGTCCTGGCAGGCCCGGGTGAAATCGACCGTGGCGCGCACGAAGTTCATGTTGCCGGCGATGGGCTCCATGATCAGGCCCGCGATGTCGTCACCATAGAGCGCGAAGGCTTCTTCGAGCTGGGCCTGGTTGTTGTACTCGAGCACCAGGGTGTGCTGCACCACGTCGGCGGGCACGCCGGCGCTGGTGGGGTTGCCGAAGGTGGCCAGCCCGGAGCCGGCCTTGACCAGCAGGGAGTCGGCGTGGCCGTGGTAGCAGCCCTCGAACTTGATGAGCTTGTTGCGCCCCGTGGCGCCGCGCGCGAGGCGAATCGCGCTCATGCCGGCCTCGGTGCCCGAGGACACCAGGCGCACCATATCGATCGAGGGGTAGAGCGTGCGGATGGTTTCGGCCAGCTCGACCTCGCGTTCGGTGGGGGCGCCGAAGGACAGGCCGTCCTCGCAGGCCGCGCGCACGGCCGCCAGCACGTCGGCGTGGCCGTGGCCCAGGATCATGGGGCCCCAGGAGCCGATGTAGTCGATGTAGCGTTTCTCGTCGGCGTCCCACATGTGGGCGCCCTGCGCCCTGGCGATGAAGGGCGGCGTGCCGCCCACGGCGCGAAAGGCACGCACGGGCGAGTTCACGCCGCCGGGGATGATCTGTTTGGCGCGGTTGAAGAGCTGATCGTTGCGGGTCATGGTGTGGCGTTCTGGGGTCGCGAGGGCATCCAAGGCGTGAGCTGCCTGTCGCGGCTGGGCCTGTGGATGAGTTCGATTAACGGCAGTATGGGATGTTTTCCGTTTGCCGAATAATCGGCGGGGTCGAATACTGCCTGGTTGTCTGCATCAGTGTGACAGCCTGGTTTTGGTTGGCTCGGGCTTGGGCGGCTCTGCGGCATCCTGGGCCTCGCCCTCCTGGGGTTCGGTGTCGTCTTCCGCCTCGTCGTCGTTGGCCCAGAACAGCCGATCGGCCACCGCGCGGCCCATGCCGGGCTTGAACCCCGCGGCCAGGCTGCGGTCCAGGTAGGTCAGGGCCTCCTGCGCGGCTTCGGCCAGGTCGCTGGCCCCCAGGGCGAGCAGGGCGGCGAGGCTGGCGCTCAGCGTGTCGCCCGCGCCCAGGAAGGCGCTGTCGATGCGTTCAAAGCTGGCTTGCAGGATCACGCTGTTGGGCGAGGCCAGGGTGTTGACGATGTCGTCGCCGTCGACGACGCCGGTGACCAGCACGAAGGGGCAGCCCGATTCGGCCGCCGCTGCGGCCAGTTCGCGGGGCGAGCATGGGCTGCTGTTCGGCCAGTCGGGCAGCAGCCAGCGCTGCAGGCTGTCGCGGTTGCCCACCAGCACCGACGACTGGGGCAGCACCAGCTCGCGCAGGGCATCCAGGTAGCGTTCGATTTCGCCGGAATCCCACCAGGACAGGTCCGGCAGGTGGGTGAGCAGCACGCAGTCGGGGTAGTCGGCCAGCACCTCGGCCAAGGTGGCCAGGCCCTCGGCCGAGCCGCCGAAGCCCAGCTTGGCCACCTTGACCGGCATGTCTTCCAGCACGGCGCGGACCTGCTCTTCGATGACATCGGCCGGCAGGTTGTGCAGCTCGCGCGTGCTGGCGGTGTCGCGCACCAGCACGGCGGTCACGATCGGCAGCACATGCACGCCGGCACTGCCCGCGGCCAGCACATCGGCGGCCAATCCGCCGGCTCCGCTGGGATCGTTGTGGTTGAACACCAACATCAAGCCGTTGTCGACGTTGGCGAGGGAGGGATCGGTCTCGGGGAGGGCTGTCATTGGTGCTGCGATCATGACATGAGAACGGCGGCACCCGTGCCCGAAGGTGCCTGGCGCGGGGGCATGACAAATTCCCGCGTGGATTTGTCATAACTAGATACAATAATTTTCAGGGGCGCTCGGGCCTTGGCACTGCCACAGCAACAAGTCGGCGGCCTGCGCCCACGATGTTTTTCTAGGGGTTTGCAAAATTGAGCACTCAATCTTCCGGGCTCAAGGTTCTGGTCATTGACGACAGCAACACCATCCGCCGCAGCGCCGAGATTTTTCTCAAGCAGGGCGGCCATGAGGTGGTGCTTGCCGAAGATGGTTTCGACGCCTTGTCCAAGATTTCGGATTACCAACCGGATCTGATTTTTTGCGACATCCTCATGCCGCGTCTCGATGGGTATCAGACGTGCGCCATCATCAAACGCAACGACAAGTTTTCCGCCACGCCTGTGGTCATGCTGTCGTCCAAGGACGGGGTGTTTGACAAGGCCCGTGGTCGCATGGTGGGCTCGCAGGAATACCTGACCAAGCCGTTCACCAAGGATCAGTTGTTGCAAACGGTGACCCGCTTCTCGTCGGGTTCGATTTCGGCGGTGGGTTGACATGCCAGTGCGTCACGTCATGGTGGTGGATGATTCCAAAACCGAATTGTTGTTTTTGTCGGAATTGCTGAGCAAGCATGGCTTCACTGTGAGCACCGCTCATTCGGGCGAAGAGGCCTGGCGGCGCGTGGAAGAAGCGCGACCGGACCTCATCCTCATGGATGTGGTGATGCCTGGCCAAAGCGGTTTTCAGCTCACGCGGATGCTTTCGCGCGATGCGCGTTACGCCAGCATCCCGATTTTCCTGTGCACCAGCAAAAATCAGGAAACCGATCGGGTGTGGGGTTTGCGTCAAGGCGCGAAAGACTACCTGACCAAGCCCATCAATGCCAGTGAACTGCTGGCCAAGATCAATGCACTGAGTTGACATGGCCGATAAACAAGCGCTTGAAAATCTTCAAAATCGCCTGACCGACAAACTCAAGGTCGTGGAGCAGGTGACCCAGGGGGCTTCATGGCTGGGCGTGGAATCACACGGGCGCCTGTTGCTGCTGCCCCTCAGCCATGCGGGAGAGATTTTCCCGTTTGAAGGGGCCAAGCGCGTTCCCTATGTCAAACCCTGGTTCGTGGGCGTGGCCAACCTGCGCGGCGCCTTGTGCGGCGTGGTGGACATTGGCGGCTTCGTGGCGTCGGATGTGCCGCCGAACACCGGGCCGCAATCGCGGGTGGTGGCGCTCAATCCCCTGTTGCAAATCAATGCGGCCTTGCTCATCGACCGCCTGATGGGCTTGAAAACCCGGCGCGATTTCGTGCGTTCAACCAGCGTTGGCGAGAATCTGCCGGATTATTTCGGCCACATGTACACGGATCAGGCCGGGAAATCCTGGCAGGAGATCAACCTCCAAAAGCTGGCCCTGTCGGAACAATTTTTGAGCATTGCCGAAGCTGTCTAGCTTCCAGCCAAGCAAACCATGTCCTTGATCGATCGCTTTCGTCGAAATCCCGCGGCTGCCGATGCCGTCAGCAATTCGCAATACAGCGAATTCGCGACGTCGACCCAGTCGTATGCCGCCTCCGAATTGGGTGATTCGGTTCAATCTCGCCTCATGGTCATGGCGCCGGGGTCTGAACGCTTCCACCTGCCGCTGCTGGGCATCCGGACGGCGGGGTCTCACCGCCGCATCCTGGGCTGGGCCTCGGTGCTGTCGGTGTTGCTGCTGATCCTGGCGGTCATCTGGGCCTTGACCAGCGCCAACCAGCTGGCTTTGCAGGTGGCCTCGGCTGGTCAGGGGCTGACGCAGTCCCAGCGCCTGGCCAAGTCGGTGTCGCAAGCCTTGCAGGGGCAGTCGAGCGCGTTTCCCG
Organism: Comamonas serinivorans; assembly: GCF_002158865.1. Classification (NCBI taxonomy): domain Bacteria; kingdom Pseudomonadati; phylum Pseudomonadota; class Betaproteobacteria; order Burkholderiales; family Comamonadaceae; genus Comamonas; species Comamonas serinivorans. Next base: position 2,787,747 of record NZ_CP021455.1, on the reverse strand, counting down.
AGGTGCGTGAGAGCGCGCGCTTGTTGACCGAGCACGTCAAGGGCCTGGCGACCGGCACCGGCGAGATCGGGGTGCAGGCGCTGGGCCCGCAGTTCGCGCCCGCGCTGCAGGAAATCAGTGCGCTGACCAAGAACATGCAGACCTCGGCCGACACGGTGCTGCAGCACCAGAATGCATTGATCGACACGGGCGCGCTGCTCAAGCGCATCAACAACCAGTCGAACGACTTGCTGGAGGCGACGCGCGCGGTGCAAGCCATGAAGGTGCAGGCCGGCGCGCCGAATGCCGAAGTGGCCGCTGCAGGCGAGCTGGTGATGCTGACGCAGCGCATCAGCAAGTCGGCGAACGAATACAACACCATGTTTGGCGTGAGCCCCGATGCCTCGTTCATCCTGGGCCGCGACCTGGCCAGCTTCAGCGCGACGGCCAGCGGTTTGCTGGACGGCAGCGCGCAGCTGCGCTTGTCCGGCACGCGCGAGCCGCAGACGCGCGACGCCCTCGATGCCCTGATCAAGATGTTCGGCGACACCCGCAGCGACGCCAACAAGCTGACCCAGTACCTGCCCGAGCTGGTGGCGGCGCGTGACGCCCAGCTCGCCATCCAAAAAGACAGCGCGACGCTGCTGCAGCAACTCCAGGCCCTGCAGGACCGGCTGTCCTCGCAGTCGAGCTTGAGCATCTTCCCGCTGGTTGCGCTGATCTTCAGCATCTTGCTGGGGGCGTTCGTGGCGGTGCTGTACAGCCGCACCTACCTGGCCGAAAGCCGCACGCGGCAGGTCATTGCCGAGCAGCAGCGGATCGAAGCCGAGGCCCAGCAGGCCGAGTCCAAGCGCATCAACGACGCCAACCAGGCGGCCATCTTGCGCCTGATGAACGAGCTGCAGGCCGTGGCCGAAGGCGACCTGACGCAGGAAGCCACGGTGACCGAAGACATCACCGGCGCCATCGCCGATTCGGTGAATTACACGGTGGAAGAGCTGCGGTCGCTGGTGGGCAACGTGCAGAGCACAGCGACCAAGGTGGCGCAGACGACGGCGCGCGTCGAAAACACCTCGACCGATCTGCTCGCCACTTCGACCCAGCAGCTGCGCGAAATCCGGGAAACGGGTCAGTCGGTGCTGGACATGGCCGATCGTATCAACGCGGTGTCCGCACAGGCCCAGGAATCGGCCACGGTGGCGCGGCAGTCGCTGCTGGCGGCCGATTCCGGCCTGAACGCGGTGCAAAAAACCATCGGGGGCATGAACGCCATCCGCGACCAGATCCAGGACACCTCGAAGCGCATCAAGCGCCTGGGCGAGTCGTCGCAAGAAATCGGCGAAATCACCGAGCTGATTTCCGACCTGACCGAGCAGACCAACGTGCTGGCCCTGAACGCCGCCATTCAGGCGGCTTCTGCGGGCGAAGCCGGCCGAGGTTTCTCGGTGGTGGCGGAAGAAGTGCAGCGTCTGGCCGAGCGTTCGGCCGACGCCACGCGCCAGATTGCCACCCTGGTGAAGGCCATTCAGACCGACACCCAGGACGCGGTGGCGGCCATGGAGCGGTCCACCGTGGGCGTGGTCGAGGGGGCCAAGCTCTCCGACAACGCTGGCGCGGCCTTGACGGAGATCGACAGCGTGACGCGGCGCCTGGCCGAGCTGATTCAGCAGATCTCGAATTCAGCCCTGCAAGAGGCGCATCAGGCCAACGAAGTGGCCGGCAACATCCAGCACATTTTTGCCGTGACCGAACAAACCGGCGAAGGCACGCGGTCGACCGCCAACCAGGTTCGCGAACTGTCGCGCATGGCCGACGAGCTGCGCCAGTCGGTCGCGCGATTCAAGATTTCCTGATCGCCTGGATGTCGTGTGGTGCACCCCGGAAGTAACGATGGAGAGAAGGGCCTCATGCCAAGTCAAGTCCCCGAGCAAGGATCTCGTGTGAGCGCGAGTCCGACAGACATCAGCGCATTGGCCTGGGTGGCCGATGAGGTGACCAAGTCGTTGGAGAGTTCGGGGAAGGCGCTCAAGCGTTACCTCAAGGACACCGAAGCGGCGCGCGGCACCGACTTGGCGTCCGTGGACGACGGTCAGCTGCGGCTGGCGCGCCAGCACATCCACCAGGCCGTGGGGGCCATGGAGATGGTGGGCTATGGCCATGCCGCCATGGTGCTCAAGGGCATGGAGGCCGTGGTGCAGCAGTTCGTGGCCCATCCCGACCGCTGCGACAAGGCGGCGGTCAAGGCCGTCGAGCGAGCCGGCTTCGCGTTGACGGAGTACCTGGGCCAGGTGCTGGCGGGGCGTTCGGTGTCGCCGTTGACGCTGTTCCCCCAATACAAGGACGTGCAGGAGCTGGCCGGCGCCGACCGCATCCACCCCGCCGACCTGTGGCCGCAGGACTGGCGCTGGGCCGATGTGGACCTGCCGGTGTCGGGCGATGCCCTGGCGTATGTGCCGGCGGTGCGCACGCGCATGGATCACGAGGTGCTGCGGGTCATGCGCAAGGGCAGCAGCCGTGCGGCTGGCGAGCTCAGCACGGTGAGCCAGGGTTTGGCGCATGGTGAATCCGATCGCCTCAACCAGCGGTTCTGGTCCATCAGCGCCGGCTTTTTCGACGCCTTGTCGGCGAGGCTGATTCCGGCCGACCTGTATGCCAAACGGGCGGCTTCGCGCGTGCTGCTGCAGTTCGCATCGCTGGCCAAGGGCAGCGCGGTGGTGTCCGAGCGGCTGGCGCATGACCTGCTGTTCTTCTGCGCCCAGGCAGGCCCGGTGAGCCGGCCGGACCTGGTCATGCTGACCGCCGTGCGCCGCGCCTACCGCCTGCCGGCCAGCCTGCCCGTCGACTACACGCGGGTGCGTTTCGGTCAGTTCGATCCGGCGCTGCTGGTTCAGGCCCGCAAGCGCATCGAATCGCTGAAGGAAACCTGGTCGGCCTTTGCCTCGGGCGAGGTGAAGCGCGCCCGGGCCGCCGCCGATCAGCTTGGCCTGGTGGCCGACAGCCTGGCCGAACTTTGCCCCGGCGCCACCCGCCTGGTCGAGGAGCTGAGGGCCGTGCAGCAGGCCACGGCACAGGCCGCATCGGCGCCCGATGCCGAGCTGGCCATGGAAGTGGCCACGGTGGTGCTGTTTCTGGAGGCCACGTTCGATGACTTCGACCTCGATGATCCGCGCCTGCAGGGCCGCACCGAGGAACTGGCAGAACGCCTGCACACCGTGCAGGAGGGCCAGCACGCCTTGCCGATCGCAGGGTGGATGGAAGAGCTGTACCGCCGGGTCAGCGACCGCCAGACCATGGGCACCGTGGTGGGCGAGTTGCGCGCCAACCTCGATGAGGTGGAAGGCCACCTGGACCAGTTCTTGCGCAACCCCACCGAGGTGGGCCAGCTGACGGAGGTCTCGCCGCTGCTCACGCAGATGCGTGGCGTGCTGTCGGTGCTGGGCGTGAACCAGGCCGCACAGGCCGTGGAACACATGCGGCACGTGGTCGACGGCTTCATCGCCGAGGCCGAAGAGCGCAAGGCGCAGGACCAGGACCTGACCGGTCTGGCCAGCCCGGCGCAGATCGAATCCCTGGGCAACAGCATGGGCGTGCTGGGCTTGATGGTGGACATGCTGAACTACCAGCATGCCCTGGCCAAAAAGCTGTTCGTGTTCGATGCCGAGTCGGGCGAGCTGCGCGCCATCATGGGGCGCGAGGTCGATGGCGACGACGCAGACGATGGCGGTGAGGACTTGCGGGTGCCGGACGTGCCCGCGCTCACCGATGTGAGTCCCGCGGGGTTGGAGGCGCTGGCCCAGCAAGCGGCCTTGGCCGATCAGCCCGAGCTGGCAGCGAGCGCCCAGCAGGCGGCAAAGGCGGCGGCGCTGGACGACCCGGAAGCCCTGGCTCAGGCCCTGGAGAAGGTGGAGCAGTTGACGGCACCGGTGACGCAACCGGCGCCGCTGTCGGCTGCCACGGCGCCGGCCGAAGACATCGAGGACGAGGACCTCAAGGACATCTTCCTGGACGAGGCCCGCGACGTCGTGGCCCAAGGGCAGGCTGCCGTGGTCGCGCTGACCGATGCCCCGTCTGACCAGGACCTGCTGGGCGATCTGCGCCGCGCCTTCCACACCCTGAAGGGCAGCTCGCGCATGGTGGGCCTCAACGAGTTCGGGGAAGCTGCCTGGTCGCTGGAGCAGTTGCTCAACGTGTGGCGGGCCGAAAACCGGCCGGCCACCCCCGAGCTGCGCGACCTGTGCCAGCAGGCCCTGACGGGTTTTGGCGACTGGGTGGAAGACATCGCCACCGGCCAGCACGGCCGCTGGAGCGCAGCGCCATTCCGGTTTTCTGCCGATGCCATGCGCAACGAGGGGCAGTACGAGCCGCTGTCGATTCAAGGATCAACGGCATTGCCCGATACTGAGCTGATGAGCTTCGAGTCCGCGCCGCAGGCAGTGGCTGAGCCCCTCGAACCAATGCTGGTGTTCGACGGCCTGTCGCTGGACGTGGGCGAAGTGGCCGCGTCGGATTTGGCGCCCGTCGAGGCGGTGGCATTCGAGCCGCCTGCTGATCCAGAACCGCAGTCCGTGGTCGACCTGAACCTGGCATCGGCAGAGGTCGAGGTGGTGGAGCTGGACGTGCTGGCGCTGGATGAGGCGTCGCTCGACGGTCCCCTGGACCTGCAGGACGCGCAGGGGGTCACGGTTGAGGTGGTCGACGCCAGCGTGCTCACGCTCACCCCGGATGAGGTAGAGGATGAGGGCGAGGCCGAGCCGGCTTCGGCCGCGGCGCCCCAGGCACCGGGGCTGTCCTTGGTCGGGCTGGAGCTGCCGTCGCTGGACCTGCCTCCGCTGGACGATGGGCTGGACTTTGCGGAGGAGGCTGCCCCGAAATCCGACCTGCGGCAGGCCGCCAGGGCGGGCATCGACTTCGACGTGGGCGAGGAATCGGTGCCCGCTGTCAACACCCAGCAGGAGTACCTGCAGACCCAGCCGCCGCCGGCCTCGCTGCCGTCGTTCGACCTGAGCCGCTTGAACCTGCCCGACCTGGAGCTGGATCTGGGCGACGCCAAGCATTCGATCGACCTCGGTGATTCGGATTTCGCGGCCGTGGACGCGGAGCAGGACGCCAGCGCGCTGCTGGACCTGGACTTCGCCGAGCTCCAGGACATGCCGACCGAGACCATGTTCGCTGCGCCAGGCGCGATGCGCAACGTGGGGGGCTTGCAGATCAGCGAGGCGCTGTACAACGTGTACCTGGGCGAGGCCGAGGAATGGTCCAAGGCGCTGGACCAGGCGCTGTTCCAGCTGAGCCATGGCGTGGACACCACGGTGCATGAGCTGGCCATCGCCCGCGCGCATTCGCTGGCTGGCAGTTCGGCCACCGTGGGTTTCGAGGCCCTGTCGCACCTGGCGCGTGCCATGGAACATGCCCTGCAGCGGCTGCTGGCCCATGGCGACCACAGCAAATCGCAGATGCAGACCCTGGTGCGCGGGTCCGAGCAGGTCTCGTACCTGCTGCACCAGTTTGCCGCTGGTTTCCTCAAGACACCGGATGCGGGCGTGCTCGCAGCGGTCGAGGCCCTGGACCCGCCGCCGGCCGTGGTTCGTGCCGACGCCATCGCCCTCGAGACAGGTCCAGCCTCGCTGGCTGACCCGATTGTGCCGGCGGTGACACCGCCCGCCGCCGTGGCCCCTGGGTCTGACGGAGACGAGGCGCAGAAGGCCGCCGCCGAGGTCACCCCTGAGCCGGTGTCTCCCGTCGATGTGGTTGAAGTGGCTGCGGTGGCCGCGTCAGCCGAGGCCCCTGTGTTGACCGAGTCGCCCGCGGTCCCGGCTCCGGCGGTGACGCCGGACGAGCCTCGCGCCGTGCCTGCGGTGTCGACGCCTGAACCGCGCGTTGCAACGCCCAGCCTCCTGGTGCCCGGGATTCATGCGTTGGCCGATACCGGCCTGGGTTTGGGGCAGACCCCGCAAGCCGTCACGGTGTCGGAAGATTCGGTGGCCGAAGACGACTTCGACGTCGAAGACGCGTTCGACGCCGACCTGTTCCCCATCTTCGAAGAAGAGGCCACCGACCTGTTCCCGGCCTTGGCCAGCGCCTTGCGCGAATGGGTGGCCAAGCCGGAAGATCCCGCGCCGCGCGGCCAGGTGCTGCGCGCGCTGCACACCCTGAAGGGCAGCGCACGACTGGCCGGCGCCATGCGCCTGGGTGAGCTGGCGCACCGCATGGAGTCTGACATCGAGGCCCTGGGACAGGATGAGCACGACCAGGCCAGCATCGAGTCCATGCTCGGTGAGCTGGACAACCTGGAGGCCCTGTTCGAGAAATCGCAAGCCCGGGCCGCGCAGGGCGCTCGGCCGAACGATGAGAACGCCGACACCGCGCAGCCGGCAGAGGAGGCTGCTGAAGCCCAGACCCCAGAAACGCCCCAGGCCCAGACGCCTGCTGGCGAGCCGGTCGACCTCAACGACATCGCTGAGCCCGCGCCCCTGGTGCTGAGCAACGATCGCGCGAAGAGCAACCAGGCGGTTCGGGTGCGCTCGCAGCTGCTGGACCGGCTGGTCAACGAAGCAGGCGAGGTGACGATTTCGCGCACGCGCATGGAGAACAAGCTTCACCAGCTGCGCACCTCGGTCAAGGACATCACCGGCAACCTGGACCGCCTGCGTCGCCAGTTGCGCGACATGGAGCTGCAGACCGAGACGCAGATGCAATCGCGCCTGCAGCAGACCAAGGACACCTCGCAGAACTTCGACCCGCTGGAGTTCGACCGCTTCACGCGCGTGCAGGAGATCACGCGCTCCATGGCGGAATCGGTGGACGACATTTCCACGCTGCAGCGCACCTTGCAGCGCTCGGTCGAGACGGTGGAAGACGACTTGGCGGCCCAGGCCAGCATGACGCGCTCGCTGCAGCAGAACCTGCTGCGCACGCGCATGATGGAGTTCGAGACCCTGTCCGAGCGCCTGTACCGCGTGGTGCGTCAGGCGTCGAAGGAAAGCGGCAAACAGGTCAAGCTGGACATTGCCGGCGGCACGATCGAAATCGACCGCAGCATGCTCGAGCGCATGACGCCCGCGTTTGAGCACCTGCTGCGCAACTCGGTGGTGCACGGCATCGAGCGCCCGGACGAGCGCCGGCGCAAGGGCAAGGAGGCGACCGGCACCATCACCATCGTCGTCACGCAGGCGGCGAACGATGTGGCAGTCGAGATCCGCGACGATGGCGCCGGCCTCAATGCCGCGGCCATCCGCGAGAAAGCCGTGGCGCGCGGGCTGATTGCCGCCGATCACCCGCTCACGCCGGTCGAGGTGGGGCAGTTGATTTTTGCCCCCGGCTTCTCGACCGCTGAACACGTGACCGAGCTGGCTGGCCGTGGCGTGGGCATGGACGTGGTCCGCAACGAGGTGCAGTCGCTGGGCGGCCGCATCGAGACGCGGTATGCCGCGGACCAGGGCAGTTCGTTCAAGCTCGTGCTGCCGCTGACCACCGCCATGACCCAGGTCGTGATGGTGCGTGTGGGCGACACCGTGGTGGGCGTGCCCTCCAGCGTGGTCGAGATCGTGCGCAACCTCACGCGGGATGAACTGGTGGCCGCCTACCAGGCCGGCCAGTACGTGTACAACCAGGACAAGCTCGATTTCTACTGGGGCGGGGCGCTGCTGCAGGACAGCCCGCGCAGCCTGGACCAGGCCGACAAAGGCCTGCCGTTGGTCATCTTCCGTTCCGCTTCACAGCGCATCGCTGTGCATGTGGACGAGGTGGTCGGCAACCACGAAGTGGTGGTTAAGAACCTCGGCTCTCAGCTCTCGCGCATGCCCGGCTTGGCGGCCATGACGGTGTTGCCCGAGGGCGACGTCGCCCTGGTCTACAACCCGGTGGCCCTGGCCTCGGTGTACGGCGCCAAGGCCAAGGCCATGACCGTGGCGCTGGATGCGCCGCTGCACCTGCTGCCCAAGAGCGGCCAGGACGAGCCCGCGCTGGTGCTGGTGGTGGACGACTCGATCACCGTGCGCCGCGTGACGCAGCGGTTTCTGCAGCGCGAAGGCTTCCGCGTCGAGCTGGCCAACGACGGCCTGCAGGCGCTCGACAAGCTGCGAACCGAGCGTCCTGCCGTGGTGCTGTCGGACATCGAGATGCCCCGGATGGACGGCTTCGACCTGCTGCGCAACATCCGCAACGACGCGGCGCTCAAGGACTTGCCGGTGATCATGATCACCTCGCGCATCGCCGAAAAGCACCGCGAGCATGCCGCAGAGCTCGGCGCCAACCACTACCTGGGCAAGCCGTACTCGGAAGACACCTTGCTCGCGCTGGTGCGCGATTACGCCAAGGCCGAGCAGGAGCGCTCGCTGGCCTGACCCGGTCGAGGCCCAGATGCACAAAAGCCACCTTGGGGTGGCTTTTGTGCATCTCGATGAGGCGTTGTTGCAGGCACCGTCGCAACGCGAGGGATGAGCTGTTCGAGCGGCGGCACCCGCTCGCCACGGGCCCTGGTGACGCGGTGTCTCGGTCACGCGCGAACCACAGCTTTGAGGTCTCGGATGTTGGGCCTTAAGGTATGGGAGTATCAGTCGATTTGCGATATCCAATGAATGGAATGCACGAGATACTCTTGTTTCAATACAGCGCATCCGCAGGCATTCACACAGATGCCACCTGCTCCAGGTCGGCGATTGGGCACAGACCTGTCACAGGGGTTGCATCGCGTGCGCCGGAGACCAGACCATGCCCGAGTTTTCTACCCTGCGCTGCGGGCGACGCGTGTGCCGGTCACCAAGCGAGCGCCTGCTGCTGGCGCCCGGCCACACCTGAACGGGCCCGTGCGCCAGCACGCTGCGTGCGGTCACGCGCCGCTCAAGCGGGCTTGATGGCGGGCAATCTGCTGCTGCACCTGGGCAGGCGCGGTGCCGCCCAGCGTGTTGCGCGCCTGCAGGCTGCCTTCCAGCGTCAACACCTCGTAGACGTCGGCCTCGATCGAGGCGTTGAACCGCTGCAGGGTCTCCAGCGGCAGGTCGGTCAGGTCGCAGCCCCGGTCGCTGGCGGCCTTCACCGCTTCGGCCACGGTTTCGTGCGCATCGCGGAAGGGCAGGCCTTTCTTGACCAGGTAGTCGGCCAGGTCGGTGGCGGTGGCAAAGCCCTTGAGCGCGGCCGCGCGCATGGCGTCGGCATTGACGGTGATGCCGCCGGCCTTGCTGCCGTCCGCCTGGGCCTGTCCGCCGATCATCTCGGCAAAGATGCGCAGCGTGTCCTTGAGCGTGTCCACGGTGTCGAACAGGGGCTCCTTGTCTTCTTGGTTGTCCTTGTTGTAGGCCAGGGGCTGGCCCTTCATCAAGGTGATCAAGCCCATCAGGTGGCCAACCACGCGCCCGGTCTTGCCGCGTGCCAGCTCGGGCACGTCGGGGTTCTTCTTCTGCGGCATGATGGACGAGCCGGTGGTGAAGCGGTCGGCGATCTTGATGAACGCGAAGTTCTGGCTCATCCACAGGATCAGCTCTTCCGACAGGCGCGACACGTGCACCATGACCAGGCTGGCCGCCGCCGTGAACTCGATTGCGAAGTCGCGGTCGCTGACGGCGTCCAGGCTGTTCTGGCACACGCCATCCATGCCCAGCGTGCGCGCCACGCGCTCGCGGTCCAGGGGGTAGGTGGTGCCGGCCAGCGCGGCCGAGCCCAGCGGCAGCAGGTTGACGCGGCTGCGCACGTCGCCCAGGCGCGCTTCATCGCGGGCAAACATCTCGACGTAGGCCAGCAGGTGGTGCGCAAAGCTCACGGGCTGGGCGACCTGCAGGTGGGTGAAGCCCGGCAGGATGACGTTCACGTGGCGCGAGGCCACGTCGACCAGGGCGGCTTGCAGCTCGCGCAGCAGGCCGCGAATGGCGTCGATCTCGTCGCGCAGCCACAGGCGGATGTCGGTGGCCACCTGGTCGTTGCGGCTGCGTCCCGTGTGCAGGCGCTTGCCCGCGTCGCCGACCAGCTGGGTCAGGCGGGCCTCGATGTTGAGGTGCACGTCTTCCAGGGCCAGTTTCCAGTCGAACTGACCGCCTTCGATCTCCTGCGTGATCTGGGCCATGCCGCGCTGGATGGCCGCGAGATCGCTCGCGCCGATGATGCCCTGGGCGGCCAGCATGTCGGCGTGGGCCAGGCTGCCGGCGATGTCGGCGCGCCACAGGCGCTTGTCGAAGAACACGCTGGCCGTGTAGCGCTGCACGAGCTCGCTCATGGGCTCGGAAAACAAGGCGGACCAGCCTTCGGACTTTTTGTCGAGTTGATTTGTGGACATTTCGGGGGCCCAGTCGGGCTGGTGTGGGGGCAAGGGGCTCTCCAACCGGCTGTGACTGGCCAATAATTCGGCAGCTTCGACCGGTTGGTGAGAGGCCTGCGCGTGCAGGCTGGAAGGCGAAATTTTATCGGGCGCCACCCGGCGACTTTTTTGCGCATGGCCAGATTTGAGAATGGACGACTGTTGACCTCGCGGACACCGGCCAAGCCGGTGCGCGATGCCGCACGCGCCTCGGGGGCGGCGGACAGCGTGGGCGTGTCCTCCAGCGTGCTGCTGTTCGATGCCTGCCATGCCGGGGTCGTGCTGCGCGTGGTGCTGGCCGTGGAGCTGGTGGTGGCCGTGGCGGCCATGTTCGTGACCGACGAACCCTGGACCTGGGTCACCCAGGTGTCGCTGTGGACCGCCGGTGTGCTGCCAGGGTGCCTGCTGTGGCTGGTGCTGGCCTGTGCGCTCAAGCAGGGCCTGGCCCGGTTGCCGACCTGGCTGCAGTACGCCTGCGGCGCGGCGCTGGGCATGCTGGCCGGCCTGTTCGCCGTGCTGGGCCTCTACCACCTGGGCCTGCTGGCCGAGGTGCGCGGGGTGGCTGGGGCCTGCAGCGGGGCCATGGCGGCGGCCGTGCTGATGTCCGACCTGCAGCTGCGTGCACGCGGCCGCGAGCCGGCGGCGGCCCGCGCGCGGCTGGCCGAGTTGCAATCGCGCATCCGCCCGCACTTCCTGTTCAACACGCTGAACTCGGCCATCGCGCTGATCCGCGAGTCCCCGCGTCAGGCCGAACGCGTGCTCGAAGACCTGGCCGAGCTGTTCCGCCACGTGCTGGGTGAGGCGCGCGAAACGACCACCCTGGCGGCGGAGCTGGACCTGGCGCAGCGCTACCTCGAGATCGAACAGGTGCGGTTTGGCGACCGGCTGCGGCTGCACTGGCACGTCGACGAGTCGGCCGGCGAGGCCAGGCTGCCGCCGCTGGTGCTGCAGCCGCTGGTGGAGAACACCATCCGCCATGGCGTCGAGCCCAGCGTGTCGGGCGCGCAGGTGTGGGTCAGCACCCAGCGCCGGGGCGACACCGTGGTCATCAAGGTGCGCAATTCGCTGCCCGGCGGCGCCGGTCAGCCCGGCAACGGCCTGGCCCTGGCGAACGTGCGCGAACGGCTGGCCCTGCTGCACGATGTACAAAGCAGTTTTCGAGCGGGCCTGGTGGCCACCGGGGTGTACGAGGTGCGCATCCGCATCCCGCTCGAAGGCGGATCCACGCAATGGCCGGTGACCCGGGTGCAGCCCCGGCCAGACAAACACAAGGAGGAGACCCCATGACGCTCAAGGTCCTGCTGGTGGATGACGAGCCCCTGGCTCGCGCCCGCATGAAAACCCTGCTCGCCGACTGCACCCAGCCGGCGGCCGAAGTCACAGGCGAGGCGGCCGAAAGCGCCCACGCGCTGGCGCTGATGCGCACCGGGCATTACGACGTGGCCTTGCTCGACATCCACATGCCGGGCCTCAGCGGCGTGGCGCTGGCCCACGCCCTGCGCACCTTCCCCCATCCGCCGGCCATCGTGTTCGTCACCGCCCATGCCGAACACGCGGCGGCGGCCTTTGACCTCGATGCGGCCGACTACCTGACCAAGCCCGTGCGCCTGGAGCGGCTGCAGAAGGCGCTGCAGAAAGCAGCGGCCCAGCATCCCTCGGGGCGGGGCGCGTTGCCGGGCGATGACCCGGACGTGCTGATGATTCAGGAGCGCAACCGGGTGCTGCGCCTGCAGGCCAGCGAGATCCTCTACATCCGCTCCGAGCTGAAGTACCTCACGGTGCGCACGCTGACGCAAAGCTACCTGGCCGATGGGTCGCTGAGCGACCTGGAGCAGCGCTGGGGCCCGCGCTTCGTGCGCACCCACCGCAGCGTGTTGGTGGCGCGTCGGGCCATGCAGGCGCTGGAGCGGGCCATCGACAGCAGCCAGGGCGAAGCCTGGATGCTGCGCATCGCGGGCATCGACGAGCTGATGCCGGTCTCGCGCCGCCAGCTCACGCAGGTGCGGCACGCCTTGAGTCAGCCTTGAACCGGGCCCGCGTCCGGCACGGCAATCGCATCGGTCGTCTGCCGCTACGCCCGGCCGATCCAGCGGGCTCAGCGATCCCGAAAACCAGTCCGCTTATGTAGATGGGTGGTATGGTCCCAGGACCGTTTGAAGATGATCGGGAAGCGATGGATACTGCACCCCATCGGCGTGATCGACACGCCAGCGTCACCCCGGCGTGACCTGGCTCGGCGGACAGGCCGCGCTACCATACCGGCCCTGTTTGAGCGACGGAGCCTGCACCTTGACCACCTTGACCATTGCCACCCGAGAAAGCCGCCTGGCGCTGTGGCAAGCCCAGCACGTTCAGGCCCGGCTGCAGCAGTGCGGGCATGCGGTGGCCTTGCTGGGCATGACCACCACGGGCGACCAGATTTTGGACCGCACGCTGTCCAAGGTGGGCGGTAAAGGCCTGTTCGTCAAAGAGCTGGAAGCCGCCCTGGCGCAGGGCCAGGCCGACCTGGCCGTGCACTCCCTCAAGGACGTGCCCATGGAGCTGCCCGAGGGCTTTGACCTGGCCTGCGTGATGGCGCGCGAAGACCCGCGCGATGCCTGGGTGTCGCCACACCATGCTGACCTGGCCTCGTTGCCGGCGGACGCGGTGGTCGGCACCTCCAGCCTGCGGCGCACCGTGGGCCTGCGGGCCCAGTTCGCCCGCCTGGGGCGCACCGACATCCGCATCGAACCCCTGCGCGGCAACCTCGACACGCGCTTGCGCAAGCTGGACGACGGGCAGTACCACGGCATCGTGCTGGCGGCGGCCGGGCTCAAGCGCCTGGGGCTGCAGGCGCGCATCCGTTTCGAGTTCGCCGTGGACGACATGCTGCCCGCCGCCGGCCAGGGCGCGCTCGGCATCGAGGTGATGCGCGCGCGCACCGAGCTGCAGGCCCAGCTCTGGCCCCTTGCCGATGTGCGCACCTGGGTGGCGGTGGCGGCTGAGCGCGCCGTCAGCCGGGCCATGGGCGGCAGCTGCTCGATGCCGCTGGCTGCGCATGCGCGCTGGCTGCCCGATGCGGCCGGCCTGCCGGGCGAGCAGCTGCGGGTCGATGCAGCCTGGGGCGACCCCGAGGGCGCACCCGTGCTGGTAGAGGCCCGCACAGAGGGCACCTTCAGCGGCCTGCAGACCCTGCAGCCCGGTGGTCAGGCCGAGCTGGCACCGCTGCTCGCGGCGGCGGCGGCGCTCGGTGAGCGCGTCGCCGCCGATCTGCGCGCGGCAGGGGCCCACTGATGGGCGGCACGCCTGCCGATGCCGTCCGGCTTGCCGCCCGGCAGAACTCTCCGGCGCCGGCTGCGGGCCAAGCCGGGGCCCGAACCTGGTGGGTCACGCGTCCCCAGCCCGAGGCCGACGACTGGGTCGCGCGCTTGCAAGCGCAGGGCATCGCGGCGCGTGCGTTGCCCTTGCTGAGCATTGCCGCAGCGCCCGATCCCCAGGCGCTGCGTGCGCGTGCGGACGAGCTGCGGGCCGGACAGTGGCAGGCGGTGATGTTCGTCAGCGCCAACGCCGTGCGCGGCCTGCTCGCGGCCGCGCCAGACCTCGCGCGCGCGTTCGGCACCACTGCGCGCGCCTGGGCGCCGGGTCCGGGCACGGCGCAGGCGCTGCTGGACGCGGGGCTGGCGCCCGAGGCCGTCGATCGCCCCGCCGCGCACGCCCGCCAGTTCGAATCCGAATCGCTGTGGGCCCAGGTGGCCGGGCAGGTGGTGCCGTCGCGCGCGGGCCAGCCGTTTCGCCTGCTGCTGATTCGCGGGGCCGACGAGGGCGGGCAGATCGTCGGCCGCAACTGGCTGCTTCAGCAGGTGCACAACCTGGGCGGCGTGGTGGGTGACGTGGCGGCCTACCAGCGCGGCCGGCCCGGCGACCTGCCGGCGCGGCTGCGCGCCTTGCCCCCGGGGCGGCAGGGCTGGCTGTTCAGCAGCTCGCATGCGGTGGCCAACCTGTTGGCCGAAGTGTTCAAGCAGTCGGCGGGTGCGGAGCAGGCCTGGCGGCACGACTGGTCGTGCGACCAGGCACTGTGCACCCATGCGCGCGTGGCGCAGGCGGCTCAGGCTTTGGGGTTTGCCAGTGTTCACGTGTGCCGACCGGTACTGGCCGAGGTGGTCGCGTCGATAGAATCCCTGGCATGAGCGCCCCCGCATCGCCAGAGTCCGGTTTGCCCGCCAGCAGTGCCCGGCCCGACCCGTCGCTGGAGATCACCATGCTGGATCACGACGAACCGGAACACGGTTCGTCGGCAGGGAGTAAGGGTGATGCCGCGTTGATCACACCATCGGCAGCGGCGGGTACTGCCGCAGCGCCTGGGCGCAACATCTGGGTGCTGTGGACCGTGTCGGCGCTGGTGCTGGCCGGCGCATCGCTGCTGGCGTCGCTGTTGCTCTGGCAGCGCCTGTCCACCGTGCAGGAACAGCTGGCGCGCCAGAACCTGGATGCCGGCAACCAGTCGGTCGAAGCCCGCACCCTGGCCCGGCAGGCTCAGGAACAGGCGGCCGAAGCCGGCACGCGCGTGTCGCAGCTGGAGGGGCGGGTGAGCGAACTCGCCACCCAGCGCGCCCAGATCGATGCGCTGCTGCACGCGGCCTCGCGTTCGGCCGACGACAGCCTGGTGGCCGACCTGGAGGCCAGCCTGCGCATGGCGCAGGAACAGACCCAGCTCACCGGCAGCGCCTCGCCGCTGCTGGCCGCGCTGCAGTCGGCGCAGCGCCGCGTGGCGGCCTCGACCGTGCCCAACGCCGCCCGCATCCAGCGCGCCCTGACCGGCGACATCGCCCGCATCAAGGCCATGCCCACCACCGACACGGCCGTGGTGCTGGCGCGGCTCGATGAGATGACGCGCCGCATCGACCACCTGCCCACCCTCCACGACGCCCGCCAGTCGGCCGGCCAAGCTTCGGGTGCCGAGGACGCCGTCACCGCCGACAGCTGGCTGAGTCAGGGGCTGGCCCGGTTCTGGCAGCAGATCCGCTCGCTGGTGCGCGTCAGCGTCATCGAGTCGCCCGAAGCCGCCTTGCTGACGCCCGAGCAGACCGACAACCTGCGTGCGGCGCTGAAGCAGCGCCTGCAGGGTGCCCGCATGGGCATGCTGGCGCGCCAGCCCGAGGCGGTGCGCGGCGACCTGACGGCCGTGGCCGAGTTGCTGCGGCGCTATTTCGACCCTGGCGCGCGCCAGACCCAGGCCTCGCTGGCCACCATTGAACAGCTGCGCGACGAGGTGCTGCAGTGGGGCACGCCGCGCATCGACGACTCGCTGGCCGCCCTGGCCGCCGCGTCGGGTTCGCCCTGAGGACGTCCGACCATGCGCACCGTGCTCTGGATCCTGGGCCTGTTCGCGGCCGCCGTGGCGGCGGCCCTGGTGGCCGTCAGCAACGACGGCACCGTCAGCATCTTCCTGCCGCACCGCCGCATCGACCTGTCGCTGAACCTGGCCTTGCTGGTGCTGGTGCTGTCGTTTGCGCTGGTGCACGCGGCGCTGAACGCGCTGACCAAGCTGTTCGAGTTGCCGGCCCAGTCCCGCCAATGGCGCAGCCTGCAGCGCGAGCGGGGCGCTCACGCCGCGCTGCTCGATGCCTGGATCTACTGGCGCGCCGGCCGCTACGTGCGCGCCCGCGAGGCCGCCCGCGTGGCGCTGGCGCGCGAGCAAAGCCTGCGCGATGCCGGCGAATCGCTGCACCACGGCGCGGCCATGCAGGCCCTGGCGCACACCCTGCTGGCCGAAAGCGCCTACGCGCTGCGCGAGCCGCAGGAGCGCGAGGCGCAACTGCAGCAAGGCCTGGCGGTGTCGCGCGACAGCGGCAGCACCCACTTGCTGACCGAAACCCAGCACGGCTTGCAACTGCGTGCCGCGCAATGGGCGCTCATCGAGCGCGACCCCGAGCGCGCCCAGCGCCTGGTGCACGACATGGGGCGGGGCGCTCGCCGGCGCACCGCCGCGCTGCGTGTGCTGGCGCAGGCCGCCGAGATGGCGGGCCGCCCGCTCGAAGCCTTCGAGCTCACGCGGCTGCTGCGCAAGCATGGCGACCTGTCCGACGCCGCATCGCTGCGCCTGCTGTTGCCCCTGGCCGAAGCCGCGGCCGCGCAAACCACCTCGCTCAAGGTGCTGCGGGCCATCTGGCAGCAGCTGGCCGACTGGCAGGGCGAGCGCGACGAGGGCGGCGAGCGCGAGCGCGCGTCGGCCGATGATGCCGAGGCACAGGCCGAGGCAGGTGCCAAAGCCGAGACCGAGGCGGAGGACTGGCGCCTGCGCATGGCCACGGGCTTGCGGCTGACCCGGCGGGCGCTGGCGCTGGCTGCGGGCAGCTCGGCTAGCCAACCGGGGAGCCCTTCGGCAAGCCCTTCGGCGAGCCAATCGGCAAGCCAATCGGCGAACACGGCGGCCAACCTGTCGATGCCATCGCCAAGTGCCCACGCCGACCTGCGGCCGTCTGCCAGTCAGGGCGCAAGCCAGGCGTCGCCGAATTCCCCCACCCACCCGGCACAGGCGCAAGCCGACGCCTGGCTGCATCAACTGTGGGATTCGGCCATGCGGGACCCCAGCCGCCTCAGCGCCACGTTGTGGGAGGACTTGGTGGACACGCTGGAGGCCTTGCTCGTTGCGCGGCATGGCCGACCCGAGGAGCAGGTCTGGCTGACCCGCATCGAGGCTGCCCATGGCGCGGCACCGCAAGAGGCGGGGCTGCAGTACCTCGCGGGCATGGTCGCGTTGAGCCGCAGCGCGTGGGACGACGCCCGCAAGCGGCTCGCGCTGGCGGCGCGTGGCCTGCCGTCGCCCCGCCTGCAGCGCCGGGCCTGGCGGGCGCTGGCACGATTGGCCGAGTCGCAAGACCGGACTGACGAAGCCAGGCTGGCTTGGCAGCAGGCCGCCATGGTCGACTGATTGTTTTGAAGTATGCCAATGTTACCGTTCAGAAATTAACGGAAACATGGGCATACTGCCTTTTCATGGCCACGCTGGCGGCATCGCGTCAGGTATTCGGGGTGTGGCCCCGCCGTTTCACAAGGACGACCATGCAGATACTTTTTCCCAACAGCTTTGGCCATCCCCTCCCGCAGGAAGATGAGGTGCTGGACCTGCAGGAGCAATACGGCTTCTCGCAGGATTACGCCGAGTTCCTGTTTCGGCAGAACGGCTTCTCGTTCGATCGCCTCGCGGACGCGTCGGACCCGGACGAGTGCCTGGCCGTGGGCGAGGACGACGCCGAGGGCAATGCAGACCTGCGGCACCTGTACGCGCTGGGCGCCGAGGCCCCGTTCGATGACCT
Organism: Comamonas serinivorans; assembly: GCF_002158865.1. Taxonomy (NCBI): domain Bacteria; kingdom Pseudomonadati; phylum Pseudomonadota; class Betaproteobacteria; order Burkholderiales; family Comamonadaceae; genus Comamonas; species Comamonas serinivorans. Next base: position 2,770,188 of record NZ_CP021455.1, on the reverse strand, counting down.
GAACGCCCAGCTCGAGGACTTCATCTTCCGCGAGGTGCTGTTCCCCATCGGGGCAGGCTACGGTGGCCAGGTCTTCGTCGAGGTGCTGGCGGGCAAGTACCAAGGCTTCATCGCCAGCCTGGACCACGAGCTCTACGCCAGCAACACCAGCCTGGAGGAGTACCTGGAGGAGGCCGAGCTCGAGGGCAGCGAAGAGGACCGCGACGCCCTGGCCGACGCCTTGTGCGACCCCGAGTCGGGCCTGGCCTGGTTCCATGCCCGCAGCCTGCGCCAGTTCCTCAGCGAATGCGTGTTCTGCGACGAGTCGCTGACCGGCTTCGTGATGGATGCCGACGACCTGCCGGACGAGCTGCTCAACTGACCGCGGTCAGGCACACAGCGGAGAACTGTTCCCGTTTGCGGGGCAACCTTCCCCGCGTGTGCGGGGCAACCCGGGTCACTTTGCCGATGAATCGACCGACGCCGGGTCTATCCCCGCGTGTGCGGGGCAACCGCACCGGTAAAACCCTGTTCTCCCTGAAGTGGGGGTCTATCCCCGCGTGTGCGGGGCAACCACCCTGGTGGATCCGCTGGTGGTCACGCCCATGGGTCTATCCCCGCGTGTGCGGGGCAACCCTTTTCAGAATGAACCGCATCCGCTGGTGCTGGGGTCTATCCCCGCGTGTGCGGGGCAACCAGCAGGGCCTCGTAGGCGGGCGTCAGCTTCAGGGGTCTATCCCCGCGTGTGCGGGGCAACCGACAAAGATGATGTCCCCGTCATTGAAGGAGCGGGTCTATCCCCGCGTGTGCGGGGCAACCCCACGCGGCAGCCGGTGACGCTGAGCGCCGTGGCGTCTATCCCCGCGTGTGCGGGGCAACCCAATCCCAGGCCTTGCTGTTGTAGTTTGGGTCGGGTCTATCCCCGCGTGTGCGGGGCAACCCCCCGGACTGTTAGCGCAGCCGGGGCTTTCTTGGGTCTATCCCCGCGTGTGCGGGGCAACCTCTTGCATCTAGCCCGTTGTCATGCAAAAGGAATCCGTCATTCTCATTCAATGTTTAAGGATCGATTTCAGAAGTCGGCGCTCGGCGCCTGACCACCCATGCCGTTCATCTCAACTCGCTTGCTCGGCGGCTCCCGCAGAGAGACCCGCCAATGCCTCCAGCGGCATGCAGATCGCGCCAGACCTTAGCCAAAAACAGCCACGGGTCATGCGCGTGCCAGTCTGCGATGGCTGACCACACGCGTTGGCGCACCCCTGACGCATGCGGGGCGCATGCACAGCGTCCAACCATCGCCGATGGCAAGAGCCCCTGCCAGCAGCCAGCCGTGCAATGCAGCAGATCGGAGTGGTTCAGCGGCATGAAGGCGTTCTCGATCTGGCGTCGGTTGCCTGGTCCGCCTGTGTCCCGACGTGCGTGGCCGCCTTGACGAGGTGGCCCGTGCAAAGCCACTGCCAGGCGGGCTGGTCTGGCGAAGTGAGAAGCAGTATGAACTGCTTTCCGTTTCAATTTTAACGGAAAGCAGGCCATACTGCCAGGTTTGATGCACTGCGTCGGGTTGTTGGTGCAGTGAAAGAGGCCGACCGCGCGGCCGTCGACCTCGGCGTGGCCTCACTTCACCTCGGGCGTGCGGATCATGTGGTCGAAGGCGCTCAGTGCGGCAGTCGAGCCCGATCCTGCGGCCACCACGATTTGCTTGTAGGGCACCGTGGTGCAGTCACCGGCCGCGAACACGCCGGGCACGTTGGTCTCGCCGCGCGCGTTGACGACGATCTCGCCGAACCGGGTGCGCTCCACCGTGTCACCGAGGAACTCGGTGTTGGGCACCAGGCCGATCTGCACGAACACGCCTTCAAGCGCCACCCGGGTTTCGTCGCCAGAGGCGCGGCACTTGAAGTTCAAGGCGTTGACCTTGCCTTCGGCGCCGTGGATCTCCGTGGTCTGCTTGTTGGTGTGCACGGTCACGTTGGGCAGGGTGTGCAGCTTGTTGACCAGCACCTGGTCGGCCTTCAGTTCGGGCATGAACTCGACCACGTGCACGTGCTTGACCAGGCCAGCCAGGTCGATCGCGGCCTCGATGCCCGAGTTGCCGCCGCCGATCACGGCCACGTCCTTGCCCTTGAACAGCGGGCCGTCGCAGTGCGGGCAGTAGGCCACGCCCTTGGTCTTGTACTCCTGCTCGCCGGGCACGTTCACGTTGCGCCAGCGCGCGCCCGTGGCCAGGATGACGGTGCGGCTGTGCAGCACGCCGCCGTTGGCCAGTTGCACCTGCAGCAGCCCGCCGGCTTGCTCGGCCGGCACCAGCTTGACGACCTGCTGGGCGTTCATGATGTCCACCTCGTAGTTGCGCACGTGCTGCTCCAGCGCGGCGGCGTACTGCGGGCCCGTGGTCTCGGGCACGCCGGGGTAGTTGGCGATCTCCAGCGTGTCGTTCACCTGGCCGCCAAAGCGCTCGGCCACGACGCCGGTGCGGATGCCCTTGCGGGCGGCGTAGATGGCTGCCGCCGCGCCGGCCGGGCCACCGCCCACGACCAGCACGTCGAACGGGGCCTTGGCGCTGAGCTTGGCGGCGTCGCGCTTGGCGGCGCCGGTGTCCACCTTCTGCAGGATTTCTTCCACCGTCATGCGGCCGTTGGCGAAGTACCGGCCGTTCAGGAAGACCGTGGGCACGCCCATGATTTCGCGGTCTTCGATCTCCTGCTGGAACAGGCCGCCGTCGATCACGGTGACCTTGACGCGTGGGTTGTGGATGGCCATCAGCGACAGGGCCTGCACCACGTCGGGGCAGTTGTGGCACGACAGGCTCATGTAGATCTCGAAGTCGAGGTCGGCGTCGAGGTGACGGATCTGCTCGAGCACGTCGGCGGGGGCCTTGGGCGGGTGGCCGCCGGTCCACAGCAGCGCCAGCACCAGCGAGGTGAATTCATGGCCCAGCGGGATGGCGGCAAAGCGCAGCTGCGTGGCCGTGCCCTGGCGTTGCAGCGTGAACGAGGGCTTGCGCGCGTCGTTGCCATCGGTCTTGAGCGTGATCTTGTCGCTCATGCCAGCGATGTCCTCGAGCAGCTCGCGCAGCTCGGCGGATTTGGCGCCGTCGTCCAACGAGGCCACCATCTCAAACGGCAGCGTCACGCGCTCCAGGTAGGCAGCCAGTTGTTGTTTGAGATCGGTGTCCAACATGACGAAAACTCCTGATGTGAGGTATTCAGTGCTTGCCGTTGTCAAAACAGCGGCAACTGTTGTGTACTGGGCCAGTGGCCGCCAAAGGGCGGGCGAGAGGCACAGGCTGCGGGCGAAAAAAAGGGACTCCCGCACCCCGGCTGCGCCTGCGCCCGGCTGGGATGCTGGCCGCAAGGCCTGGGAGTCCTGACCTGTGCGCCTGCAGCGCGCACACGTCGTGGGTCGGGCGAGACGGGCTCGCCGGCAATCTCGGGTCTTGGGTGCTTAGATCTTGCCGACCAGGTCCAGCGAAGGCTTCAGCGTCTTTTCGCCTTCCTTCCACTTGGCGGGGCACACTTCGCCGGGGTGCGAGGCCACGTACTGAGCCGCCTTGACCTTGCGCAGCAGCTCGCCTGCGTCGCGGCCGATGCCGCCGGCGTTGATTTCCACGATCTGGATCTTGCCGTCGGGATCGATCACGAAGGTGCCGCGATCGGCCAGGCCGTCTTCCTCGATCATCACGCCGAAGTTGCGGGTGATGGTGCCGGTGGGGTCGCCCACCATCACGTAGTCGATCTTCTTGATGGCTTCCGACGTGTCGTGCCAGGCCTTGTGCGAGAAATGCGTGTCGGTCGACACCGAGTAGATTTCCACGCCCAGTTTCTTGAATTCGTCGTACTTGTCAGCCAGGTCTTCCAGCTCGGTGGGGCACACGAAGGTGAAGTCGGCCGGGTAGAAGAACACGACGGACCACTTGCCCTTCAGGTCGGCATCGGTCACTTCCTTGAAAGCGCCGCCTTGGAATGCTTGAGCCTTGAACGGCTTGACTTCGGTGTTGATCAGGGACATGGGATGTTCTCCTTGGGTTGATGAAGCTGCGATGGGATGAATTATAGATGCGAACTATCGAATTCAATAATTCATTTTGCCTAAACTAAATTTAGCTTTCCTCAATGCCAGGCAGATGGCGTACCTGCAGGGGGAATTGGCCGCCGGCACACGCAGGGTGCACCCGGGGGCCAACGCACAGTCTGCCAGATGGATGTGGCAGCTGTTGCTGAACGTGGCTATCGCCGTGATTGAAGGGTTCAAGCACATTTCAAATGAGAATGGATATCATTTGACTTCACCAAGCGAGAACCAACCATGACCCGCATCCGCCGCATCGTTCAGCACAACCGCCACACCTTGCTCAAGACCTTGAGCTATTACGCCATCCACATCGGCGTGGCCGCCATCGTCGCCTATGCGGTCACCGGCAACCTGATCGCGTCCCTGACGCTCAGCCTGCTCGAGCCCACGGTGCAGGCCTTCGCCTTCTTCTTCCACGAAAAGGCCTGGCAGCGCTGGGGCCACAAAAACAGCCAGCCTGCAGGGCAGGCTGGCTGAAGCAGGGCCCGCGCACGGCAGGCGCGGGCAGGCAGGCTGGCGTGGCTCAGGCGGCCACGGGTGCGGTCAGCGTGGCGTCGATGTGGGCCTTGGCGGCGGCCAGGCTGCCGTCGCGGTCCATGGCCAGGCGTTCGGCGCGCACGATTTCCACGTTGGCGATGCCCATGAAGCCGAACATGGTGCGCAGGAAGGCTTCCTGGTGGTCCATGGCGGTTTCAAACGGCGTGCCGGCGTATTGGCCGCCCCGTGTGGACACGACGATCACCCGGCGACCACCGGCCAGGCCTTCCGGGCCCTTTTCGGTGTAGCGGAAGGTGCGGCCGGCCTGGGCGAGGCGGTCCAGCCAGGCCTTGAGCTGGCTGGGGATGCTGAAGTTGTACATGGGCGCGCCGATGACGATGGTGTCGGCGTCCAGGAACTGGCTCACAAGTTGTTCCGACAGCGCGTTCTGGTCGCGTTCGGCCTGCGTGGCCGCCTGCTGGCCGGTGCGAAAGCCGAGCGACACCGCCGCCAGGTGGTCGATGGGCTGGGCATGCAGGTCCAGGTGTTGCACTTGGTCGCCCTCGGTGGTCAGGCGGTCCACGATGTAGTGCGTCAACTCGCGCGAGGCCGAGTTGGAGGTGATGGCAGAGTCGATGTGAAGCAGTTTCATGGTGTGTGTTCCGTTCTGTGAAAGGCTGGTGCACCCGTGTGCATCGCGCTGACCATTATTCTGCGGACGAATTGAATGCCCGATAAGATGGCCAACTCATGACGGATTGTTCTGTCTGAAGCAACAATGAGCCGGAGTCTTTCATGCACGAGCTGCCCGACCTGAACGACATGCTGCTGTTCGCCGAGGTGGCGGAGAAGGGCAGTTTCACGGCCGCCGGCGACAGCCTGGGCACGCCCAAATCGAGGGTGTCGCGCCGCATTGCGGCGCTGGAGGCGCAGCTTGGCGTGCGCCTGCTGCAGCGCAGCACGCGCAAGCTGGCGCTGACCGAAGTGGGGCACAGCTACCTGCAGCACGTGCAGGAGATGCGCGAAGCGGCGCAGGCCGCGCAGCTGGCGGTGGCCCAGATCAAGGCCGAGCCGGCGGGCGTGGTGCGCATGAGCTGCCCCGTGCACCCCGCGCAGGCCTTGATCGGCCCCATGCTGCCGGCGTTTCTGGCGGCCAACCCCAAGGTGACGCTGGAGATGGAGGTGAGCAACCGCGCGGTCGACCTGCTGGCTGAGGGCATCGACGTGGCGCTGCGCGTGCGCAGCGAGTTGTCCGAGGCGGGGCAGCTGGTGGTCAAGCGCCTGGGGCAGACCTCGTCGTGGGTGGTGGCCAGCCCCGAGCAGCTGCAGCGCCAGGGCGTGCCGCGGCAGCCCGAGGACCTCCAGCGCCTGGATGTCATGGGCTTGTCGGGTCAGAAGGGCATGGCGCGGTTTGCGCTGCAGGGCCCCAAGGGCGAGGCGGCCGACATCCGCGTGCGCGCGCGCTACATGGCCGACGATTTCGAGTGCCTGCTGCGCGCCTGCGTGGCGGGGGTGGGCCTGTGCGCCATGCCCGACTACTTCTGCCAGGCCGACATCGCGGCTGGCCGGCTGGTGCGCGTGCTGCCCGATTGGCGGCTCAGTCCGGGCATCTTCCACGCCGTGTTTCCGTCGCGGCGCGGCATGGTGCCGGCCGTGCGTGCGCTGCTCGACCACCTGGCGCAGGTGCAGCTGCCATCGGCTTGAGGGGTGGAGTATGAGCTTGTTCACGTCTCAGTGAAAACGAGGATGGCTGGATACATCATGATGAAAATGGCATGCCTGGCGCGCATTCGCGGGCGATCTGCTGCCCACGCTGCCCGCTGGCTGACGCACGGATTCCTCGGCCCACAGTCTCACAGGCACGCAGACTCACGTCCGCAGAGGCTGGCTTGAGCGGCGCCAGCCTGCACTTCGTCATCGACCAGGCACGCGGCTTTGTGGGCTCGTTCAATTTCGATCCGCGTTCGGCGCTGAAGCCCGGAGCGGCGTGCATGCCGCATCCGCAGGCGGTGCGGACTGGCCTCGCGCAGGGTGCCTGGGCTTGTCACGCCGGGCTCAGGCCCGTCGGCGCTTTCATCGCTTTGGACGATGTGAGCCCCGCGGGATTTCGGCAGCATGGGTTGCACCGTTCCGGCTGCACCGCCAGCCGCCACCCTGGAAACCTTTGCCATGCCCATCACCTTCCCGCGTACATGGAGTGACGCCGACCTCGAGCAATACCGCGACACCGTGGTGCGTTTCATCGACGACCACATGCTGCCCCACGACGAGCAGGCCCGCAAAGACGGCCACGTCGGCCATGCGCTGTGGCGCCAGGCGGGCCAGGCCGGTCTGCTCTGCACCGACATCCCCGAGGAATGGGGCGGGGCGGGCGGCGACTTCCGCCACGAGGCCGTGTTCTACGAAGAGGCCGCGCGGCGCTCGCTCACCGGCCTGAGCAACAGCGTGCACTCCATCGTGGCGCATTACCTGCTCAACCATGGAACGCCCGAGCAGAAGCAGCGCCACCTGCCGCGCATGGCCCGTGGCGAGTTGGTGGGCGCCATCGCCATGACCGAGCCCGGCGCGGGTTCGGACCTGCAGGGCATCCGCACGCGGGCCCTGCGCGACGGCGACCACTACGTCATCAACGGCAGCAAGACCTTCATCTCGAACGGCTTCCTGGCCGGCCTGGTGCTGGTGGTGGCCAAGACCGACCCCAGCCAGGGCGCGCGCGGCACCTCCATCCTGCTGGTCGAAACCGAGGGCTGCGAGGGCTTTCGCGTGGGGCGGGTGCTCGACAAGATCGGCCTCAAGGCGCAGGACACGTCGGAGCTGTTCTTCGACGACGTGCGCGTGCCGGCCGAGAACCTGCTGGGCGGCGTCGAAGGCCAGGGCTTTTTCCAGCTCATGTCGGACCTGCCGTACGAGCGGCTGATCATCGGCGTGACCGCGCTGGCCGCGATGGAAGGCGCTTACGAGGCCACGCTGCAGTACGTGCGCGACCGCAAGGCGTTCGGCAAGTCCATCGCCGATTTCCAGAACACCAAGTTCAAGCTGGCCGAGATCGCCACCGAGATCAAAGTGGGGCGCGCCTTCATCGACCAGTGTGTCGAGAAGCTGGTGCGCGGCGAGCTGGACACGGCCACGGCGTCCATGGCCAAGCTCTGGGGCTCCGAGGCGCAGGGCCGCGTCGTGGATGCCTGCCTGCAGCTGTTTGGCGGCTACGGCTACATGAACGAATACCTGATTGGGCGGCTGTACACGGATGCGCGCATCCAGCGCATCTATGGCGGCACCAGCGAGGTCATGAAAGAGGTCATCTCGCGCGCCCTGTGACGGCAGCGGGCCGTGGCGCCAGCCGTGCGGCTTCGGTCGCCAACGGGCGGGCCGCTCGGCAGGACGGTGTGGACGTCTTTCTGCCGGATGATGGGCGCATCCCCGGGGTTGGAGATGCCTCGCGTTGTCTGAAATGGGTGGACTGCAGTATGTGGGTTTTTCCGATGATCAATCATCGTGAATGGCCACATACTGCTGTCTAGTTAAGCGTCTCTCGCTGCAGCCAACGCTGCTCAACGGCCGCATTCCCAGCGTTCCGGCGCGGGTAGCTGGCTGCGCTTGCGAAGCGCTTTGCCCGGTGCAAGCGGGGCAGCTGACGCCTGCCACCCCTGCCGAATCGCCCGTTGAATGCCCGGTCAGCCCTGCACGAGGCTGGCCTGGCGGGCCAGCGCCACGGCGTGGGTGCGGCTGCGCGCACCGAGCTTGGCGTTGATGCTGCGCAAGTGCGTGCGCACCGTGCTGTCGGACAGGTAGAGCTTTTCGGCCATGGCGCTGTTGGAATAGCCCAGGGCCAGCAGCTGCAGCACCTGGCGTTCGCGTTTGGTCAGCGGCTCCATGCCGTCCGGCGCGGCGCCTTCGGTGGGGGCGGGCGGCGCTGCGAGCGGGTCGGTGGTGGCCGTGCGGGGGGGCGCCAGCTCGGGCGGCTCAAGGGCGCCCAGCGTGCGCATGGCGGTCACCAGTTTGGCCAGGTGGGCCAGCACCTGGGGGTGGACCGTCTGCTGCAGCTGCGCGTCGCGCTCGACCAGCTGGTGCAGGCGCCGAACCGTGCGCGCCACCACGGGGCCTTCGTCGACCACCAGGCGCACATAGCCTTCCTGCGCGATGGGAAGCAGCGCTTTCAGGAGCAGGGCCTGGGCTTCGGGCCAGCGGCCCAGGCGATCGAGTGCCGCGGCTCGCAGCAGCTTGAGCACCAGCAGCCGCCGTTGGCGGCCCCCCTGAATGGCCCAGGCCATTTCGGCTTCCAGCGCCTGGGCGGCGGCGTCCAGTTGGGCGCTGTCGCCAAACGCGAGCTGCCAGCGGATGCGCGACAGCTGCAGGTACTGGGTTTCGTTGGCGATCAGGCTTTGCCGGCGCTCGCGGGCCCACAGCGCCTCGTCTTCGGCATGGCGCAACTGCGCGGCCGATTGCGCGGCCTGTTCGCGCGTCAGGGCCAGGTGGGCGCGTTCGAGCTGCGCCGCGGCCACCACGCGCCGCATGTGACGCGTGTGGCCCAGCGTTTCCAGGTCGGCCAGGCACTGGGTGGCGGCGTCGATGTCGCCGCGCCACTGCGCCAGCCGCGACCGCATGATGTGGCTGAGGATCATGTGGTCAGGCAGGCCCACGTCGCGCGCCAGCGGCAGGTAGATGTTGAGCAGGTGCTCGGCCTGGTCGAGCTGGTTGGCTTCGTACAAGGCGTGGGCGTAGAGCACGCCGGCCCAGGCGTTGCCGTGCGCATGCTGCTGGGTGACGGCGTGGGTGGTGTCCAGGCTCAGGCGGAAGCGCTCGGTGGCCTGCTGCAGGTGGCCTTGCATCAGGTCCAGGATGCCGAGCACGGCTTCGCTGTACATGCGGTTGAAGTTGCTGCGCAGGCCCTGCTGCTGGCGCGAGGCCTCGAGCAGCGGGTGCACCTGGCTTTCGGGGAAGAAGACCGAGGTGACGTGGGCCATCGCGTTCAGCAGCGTGGCGTCGGCGAAGGGCTCGCCACTGGGCAGGCCGGGCAGGGCCTGTTGGCCGGCCGCCAGGGCCTCGTCGTAGCGGTCCTGCATGGCCAGGAACATGGGGCGCATGCCTTTGGCGTGCGCGCGCAGGCCGGCGTCGGTGGTGCTGGCCAGGCTGGCGTCCAGGCGCGCCATGGCGTCCCACGGGCCCCGCGTGAGGCAGAGGGCCCAGATGGCGACCATCTCCAGCCGCGGATAGATGCGCAGCATCTCGTCGGGGATGGCGGTGAACCAGCGGGCCAGCAGGCGCATGCGACCTTGCTCGAGGAAGGTTTCGGCGTGCTCGGCGATCAGCGTCAAGGCCAGGGTCAGGTCGCCGCCCTCGATGGCGTGGTCGATGGCGGGCACCGGCCGGCCCTGGGCGTGGTACCAGCCCGAGGCCGCCAGGTGCAGCCTGGCCACGTCGTCCGGGCATTCCCGGGCCAGCTGGTTGCGCAGGAAGTCGCCAAACAGGCTGTGGTAGCGCCAGCTGCGCGCGTCGGCGTCCACCGGGGTGAGGAAGAGCTGTTGCTCGTCCAGCTGCTCCAGCAGCTCCAGGCTGTTGGCGCAGGGATTCAGCGCGTCGCAGACCGAGGCGTTGAGCTGCTTGAGCAGGCTGGTGCGCAGCAGGAACTGCTTCAAGGGCCGCGGCAGCTGGGCCAGCACGTCCTGGGCCAGGTATTCGGTCACGGCGCGGTTGGAGCCCGAGAAGCGTTCGACGAATTCGAGCGGGTCGGCCGCGCGGGCCAGCGCCTGGTGCGCGAGCCAGAGCGCGGCGACCCAGCCCTCGGTCTTGGCATGCAGGCGGCACAGGTGGGCTGCTTCCAGGCCGGGCGGTGCACCCAGCTGGTCGAACAGCTGCCGGGTCTCGGGCAGGCCGAAGCGCAGCTGCTCGGCATCGACCTCGGTCAACTTGCCCTTCACGCGCAGCCGCCCCAGGCCGATGGGCGGGACACCACGTGCGCCGATCACCAAGTGGGCCTGGGGTGGCAGGCGCTCGGCCAGCTCGCGCACCAGCGACAACACGGCGGGCTCGGTCAGCACCTCGACCTCGTCGAGGAACAGTGCGAAGGGCTGCGCCTGTTCGAGCAGGCTGCGGATGGCGTCGCCCGAGCCGGCGAGGCCAGCCAGCTGCAAGGCCGCCTGCAGACCGGCCAGGAAGCGCGAGGTGTCGTTGTCGGCCGTGTCCAGCGTCAGCCACAGGCAGGGCAGGCCCTGGCGTTTCAGGTGGTCATGGGCCTGCAGCAGGGCCGTGGTCTTGCCGAAGCCGGCCGGGGCCGTGACCAGCACCAGCTGCCCCTGGGCCCGCGCGATGCGCTGCTGCAGCGCTGCCCGCACCACCTGGCCCGTTCGAGCGACGGGTGGGTGGAGCTTGTGGCTCAGCGCGGGGGCGCCGGGACGGGGGACGGCATCGGTCGGCATGGGGCGTGGCGCGATGGGGGCAGGTCACGGAGTCGGGCACTCTACGCAGGGCGTGCAAGTGCCGTCAATGTCGTTCAGGACAGCCGCGAAGGGTCGGCTGTGGCAGGCGACTCGTCGCAAGCGACGATGGGGCAAACACCCCCGGCGTTTCGTCAATTTCGACGATCCAGCGCCAGGGGGTGGCTGGCTAGACTGCCTCCGCCACTGCCGCACTGACGGCCTCATGACAACACACAGGAGACTAGGGTGACTCATTCCATCGACGAGCAGCGTCGTCGCGCGCTGAAGCTGGGGGCCATGGCGGCCCTGTCGGGCGCCTTGCCCATGACGGCCCTGGCCAAGGGCACCTACGACGTGGGCGCCAGCGACAAGGAGATCAAGCTGGGCAACCTGCACCCGTATTCGGGCCCGGCTTCGGCCTACGGCACCTGCGGCAAGTCCATCGAGGCCTATTTCAAGAAGGTCAACGCCTCGGGCGGGGTCAACGGTCGCCGCATCAATTTCGTCACGCTGGACGACGCCTACAACCCGGCCAAGTCGGTCGAGATGACGCGCAAGCTCGTCGAGCAGGAGGAGGTGCTGTGCATGTTCGCCTCGCTGGGCTCGTCGCAGAACATCGCGGTGCAGAAGTACCTCAACGCCCGCAAGGTGCCGCAGCTGTTCGTGAACGCCGGCACCACGCGCTTCGGCGACTACAAGGAATTCCCGTGGACCATGGGCTGGCAGCCCACCTACCAGGCCGAGGGTCGCATTTATGCGCGCCACATCCTGGAAAACCACCCGAATGCCAAGATCGGCGTGCTGATGCAGAACGACGACTTCGGCAAGGACAACATGAAGGGCCTGCTGGATGGCCTGGGCGACAAGGCCAAGACCATGATCACCCAGCACCTGACCTACGACCTGACCGATCCCACCATCGACAGCGCGCTGGTCAAGCTCAAGTCGGCCGGCTGTGACGTGTTCGTCAGCATCACCACGCCCAAGTTCGCGGCCCAGGCCATCCGCAAGGTGGCCGAGCTGGGCTGGAAGCCCGCGCACTACTTGGCCAGCGTGTCGCAGTCGGTGTCCGCCGTGCTCAAGCCCGCCGGCTTCGAGAACGCCAAGGGCATCATCTCGGCCGCCTACATCATGGAGACCTCGTCGCCCGCGGCGGCGACGGACCCGCACATGAAGAACTACTTCGCCATCATGAAGGAGTTCTACCCCTCGGGCGACCCGCACGACACGTTGAACGTGCTGGGCTACTCCATGGGCGCGACCATGGTGCAGGTGCTCAAGCAGTGCGGCGACGAGCTCACCCGGGCCAACGTCATGAAGCAGGCGGCCAACCTGAAGAACTTCCCCGCGCCGCTGCTGTTCCCGGGCATCGAGTGCAACACCTCGCCGACCGACTACTACCCCGTCAAGCAAAAGGTGCTGCAGCGCTTCAACGGCCAGCAGTACGAGGCCTTCACCAAGCCGCTGATGGGTTGATGGGGTGGGTATGCCTGGGTTGCCGTTGAATGAGAAACGGGAATTCGGGTATACCTCTGATGCGTTGTTGACAGAGATGAAGAGAGGCCCGCGATGCATGGCTTGATGCAGGACCGCCCGTTGATGATTTCGTCGTTGCTCGAGCATGCGGCGCGTTTCCACCCCCACACCGAGATCGTGTCGCGCCTGCCCGAGGGGCCCATGCACCGCACCACCTGGGGGCAGTTGAGCGGGCGTGCCAAGCAGGCGGCCAACGCCCTGCAGCGCCTGGGCGTGGCGCCCGGCGAGCGGGTCGGCACGCTGGCCTGGAACTCTCACCGCCACCTGACGCTGTACTTCGGTGTCTCGGGCACGGGGGCGGTGCTGCACACTGTGAACCCGCGCCTGTTTCCCGAACAGATCGCCTACATCGTCAACCACGCGGAAGACAAGGTCCTGTTCTTCGACATCACCTTTGCCAAGCTGGTCGAGCAGCTGGCGCCGCAGCTGACCTCGGTGCGGGCCTTCGTCGCCATGACGGACGAGGCCCACATGCCGGCCATCGACGTGCCCAACCTGCTGTGCTACGAAACCCTGCTGGACGCGGAGAGCGAGGCCTACACCTGGCCCGAGTTCGACGAGCGCAGCGCGTCATCGCTGTGCTACACCTCGGGCACCACGGGCAACCCCAAGGGCGTGCTGTATTCGCACCGGTCCACGGTGCTGCATGCGCTGATGGAGCTGTCGCTGGACACCTTCGGCATCTCGTCGGCCGAGACGTTGATGCTCATCGTGCCCATGTTCCACGCCAACGCCTGGGGCGCGCCCTATGCCGCGGCGATGGTGGGGTCCAAGCTGGTGCTGCCCGGCCCGCACCTGGACGGCGAAAGCGTCTACCGCCTGATGAAGGACGAGCGCGTGACCTTCTCGCAGGGTGTGCCCACGGTGTGGATGATGCTGTTCCAGTACCTGGACCAGCACCCCGAGATCGATCCCAAGGCCGAGCTGGCCGTCAAGTGCGTGGGCATCGGCGGCGCCGCCGTGTCGCGCGGCATGCTCGAGCGCTTCGAGAACCAGTTTGGCGCCCGCGTGATCCAGGGCTGGGGCATGACGGAAACCAGCCCCATCGGCGTCATCAGCAACCTGCTGCCGCACCATGCGAGCTGGCCGGCCGAAGACGTCATGGCGCTCAAGCTCAAGCAGGGCCGTGGCGTCTGGGGGGTGGACCTCAAGCTCGTCGGGCCCGATGGGGAAAGCGTGCCCTGGGACGGCGTGTCGAGCGGGCACCTGCACGTGCGCGGGCCTTGGATCGCCTCGGGCTATTTCCGCGACGAGGGCGGGGCGCAGCTCGATGCCGAGGGCTTTTTCCCGACCGGTGACGTGGCCACCATCGACCAGGAGGGCTACCTGCAGCTGGTCGACCGCGCCAAGGACGTGATCAAGTCGGGCGGCGAGTGGATTTCGTCCATCGACGTCGAGAACGCGGCGGCCTCGCACCCCACGGTGGCCGAGGCGGCGGTGATTGGCGTGGCCCACCCCAAGTGGCAGGAGCGGCCGCTGCTGCTGGTCGTGCCCCGCGCCGGCCACCAGGTGGACACGGCGGTGCTGATGGACTTTCTGGCCCAGCGCCTGGCCAAGTGGTGGCTGCCCGACGACATCGTCATCGTCGACGCCTTGCCCCACACCGCGACCGGCAAGATCCTCAAGGTGGCGCTGCGCAAGCAGTACCGCGAGCACGCCTTGCCCACCATCTGAGTGAATTGAATGGGTATGGGTCAATTGCCGTTGAATGAGCAACGGCACTGTGGCCATGCTGATCGAGTCCATGTGCACGCCCTGCCCGCACCGAGCAGGGGCGCCCCTGGGCCTGGCCATCGTTTTCAAGGAGTGCCATGTCAGTGCAGTCAAGCGGTGAAGACACGCGCGGCGCGGAGCTGTTGCGTCTGGAGGCCGTCACGGTCCGGTTCGGCGGCATCGTGGCCCTGGACGGCGTGTCGTTTTCGGTCCGGCGCGGCCAGATCTGCGCCCTGATCGGGCCCAACGGGGCCGGCAAGAGCACCTTGTTCAATTGCCTGTCGCGGCTGTATGCCTGCAACAGCGGCGCCATCTGGCTGGAAGGCCAGGCCGTGACCCACGTGCCCCGGCACCGCATGGCGGCCATGGGCATTGGCCGCACCTTTCAGAACCTGGCCATGTTCGCCAGCATGACGGTGCGCGAAAACGTGCTGATCGGCTGCCACACGCGCCACCACGCCGGCTTTGCGCGCAGCGCCCTGCGCCTTCCGGGCGCCAAGCGGCGCGAGGCCGAAGCTCAGGCCAAGGCCCAGCAACTGCTGGACTGGCTGGAGCTGACCCCGCATGCCGACAAGCTGGTGGGTGACCTGCCGTTCGGCACGCAAAAGCGCGTGGAGCTGGCACGCGCCCTGGCCACCGAACCCAAGCTGCTGCTGCTCGACGAGCCCGCTTGCGGGCTCAACCACGAGGAGCTGGACAAGCTCAGCGAGCTGATCCGCAGCATCCGCGACCGCATGGGCATCACCGTGCTGCTGGTGGAGCACCACATGGGGCTGGTGATGGGCCTGTCGGACCACGTGGTGGCGCTGAACTTCGGCAAGAAGATCGCCGAAGGCACGCCCGCCGAGGTGCGCGCCCACCCCGAGGTGATTCGCGCCTACCTGGGCGCCGAGGCCGAGGAGGCAATGGCATGAGCATTGCATCCATATGCAGTATGGTGCTGCGCCCGATTGGTGATGATCGGGCGATCAGGGATACTGCTAAAGCCGCGACGCAAACGCACGGAGGTGATGAATGACTGCTTTGCTGGAAGTGCGCGGCCTCAAGGCCCGCTACGGAAAAATCGAGGTGCTGCACGGCATCGACCTGGACGTGATGCAGGGCAAGGTCACCACCTTGCTGGGTGCCAATGGCGCCGGCAAGACCACCAGCCTGCGCGCGCTGTGCCAGTTCATGGCCAGCAGCAGCGGCTCGATCAAGCTGGCGGGCACCGAGCTGGTGGGCCGCTCGACCGAGGCCATTGCCAAGATGGGCGTGGGCCACGTGCCCGACGGACGGGGCACGTTTCAGGGCCTGACCACCGAGGAAAACCTGCGCCTGGGGGCCTATGCCCGCAGCAGCCGCGAGGGCGTCGAGGCCGATCTGGCGCGCATCTACGACTACTTTCCGCGCCTGAAGGAGCGGGAGAAGCAGCAGGCCGGCACCTTGTCGGGCGGCGAGCAGCAGATGCTGGCCATCGGCCGCGCGTTGATGGGCCGGCCCCGCCTGCTGCTGCTCGACGAGCCGTCGTTCGGCCTGGCACCGCTGGTCGTCAAGGACATCTTCGGCATCATGCGCCGCATCAACCAGGAGCAGGGCGTGTCCATCCTGCTGGTCGAGCAGAACGCCCGTCTGGCGCTGGAGATGGCCGACACGGCCTACCTGCTGGAGACCGGCCGTGTGGTGCTGTCGGGCAGCTCGGACGAGATGAAACGCAATGACGCCGTGCGCCGCGCCTACCTGGGCGAGTAGGCGATCGGTGCGGTGAGCGTAGGGGCCGCGAACGTGCGCCGGCCCGCGCCGCCTGCGCCCGAAGCGGGGACCACAAGACAAGGACAGGAGACGCAATGCAAGAGTTCGCACATCAGGTGCTCGCGGGGTTGGCCACAGGCGGCATCTACGGCTGCGTGGCCCTGGCGCTGGTGATGATCTACCAGGCCACGCAACACATCAATTTCGCGCAGGGTGAGATGGCCATGTTCTCCACCTTCCTGGCGTGGATGCTCATCAATGCCGGCATGCCGTACTGGGGGGCTTTCGTGCTCACGGTGGTGCTGTCGTTCGCCATCGGCGCCGTGGTCGAGTTCGCGGTCATCCGGCCGCTGCACAACGCGCCCATGCTGTCTATCGTCGTGGTCTTCATCGGGCTGATGGTGATCTTCCACAGCCTGGCCGGCTGGATCTTCGGCTACACCATCAAGCCCTTCCCGAGCCCGTTCCCCAGCAACGCCTGGTACGGCAGCTCGCTGATGTCGGCGCACGAGGTGGGCACCATCTTCGTGGCCCTGGTCATGGTGGCGCTGCTGTTTGCCTTCTTCAAGCTGACGCCGCTTGGCCTGGCCATGCGCGCCGCCGCGCAGAACCCCGGTTCGTCGCGCCTGGTCGGCATCCGCGTGGGCCGCATGCTGATGCTGGGCTGGGGCCTGGCGGCGGCCATCGGCGCGGTGGCCGGGATGATGGTGGCGCCCGTGGTCTTCCTCGACCCCACGATGATGACCGGCGTGTTGATCTACGCCTTTGCCGGCGCCTTGATCGGCGGCATCGACAACCCCATTGGCGCCGTCATCGGCGGGTTGCTGGTGGGCGTGCTGGAAAACCTCATGGGCGCCTACGTGGTGGGCTCGGAGCTCAAGCTCGTGGTGGCCCTGATCGTGATCGTGGCGGTGCTCATCGTGCGGCCCTCGGGCCTGCTGGGCCGCAGGATCGTCACCCGGGTTTAAGCGGAAGGCCATGACTGTCATGAATGAATCCACCTTGAAGGCCGCTCCGGCCGGGCTGCAGCCCATTCCGTCTTCCGGCCTGGTGAAGGCCATGAGCCTGCCGCGCCTGGCCGTCGTCGCGGTGCTGATCCTGGCCTGCGCGCTCACCTTCGTGCTCAAGGGCTACCAGCTGTTCCAGGGCGCCATGGTGCTGTCCTATGCCATTGCGCTGATTGGGCTCAACATGCTGACGGGCTACAACGGCCAGATCTCGTTGGGCCACGGTGCGTTTTTCGCGCTGGGGGCCTATGCCGCCGGCATGCTCATCGAACACCTGGGCATGCCGTATTGGTTGACCATCCCCTGCGCGGGGGTCTTGTGCCTGGTGGTGGGCTATGTGTTTGGCCGGCCGGCGCTCAAGCTCGAAGGCCTGTACCTGGCCCTGGCCACCTTTGCGCTGGGCGTGGCCATGCCGCAGTTGCTCAAGTACAAGGCGCTCGAGCCCTGGACCGGCGGCGTGCAGGGCCTCATCCTGATGAAGCCCGATGCGCCGTTCGGCCTGCCGCTGACGCCCGACCAGTGGATGTACGTGTTCGCCCTGATCGTGACCATCGTCATGTTCTGGCTGGCGCACAACATGATCGAGAGCAGCACCGGCCGCGCCTTGCGGGCGATCCGCGATCACGCCATGGCGGCGGAGGCCATGGGGGTGGACAACCGCCACTACAAGTCCATGACCTTCGGCATCTCGGCCGCTTACACCGGCGTGGGGGGCGCGCTGTCGGCCATCGCGGTGCAGTTCGTGTCGCCCGACTCGTTCAACCTGTTCCTGTCGATCTCGCTGCTGGTGGGCATCGTGGTGGGCGGCGTCGGCACGCTGTGGGGCGCCTTGTTCGGGGCGGTGTTCATCATGTTCGTGCCCACGCTGGCCGAATCCATCTCCAAGGCCGCGCCTTGGGCCATCTATGGCGTGGTGCTCATCGTGCTGATGTTCCTCATGCCCGGTGGCGTGGTCGGCCTGGCCAAGAAGCTGGCCGGCGCCCGCAGCCAGGCGGGGCGCTGAGCACACGGCAGCCCGGCGAGTTGTCGCCCCTTTGTTCATTCAGCAGGACCACCCGGCAGGCCAGGCCTGCCGGCTCGCAGCAGTGCCTTCTCTCACCACCCAGGAGACCCGTGTGATCCAAGCCATGAACGAATCCCGCCGCCGCGCGCTGAAAGTGGGGGCTGCAGCCGCCCTGTCCGGCACCCTGCCGCTCGCTGCCCTGGCCAAGGGGCGCTATGACGTGGGCGCCAACGACAAGGAAATCAAGCTGGGCAACCTTGAGCCGTACTCGGGCCCGGCTTCGGCCTACGGCACCTGTGGCAAGGCGCTCGACGCCTTTTTCAAGAAGCTCAATGCCGAGGGCGGCATCAACGGGCGACAGATCAACTTCATCAGCCTGGACGATGCCTACAACCCGGCCAAGTCGGTCGAGTTGACGCGCAAGCTGGTCGAGCAGGAGGAGGTGCTGTGCATGTTCTCGTCGCTGGGCTCGTCGCAGAACATTGCGGTGCAGAAATACCTCAACGCCCGCAAGGTGCCGCAACTGTTCGTGGGCGCCGGCACCACGCGCTTCGGCGATCACAAGAACTTTCCGTGGACCATGGGCTGGCAGCCCTCGTACCAGGCCGAGGGTCGCATCTTTGCGCGCCACATCCTGGAAAACCACCCGAATGCCAAGATCGGCGTGCTGATGCAGAACGACGACTTCGGCAAGGACAATTTCCAGGGGCTGGTGGACGGCCTGGGGACCAAGAAGACCTTGATCACCCAGCACGTCACCTACGACGTGACCGACCCCACGGTCGACAGCGCGCTGGTCAAGCTCAAGTCGGCCGGCTGCGACGTGTTCGTCAACATCACCACGCCCAAGTTCGCGGCCCAATCCATCCGCAAGGTGGTTGAGCTGGGCTGGGCACCGGCCCACTACCTGGCCAGCGTGTCGCAGTCGGTGGCCTCGGTGCTCAAGCCCGCGGGGCTGGACAACGCCAAGGGGGTGATTTCGGCCTCCTACATCATGGACACGGCCTCGCCCGAAGCTGCCACGGACAAGCACATGCAGGCGTACTTCGCCATGATGAAGCAGTACTTTCCCGCCGGCGATCCGCACGACTGGCTGAACGTGCTGAGCTATTCGACCGCCGCCACCCTGGTCCAGGTGCTGCGCCAGTGCGGCGATGACCTGACGCGCGCCAACGTCATGAAGCAGGCCGCCAGCCTCAAGGACTACGCCGCGCCGCTGCTGTTCCCCGGCATCCTGGTCAACACCTCGCCCACCGACTACTACCCGGTGGAGCAAAAAGTGCTGCAGCGCTTCAACGGCCAGAAGTACGAAACCATCACCAAGCCCCTGGCGGGTTGACGCACCGCGCAGTGCGGCAGACGCCCGACCCACTCGGTCCTGTCCCAGGGCAGGGCCAGTGGCTTTGGGCCAACGCGCGTTTTGCGCGGTCGTGCCGTGCGCCACAGGATGAAGCGGTCGTGTTCCGTTGGCTCCGGCGCGATCCGATCCACCGTCTCACAGGCGCGCCCCCCGGCCGCTGTCCAGGTCGCCAGGGCCAAGAGACACCCTGCCCAGACGGGGACGGTCCGCGGCTTGACGGCCTGTCAATGCATTTTGGTTGGGGTATGGGGTGATTGCCGATGGCAAACACTATCATCTGAATCGATACCCCATTTGGAACTCACTGGTTGACCTGAACGCCAGTGACCTTGAACACGTTGGCCCAGTTCTTGACCTCGTCGCCCACGAACTGGGTGTAGCGTGCGGCGCTGTAGCCGTTGGCGCTCTCGGCCCCCATTTTTTCCATCTGCGAACGCACGGGCTCGGTGCTCATGATGCGCACGACTTCCTTGTTCAGGCGCTCGACGATGGGCTTGGGCACGTTGGCGGAAAAGTAGAGGCCGACCCAGTTCTGCAGGTCATAGTCCTTCACCCCGGCCTCCGACAACGACGGCACGTCCTTGAACAGCGGGCTGCGCTTGGCCGTGGTGACGGCGATGGGGCGCAGCTTGCCCGAGGACACCATGCTGGCGGAGCTGACGGTGTCGGAAATCGCGACGGGCAGGTGGCCGGCCAGCACGTCGTTCATGGACGGGCCGTTGCCCTGGTAGGGCACATGGGCGAAGGGCAGGCCCGTCTTGTGGCGCAGCAGCTCACCCGACAGGTGCGTGGCACCCCCATTGCCGGCCGAGCCAAAGCCGATGGACTTTTGCGTCTTCGCCCAGGCCATGAACTCGGGCAGGGTCTTGGCCGGGTGATCGGGCCTGACCAGCAGGTAGTTGGGCATGGTGATCAGCAGCGCCACGGGCTCGAAGCTTTTGACCGGGTCGTACTTGACGTTGGACTGCGACGAGGGCGCCATCACGTGGCCGGTGGCGCTGATCAGCAGCGTGTAGGCATCGCCTTTGTGCTGGTTGGCCACGTACTCGGTGCCCACCTGGCCACCGGCGCCAGGCTTGTTGATGACGACGAAGGGCTGTTTGAAAACCGCTTGCAGCTCTTTGGCCAGCACGCGGCCGACCAGGTCGGTCGCGCCACCCGGCGCGAAGCTGACGACGATGTTCACAGGTTTGGTGGGCCAGGCGGCCGCGGACTCGGCCACGGCGGTGGTGTGGACGGCGAGCGGGGCAAGCCCGCTCAGGGCACAGGCAAGAAGGCGGCGACGGATCATGGTGGACGGGGCGAAAGGTTGGCGGGGCGGGCGGGTGGTGGGCGCCACGCTGCGTGCAGCGCACCGTGGCTCGCACCCGGACCGCCGGTCAGATGGCTGGCTGAGTGCACGTCGATTGTCGACAGGCAAGTGCCGACTGGCGGTCCAACAGGTGACTGTGGCGGTCTGGCAAGCGCATGTTGTTTTATGGGCAAATCCGGGTTTGCACTCAAATGCGTCCTAAGTGAGACAATCGCCGGTTAGATGACACAAGCTTTCACCTCTCTCCAATTGGCCGAACCCATTGCCCGCGCCGTGGCTGAAATGGGTTACGAGAACATGACCCCGATTCAGGCGCAGGCCATTCCGGTGGTGCTCGCAGGCCAGGATGTGATGGGCGCCGCCCAGACCGGCACCGGCAAAACGGCTGCGTTTTCGCTGCCGCTGCTGCAGCGCCTGCTCAAGCATGAAAACGCCTCGGCGTCGCCGGCACGCCACCCGGTGCGCGCGCTGGTGCTGCTGCCGACCCGTGAGTTGGCCGACCAGGTGGCGCAGCAGATCAAGCTGTATGCCCAGTACACCAACCTGCGCTCGGCCGTGGTGTTCGGCGGCGTGGACATGAAGCCGCAGACGGCCGAGCTCAAGGCCGGCGTCGAGGTGCTGGTGGCCACGCCCGGCCGGCTGCTCGACCACATCGAAGCCAAGTCGGCCGTGCTCAACCAGGTCGAGTACGTGGTGCTGGACGAGGCCGACCGCATGCTGGACATCGGCTTCCTGCCCGACCTGCAACGCATCCTGAGCCACCTGCCGCCCAAGCGCACCACGCTGCTGTTCTCGGCCACGTTCTCGCCCGAGATCAAGAAGCTGGCTGGCAGCTACCTGCAAAACCCCGTCACCATCGAGGTGGCCCGGCCCAACGAAACGGCTTCGACCGTCGAGCAGCGCTTTTTCCGCGTGGCCGAAGACGACAAGCGACGCGCCATCGAGCACATCCTGCGCGAGCGCCAGATCAAGCAGGCCTTCGTGTTCACCAACTCCAAGCTGGGTTGCGCACGCCTGGCCCGGGCGTTTGAACGCGACGGCTACCGCACGGCAGCGCTGCACGGCAACAAGACCCAGGACGAGCGCCTGAAATCGCTCGAAGCCTTCAAGCAGGGCGAGGTCGACCTGCTGGTCTGTACCGATGTGGCCGCGCGCGGCCTGGACATCAAGGATGTGCCCGCGGTGTTCAACCACGACATCCCGTTCAATGCCGAGGATTACGTGCACCGCATTGGCCGCACCGGCCGGGCAGGGGCGTCGGGTCTGGCGGTCAGCCTCGCATCGGGGGGCAACGACAACCGCCTGGTGGCCGACATCGAAAAGCTGATCAAGAAGTCGATCGAGCTGGAGGCGCTGGACATGGACACGCGCCGCCGCGCGCCCGAGCGCGTCGGCCGGGGCGACCGTGGTGAACGCAGCGACCGCCCCGAGCGTGGCGACCGTGAAGAGCGCCGCGGTGATCGCAGCGAACGGGACGAGCGCCGCAGCCGGCGCGATGACGACGGCTGGCGCAAGCGCGCCGATGGCGGGTCCAGCCACGCTGCACGCGCCCACAAGGCCGCGCCCACGGATCCCTTCTTCGACAAGCCCTACGAGCCGACGGCGGCTGGGGTGCAAGAGCTGCCGGCCTGGGAATCGCAGGGCCGCCGCCTGCGCAAGGGCGCATCGCTCAACATCCGCTCGCGGCGCAACACCGCAGCCCTGTTCGCGCCGCCCAAGCCACGCACCGAGCAGTCCTTGCAGCGTGAAGCCGAGCGTCGGCAAGCGCTGGACGATGCGCGCGACGAGGTGCAGTGCACGGCTGAACACGCGCAGTGATTCGCAAACCCTCTGGGGAGTATGCCCCGGTTGTCGTTTTCGATTGAATGGCAACCGGGGCATACTGCTTTTCAGGCGGCCGTAGTTGCGCTTTCGTCGGCGACATGGGCGGGTCGTCAGCTCAGACACTGGTGGTCATCCACAGCGGGGTGCTGAGCGATCTGCACAGGCCTCCAGGCGGTGTCGCTGGTGTGGGCGGCAAGGGCGCTGTTCGTTGCATGGCAGCTGCGGCTGACCTGCCTCCGGAGCACAGTCACCATTTTTTCGCGGCGCGGCGCGGCGCTGCGCAGTAGGCCCAAGGCATTGACCGAGGTGCTTGACCGGCTCGGCATGTTGCGCGCAATGCGCTTTTGGTTTGGCTCAACGCCGGGGCCGTGTAGCTGGCAGCCTTTTAGGTGAAGAGGTCAGTCCTCAGGCCGCCAGGGCCAGCGCAGCCTGGGTCAGGGCGTGAATCAACACGCCGATCAGGCCACCCACCAGCGTGCCGTTGATGCGGATGAACTGCAGATCGCGTCCGATGTGGGCTTCCAGCTCCTGGGACAGCTCCTGCGCGTTCCACTGGTGCACGCGCGCCACGATGTAGCGGCGGATGTCGTCGCGGTGGCGATCGACCAGCGCGGGGGCTGCGCGCAGGAGTTCGGCCTGCAGCCAGTCGCGCAGCGCGGCGTCGGCTTTCAGGTGTTCGCCAATGGCCTGGACGATGGACGCGACCTGCGTGGCGAGGCGTGAGTCGGGCTGTGCGAGATCCTGCGCCAGCCACTGCAGGAATTCGTCCCAGAGCTGTTGCACATAACCCGACACGGCGGGATGGGTGAGCAGGGCATCTCGCCATTGGCTGACGCGTTCGTGCAAGGCCGGGTCGTGCTGCAGGCGTTGCACGAAGTCCTGGGCAAAGCCGTCGAAGCGCTGTCGCAGTTCATGCTGGGGGTCGTCCACCATATCGCGCAGGGTGTTCGCCACGGCGTGCACCAGCTTGCCGGTGGCCATGCGCGCGGCCACCTGGTCCAGGCCCACGTAGCGCAGCGTGCGCAGCTCCTTGGCAATGACCTCGGTGACGTGCTCCTGCACGCCTTCCTTGCCCAGCCAGGTGGCGACCTGCAGCATGACGGCGTCCAGCAGCTGCTGGTGCCGGCCGTCGTGCGTCATGCCGGACAGGACCTGGCCGGTCAGCGGCGCGATGGCGATGCGGCGCAGCCCTTTGTGCGCCAGCTGCTGCACGAAGTCACGCACCTGGGGCGTGGCCAGCGCACGCAGCGCCCATTGCGCCACCACAGTCAGCTGGGTGGACACGCGTTCGGCATGGGCCGGTGTGGCCAGCCAGCGGGCCAGTTTGCCGGGCACATCGAGCTGGGCCAACTTGCCCAGCACCTGCTCGGTGCTGAGGAAGTGTTGGCAGAGGAAATTGGCCAGGTTCTCGCCAATGCGGTCTTTGTTCTCGGGGATGATGGCCGTGTGGGGAATGGGCAGGCCCAGCGGATGGCGGAACAGGGCCACCACGGCGAACCAGTCGGCCACCGCGCCCACCATCGCGGCTTCGGCAAACGCGGCCAGGTACGACCAGGTGGCATGCGGGCGCGTGGTCTGCAGGACGACGGCCAGCACATACAGGGTGGCGGCCGCCACCAGCAGGCCCAGGGCCAGACGCTTCATGTCGGCGGTGGGCTTGCTCAGGCTCAGGCGGGTGGGCTGCATTCAGCCTCGCCCGGGTGCCTGGGCCTGCGGGCAGGGGACGCGGATGGGGCGGTGATCGGCCGGGGTGGTTCCCAGTTCGAGCGCGGTGAGCTGACCACCCCAGACGCAGCCGGAGTCGATGGAAAACACGTCCTGGCGGTTCAACCAGCCCAAGGTGGACCAATGGCCGAAGACGACGGTGTCGTGCGCCGTTTGGCGGCCCGGCACATCGAACCAGGGCATGAAGCCGGGCGGCGGCGCATCGGTGGTGACCTTGTTCTCGAAGTCCTGCCGGCCATCGGCGGCGCAGTAGCGCAGGCGGGTCAAGGCGTTGACGATGGCGCGCAGCCGTGCTGCGCCGGTCAGCGCGGGTGACCAGGCCGGCTCGTTGCCGAACAGCTCGGCCAGCACCTCGCGCCAATCGGGCCCCGACAGCGCGGCCTGTACCTCGGCTGCGAGAGCCAAGGTCTGGGCGCAGGTCCAGTCAGGCAGCACGCCCGCGTGAACCATGAGGGTGTCGGCCGCGTGCAGCGCCAGAGGCTGCCGACGCAGCCAGTCCATCCAGGCCGCGGCGTCGGGGGCCTGGAGGATGGGGCCCAGGGTGTCCTTGCGGCCGGCCGTGCGAAGGCCTTGCGACACGGCCAGCAGGTGGATGTCGTGGTTGCCCAGCAGGCACCGGGCGGCATCGCCCAGGGCGTGCACGCGTTGCAGGCAACCCAGGGAATCGGGGCCTCGGTTGACGAGGTCGCCCAGAAAAAATGCGGTGTCCCGGCTGGGGGAGAAATCCAGGGCGGCGAGCAGTGAGTCCAGGGCGCTTGCGCAGCCCTGCAGGTCGCCAATGCAGTACAGTGCCATGTCGTCATTTTCCACCGGCTCGCGCCGGCTTTGCATGAATCTCCTGCTGATTGTTTTTCTCACATTGCTCAATGGCGTGTTTGCCATGTCGGAGCTGGCGCTGGCATCGTCGCGCAAAGCCCGGTTGGCCGCCCTCAGCGAAGCAGGAGACAAAGGGGCGACCTCGGCGCTGAAGTTGCTTGAATCACCCACCCGGTTTTTGTCGACGGTGCAGGTGGGCATCACCTCCATCGGCATTTTGAACGGCATCGTGGGTGAGGCGGCCTTCAGTGCGCCCGTGGCCGCCTGGTTGCAAAACCTGGGCATGGCCGATAAGCCGGCCGGCATTTTGGCCACGGCGCTGGTGGTTGCGGCGATCACCTTCACCACCATCATTTTTGGCGAACTGGTGCCCAAGCGCATCGGGCAGCTGTTTCCCGAGCAGGTGGCGCGGGTGGTTGCGCCGCCCATGGCGGGTTTGGCCACGGTTGCCAAGCCGTTTGTCTGGTTGCTGTCGCTGAGCACCACGGCGATTTTGAAACTGCTGCGCATCAATAACCAATCACAGCGCGCCGTCACCGAAGAGGAAATCGCCGCCAGCCTGGAAGAGGGGGTGGATGCGGGCCTGATCGAGGAAAGCGAGCACCAGATGGTGCGCAACGTGTTTCACCTCGATGACCGCGCGCTGACCTCGCTCATGGTGCCCCGCGGCGACATCGAATGGCTGGATGAAACCCTCACGGTTTCTCAGGCCTTGGAGAAGGTCTCGGTCCAGGCCAATGTCCATGTGCATTCGTGGTACCCCGTGTGCCGCGAAAACCTGGACGAGGTGAATGGCACGATTGCATTGGCGCAACTGCTGGCCCTGGGTCGTGATTGCCACGACACCTTGAGCCAACACGCGCAGGCCGCGATTTTCGTGCCCGAAACCCTGTCGGGCATGGAGTTGCTGGAGCATTTGCGTGCCAAATCGGCGCGCATGGTGTTTGTGGTGGATGAATATGGCGTCGTCCAAGGTCTGGTGACGCCGAGGGATTTGCTGGAAGCCATCACGGGCGAGCTGCAACCCAGTGCATCCATCGATGCCTGGGCGGTCGTGCGTGAAGACGGCAGCTGGCTGCTGGATGGCATGATGCCGGTCAGTGAATTGAAGAGCCGCTTGGACATCAAGGAATTGCCCGATCAGGATAAAGGGCGTTACAACACTTTGGCAGGTTTGCTCATGTCCATTTCAGGCCGCTTGCCGGCGCTGGGTGAAAGCATCGAGTGCGGGCCCTGGCGGTTCGAGGTCGTTGATTTGGATGGTCGAAGGATTGATAAAGTCATTGCACATTCGCTTGCATTGCCGATTGAAAATGACGTTTGAAAAATCCGTATAATCGCGCCATACCGACTTTTTGGGATGAATGACCATGAGCAACTACCAGGAATTGCTGAAGCAGCGTGAGGAATTGGAAGCCAAGATTCGCGAAGCGCGCGAAACGGAGCTGAAGGACGCGATTGCTCAGGTGCGGGCCCTGGTGGCACAGTTTGACCTGACCGCCGACGATGTGTTTTCGTCGGGTAAACGTTCGAGCAAGAGCAGCGGTGCCAAAGTGGCGCCCAAATATCGCAATCCGGCCACCGGTGAAACCTGGACCGGCCGTGGCAAGGCGCCGAAATGGATTGCCGACAAGGACCGCGATCAGTTTTTGATTGCCTGAGTCGAAGTGGCATCCCGCCGCAAAAAGCCCCGCTTCATTGGCGGGGCTTTTTGTTGGGCGACATCTTGAGGGGCTGGATTGAGCCGCTGAAAACGGCGTGAAGTCAGCGGCTGGCGTTTTGCCAGTTGTCATGGTCCTCAGGATAGGCCGCCTGAAACCGGGCCCTGTGCAGGGTGACCACATCCGTGCGGCCAAGCAATGCGGCGCTGTCCAGCAGCTTTTCCACCACGCGGGGTTCTGGCGAATAGTGCAGGGTGCGTTCCGCCAGGCTCAGCATCTCGGCCGCATTGCCGCGATTGACGTCGCGAATCGACAAAGCGGCGAACTCCACGGTGCCTTTGAACAGCCACGAATCGCTGACTTTGGCCAAGGTGTTGTCGGCATAGTCGGGCGCCCGGTCCGGCGTGGCCAGAAACAGCTGGGCGATGCGCCAGTAATCGTGCGCGGCATACGCCAGCAGGGCCAGGCCCACGCTGGCCACGGCAACGCGCCAGCCGTGGGTGCGTGAAGACGAGGCCGCCTGTCCCAGCCATTGGCGATCGGCTTCCCCGGCTGGATCGCGCGTCAGCAGGATGCCCAGGGCGCACAGGCTGACCAGCTGAAACGGGCCGTACCAAAGCGGGTACTCGACCAGGGAATGGGCGGCCACAACGAGCAGGATGCCCCACGCGAGGCGGCGCTCGGGGGCCGATTCGCGCCAGGGACGGGCGCGCCAGACCCGCCAGGCGGCCAGCCCGCACAGCAGGGCCGCAATCGGCACGCCCAGCTCCACGGCGAGTTGCAGGGGCAGGTTGTGGGCGTTGTCGAGGATGTGGCAAAAGCGCGCCCCCTCGTACAGCGTCATGTAGTGCGCCCAGTCGAGGTTGCCCCAGCCCCAGCCTGTCCAGGGTTTCAGGGCAATCAGGTGCAGCACGTTGCGCCACAGGATGAGGCGGCTGCCGCAGGTGGACTCGCCCTGGGCGAGGCGATCCACGAGGTCGCGCCCTGAGGCGTTGCCGAGCCATTCCTCCACGGCGGGTGCGGCGACGAGCCACAGCCCATACAGCACGGCAACGCCCGAAGCCAGCAAGGGGAGGGTCCAGGCGCGGGCGGATTGCAGGCGATCCCTGAGCAGCCACCACCCCAGGCACGCAGCCCACAAGACGGCGATGTGCACCAGGCCGATGCGCGATGCGCTGATCACCATGGCGCTGGTGACCCAGGTCATGTAAGCCACCAACAGCAGGCGTTGGATCGCGCGCGGGGCAGTGGTTCGCCACAGCCAGACACCAGCCCACAGGCCCAGCGCCAACAGGCTGGCCAGCTGGTTGGGCTGGCGCAAATTGCCATAGGCCATGCCGGGGCCGGCCTGGGCCACCCAGGGGCGCCAGGCCTCTTCCAGGTCAAGCAATTGCAGCCAGGCGATGAGCGCACTCAGCCCGGCGGCAATCACCAAGCTCCAGACCAGCGTCGACACCGCGCTGACCCGAGATAGCGCGCCCGAGATCGCCAGGGCGACCATGGCGCACACCGCCGACGCCATCCAAGGCAGGGCATTGGTCAGGGGGCCCCAGGTTTTGGGCCACAACCAGGGCACGGTCAAGGCCAGGGTGACGACGAGGAACGCGGCCAGGTGCCGCGATGAGGGAGGGACAAATGACATCGATCAGCAGGGCAGCGGATGCGCAGGCAGCGGGGCCATGTGCATCCAGTGCTGGGCGGCCTGGCTCACGCGGTCAGGATCGCCGCTGGTCCACAGGTGAACGGCCTGGTGGGCGGATGAAACGGCCGAGCGCGGGCTGAGCTGCCCCAGCGCGTGCAGCACGTTCAGGGTGTGCAGGGCCACACGGTCACCGGGGTCCAGCAGGGTGACCTGCGGTGGCAACAGGGCCTGGATGCGGTCGGCAATCAGCGGGTAGTGGGTGCATCCCAGCACCACGGTGTCCACCTGCCCGGGCTCGGCGCCGCAGTGGCCCAACTGACCCAGGTATTGGTGCAAAAGCGCTTGCACGCGCTGCTCGGCCACGGGGCCGTTGGCTGCATCCACCAGCGCTTCGATGGCGCTGGCCAGGCCGTTGCAGGCCACGTCGTGCACGGCCAGAGCGGGGGCGTCGTCTGCGGCGTTCACGCTGGCCACGACGCGGCTGCGCAGCTCGCGGTACTTGGGGCTGGACAAGGTGCCCTGGGTGGCCAGCACGCCCACGGCGCCGGTGCGCGTCAGGGCGGCTGCGGGTTTGATGGCGGGTTCGATGCCGATGATGGGCCAGCCCGCATGGGCTTGGCGCAGCGTGTGGGCGGCCACCGCCGTGGCCGTGTTGCAGGCGATGACCAGGGCCTTGCACGCGCAGGCATCGCGCAGGAAGTGGGTGATGCGCTGGCTGCGCTCGGTGATGGCGGCGATGGACTTTTCGCCATACGGCGCGTGGCCGGTGTCGGCGACGTACACAAAGCGTTCCTGAGGCAGGCGCTGCAGCAGCGCGCGCAGCACGCTCAGGCCGCCGATGCCGCTGTCAAACACCCCAATGGGCGCGGAGCCCAGGTCGGTTGAACTCATGGCCGGCACACCCGGTCGTGCTGGGGTTGTTCACGCATGCGCAAGGGGTTGGTCAGATTTGAGGCAGTATGGTGCTGTTGCCGTTCGTTAATCAACGGCAAGTGCTGCATACTCCAAAAAATTTATGCGGAGTGGCTCACCGCAGGGTTTGAAACGCCGAGCCCACGGCGGGGCGGTTTTCCAGCACCTCGACCCGCACGATGGCCAACGACAGGTTGTCGCCGCTGCCGGCCGCGCGTTCACGGGCCTTGTTCACCAGCAGCTCGCTGGCCTCGCGGGGCGACAAGGTGCCCACGACCGAGGCCAGTTCTTCGTCGGTGAAGTAGTGCCACAGGCCGTCGGTGCAGGCGAGCAAGGCATCGCCCACCTCGAGCTTGGGGATGAAATGGCTGTCCAGCGTCGGATCCTCTTCGGTGCCCAGGCACGACAGCAGCACATTGCCTTGCGGGTGCACGCGGGCCTCGTCTTCGTCCAGCTCGCCGCGGTCCACCAGGGCCTGCACGTACGAGTGGTCGCTGGTGCGCCGCACCAGGCGCTTGTTGCGAAAGTGCATGAGGCGCGAATCACCGACGTGCAGCCAATGGCACTCGCCGCCGGGCAGGATCACGAAGGCCGCCAGCGTGCAATGCGGGTCCTGCTCACTCGACAAAGCCGTGAGCTTGATCACCATGTGGGCCTCCGAGGCGATCTGCTGCAGCAGGCTCGAGGCGTCGTCGCTGGCGGGGGAAAAGCGTTCGAACAGCTGGCGCGCTGTCAACAGCACCTGGTCGGCGGCCTTGCGTCCGCCCGTGCGGCCCCCCATGCCGTCGGCCACCACACCCAACACACAGCCATGGTTGCGTGGATGGGCAAACAGGCTGACCTGGTCTTGCTGGTATTCGCGGTCGCCCTTGTGCAGACCGGTGGCTGCGGTCAGTCGATAACCTTCTGTCATGATTGTTCTGTCCTTGGTCGTCGGCGCCAGGAACGCTCCCCGCAGTCTGGCGAACGCTCATTCTATGAACTGCCACGCGCCATCGCGTCCGATGCGGGTCAGGGGCTGAGACTTCGTGACCAAAAGCAGACGAATCATGGGCCTGCCGGGCGAAGTGGGTGCACCGCTCAGGCCGGCAAGGGGCTCACCAGACCTTCCACCATGGGCCCGAGTCGCGCTGCATGCCTTTGGTCAGCACGGTGCTGTTGGGGTAGGTTTTTTCGAGCACGCGGCGGGTGTCGTCGCGCAGCTGCTCCATGCCCAGCGCATCGTAGGACTTGACCAGGATCTCGAGGGCTTCTTCCAGCGCGGGTGCATCCTGGTAGTCGGTGATGGCCACTTGCGCGCGGTTGATGGCGGCCACGTAGGCGCCCCGCGAGAAGTAGTAGCGGGCCACGTGCACCTCGTACTGCGCCAGGGCGTTGATGATGTAACGCATGCGCTCGGTGGCATCGGGCGTGTAGCGCGAATCGGGGAAACGCGTTGCCAGTTCCTTGAAGGCCTCGAACGACTCCTTGGCCGCGCGCTGGTCGCGCTCGGACAGATCTTGGCGGGAGACGAAGGAAAACAGCCCCAGGTCGTCGTTGAAGTTGACGATGCCCTTGAGGTAGAGGGCGTAATCGACAGCCGGGCTGGCGGGGTGCAGCTTGATGAAGCGGTCCAGGCTGGCGATGGCGGATGCCTTGTCGCCACCGCGGTACTGGGTGTAGGCTTTTTCGAGCTCGGCCTGCTGGGCCAGCGGTGTGCCGGCGGCGCGGCCTTCCAGGCGCTCGTACAGCTCCACCGCCTTGTCGTAGTTGGCGGAGCGGGCTTCGTCCTTGGCCTCAGAATAGATGCGGTTCGGACTCCACCCCACGGTTTGGTCGACGGCGGGTTTGGAGGCGCATCCTGCCAGCGCCAGAACGGCCGTCAGGGACAGGACAGACAAAGCCGATAATTGGGGCTGACGCATGGGCACTCAATCTCAGATATCCACAGCCTTTTGATTATATCGACCCCCCATTTCCTCCGGTGACGAAGTTTGACAATGCCCCCGACGGCCTGCTGCCCGACGGTGATGCCGAGACCCCTGACACCCCCGGCAGTGAACGCGAGACGCGGCTCCTGCCCGTCACGCCGGAGCTGGTCGGCCAGCGTGCGGACCGGGTGCTGGCCGAGCTGGTCCCCGAGTTTTCACGCTCCTACCTGCAGCAGCGCATCGACGACGGCGCGGTGCGCATCGGCCTGCCGCACGCCTTGCAACCGCTGCGCAAGCCGGCGCAGCGGCTCAAGCCCGGCGAGTTGCTGGAGGTGGACCTGGAGCCCACGGCCCAGTCGCAGGCCTACCGCCCCGAAGCGATGGACCTCGTCACGGTCTACGCCGACGAACACCTGCGCGTCATCAACAAGCCGGCCGGCTTGGTGGTGCACCCGGCCCCCGGCAACTGGCAGGGCACGCTGCTCAATGGTCTGCTGGCGCTCGATGCCCAGGCGGTCAACCTGCCGCGCGCGGGCATCGTGCACCGGCTGGACAAGGACACCAGCGGCCTGATGGTCGTCGCCCGCACGCGCCAGACCATGGAGGCCCTCGTGAACGCCATCGCCGCCCGCGAGGTCCGGCGCGAATACAAAGCCCTGGCGCACCGACCCTGGAGCGGACCGGCCGAGCGCGTGGTCAACGCCGCAGTCGGTCGCGACCCGCGCAATCGCCTGCGCATGGCCGTGGTCGATCTGGTGCGTCAGCCGGGCAAGCCGGCCCACACCACGTTTGCGCTGCAGCGCAACTTCGACGAGGCGTGCCTGGTCCAGGCCAAGCTTGGCACGGGCCGCACCCACCAAATCCGCGTGCACATGGCGCACCTCGGGCATCCGCTGGTCGGCGACGCGGTCTATGGCGGCCAAGCCCGCTGGGGCTTGAACCGCCAGGCGCTGCACGCCTGGCGGCTTGCGTTCACGCACCCCGTCACGGGCGAGGCCTTGGCGTGGGAGAGCGAGTTGCCCGCTGACATCCAGGCGGCCTTGCAGGCCCTGGGGCTGGCCAGCGCCTGAGATTGCGCCCGCGCAAGGTAGGTTGAAGCGTTTCGACCTGGCACCGGCACGGTGTCTCATTACAATGGGCACCTTGCAGCGCCTGCCAACCGGGCGCACGAGAGCTTCAGCGGGCTCCATCAGGCCAAGGTCATCACCGGCCGCATCGGGCGACACACGTGACGCCGCACGCCGCTCCCCGCGGCCAACCCCTATCGTTCCTGCGCATGAACAGCATCGCAGCCAAGCAAATTCTGGAAACCGCACTCCTGTGCAGCCTGCAGCCCGTCAGCCTGCGCGACCTGCGCACGCTGTTTGGCGACGCCGTGAGCGCCGACACGGTGCGTGGCCTGCTCGAAGACTTGCAGCTGCAGTGGAGCCAGCGCGGGCTGGAGCTGGTGCAGGTGGCGTCGGGCTGGCGCTTTCAAAGCCGGCCGCAGATGCGGGAATACCTCGATCGCCTGCACCCCGAAAAGCCGCCGCGGTACTCGCGGGCGGCGCTCGAAACCCTGGCCATCATCGCCTACCGCCAGCCCGTGACGCGCGGCGACATGGAAGACATCCGGGGGGTCACCATCAACACCACGGTCATCAAGCAGCTGGAAGACCGGGGCTGGGTCGAGGTCATCGGACACCGGGAAGGGCCGGGTCGGCCGGCGCTGTACGCCACCACGCGCGCCTTTCTCGACGACCTGGGCCTGGGCTCGCTCGAAGACCTGCCCACGCTGGAGCACAGCGAGGCCGTCATGGCCAAGGTGATGACCCGGCTGGGCGACGAAGCTTCGGCAGAGCTCTTTCCCGAAGCGGCCGCGGGCGCCGGTGGGGCGCCGGACGATGCGCTGCCGGGTGAGGCAGCAGTTGATGCGGCACCCGTCGTCACGTTCGTTGATGCGTCCGTCGACGCGGGCGCACCCTCACACCCCCAAAATCTCGCCATGGACGGGCAGGACATGCCCGAGCCGGTGGCCGAGGACGCCGCCAGCCAGA
Source organism: Comamonas serinivorans (assembly GCF_002158865.1). Taxonomy (NCBI): domain Bacteria; kingdom Pseudomonadati; phylum Pseudomonadota; class Betaproteobacteria; order Burkholderiales; family Comamonadaceae; genus Comamonas; species Comamonas serinivorans. The sequence goes on along the minus strand of NZ_CP021455.1, from coordinate 2,737,060 downwards.
CCCCTGTGCAACCCGCGCCGGTGATGCAAGGCGCATCGCCACCGGACCCGGAGCCGACGAGCCACCCGCCGCAGCCTGAGGCCACCGTGCCCTCCGAACCTTGGCACGCTGGCACAGAGGGCCAGCAGCCCGCGTTGCTCCCTGCATCCAGCGCTGAGCCGGTCTGCGAGGATCTTGCCGAGCCGCCTGCCGAAGCCATGGCGGACGGCGAGCCTGACCCGCCCGTCACACCCAACCCTGCAGCCCAGGCGCCTTCGGCTGCGTTCAACGAGCGCACGAGCCCACCTCACGACCTGGCTCCTGAGCCGGGACTTCAGCCAGTCGAGCGTCCGTCCACGTGGACGGCCACTTCTGTTTCACACCTTTCCGATCCGGCTGCGCCGGCATCGTCTCCCGCAGCCTCCCAAGGGCGCGACGACCCAACCGAGCCCTGACCCGCCATGAGCACCGATTCTTCCCCTGACACCCCCAAGTCGATCGCCGATCCTGCTGCATCCAGCGACGGCGTGACGCCCACGCCGCCATCGGGCGAGCCGCCGCAAGAGGCTGCGCCGGCCAAGCGCCGCCGCGGTCCCGCTGCGCGCCGCGCCGAAGCCGCCCTGCGCGGGCCCAAGCCTGAGCGGGCTTCGCAAAAAAAGCGAGGGTATTCGCAGGTGCCGATTGATGGATCATCGGAAGGGTCTGATACCCTGTTGGATGAAGTTGGCATCGACGACGCGGACGCTGACGAATGGCATGACGAGTCCTCTGACGATCACGCCGACGAGGCCGCGGCGCAACCGCGGGACTGGGACGCCTTCTCGGCCATCACCTCGGGCGCGTTCGACAAGCAGGCCGCCAGCACGCAAGCCCCCAAGCGGGTGCTCGCGCCCCAGGCCGATGCCCCCAAGCTGCACAAGGTGCTGGCGCAGGCTGGCATGGGCTCGCGCCTGGAGATGGAGCGCCTCATCACAGAAGGGCGCATCTCGGTCAACAACGAGCCCGCGCACGTGGGCCAGCGCATCCAGTTTGGCGACGTGATCAAGGTGAACGGCAAGCCGGTGCGCGTGCACATCGCGCCGCCGCCGGCCCGCGTCATCGCCTACCACAAGCCCGAAGGCGAGGTGGTGTCGCACAACGACCCGCAGAACCGGCCCACCGTGTTCCGCAGCCTGCCGCGGCTGCCCACGGGCAAGTGGCAGTCGGTCGGGCGCCTGGACTTGAACACCGAAGGCCTGCTGCTGTTCACCAACTCCGGCAGCCTGGCCAACCGGCTGATGCACCCGCGTTTCGGCTTGCAACGCCAGTACGCCGTGCGCGTGCTGGGGGCGCTGTCAGACGATGAAAAGCAGCGCCTGCTGGACGGCGTGCAGCTCGAAGACGGCCCGGCCCAGTTCTCCGCCATCGAAGACGGTGGCGGCGAGGGCGCCAACCAGTGGTACCGCGTCACCATTTCCGAAGGCCGCAACCGCGAAGTGCGCCGCATGATGGAGGCCGTGGGTCACGCCGTCAGCCGCCTGATCCGCATCCGCTACGGCGCCATGCTGCTGCCGCGCGGCCTGCGCCGCGGGCATTGGATGGAGCTGGACCACCGCGACATCCGCGCCCTGACCGAAGCCGTGGGCCTGCCGCAGGTGGGCCACGAGGTGCCGGCCCATGTGGTGCGCAAGGCGCAAGAGGTGCAGTCCATGCGCAACAAGCGGGGCCGCAACGCCGACCGCAGCGGCCGTGGCGGCGGGCCGCGGCCTTCGAGCGGTCCGCTGTCGCAGCGCGACCAACGCATGGTCCAGGCCCGCGATGCCCGCATCCAGAACGCGCGCGACGGCTTCACGCGTCCCGACCGCGAGGCCCGCGGAGAGGGTCCCGGCGACGAGTTCGTCGACCGCCGTGTGGCCGAGGGCCGGGGTCGCCGCGCGCCCGGCCAGGCCGGCCGCGGCCGTGGCGCGGGGGGGCAGCCCGATCCGCTGCGCACCTCGCAGGGCTACATCGGCGCCGACAGCTTCTTCCGCCAGCGCAAGAACGATGGCCCCCGCTCGGGTGGTGGCGGTCGGTCGGGCGGTGGACGCACCGGTGGGGGACGCTCGGGCGGCGGGCGAGGCCGGCGCTGACGGTGTCCACCGACCGGCGCAAGGCGGCCGTGAGTCAGCGCGGTCTCAAGCGCTGCCATTGATGGTCAGACGACTGGATCGATTGACAGAGTATCCGAATTGAGTGAGGTATGGGCGGATGATCGATGCATTTCAATCGACTATGGCGGGATACTCCGCGATGGTCAATCGATGGCCACGGGCTTGGGTGGCCAACCGGCTGGCTGCTCGTTGATCGGGGGCGAGCCGTGTTCACCTGCAGGTGAACCCTGACTGAAAAGAATGGCCTGAAGCGCATGTCGACCCATGTTGTCGACGCGCTGCCCTGGGCGATCGAGCGCTGTTTTTCCCACCGCCTCGGATCGACTGATGATGGAGCGGGTCCACCACGCTGATGCGTCGGCGGGAGCAGCCAGTCCCGATGTGCCAATGCCGTCAAGCCGCTGATGCGCCGCACGTCTAAGGCGCGCCTGGCCCGCGTTGCCCGCTATCGCGTGAGCCAGTACAGGGCAACAGTCGATGAGAATTGAACAAGGAGAGCAAGATACTCCTGACCGCCGAGGCTGAGGGGCGCGACGGTTGCAAGCTGCCGAGCTACCTGCCGGTGAGGCAGTGGTGTGCAAGCGGTCGGTGGACTCGTGAAGGGACCAGACGCTGTGCGACTGCGCGTGATTCCAGTTTCAGGGGATGCGGCAAGACGCTTGGCCGGCCCGACGCGAGCCGTGGGTCAGTGGCCCTTGGTCGCGGCCAACTGGCGCGCGTGCACAGCCAGCACGATGCGCTCGGAGTGCGTGAGGTAGTCGTGCAGCGCCTGCGCGGCCTGGCTGAACTGGTTGGCCAGCACCAGCTCCAGGATCTCCTGGTTGCGGTCCACGTAGGGCGCGTGCAGGAACTCGGGGTCGTGCATCAGGCCGAAGGCCAGGCGCAGTTCGGCCAGCACCTGCGCAAACCAGGTGTTGGTGCGTTCGCTGTCGGCCAGCTCGACGACGGCCATGTGGAAGTCCATGTTGCTCGAGCCCACGGCATTCCAGTCGCGGACCTCGCGCGCGGCCAGCGCCTGCTCCACGGCGCTGCGCATGCGCTTTTTGGCCGGGTGCAGCGGGTAGGCCTGGGCCATGGCGTGGCACTCGACCATGCGGCGCACGCGGTAGATGTCGATGATGGCCGCCATGCTGGGCATGCCGACGAAGACGCCGCGGTTGGGCGTGTGGGTGAGCAGGCCGTCCTTGGTCAACAGGCGAAAGGCTTCGCGCAGCGTGTTGCGCGACACGCCCAGGCGCTCACACAGCGTGGACTCGGACAGGCGTTGGCCCGGTGCAAAAGCGCCGTGCATGAGTTCGGTGCGAAGGGTGTCTGCGACCTGGTCGGCCAGGTTAGCGGGAGCGTCTGCAGGCGGCATGGCGGCGGGAAAAGGGCTTGCGCTCGGAGGGAGGGGAGGTCCGACGATACCGCAGACGGTACGGGCATCGCCGGCTGCCCAGCGGCTGTGCTCTGGCGGTGGGCCGGCCCCCTGGCTGGGGAACCTTGTGCCGAGCCGGCACATGAGGGGGTGACGCGGCGCGCTACATCGCCCCGCGCCAGGGGAGGATGGGCCGACACGGCAGACGCCCTGCGTGGGGCCTGCCGCCGACCGTCACTGAATCTTGGCGTCGGCCAACTCGATCAGGTTCTTCCAGATCGGCACATCGTGCTTGTAGCGCTCCATGTTCTTGGCCGGCGAGCTGTCCAGCGTCGGCTCAAAGCCCATGTCGCGGATGCGCTTTTGGATCGCCGGATCGGCCATGGCCGTGTGAATGGCCGCCGCCAGCTTGTCGATGATGGGCTTGGGCGTGGCCGCCGGTGCGATGAACCCGGCCCAGCCCGACATGCGGTAGGGCGCATCCGTCAGGCCCTGCTCGGCCAGCGTCGGCACATTCGGCAGTGCCGCCATGCGCTTGGGACCGGACACCCCCAGGTACTTGAACTTGCCGGACGCCACATGCGGGCCCATGTTCATCACGCTGCCAAACGCCAGCTGAGCCTCACCGCCCAGCATGCCCTGGATCATCGGCGCCTCGCCCTTGTAGGCCACATGCGTCATGTCGGCCCCCTGCTGCTTGTTCATGTACGCCATCACCACGTGCCCATACGAGCCCGTGCTGTACGAGCCATACGACACCTTGCCCGGATTGGCCTTGGCATACGCCGCAAACTCCTTGGCATCCTTGTACGGCGCCTTCGCATCGGCCGTTAGCACCACCACCCCCTCCATCACCTGGGAGACGTAGGTGAAATCCTTGTCCGGGTTGTAAGGCAGCTTGCTGTAGACGAACTGATTCGCGATCACCGCACCGCTGAGGATCAGCGAAATCGTGTAGCCATCGGGAGCGGCCTTGGCCACCGCATCGGTGCCGATGATGCCGCCCGCGCCCGGGCGGTTGTCCACCACGAAAGACTGGCCCAGCTGGGCGCCCAGCTTCTCGCCGATGACACGCGCCATGATGTCGGTGGCGCCGCCTGGGGGCATGCCGACGATCACACGCACGGGGCGATTGGGGTAGTTGGCGGCGGCGTCCTGGGCGCTGGCATGGCCTGTAACGAGCAGGGCGGGCAGGGCCAGCGCAAGGGCGCGGCGCGATACGGCAATGAACATGGTTGGCAGTGAGTCGGAGTGCGGGGCTAACCGCTTGGGTTGGTGCGCAACAAGCGCGAAACCAGCGCTTCAACCGCAAGCGCTGGCAGGTAAACAGAAAGAGGGCAGGCGTCAGTGCATCAGTTGGCCCTGGCGCCCGAGAGGTCGACGAGTTTTTTCCAGATCGGCACATCGGCCTTGTAGCGCGCCAGCGCCTCGGCCGGCGTGCCGTTGGTGACCACCTCGTTGCCGAAGCCCATGATGCGGGCCTGCACGGCCGGGTCCTGCAAGGCCTTGTGGGTTTCGGCGACCAGCTTGTCGATGATGGGTTTGGGCGTGCCGGCGGGCGCCGCGATGCCGGTCCAGCCCACCATCTTCAGGGGCACCTCGTCCAGGCCTTGCTCGGCCAGCGTGGGCACATTGGGCAGGGCCTGCAGGCGCTTGGGGCCCGTCACACCCAGGTACTTGAGCTTGCCGGCCTTCACGTGCTGTTCGGAGTTCGCCACGCTGACCAGGGCCAGCTCGACCGAGCCGCCGACCAGGTCCTGCAGCAGCGGTGTTTCGCCCTTGTAGGGCACGTGCGTCATCTGGCCGCGCTGCATCTCGTCGATGTAGGCCATGATGACGTGGCCGAACGAGCCCGTGCCATACGAGCCGTACTTGACCTTGCCGGGGTGGGCCTTGATGTAGTCGGCGAATTCGCGGGCGGTGGCATACGGCGTCTCGGGCCGCGCGGCCAGCACCACGGCGCCATTGGTCAGGTGCGTGATGAGCGCGAAGTCTTTGTCCGGGTTGTAGGGCAGCTTGTTGTAGACGAACTGATTGGCGGTGAGCGTGGCGCTCAGGAACACCGAGATGGTGTAGCCATCGGGCGGCGACTTGGCCAACGCATCGGCACCCATGATGCCGCCGGCGCCCGGTTTGTTGTCGACCACGAAGGACTGTCCCATGGACTTGCTCCACTTCTCGCTGAGCACGCGCGCGATGACGTCGGTGGCGCCGCCCGCGGCCCAGCCCACGATCACCTTCACCGGGCGGTTGGGGTAGCTCGCGGCGTCCTGGGCCGGCGCGGGCGCCTGCGCCATGGCGGTGCTCATGAGGGCCAGGCCGGCAGCCAAGGCCCAGGTGGTCCTGCGGATCGCGTTCATGGGTCTCTCCTCGTTGGGTACTGCATGAAAAACGGGTCCGGCAGCCCGCCCAGGCCTGCCACGCGCGCTGGCGTCAGATGATGCTGGTGGCGCGGCCAGCCCAGTAGGGGTCGCGCAGCAGCCGCTTGTAGAGCTTGCCGGTGGGGTGGCGCGGCAACTCGTCCATGAAGTCCAGCGTCTTGGGCGACTTGATCGACGACAGGTTCTGGCGGCAGAAGTCCATCAGGTCCTGGGCCAGGCTGTCGCTGGCTTCGGCCGGGTCGCGCAGCTGCACCACGGCCTTCACTTCTTCGCCGAAATCCTCGTTGGGGATGCCGAACACGGCCGCGTCCAGCACCTTGGGGTGCGTGACCAGCAGGTCTTCCACCTCTTGCGGGTAGATGTTCACCCCGCCCGAGATGATCATGTAGGCCTTGCGGTCGGTCAGGAACAGGTAGCCGCCTTCGTTGACGTAGCCCACATCGCCCAGCGTCGTCCAGCCCTTGGGGTGGCGCGTTTCAGCGGTTTTCTTGGGGTCGTCGTGGTAGGTGAATTCCTTGCCCTCGCCGAAGTAGATGGTGCCGACCTCGCCCGTGGGCAGCTCGTTGCCTTCGTCGTCGCAGATGTGGATCACGCCCAGCACGGCCTTGCCCACGGTGCCCTTGTTGGCCAGCCAGCCCTCGGCGTTCACCAGCGTCAGGCCGTTGCCCTCGGTGCCTGCGTAGTATTCCCAGATGATGGGGCCCCACCAGTCCAGCATCTGCTGCTTGACCGGAATCGGGCAGGGCGCGGCCGCATGGATGGCGAACTTGAGCGACGACATGTCGTACTGCGCGCGCGTGGCCGGGTCCAGCTTCAGCATGCGCACGAACATGGTGGGCACCAGCTGCGAGTGCGTGATCTTGTGCGTGGCCACCTGGCGCATGTAGTCCTCCGCATCGAAATGCGGCATCACGTGCACGGTGCCGCCCAGGCGGGTCACCGTCATGCAGTAGCGCATGGGGGCGGCGTGGTAGAGCGGCGCGGGCGACAGGTACACCGTGTCGGTGTTCATGCCAAAGTAGTTGGCGCAGATCTTGGTCAGGGTGCCGACGTAAGCGATGTCGTCGGACTCGGGCGGGATGAACACGCCCTTGGGCTTGCCGGTGGTGCCGCTGGAATACAGCATGTCGCCGCCGCCGCGCTGGTCGGCGATCGGGGTCGTGGGCTGCTTGGCCAACTCGGTGGCGAAGTCGTCATAGCCCGGTGCGGGGCCGTCGATCATCAGGCGGTTGGGCACGCCCGCCTCGATGCGGGGCAGGATGGCGGCCGCCACATCGCCATAGGCCTTGGACGTGAGGAACAGCTTGGCGCGCGAGTTCTCGAGGATGTAGACCACCTCTTCGGTCTTGAGCCGCGTGCTCAGGGCCGTGAAGATGATGCCGGCACGCTGGGCGCCCCAGGTGGCGACGAAGAATTCCAGCCGGTTTTCCAGCATCAGCGAGATGTGGTCACCGCTTTGCACGCCCCGTGCGCGCAGCAGCTGGGCGAACTGGTTCGAGCGTTCGTCGAGTTGGCGGTAGGTCAGCGTTTCGCCCGTTTCGGCCATGACGTAGGCGGGCTTGTCGGGGAAATTCTGGGCGTGAAGGTAAGGGTGCATCTTGTCTCCTGCAAAGCGTCGTTGTTGTGGATGCGGTGGCCTGTTTAAAGGCAGTATGGCGCAGTAGCCGTTTGGTTTAAAACGGCAGTGCAGCCATACTGCCTGGCGATCGGCGCGATCAGATGTTGCGCGCGATCAGCTCCTTCTGCACTTCGCTGGTGCCGCCATAGATGCGGGCCACGCGCGTGTCCACGTACGAACGGCAGATGCGGTACTCCATCATGTAGCCGTAACCGCCGAAGAACTGCAGCAGCTCGTCCAGGCACTTGGTCTGCTCTTCGGTGGCGAACAGCTTGGCAATGGCCGCTTCTTCCAGCGTCAGCTTGCGCTTCATGTGCTCGACCAGGTAAGCATCCACCATCATGCGCACGGCGGTGATGCGCGACTTCACCTCGGCCAGCTTGAACTTGGTGTTCTGGAAGTCGAACAGCGGCTTGCCGAACACCATGCGCTCCTTGGTGTACTTCACGGTTTCGGCGAAGCAGGCTTCCAGCGTGGCGGCGGCGCCCACGGCGATGATGAAACGCTCCTGCGGCAGCTCCTGCATCAGGTAGTTCATGCCGCGGCCTTCTTCACCCAGCAGGTTGCTGACGGGCACGCGCACGTCGTCAAAGAACAGCTCGGCCGTGTCGGCGGCTTCCTGGCCCATCTTGTTGAGCTTGCGGCCACGGCGGAAACCGGGGCGGTCGGTCTCGACCAGCACCAGCGACACGCCCTTGCCGCCGAGTTCGGGGTTGGTCTTGCAGACCACCACGACCAGGTCGCAGTTCAGGCCGTTCGAGATGAAGGTCTTGGAGCCATTGATCACGTACTCGTCGCCATCGCGGATGGCGGTGGTGCGCACCGATTTCAGGTCCGAGCCCGCGCCGGGTTCGCTCATGGCCACGGCCAGGATGACCTCGCCGGTCACGCACTTGGGCAGCCATTTCTTCTTTTGCTCTTCGGTGCCCAGGCGCTGGATGTACAGCGCGATGATGTCCGAGTGCAGCTGAAAGCCCAGGCCGGACACGCCGGCGTAAGCGGCTTCTTCGACCAGCACGGCGGCATGGCCGAAGTCGCCGCCGCCGCCGCCGTACTCTTCGGAGATGCCCGTGCACAGCAAGCCTTCACGGCCGCCTTTGAGCCAGGTGTCGCGGTCGGTCTTGCCGGCCTCGTTCCAGGCGTCCTGCTTGGGCAGGCACTCGGTGTCAAAAAAGCGGCGGGCCGAAGCGCGCAGCATTTCGTGGTCGTCGCGGAAAACGGTGCGCGGGAAGGTCAGCAGGGTGTCTTGCATGGTGATGAAATCAGCGAAAAAAGCCAAGAGACGGCATCCGAACAGGTGGCATGGCCGTCGCGTGACGCATGCTAGCCGCGGGTCCGCCGCAACCATGTCACCGGGGCGCTAAGCCTTGTCGCACGGGGTTTTTCAGGCATGAAACCGAGGGTTTTCTCGGGGGTGAGGCGGCGACCTCGGACGCTGTCGCCGGCGGCGGGCGAGTGGTGCGGGCCGCTGCCTCGGGGTCGGGGAAAGGCGGATGGCGTGCTGAAAAAATGTGCAGTTAGAATCGGCGACTTTTTTGCGCCACGCCGGGTGGCTTTGCCCAGCCCGGATGACCGCCTGCGACATGAGCAAACAATCGATCGACGAGTGTGTGAAAGACAGCCTGCAGACCTATTTCGAGGACCTGCGCGGCATCGAGCCGGATGGCCTGTATGACCTGATCGTCAAGGCCGTCGAACGGCCCATGCTCGAGTTGGTGATGAACAAGGCCGGCAACAACCAGTCGCGCGCCGCCCAGTGGCTGGGCCTGAACCGCAACACGCTGCGCAAGAAGCTGCTGGAGCACCGCCTGCTGGCCGATTGAGGTGAAGGGTTGGCGAGGCGTTCGCCGTCTCGCAGGGCGGGAGCCTGACCCGCCTGTGCCCTCCCGACTTGGGGTGCGGCTGTGGCGGTCGAAGCACGCCAGCCACCGAATCACTGATTTACGGGATGTGCGGGCCGTGGTCTCTTCCTAGCATGGGGCGATGTCCACCTGAGCCAGGGCGCGCGCCCGCGCCAGGCCCCTCATCGCCATGCCTCCTTGTTCTCACGCCCTGGCCTTGCTCGCAGCAGGCCTGTTGACCGCCGCCAGCGCCCAGGCCGCCGTCTGCCGCGTCAGCCCCACCGGCACCGCCGGTAACGATGGCGCGCTCTGGACCACGCCCAAGAACCTGGCGAGCGCGCTGGCCACCGCCAGCTGCACCGAAGTCTGGCTGGCCCCTGGCACTTACACCGGCGGCTTGGTCATCAACCGCAACCTCGTGCTGCGTGGTGGTTTCGCGGGCACCGAAGCCGCGGCCAGCGACCGCGTGACGCCCATCGATCCTGGCCTGGCCGTGCTCGATGGCGGGGGTGCCCAGCGGGTGTTGACCCTGGACGGCACCACCGCGGGAGGCTCGATCACCGCCGACACCGTGATCGAAGGCCTCACCATCCAGAACGGCAGCAACCTGACCGGCTTCGGCTGGGGCGGCGGCGCGTACTGCAACGCCAGCCTGTTCAACGTGAACCGCAGCTGCAGCCCCCGCATCCAGCGCGTGCGCTTCCTCAACAACACGGCGCGCTACGGCGGCGCGCTGATGCTGGATGCGGGGACGAACGCCCGCGGCACGGCCAGCCCACAGCTGACCGACGTGGTGTTTGACGGCAACACGGCCACCGCGGTAGGGGGCGCCGTGTACAGCTACGCCAACGTGGACGGCCAGGCCCACCCCGTCATCACGGGCGCCACCTTCAGCAACAACCGCGCGCCCAATGGTGGCGCGATCTACAACAGCAGCGGCAGCGCGGGCGCCCCGCAGGCCAGCCCGGTCATCACCAACGCCACCTTTGTCAACAACGCCACCACCGGCACGGGCGTGAACGGTGGCGGTGCCATCTACAACCAGGGCAATGCGGGCACCAACGCCATGCGGCTGACCAACGTCACCTTCACGGGGAATGCCGCGCTGGGCCTCAACCACATGGGGGGCGCCATCTACAACCAGGGCAGCAACGCCAGGCCGATCGTCACCAACGCCATCTTCTGGGACAACCAGGCCAGCAACGCGGCGACGCAGGACATCTTGGGGGGCGCCGCACAGATCTCGCACAGCATCGTGCAGAGCGGTTGCCCGGCCAGCGCCACCTGTGCCAGCGTGCTGACCGGCGATCCGCTGCTCGGGCCCCTGGCCGACAACGGCGGCCTGGGGCAGACGCGGATGCCTGGCCTGGCGGGGGCGGCCATCGATGTGGGCGATGCCGGCCTGTGCCCGGCCGTTGACCAGCGGGGCGCTCTGCGCCCACAGGGCGCAGGGTGCGACCTGGGCGCGGTCGAGCTGCCACAGGCGCCGCGCCAGGTGCTCAGCGTGGCCGTCACCGGCGAGGGCACGGTGAGCGACGCGGCCAGCGCCATCGCCTGCACGGCCAGCGGGGGCACCTGCAACGCCAGCTACACCTCGGCCGTTGGCGTCAGCCTGTCCGCCGTGGCGGCGGCAGGCCACCATTTCAGCGGCTGGGGCGGCGACTGCAGCGGCACCGGCCCTTGCAGCCTGACCATGGACGTCAACCGCAGCGTCACGGCGCTGTTCGAGGTCAACCGCTACACCGTGACCCCCGCAGCCGGCGCAGGCGGCAGCTTGAGCTGCCAGGCCGCCAGCGTGGACCACGGCGCCAGCCTGTCCTGCACCGCCGTGCCCGCACCGGGCCACACCACCGCCCTCATCAGCGGCTGTGGCGGCACCCCGTCGGGTGCGGGCGAGAACGCGTACACCACCGGGCCGATCACCGAGGCCTGCACCGTCACGGCCCAGTTCCTGGCCAACAGCTACCCCGTCGTCGCCAGCGTCAGCCCCGCTGAAGGCGGCACCTTGCTGTGCCCGGCGAGCGTGAGCCACGGCGACAGTGCCAGCTGCACGGCCACCGCCAACACCGGCTACCGCCTGGTGGGCTTCACCGGTTGCGACGCCGTGAACGAGCACACGTGCACGCTGTCCCCGGTCACCGGCCCGCGCAGCGTGGTCGCCACGTACGCGGTCGTCGCGCCGACCCCGGTGCCCGTGCCGGCGCTGGGCCCCTGGGCCCTGGCCATGTTGACGGTGTTGGCGGGCGCGGTTGGTTTGCGTCGCGCACGCCGCAAGGGCTGACGCACACCACCGGCATGTAGACATGGTATGGCGGCATTGTCGTTTTGAGATGAACGCCAAGGTGGCCATGCTGCACGCATGCTGTGGAGGAGGTGGCACGCGTCAGGGTGAGCAGGCCGTTGAAGAGCCTGGCGCTCGTTGGGAGCGACGCGCACCTTCGAACGCCGACAGCGGCGACCGCAACTTCTGCCACAGGCGTCTGGAACGCGTTGGATCGCCAGCCGCGCGCGGTGCGACACAGGCCTGCGGGCACGTTGGCCACCGTGTTCCAAGGTGGTCCGGTCAAGCGCCCACGCGCGCCCCACGAAGGCCGCTGCGTGCTTTGGGTGCCGGCTGAATCGGTCAGCGAATGATGCTCATGGAGTATGGCTTGGTGCTCGTTTTAACTGAATCGAGAAAATGACCATACTGCTTAATGGTTCGTTGCAGCACGCGCATCGAGCCAGCCGCCACGGTGCTGCCTCAGGCGCCGGCGTCGGTCGAGGCCGCCGGCTCGGGCCAGGGCATGCGCAGCCTCACTTCGGTGGCCCGGCCGGACGAGTGGATGCGGAGTTCGGCCTTCAGCCGCTGGGCGCGGGCCTGCATGCTGTGCAGGCCGGTGGCGCCCGGCGAGCCGCGGGTGGACGGGTCGCTCAGGCCGATGCCGTTGTCGCGCACGCTCAGGACCAAGTGGCTGTCCTCGCGCACCAGCGCCACGTCCACGCGCGTGGCCTGGCTGTGCTTGAGCACGTTGGTCAGGGCCTCCTGCAGGATGCGCAGCACGTCCAGGCTTTGGGTGGTGCTCAGGTGCAGGCGGTCGATGTGGGCGACCTGCCAGTGCACGTCGATGCCGTGCAGCTCGAACAGCCGGCTGCAGCGGTGGCGCAGCGGCGCGAGCAGGTCGGCCAGCATCAGCTCGCCATATTGCTGGGCGGCGGCGGTGTCGATGATCAGCCGCAGGTCGTCGCGCATGCCGCGCAGCATGTCCAGCACCTCGGTCGGCTGCACCGGCTGGTGGCGGCGCTCCAGCGTGTTGATGTGGCCGATCAGCATGCTGCCCAGGCCGTCGTGCAGGTCATGCGCCAGGTTCACGCGCTCGCCCAGGCGGGCGTGCAGCAGCGCCAGTGCGTGCTGGTGGGCCAGCGAGGCGGCGAGGTCGGCCCGCGCCGCCGCCACGCTGTGCTGCAGCTCGTCGGCAAAGCTTTCGATGCGCCGCGTGTTGGTCACGAAGGTCCAGGCCAGGGTCAGCGCGATGCCGACGGTGGAGAGGGCGTCGGTGTAGGGCGCCAGGTAGAAGTTGCTGTCCACGATGCGGGTGAACACCAGCAGGTCGTTGACCATGGCCGCGGCACTGGCCAGCGCCGTGAGCGACAGCAGCCGCTGGGGCAGGGTGCCCCCGCGCCACCAGGCCAGCGTGACGAAGACGCCGGCGATGGCGAGCAACAGGGCCGACGAGGCCCAGGCCATGACGTTCCGCATCGTCCGCAACTGCTCATGCGGGGCCAGCAGGGTGGCCGCGCAGAGCAAGCCGATCAGCAGCCACAGCACGGCCTCGCGGCGCGGCCAGCGCTGGCCCATGAAGCGCAGCACGAACATGGCATTGCAGCCATGGAACAGCACGTAGGCGATGGAGACCACGGCGGCCCAGGTGTCGCTGTGCGTGAACGGCCAGGGGCTGGTGGCCACGAAGTTGGCGGTGAACACGAAGCGTGCCGCTTGCTGCGCGCCATACCAGCCATAGGCGGTTTCGCGCCGCCGCATCAGCCACAGCGCGATGAAAAAGGCGCCCAGCGTGGCGCAGATGCCCAGGCTCAGCCAGTTCAGGCTCTGGCGGGTCAGCCAGGCGTCGCGCCAGGCGGCATGCTGCGGGCCGGGCGGCCCGATGGTCACAGGCCCCAGCGCCGGCTGGTACAGGTGGTAGCCGCTGACGCGGATCAGCAGTTCATTGCGGCCGGTGTGCAGCACCGGCGCCGGCAGCAGCACGAAACGGGGCCGGTTCCACGAGCGCGACAGCGGCTCCACCAGGTGGTCGTCGCGCTGCAGCTCCACGCCATTGACGGTGATGACGGCGGCCTGCATCACGAAGGGGATGTACAGGCCCTGCGTCTGCGGCGCGCCCTCGATGTCCCAGCGCAGCCGGTACCACACCACGCCGTCGTGGCCCGGCCAGCGGCGGGTCCAGTCGTCGGGCGTGCGGGCGGCTTCCCAGCCGGTGGCGGGGGGCGCGGTGTCGTGCCAGTCGCCACGCACCGCTTCGACCGTGCCCGGCCAGGACTGGGCCTGCGCGCCCTGCAGAGCCGGGCACAGCCAGAGCAGCAGCGCCGCTAACGCAACAAGCCACGCGCGCGGGCGCGATGCACGGCCTGGGTGCGCGAGTTGACGGCCAGCTTGTCGTAGATGTGCCGGATGTGGGTGTCGATGGTCCATCGGGAGAGGTGCAGGCTGTCGGCAATCTCGCGGTTGCTCATGCCCGTGGCGACATGGTGAAGGATCTGGCGCTCGCGTTCGCTCAGCGCCTCGCGCAGTGCGGGTGCCGTCGGCTCCGCAGGCGCGGGTGGGTTCGCCTGAGGATTGGCCAGCGGGTTCGCCAGATCGAGGATGCGCCGCGCGATGAAGGGGTCGATGGGCGCGCCGCCTTGCAGCACGTTGCGGATGGAGAAGGCGATCTCGAGGTCGTCGCGCTCTTTCAGCACGTAGCCGTTGGCCCCGGCGCGCAGCGCGCCCAGGATCATCTCCTCGGTGCTCCAGGCCGAGATGACCAGGATGGGCCACGCGGCGCCGCGCTCGCGCAGCCAGCTGATGAGGTCGATGCCGCTGCCGTCGGGCAGGCCCAGGTCCACCAGCGCCATGGCCCTGGGGTGCAGCGTGCCATCGGGGGCGGTCGCCAGGTTCCGGCACTCGGCCAGCGAGCCCGCATGCTGCAACTGATCGGCGGTGATGTCTGCGGTGGCCAGCACATCGCTCAGGCGCGCGAGCATGGGCGGGTCGTCTTCGACCAGGAGGACGCGGGGCGGGCAGGGCATCGCGCGATTGTGGCGCAGGGGCTGGGTGCTGCCATCCCGCATTTGCGGGATGCGGCGCAGCGGACACCGTGGTCTGGCGTGGGGACCGGCACGCTTTAAAATCTCGGGTTTCCCCCCAGCGCCCGCGCCTTGACCCGTTTCCGGGGCGACCGGGGCCGCCTTCCCGCCAACCTTCACAGTGAGCCCGAGCCTGACCGCGCCACGCCGCCGCCGGGCCACCACCGCCATGACCGTCAAAACCGCCCTGATTTCCGTTTCCGACAAAACCGGCATCGTCGAGTTCGCCCAAGCCTTGCACGGCCTGGGCATCCAACTGCTGTCGACCGGCGGCACGGCCAAGCTGCTGGCCGATCAGGGGCTGCCCGTCACCGAAGTGGCCGAGGTGACCCAGTTCCCCGAAATGCTCGATGGCCGCGTCAAGACCCTGCACCCCAAGGTGCACGGCGGCTTGCTGGCCCGCCGTGACCTGCCTGCGCACCAGGCTGCGTTGCAGGAGCACGGCATCGGCACCATCGACCTGCTGGTCGTCAACCTGTACCCGTTCGAAGCCACCGTGGCCAAGCCCGGCTGCACGCTGGCCGATGCGATCGAGAACATCGACATCGGCGGCCCGGCCATGGTGCGCTCGGCCGCCAAGAACTGGGCCGACGTGGGCGTGCTGACCGCCGCCGACCAGTACGACGCCGTGCTGGCCGAGCTGAAGGCCACGCAAGCCCAGGGCTGCAAGCTCAGCGACGCGCTGCGCTTTTCGCTGTCGGTCGCTGCGTTCAACCGCATCAGCCAGTACGACGGGGCCATCAGCAACTACCTGTCGTCCGTGCAGCTCGACGCCGCCAAGCTGGCCGAGACCTACGTGCCCGAGCGCGCCCAGTTCCCGGGCCAGTTCAACGAGCAGTACGTCAAGGTGCAGGACCTGCGCTATGGCGAGAACAGCCACCAGCAGGCGGCCTGGTACCGCGATGTCCACGTGGCCGATGGTTCGCTGGCCACGGGCGTGCAGCTGCAGGGCAAGGAGCTGAGCTACAACAACATCGCCGACGCCGACGCCGCCTGGGAATGCGTCAAGAGCTTCGAGGGCCCGGCCTGCGTCATCGTCAAGCACGCCAACCCCTGCGGCGTGGCCGTGGGCCAGAACGCGCACGAGGCCTACAGCAAGGCCTTCCAGACCGACCCGACCAGCGCCTTCGGCGGCATCATCGCTTTCAACCGTCCGGTGGACAAAGCCGCGGCCGAAGCCGTGGCCAAGCAGTTCACCGAGGTGCTGATGGCGCCTGACTTCTCGGCCGAGGCGCTCGAGATCTTCAAGTCCAAGGTCAACGTGCGCCTGATGAAGATTGCGCTGCCGGCCGGCTATGGCGCCGTGCGCAACGCGCTCGAAACCAAGCGCGTGGGCTCGGGCTTGCTGGTGCAGTCGGCCGACAACCACGAGCTGCAGCTGGCCGAGCTGAAGGTCGTCACCGTCAAGCAGCCCACCCCGAAGAGCTGAATGACCTGCTGTTTGCCTGGAAGGTGGCCAAGTTCGTCAAGTCCAACGCCATCGTGTTCTGCAAGAACGGCATGACCATGGGCGTGGGCGCAGGCCAGATGAGCCGCCTCGATTCGGCGCGCATCGCCAGCATCAAGGCCGAAGCGGCCAAGCTCAGCCTGCAGAACACCGTGGTCGCGAGCGATGCCTTCTTCCCGTTCCGCGACGGCCTGGACGTGGTGGTGGACGCGGGCGCGACCTGCGTCGCCCAGCCCGGTGGCTCCATGCGCGACCAGGAGGTCATCGACGCCGCCAACGAGCGCGGCGTGGCCATGGTCTTCACCGGCGTGCGTCATTTCCGCCACTGATCCGTTACTCAGCCGTCACGCCGCCCCGATGCCGTGTTGCATTGGGGTATGCCGCAGCGGGCGATGATTTGCTGACGCAAACATCGCCATGCTGCCGACCACCCTGGATGGACACGACCGTGAGTACCTTGCCACCCGACGACGACCACGACGCACCGCGCCCCAGATGGGTGGGCGTGCTCATCGTGGTCATGATGGTCTTGATCACGCTGGGCGTGGTCAACGTGGGCTGGCGCATCCTGCAGAACAGCCCGGCCGAGGAGGCCCAGGCGCAGCGCGTGTCGGCCGACCCGGAACTGCAGCGTGGCCTGGCCCTGGCCCAGGCCAGCGACTGCGCGCGCTGCCACATGGTCGATCGCAAGGCCGTGGGGCCGGGCTACGTGGCGATTGCCGAGCGCTATGCGGGGCAGGCCGATGCCGTCAGCCTGCTGGCCGGCAAGATCCGCAGCGGCAGCGTGGGCACCTGGGGTACGGTCATCATGCCGCGCCACCCGCAGATCAGCGACGCCGACGCCACGCTCATCGCGCGCTGGGTGCTCAGCCACGCGGAGGCCGGCAAGTCCTGAGGCCAGGATATGCGGTTGGGGTACACCTGGCCAGCCGTTGACATGTGAACGGCGGACGGGGCATACCGCATGTGCTTGCCGGCGCGGCCAAGTTGACTTCCAATCTCGCCCCAGCATGTCTTGTCGTCGCACGCGGGGTGACCCACCACGCGCCCGCGAAACGGCTCGCGGCAGGGCGTCCGCCCGTGTCCGGACACGCCGCCCGGAGCGGGGTTGCCGGGCCGACTCGCCCTGATCCGGTTGCCGCCGATCCGATTCACCCTTGAACGCCGTCCCGACGGGACGCACCACACCCACATCACAGGAGATTTCCCATGTTCCGCACCATGCTCAAGTCCAAGATCCACCGCGTCAAAACGACGATGTGCGAGCTGCACTACGAGGGGTCCTGCGCCATCGACGAAGACCTGCTGGACGCGGCCAACATCGCCGAGAACGAGCAGGTCCACATCTGGAACATCGACAACGGCGAGCGCTTCGTCACCTACGCCATCAAGGGCGAGCGCGGCAGCGGCATGATTTCCGTCAACGGCTCGGCCGCGCGCCGCGCCGCCGTGGGCGACCTGCTCATCATCGCGGCCTTTGCCCAGGTGCACGACGACCAGGTGGCCGCACACCAGCCGCAGCTGGTGTTCGTGGACGAGCACAACCGCCAGACCGAGCTGCGCCACAAGGTGCCCACGCAGATGAAGTGAGGCGCGGCCGCTGCCCCAGTCGGGCGGCGGTCCGTGCCCGCGCGTGCACAGGCGGTGCGCCGCGGGCACTGTGGTGTGCCGGCCTCAGCCCGGCGCATCCAGGCGTGGCGGGGCACCCAGGCGCAGGGGCCCGGGCGTATGATTTCAGCGCGCCGTTGCAGCGCGCGCGGGGCCTTGTGGACGGGGTCACCGCGTTGAGCTGAAGTCGCCTCGATCAGGCCCACTGTCGCGGCCCTGGCCTGGCCGCTTCGGCAGGGAGGACATGCCATGACCGCGTCGAGTTCAGCCACCCAGCACCCCTTGTTGCGCCACCGCGATGGCCACCATGCGCGGGTCACCTTCGAAGAACTGTTCTTCGACCTCATCTACGTCTTTGCGGTCACGCAGCTCAGCCATCAGCTGCTGCATGGCCTGTCGCCGCTCGGGGTGCTGCAGACCCTGGTGCTGTGGTTCGCCGTGTGGCTGGGCTGGCAGTACACCTGCTGGGTGACGAACTGGTTCGACCCCGAAACGCCGCGCATCCGCACCCTGCTGTTCGGGCTGATGCTGGCGGCGCTGGTGATGGCCGCCGCCATCCCCGAGGCGTTCGGCGAGCGCGCCTGGGTGTTCGTGCTGGCCTATGTGGCGATTCAGGTGGGGCGAACGGCCTACATCCTGATCGAGCTGGGGCCGAATCACGCGCTGTCGGCCAACTACCGCCGCATGCTGGGCTGGGTGTCGATTGCTGCGGTGTTCTGGGTCGCCGGGGCCATGGCGGACGGCGGCTGGCGCATCGGCCTGTGGGTGGTGGCGGTGCTGTGCGAGTACGTGTCGCCCATGTTCGGCTTTGCCTTGCCGGGGCTGGGGCGCTCGCGTACGCAGGACTGGACCATCGAAGGGGGGCACCTTGCCGAACGCTGCCAGCTGTTCGTGATCGTCGCGCTGGGCGAAACCCTGCTGGCCACGGGCGCCACGCTGGCCGGGGCCGAGGCCTGGAATGCGCCCATGCTGTCGGCCATGCTGGCCACCTTCCTCGGCACGCTGGCCATGTGGTGGCTGTACTTCGGCATCTCCAGCAAGGACGCCAGCCAGCGCATCACGGCGTCGGACGATCCGGGTCGCATCGGGTCCTACTTCCACTACATCCATGCCGTCCTGATCGCCGGCATCATCGCCTCGGCCGTGGGCAACGACCTGGTGCTCGCGCATCCGCACGACCTGCCCAAGCTGGCCTACGCCCTGGTGCTGTCGGCCGGTCCCATGATCTACCTGCTCGGCAGCGCCGTGTACAAAAAGGTGGTGTACGGGCGCGTGCCGCCGTCGCACCTGGTGGGCATGGCCGTGCTGGCGGCGCTGGTGCCCCTGGCCTCGGCCTGGAGCCTGCTGACGCTGGGCTGGCTCACCAGTGCGGTGATGCTGGCCATCGGCGTCTGGGATGGGCTGCTGTACCGCCGCGACCGATCCCAGGCTGTAGCCAGCCACGGCTGAGCCCCTGGCCGGAACGCCTCCAAAGCCTGAGCCATACGGCGCGCCGGCCTCTCCTGGCCAGGCGTTGCGCCTGCTGCTGCGGGAATGGCGCTGCGCTGCAGCTTGACGGGTCGGCCGCCATCGCCATCCAAAGCCAAGTCAGGCCAGGCGAGATGGCTCCCTGAACCCTGCACGCAGGTGGCGCATCAACGCTGCGCCGCAAAGGGCGGCTGTGCCACCACGCCGTGTGCCGTCAGGCGCAGCACGCGGTCGGCCCGTTGCGCGGCGCTGTCGGCGTGGGTGACCATGACCAGGGTGGCGCCGGTGGCGCGCACCTGCTGCACCAGCGTCTGCAGCACGGTGGCGGCCGTGTCGGGGTCGAGGTTGCCGGTGGGCTCGTCGGCCAGCACCAGCGGGGGCCGGTGGACCAGGGCGCGCGCGATGGCCACGCGCTGCAGTTGACCGCCGCTGAGTTCGCGCGGCAGGCGGTGGCCCAGGGCGCCCAGGCCCACGCCGTCCAGGGCGGCCTGCACGCGCTCGTCCATGGCCCGGGCGCTCAGCTCGGGCGCGGAGCCGGGCGTGCCGCGGCCCTTTGCGGCCTCGTGCACCAGCAGCAGGGGCAGGCGCACGTTCTGGGCCACGTCCAGGTGCGGCAGCACATGAAAGGCCTGGAACACAAAGCCCACGGCGTGGCGGCGCCAGTGGGCGCGCTGGGTGTCGTTCAGCTGCGCCAGGTCCTGCCCCGCCACGGTCACGGTGCCGTCTTGCCAGGTGTCCAGCCCGGCCAGGCAATTGAGCAGGCTGGACTTGCCCACGCCCGATTCCCCCATCAGCGCCAGGAATTCGCCGCGTTGCGTCTCGAAGCTCACCTGCTCGAACACGGGGGTGTCGCCGTGGCGTTTGGCCAGGGCGTTCACCTGCAGCATGGGCGCGGGGGCGTTCGTCATGTGAATAGCAGTATGGGGTGGTTGTCGATGTGAATGAAACGGAGATTGGCCTGTACTGCCCTCAAAGCCATTTGGCACGGCGAAACCGCCAGTACACGTAAGCGCAGACAACGCCGATCAGCACCAGGGCAACCGGATAGCCATAGCGCCATTTCAGCTCGGGCATGAATTCGAAGTTCATGCCCCACACGCCGACGAAGGCGGTGCAGATGGCGAAGATGGCCGCCCAGGCCGCCAGGCGTTTGTTCACCTCGTTGTCTTCGATGGCCACCATGGACAGGTTCACCTGCATGGCGGTGGCGATGGTGTCGCGCATGGATTCGATGAGGCCGTTGATGCGCACCAGGTGGTCGTTCACGTCGCGAAAGTAATGCTGTGAGCCGCTGCAGATCTGGGGCACCCGGCCGCCATGCAACTTGGCCGCGGCCTCGAGCAGCGGCGCCACGGCGTGCTTGAGCACCATGACGCGCTGCTTGAGCCGGTACAGCCGCTTGATGCTGTCGCGCGCGGCGCGCTGGGTGAAGATCTGGTGTTCGGCGTCTTCCAGCTCGGCCTCCAGCGTCTCGATGACGGGGAAGTAGCGGTCCACCACCGCGTCCATCAGCGCATAGAGCACAAAGCCCGAGCCGTGCTTGAGCAGCTCGGGCTCGTGTTCGCAGCGTTTGCGCACGCCCAGAAAGCCCTGGCGGCTGCGGTTGCGCACCGAGAGGATGTAGTTGGGGCCGACGAAGATGTCGATCTCGCCGAGGTTGACGTCGTCGGGCTGCGCGGGGTCGGCCTCGACCAGGTGCAGCACGGCGAACAGCGACTGGCCGTACTCCTCGATCTTGGGGCGCTGGTGGCCATTGCGGGCGTCTTCCACGGCCAGCTCGTGCAGGTCGAACACCTGCTGCATGACCTCCAGCTCGGCCGGCGTGGCGTCGGCCAGGGCCACCCAGACGAAGCAGCCGGGCCGGGCCAGGTAGTGGCCGATCTGGTCGGTGGCGATGTCGGCCAGTTTGGCCCCGTCTTCGTAGGCAACGCAGTTGATCAGCATGGCACCCCCTGTGAAGCAGTGAATGAGGTCGATGGTGCCATGAACGCCGCTGGCGTCCGGCCGGGGGTGGCCAGGCCGCGCTGGCGCGGCTTCAGGGCCGGAACAGGCCCTGCGGCTCCGGCAGCGGCTCGGTCCGCAGCACGGTGCGCGAGCCGTCGCGCGCCACGCGCACCAGCTCGCGCTTGCCGCTGCGGCACAGCACGAAGGCCGGGTTCAGCTCGCCCTGGCTGTGGCGCAGGCAGTCGGCCTTGCTGCGGCCGGGCGTGGTCACCCAGCTGGCCTCGGGCTCGGGCGACAGGGCTGCCCCCATGGCGCTGCGCTGGGCCTGTTCACGCCAGCCGGCCAGCGGTGGCACATGGGGGTCCAGCCAGCGTGTCCACCAGGCGGTGGCGGCCAGCGCCAGCACGGCGAGCAGCAGCACGGTGAGCCAAGTGGGGCGTGTCATGCCGGCATCATGCCCCGGCACGGTTCAGCAGGGTGTGCGCTGCCGCCAGGGTGCGGGCCAGCGCGTCGGGCGCGTCGGCGGCGACGACGTGGCGCTGGGGCATGGCGCGCAGCCAGGTGATCTGGCGCTTGGCCAGCTGGCGGGTGGCGGCCACGCCGCGCTCGCGCAGCTCGGCCAGGGGAAAGCGGCTGTCCAGCGCCTCCCAGGCCTGGCGGTAGCCCACGGCGCGCATGCTGGGCAGATCGGGGTCGAGGTCGCCGCGCGCGCGCAGCGCCTGCACCTCGTCCAGAAAGCCGGCGGCCAGCATGGCGTCAAAGCGCTGGGCGATGCGCGCATGCAGCCAGCTGCGCTCCGCCGGCTCCAGGCTGATGAGGTGCACCGGCTCGTCGCCGAGCGGCTTGGCGGTCGCGGCGTCCGCCGCCGGCACGTTGGATGCCGATGGGCTCGCTGCGGGCAGGCCGGTCGCCGGACTGCCTGCTGCCGACGCATCCGTCGGTTCGGCCAGACCAGACGCCGGAGCGCGGCGGCCGTGCAGGCTGGACAAGGGCTTGCCGGTGACGCGCCAGACCTCGAGCGCCCGCTGGATGCGTTGGCTGTCTCCTGGCGCCAGCCGCGCGGCGGTCACGGGGTCGACCTGCGCCAGTTGCGCGTGCATGGCGGGCCAGCCAACCTGCGCGGCCTCGGCGTCGAGCGCGGCGCGCACGCCGGGGTTGGCTGCGGGCATGTCGTCCATGCCGTCGACCAGGGCCTTGAGGTAGAGCATGGTGCCGCCGACCAGCAGCGGCAGGGCGCCGCGGGCGCGGATCTCGGCCACCAGGCGCACGGCATCGCGCACGAACTCGGCCGCGCTGTAGGGCTGCAGCGGGTCGCGGATGTCGATCAGGTGATGCGGGCACACCGCGCGCTCGTCGGCCGTGGGCTTGGCCGTGCCGATGTCCATGCCGCGGTAGACCAGGGCCGAGTCCACGCTGATGATCTCGACCGGCACCGGAGCCGCCTGCGCCAGTGCCAGCGCAGCCGCGGTCTTGCCGGAAGCCGTGGGACCGGCGATGGCCAGGATGGGCAGGCGCGAAGCGGACATTTCGGGCT
This sequence comes from Comamonas serinivorans, assembly GCF_002158865.1. Classification (NCBI taxonomy): domain Bacteria; kingdom Pseudomonadati; phylum Pseudomonadota; class Betaproteobacteria; order Burkholderiales; family Comamonadaceae; genus Comamonas; species Comamonas serinivorans. The sequence continues at coordinate 2,714,415 of NZ_CP021455.1, read as the reverse complement.
GGGGGTGAGGGACGGGGGATGCATTGTACCGAGCTGGGTATTCGGTCAGGGCGTTGGGTGGGTGATCGCGAAGTGCCACATACTCGCTGGTGGCTTTGCGGCTTCCACGCACGGTTGCAAGGGGTTCAGGCTCAAGTCTGTCGGCTTCCGGCGTGTCGGTCGCTGCCCTTGCCGTCGTCGCGATGTCGGTGCGCCGAGCCAGGCACAGCAGGCCGTGGTCTGAGGCGGGCCTGTGAGGCCGGGCTGGTGCCTGTCGATCCGCAAGGCGGACCAGCGCCCAAGCGCCCTTGCCGACGCCGCGGGCGGTCTTGAAACGGCGGATGAATGGGACAATGTGCGGTTCAAATCGCGGGTCGTTGGTGGGTGTTTCGTTGAGTGGGTGCGCATGCGGGTTCTGGATGGTGTGAGGTGGTGTGATCGCAAGGGATGCCAGGCCGGTGGGCCTGGATCCGGCGGCGGCGTGGGCCGCACGGTGAGGGGCTGCGCATGAGCCAGGCCACCCGTTTGACCCCCGGCCTCATGGTCATCCACGGCAACCGGCCCGAGGCGCTGTCGGAGCTGGTGCTCGCCTGGTGCCGGCGCCACCCGCTGCCGCCCCTGGCCAACGAGAGCGTGCTGGTGCAGAGCAACGGCATCGCGCAGTGGCTGAAGATGGCCTGGGCGCGTCCGCCCGAGGCCGGCGGTCTCGGTGTCTGCGCGGCCATGGCCATGAGCCTGCCCTCGCTGTTCCTGTGGCGCGCCTACCGGGCCGAGCTGGGTCGGGCGCAGGTGCCCGAACAGTCGCCGCTCGACAAGCAGGCCCTCACCTGGCGCCTGATGCGACTGCTGCCGCGCTTCGTGGCCGATGGGCAAAGCCCCAGCCTGTCGCGCTTTTTGGGCCAGGACGACCAGGGGCGCAAGCGGTTCCAGCTGGCCGAGCGCCTGGCCGACCTCTTTGACCAATACCAGGTCTACCGGGCCGACTGGCTGGGCGACTGGGCCGCCGGCCGCTGGGTGCTGCAGGGGGTGAGCGGCCAGCCCGGCGATGCGCGCCCCTTGCCCGAGGACCAAGTGTGGCAGGCCCGCCTGTGGCAGGCTGTGCTGGCCGACGTGGGCGAGGCCGGCATGCACAGCAGCCGGGCCAGCGTGCACCGGCGTTTCCTGGCGCACCGGCAATCGGGACGTGCCCCGGTCCATGCCGAAGACATGCCGGCGCGGGTGATCGTGTTCGGCATCTCCAGCATGCCGGCGCAGGCGCTCGAGGCGCTGGCCGCGCTGGCCAGCACCGTGCAGGTCGTGCTGTGCGTGCACAACCCCAGCATGCACCACTGGTCCGACACGCGGCCCGAGCGCGACCTGTGGCGCAGCGCCTACCGCCGCAACCCCAGCCTGCCGGCGCCCGAACTGGCGCTGCGCGTGGGCGAGGCGGGCGGCCACCCGCTGCTGTCGGCCTGGGGCCGGCAGGGGCGCGACTACGTGGGCCTCATCGACCGGCACGACGAGCCCGAGCAGTACCGCGACCGCTTCATGCCGCTCAACGGCGGACGCATCGATGTGTTCGAGCCGCCCGAGCCCGTCCACCTGCTCGCGCAGCTGCAGGACGACATGCTCAACCTGCGCCCGCTGCACGAGAGCCGCGCGCTGTGGCCGCCCGTGGACGTGACGCGGGACCATTCGCTGCGCTTTCACCGCGCGCATTCGGCGCAGCGCGAGGTCGAGGTGCTGCACGACCAGCTGCTGGCCTGCCTGGGGCGCGACGCCACGCTGGCCCCGCGCGACATCGTGGTCATGGTGCCCGACATCGAAGACTACGCACCGCACATCGCGGCCGTGTTCGGCCGCATGGCGCCCGGCGATGCGCGCCACATCCCCCACACCATCCTCGACCAGTCCGAGCGCACGCGCCAGCCCATGCTGCTGGCGCTCGAGCGCTTCATGGCCTTGCCCGAAGACCGGCTGCGCGCCAGCGAGGTGCTGGACTGGCTGGACGTGCCCGCCGTGCAGGCGCGCTTCGGCCTGGCCGAGGGCGATGCGGCGCTGGCCAAGCGCTGGATCGAGGGCGCGGGCGTGCGCTGGGGCCTCAACGCCGCGCACCGCGCGGAACTGGGCTTTGACCAGGTGGGCGAGCTCAACAGCTGGCAGTTCGGCCTGCGCCGCATGCTGCTGGGCTATGCCACCGGCGGCGCCGGGCCCGATCAGGTCTGGCAGGGCGTGCTGCCCTACGACGAGGTGGCGGGGCTGACGGCCGCCGTGCTCGGGCCGCTCACGGCCTTCATCGCCGCGCTGGCCGAGACCACGCGCGAGTGGCGCAGCGCCGCCACGCCCGAGGCCTGGGTCACGCGGCTGCAAGCCTTGCTCACGCGGTTTTTCGCGCCCAGCAACGAGGCCGAACGGGCCCTCATCGTGCAGCTGGGCCAGCTGGGCGACGACTGGCTGGCGCAGTGCGAGCTGGCCGGCTTCGACGAGCCGCTGCCCGCCACCGTGGTGCGCGAAGCCTGGCAGGGCCTGCTCGACGCCCCGCAGCTGGGCCGGCGCTTTTTGAGTGGCGGCGTGAGCTTCTGCTCGCTCATGCCCATGCGGGCGATTCCGTTTCGCCTGGTGTGCCTGCTGGGCATGAACGATGGCGATTACCCGCGCCAGAGCGTGCCCGCCGCGTTCGACCTGATGCAGCGCGACCACCGGCCCGGCGACCGCTCGCGGCGCGAGGACGACCGCTACCTGTTCCTCGAGGCCGTGCTCTCGGCGCGGGACGCCCTGTACGTGAGCTGGGTCGGGCGCGACATCCGCGACAACACCGAGGTGGCGCCGTCCACCCTGGTGGGCCAGCTGCGCGACCACGTGGCGGCGGGCTGGTGCCTGCAGGGCGGTGGCGCAGTATCACCCGATCCCCGTTGTGTAGAAAACGGTGACGGCAAGGTACTGCTCAACTGTTTGACGACGGATCATCCGCTGCAGCCGTTTTCTGCCGTGTACTTCGAAGGCCCGCCGGGGCCGGCCGTGGCGAGCCAGGCCAGCGACGTGGGCACGGCCCCGCTGGCCCGCGAGACCTTGCCGCCGCAGCGCATGTCCCCGCGTCTGGATGACGAGGAGGACTTCGGCGGCGATGACTTCGCCACGGCGGACGATGGGGCCGAGGCCGACGACGGCTTGCGCCCCGGCAGCGTGGGCCGGGCCGTTGGTGCCTCCGCCATGACGGCCGACATGCCGCCGGGTGGCGAGCAGGGCCAAGCCCGGGGCGGTGCGCCCGCGCCGGTGTCGCAGGCCGGCCCGGCGGCTGACCCGGAGGCGCCCGCAGCCGCGCTGGCGGCCCAGCCCCAGGTGCTGCCCTTCGAGGCCGAGCGCCTGCCGGCCGTCTTCACCTTTGCGAGCGAGTGGGCGCCGGTGGCGCTGCCGCCCGACTGGGTGCTGCCCGGCGCGCCCCAGGCCGCGCTGCCGGCCGATGCCGAGCCCCAGCGCCTGGACCTGGCCCAGCTTGCGCGCTTTCTGGCCAACCCGGTGGCGGCGTTTTTTGCCCAGCGCCTGCGCGTGCAACCCGTGGACGCGGCCGAGGCCGTGCGCGACGACGAGGCGTTTGCGCTCGATGGCCTGGCCCAGTGGCAGCTGCAGGCCGAGCTGATCGAGCCGCTGCAACATGCCGTGGACCGGTGGCAGGATGGCGCGGACCCGGCCTCGCCCCTGGCGCCGCTGCTGCAGGCGCAGCAGCTGGCCGGCAAGCTGCCGCTGCATGGCTTTGGTGAGGTGGCCCAGACCCAGCTGCACGCCAGCCTGGGCCGGCTGATGGCCCGCCATGCGCAAGCGGCCCAGGCCTGGCCGCAGGCGCTCGACGCGGTGTTCGCGCTCGACTGGTCGCGGCCGGCCACGGCCCTGCAGCCGGCCGTCAGCGTGCAGGCCAGCCTGCAGGGCCTGCGCCGCGCGCCGGACGGCGGCCTGGCCCACATCCAGCTGCTGCCGGGGCGCCTGCACCGCGGCAAGCAGGTCAAGCAACACCTGCTGGTGCGGCCCTGGGTGCAGCACCTGGCCTGGCAACTGGCCCTGGCCGATGCGGGCCTGCCGCAGGGCGCGCGCAGCCTCATCGTCAGCGAATCCGGCATCTGGTGCCTGGCGCCGCTGGCGCCCGACCAGGCCGCCGCCGCCTGGCGGGCCATCGTCGAGGCCTGGCTGCACGGCATGTGCCGGCCGCTGCCGGTGGCCTGCAGCACGGCGCTGGCCTGGCTGGACAAGCGCCAGGCGCTGCAGACGCGGGGCGGCGAGCCCGTGCTGGCGCGCTGGCCGGCGCCCAACGCCGCCAGCGCCCAGGCCTTGCAGGCCGCGCGCCAGGTGTACGAGGGCGGGTTTCAGCTGCGCGGCGAGTGCGACCAGTCGCCCTCGCTCAAGCGCAGCTACCCGCGGTTCGACGACCTGCTGCACGAGCCGGACGCTTTTGCCGACTGGGCCCTGCGCCTGTACCAGCCGCTGCTGCGCCACGGCCAGCCATGGGCGTCGAACGGGCAGGGCGACGGCGGGCACGGCCAGGGGCCGGGGGCTGGGCCCGATGCGGGTGGGTCCTGGTCGGCGGATGAGGACGCAGGCCATGGCTCCGGCCAGGAAGGGTTCGGCCAGGACATCGACCCTGCGCTGTGGGAAAGGGGCGAGGCATGAGCACCGAGTGGTTTGATTCGGGCTTCGACCCCCATGACGACGCCGGTGCCGAGCCCGGCCAGCCGGCCCACGCCACGCCGCCCTGGGACGACCTGCCGGCCGAGGGGGGCATGGCGGCCGCTCCCTGGGCGGAGGCCGTGGGACGCGAACCCACCGCCCACCGTCCGCTGGATGCAGCCGGCGCATTCGATGACGCAACCACCGCACGGGCCTCCTCGCCGGGTCTGCGTGGCGAGCCACGGCCTGAACCCCGGCCGCTGCCGACGCTCGACGCCTTGCGCCTGCCGCTGCGGGGCGCGCACCTGATCGAGGCCAGCGCCGGCACCGGCAAGACCTACACCATCGCCCAGCTCTACCTGCGGCTGGTGCTGGGCCACGGCGGCAGCGGACCGGACGGCTCGGGTTTCGTGCGGGCGCTGACGCCGCCCGAGATCCTGGTCGTGACCTTCACCGACGCCGCCACGCACGAGCTGCGCGACCGCATCCGCCAGCGCCTGGGCGAGGCGGCCGCCGCGTTCGAGGCGCCGGCCGGTGACGAAGCCGGAGCCGGCGACGACCTGCTGCGCCTGAAGGGCGACTTCACGCCCGAGCAATGGCCGGGCTGTGCGCGCCTGCTGCGCGTGGCCGCCGACTGGATGGACGAGGCCGCCGTGTCCACCATCCACAGCTGGTGCTACCGCATGCTGCGCGAACACGCCTTCGACAGCGGCAACCTGTTCACGCAGACCCTGCTCAGCGACGAAAGCGAGCTGCTGCTGCAGGCGGCGCAGGATTACTGGCGGCAGCAGTTCTATGCGCTGGACGCGAACGAGGCGCGGGTGCTGAGCCAGCTCATGCCCGGCCCCGAGGCGCTGGTGAAGGCCATCCGGCCGCTGCTGGCGCAGGACGACGCGGCCTGGCAGTTTGGCGACCAGGCCCTGGACCCCACGGTGTCCCCGGCGCGCCTGCTGGCCGAGGTGGCGCAGCACAGCCGCGAGTCCGAACGGCTGCAGGACGCGGCGCGCACCGCCTGGGCGGCCGCGGCCGACCGGCTGGAGCGCCAGTTCCGCACCTGGCTGCCCATGCTCAACGGCCAGCGTTACAGGGGCAAGGAGCAGCACCTGGAGACCTGGCTGGCCGACCTGCGGCGCTGGAGCGAGGGCGGCGACGCCCCGCGCGGCAAAGGCCGCAAGGACATCGCCTACTTCGGGCTGTCGGGCATCCGGCTGGCGGGCGGGCAGCTGCCGCCACCGCACCCGGCCTTTGTCGCCATCGACGACTGGCTGGCAGTGGCCGACAACGAACAGGCCAAGGGGGACCACCAGGCGCTGCGCGCCCAGCTGCTGGCCCACGCGACCTGGCAGATCCGGGCCGGGCTGGCGCGCGAGAAGCAGCGCCGGGCCGAGCTGGGCTTTGACGATGTGCTGCGGCGCCTGCACCAGGCCCTGACGGCGCCGCATGGCCCGGTGCTGGCCGGCCGCATCCGCGCGCAGTTCCCGGTGGCCATGATCGACGAATTCCAGGACACCGACCCGTTGCAGTGGGGCATGTTCAAAGCGGTGTATGGTGCCCATGCCGATGCTACAGAAACGGGCGAGGCTGGTGCTGCCATGCAAGGGGACGGTGACGACCACGCGCTGCTGCTGATCGGCGATCCCAAGCAGGCCATCTACGGTTTTCGCGGCGCCGACATCCACACCTACCTGCAGGCGCGCCAGGCCACCGAGGGGCGCCACCACTCGCTGGGCACCAACTACCGCTCCACCCAGGCCATGGTCCACGCCGTGAACGCGGTGTTTGGCTGGGCCGAGGCGCACTTTCCCGAAGCCGCTTTCCGCTTCGCCCAGGGCGAGGGCGCACCGCCCTGGCCGGCCGCGCAAGGCCTGCTGCCGCTGGGGCGTGACGGTGGCGCGGGCGCCGTGCGCCGGGCCGCCGCGGCCAACCCCATGCCGTTCACGCCCGTGGTCGCCCACGGCCGCGCCGAACGCCTGGTGCTGGCGGGCCAGCAGGCCAGCGCGCTCACCTGGTGGTGGCTGGCGCCCGAGGCCGGGCAGGACACCGTGTCCGCCAGCCTGTACCGCCGCCACATGGCCGAGTCCTGCGCCTCGCAGCTGGTCGACTGGCTGACGGCCGTGCCGCAGGGCGACACGGGTTTCCTGCAGGCCGATGGCCGCATCCGCCCGCTGCGCCCGCGCGACATCGCCGTGCTGGTGCGCGATCGCCTCGAGGCCGAGGCCATTCGCCAGGCCATGGCCGCGCGCGGCATCGCCAGCGCCTACCTGTCCGAGCGCGAATCGGTGTTCGACAGCCGCGAAGCGCAGGATTTGGCCGTCTGGCTCGAAGCCGTGCACGCCGACGCCCAGGCCCGGCCCCTGCGCGCCGCGCTGGGCACGGCCAGCATGGGCCGCAGCCATGCCTGGCTGGAGCGCCTGAACCACGACGAAGCCGTGTGGGACGACATGGTGCAGCGCTTTCGCGGCTACCGGCAGCTGTGGCTGGCGCAGGGCGTGCTGCCCATGGTGCGTCAGCTGCTGCAGGACTTCGCGCTGCCCTCGGCCTGGCTGGCCCAGCCGCAGGGCGCGCGCACCCTGACCAACATGCTGCACCTGGCTGAATGGCTGCAGACCCAGGCGCCGCTGCACGACAGCCCGCAGGCCCTTCTGCGCGAGCTGGCGCGCCAGATGGACGCCCCGGGCGAGGCCGGCGATGCCGCGCGGCTGCGGCTAGAAAGCGACGACGACCTGATCAAGGTCGTCACCATCCACAAGTCCAAGGGGCTGGAGTACCCGCTGGTGCTGCTGCCCTTCATGGCCAGCTGGAAGAGCCTGCGCGCCCACACCAGCCTGCTGCTGCCGGCGAACGAGGCCTCGGACGGGCGGCGCGTGAACCTGGACCCCAAAGACCCCGCCGACAAACCGCTGGCCGAGCTGGAGCGCCAACGCGAAGACCTGCGCCTGACCTATGTGGCGCTGACGCGCGCCCAGCATGCCGTGTGGCTGGGCGTGGCGCCCCTGGTCGTGGGGCAGGCCAGAGACTGCCAGGTGCACGAGAGCGCCATCGGCTACCTGGTGGGCGGCACGCGTCCGCGCAGCGGGCCGGCCTTTGCGCAGCAGGTGCAGGCGCTGTGCGACGACAGCGACCAGGCCGCGCGCGCCCTGGGCATCCCCGGCCGCACCATGCAGCGGCTGCCGGCGCCGGCCATCCACAGCCGGCGCTGGGCTGGCGAGGCCGCGGCCCCGCGCCGCATCGTCACGCGTGCGGCCCCGCCGCGCCACTGGCAGCCGTGGTGGATCGCCAGCTACTCGGCGCTGACCAGTGACTTGCTGCACGAAGACGGCTTGACGCTGCCCATGGCCGGCGAGCTGCCGGCGGACGCCCTGGCCCAGCCCGCGGGACCGGGCGCGGCGGACCCGGCGGATGGCCGGGTCGCACAAGGTCAGCAGCGAGATGGGGTGAATGGGGTATGGATCGATTCCCGTCATCCTGAAATCGGCAAATGGAGCATACCCCGTGAGACGGAGCAGGGATTGCCCACCCGCCCGCACGCCGAGCCCGAAAGCCCCGCCAGCGAAGACGCCTTCGAGCTGGCGCTGGCCAGCCACGTCGACGCGCAACTGGCCCTGGCGCAGCAAGAGGCCCGCGAGGCCGCGCTGGACGACACCGACTGGGACGGCCTGCGGCGCGAAGCGGCACGCCTGGCGGCCCCGCCGCAAGGCCTGCACGCCTTTGCGCGCGGGGCCGAGGTCGGCACCTTCTGGCACGAGCTGCTGCAGCTGGCGGCCATGCAGGGCTTTGCGCGCATGGCCGAAGCCCCCGACAAGCTGGGGGAGCTGGTGGCGCGCCGCGCCCGCGTGCGGGGCTGGGGCGACCAGGCACCCGCACTGACCCAATGGCTGCTGCAGTGGCTGCACATGCCGCTGCCCCTGCAGGCCGCTGCTGGCCACGGCCTGCCCGACCTGCCTGCAGAGCCGGCGCCCACGGCACCCACCGTGCGCCTGGTGGACCTGCCGGCCGGGCGCATGCAGGCCGAGCTGGAGTTCTGGCTGCCGGTGCACGATGCGGCCGCCCAGCGCATCGACGCCGTGGTGCGCGCCCACATCGAGCCCGGCTGGGCGCGGCCCGCGTTGTCGCCGCTGCGCCTGCGCGGCATGCTCAAGGGCTACATGGACGTGGTGTTCGAGGCGCCGCGGGCTGCGACGTTGGCGCCTGTGCCCGAGGCGGGCGCACTGCCCGACCACGACGCGAGCATGGCCGTGGATGTGAACGATGAGGGGGTACGCAACGCTGCCAATGAACTGGAAATCGGTTCCGGTGCATACTCCGATGAGGCAGGGCGTTTTTACGTGCTGGATTACAAAAGCAACTGGCTGGGCCCGGACGACGCCAGCTACCATCCCGATGCCGTGCGCGCCGCGGCCCTGGCCAACCGCTACGACCTGCAGGCCGCGCTCTATGCGCTGGCGCTGCACCGCCTGCTGCGCACGCGCCTGCCGGACTACGACCCCGCACGCCACCTGGGCGGCAGCCTGACCTGGTTCCTGCGCGGGAGCGCGCGGGCCGACGGCGGCGTCTGGGGGTGCGCGGCGACGCCGGCCCTGCTGGACGAGCTTGATGCCCTGTTTGAGGCGGCGGGCCACGTGGAGGGGCAGGCATGAGCACGCGCGACCTGTTTGACGACCTGTTCGGCGCCGAGCCGGACGATGCGCTGGCCGGGGCCGACGCGTCGCCCACGCGGTTTCTGCCGCCCAACGCGGTGCCGCCGGTTGCGCCGGCCCTGCCGCCGACCCCGTCGCGTCCCCAGACCCCAGCGCCCGCGCGGTCCGGCCAGGTGAGGCCCAACCTGGCGCCGGTGAAGGGTCTGGGCGCATCGGCCGGCCTGTTCGATGCGCCCGCCTGGGACGAGGCGGTGGAGCCGCGCGGACCCGGTGCCGCCGTCCCTGGCGTGGCGGATGAGGAAACGGTGGCGGAAGCAGCGGTGGATGAAACGGCGGCTGGCGAACCAGCGGCTGACGAAACAGCGGCTGATGCCACAGCGGCGGCGACGCCCGATCCGCGCCTGCCGCCTGCGGCAGCCGCCGAGGCGGCGACCTCGTACCCGGTGACCATCGGCCCAGGAGCATCCGGCCCCGCACCCGCCTTGGTGCCGCTGGATGACTCGGGCGAGGACTTCCTCGATGCCACGCCGCTGCCCGACCCCGTGCCGCGCAGAGCGTCGCGGTCACCGGCGCCACCGCCAGACCGCCGGGCCGTGGCGCCGGGCCGCGCCGCAGGCGAGGCGGCCGCGCAGCCGGCCGTGCCGCGGGCGTCTGACTTGGGCTCGCCACCCGAGTCCAGCGTGCCGTTGCAGCGGCCCACGGTGCCCGCCGTGGCGCCGCGCCGCGCGCGCGCAGCCGGCAACCCGCCTGCGCCAGCCGACGAGGTCCGCGTGGCTGACCCGTCCGACGTCCAAGGCGGTCTGACCGGACACGACGGCACCCGAATCGGTGAGGCCGACGACTGGCCGCCGCCGGACCGCGGCGACGACTGGCCGGCCGCGCCGCGCCAGAGCGCTTCGGTCGCGGCGCCAGAGCCCATGGACGATTGGCCGCCGCCCTTGCTGGACGATGCCGCGATCAACCAGGCGCTGGCCGACGCCCGCGACGAGGCGCCGGACTGGGGCTGGTTCGATGAGCCGGCGCCGGCGGGGCGCGATGCACCAGCCGACGTCCCGGGCGCGCGTGAGCAGGACGCCGACGCGTGGTCGTTCAGCCCCTGGGACGAGCCCGGTTCTGCGCCGGCTGCGCCCGCGACGGCTGCCGGGACGGCTCCTGCGGCTGCGCCGACGCCGGCCCGGGACGAGGCGCCGACACCCGCGCCGGTCATCCCTGAGCCGGTTGGCGCCGCGCGACCGACCACGATGAACGCGGAGGACGCCGACGACACGGCCATGGTGCGTGCGCAAATGCCGTTCGGCAGCCTGGCCGAGGCGGATGGCAACGGGTCGGCACCGGGCCAACCCCGCCATCCGCGACACGCTGTCGACGCCGGCGAACCGCGCTTGGCACGCGATGCGCTGCGGGCAGCGCCACGCGGACCGTGGCTGGCGCCTGTGGCGGCCGCGGCCACAGACATGACGCCAGGCCTCGGCCTGGTTGACGCTGCACGCCCCGCGCTGGAGGCGCCCAGCCCTGCCGACCTCGCCAGTCCACAGCAGGCCTTGCGCGCGCAGGTTCAGGCCTGGGTACAGGCCGAACAACTGCGCCCGCTGGAGCTGGCCTTGGCCGACTGGTTGCTCGAGCTGGAGCCCGCCATGCCGCCGCTGGCGCTGCTGGCGGCCGTGCTGGCTTCGCACCAGCTGGGGCGCGGCCACGTCTGCCTGGACCTGGCGGCCTGCCTGCGCCACGGCGCGCGAACGCTGGGGTGGCAGCGCCCATCGCCCGAGGCGAGCGTCGCCGTGCCGCCGGCCGATGCGGCAGACGCGGTGCGGCAGGCCGTGGCGGGGGCAGCGCAGCCCGAGGGCGCAGCGCCGGGCGGTGCGACCACTGCAACGCCAGCGGCAGCAACGCCCGCGGATCCGCCCGCAGTGTCGGCCTCGCCAGATTCGGCGTTGTGGCCCGAGTGGGGCGACGCGGCGCCAGGCGACTGGCCGCCGATGTCGGATGCGACCACGGCCGGCCACCGCCCACGCGCCGCTGATCTGCCGGCGCTTGCCACGTCCGGCAACGACGCGGTGCCCGGCGCGGTGGATGCGGTGCAGCACGCCGCCGGGCTTTCGGCTGGCAGCGTGCCGGGTGATGCGGTGGGTGGCGCGGCGCCCTTACAAGGCGCAGGTCCGGCCGGGCAGGCCGCAAACCCGGTTGCCACGCCCATGGACGCCCTGCACGGCGTGACCCTGGCCGAATGGCAGGCACAGCTCGCCGCCAGCAGCCAGGTGATGGCGGGCGAGGGGGCATCGCCGCTGGTGCTGCGCGGGCCGCGCCTGTACCTGCGCCGCACCTGGCAGGACGAACAGACCGTGCGCGCCGCCATCGCCGCCCGCGTGGGCAGCCCCGCGGCCCGGGCCCAGCGCGATGCCTGGGCGCCAGCCCAGTGGCGCGCCGCGCTGTCGGCCCTGTTTCCCGCGCCCGCGGACGACGACGGCGCCATGGACTGGCAGCAAGCCGCCTGTGCCATGGCGGCCTCGCAGGGCTTTTGCATCATCACGGGGGGGCCAGGCACCGGCAAAACCACCACCGTGGTGAAGTTGCTGGCCTTGCTGCAGGCCATGGCGCTGACCGGTGTGGGTGCCGGCGCGGTGGCCGAGGGCTTGGCCCCGCTGGCTGGCCGGTCGGCCGGCACGCCGCTGCGCATCGCGCTGGCCGCCCCCACGGGCAAGGCCGCGGCGCGCCTGGGCGAGTCCATCAGCGGCGCGCTGGCACGGCTCGATGTGCAGGGTCTGGCCATGGCCATGCAGAGTATGCAGCCATCCTCGTTTTTTGATGAACGGGAAGTGGTTGATACCCCTTCAAACTTGAGCGAGGCACCCAGCGCACAGACCTTGCTCGCGGCCATCCCCACCGGGGCGCAGACCCTGCACCGCCTGCTGGGGCCGCGGGCCGACAGCCGGCATTTCTGGCACCACGCGCACCGGCCGCTGCCGGTGGACGTGCTGGTGGTGGACGAGGCCTCCATGGTCGACCTGGACATGATGGCGCGGCTGATGCAGGCGCTGCCCCCGCAGGCCCGCCTGGTGCTGCTGGGCGACAAGGACCAGCTCGCGTCGGTCGAGGCCGGGGCCGTGCTGGGCGAACTCTGCAGCCGCGCGGTGAAGGGGCATTTCAGCGCCGCCACCGCGGACTGGCTGCAGGCCGTGACCGGGCGCAGCGTGCCGCGTGACCTGCAGGACGCCAACGGCACCGCGCTGGACCAGGCTGTGGTCATGCTGCGCCAGAGCCACCGCTTTGGCGCCGATTCGGGCATCGGCCAACTGGCGGCCGCCGTGAACGCGGGCGAGCCGCGCGCGGTGCGGGCGCTGCGCCAGCGCCGCCTGCGCGACCTGCAGTGGCTGGCCGTGACCCAGCCGCAGGCACCGGCCCTCGCGCAGCTGGTGCTCAACGGGCAGGGCGCCGGCCTTGTGGCCGAGCCGCAACCCGGCGCGCCTTCGTCAGCGGCCCGTCTGGCGCGCCCGCAAGGCCACGGCCACTACCTGAGCGTGATGCGCGCGGGCGAAGCCGCCTGGCGCGCGCGCGCCCAGCAGGTGGGCGTGGCGCCCGACGATGCCGCGCTGGACGCCTGGGCGCTGTCGGTGCTGCAGGCCCAGCGCCAGTTCCAGCTGCTGTGCGCTTTGCGCCAGGGCGCCTGGGGCGTGGAGGGCTTGAACCGCCGCATCGCCCGCTGGGCCATGAACGCCGGCCTGGTGCAGGTGCAGGGCAGCTGGTGGGCCGGGCGCCCGGTGATGGTGACGGCCAACGACTATGGCCTGGGGCTGATGAATGGCGACATCGGCGTGACCCTGGCGCGGCCGGTGGCCGGGCGCTCAGCGGTGAGCGAACTGGGCACGCGGCTGTCCGTGGCCTTTGCCGCGCCCGACCGGCCCGGCGGCGTGCGCTGGGTGTCGCCCAGCCGCCTGACGCAGGTGGACACGGTGTTCGCGATGACGGTGCACAAGTCGCAAGGCTCTGAGTTCACGCACGCGGCCCTGGTCATTCCGCCGGCCTGGAACCCCGTGCTGACGCGCGAGCTGGTCTACACCGGCATCACGCGCGCCAGCCACTGGTGTTCGCTGGTGCTGGCCGGCGCCCATGGCGAGGAGGTGCTGGAACTGGCCGTGAAACGCCGCGTGCTGCGCGCGAGCGGGCTGCTGGCGGATGCGCTGGAGGGCTCGAGGCATGAGTCGCGAGCCTAGGCTTGCTGGCCGCTTGATGGGTGCAAGCGCGGTTGTGGCTCATGTCCAAAAGGCGACGCCTGCTGGTCAAGCAGCAGCGCAGCCTGCGGTGGCAGTGGGTCCAAGCTTGCGTGTACCTTCGCTGCACCCATGTCCTGCGGATGCTGTTTGTTGTGATACAAAATGAAATGCCGCGTCCAGCAGATGATCCGCAAAATTTGAAGTTTGCCTAAATGGGTGGGTGTCTGGGGTTGTGTGGGTCCGTGTGAGACGACCCCGTTTATCCGACTGCGCGGAGCATGCTCCTCGTCGTCTAATTTTAGTTAGGCGTCACAAACAACCCAAGGGGAGAGGCTCGTGCATTTTGATCCATCAATAACTGACGAAGATGAGCTTTGGCTTTTTGAGCGTATAGCCCAGCAGTTGCAGAAGACATATAGGCATAGCGAAGCGGCCTCCATCGCTCTGATCAATGCCTACTACAAGCGCTTCACGGATGCTTCCTTCTGCGAACGCTTTGATCTATCGCTGCAAACGACTGACTTCTTCTCGCGGGAGGAGTCTCTTAACATGGCTGATCGCGTCCAGTTCTTTGAACACCTTAGGAACGCCCCAAACGAACAGGAATTTATCCAGTGGCAACGAAGCGTTCGCCTATGAGCGCTGAGCGCCGCCTAACTGGTTGGTCAAGCCGACGCCCACAAGCTCCGCTTGCGGGTGCCCTCCGTGCTTCGCACTCCGGCGCGGCTTACCGCAGGCGTTAGGCCTTGCAAGGACAGATCATGGCGTTAGCAAAGATCATCAAAGCTCCAACCACAGGCCGCGGTTACTTCATAACCACGACCAAAAATACTGCAATCCCCCAGAGAGAAACGCTGGAAGAGGGCATTGTCAATCTTGTAACTGCTCTTGGCGCAGAGGTAATTCACAAGCAACTCGGCTCAAGGGGTGCGTACTTCTATGAGGTACAAGGCAGTGGGTTTAGCGGCTTCCAGAGCGCATCCACACCATTCTTAAGTTGTCCCGCAGGCTCGCCGGTGGCGGCAGGGCCTAACAATTCATTCAAGCCGACGCCGCTTCGCGGCGCGGCTTAATTCAGGCGTTAGGGCCCACGAGAATGATTCCAGGCGTTCATGACAGTCTCTTAGTCGGCTACTCGGTCAACTCCGAGAGCCAGGAGTTACTTCTTTCCATCAAACCTGTTCATGGCTCCGCCCCAGCGCCATTCACCGTTCTGTTTCTAGGTGTCGTCGCACACAGCTTCGACACACCTGTCATGCCGGCCATTCTCTACGGCATCACCCGCGTACCCGCCGGCGACCTTATCCGTCAGGACTGGCCTGCCATTGAGCAGGGATACAAGCTTGGTGGCTGGCCCGGGCCTTGGGCGGACAGCCTAGTCAATGCCACTGACTTCGCAGATTCAAACGGTCTTAGAGCGTGTTATGAACTTTGATCGATGAAGAAATTGCCGCAGGTAGAGTGCGGCGATGCCCCGCAAGCCCTACCCGACGGACATCAGCGATGAAGAATGGAGCTTCGCTGCACCGTATCTGACGTTGATGGACCAACACGCCCCACAGCGTGAACACGACCTGCGCGAAGTCTTCAACGCGCTACGCTGGCTGGTCCGGGCAGGTGCTCCGTGGCGCATGCTGCCCAATGACCTGCCGCCGTGGGAGGCTGTGTATCAACAAAGCCGCCGGTGGCTGGACGCCGGCTGTTTCGAGGCGATGGTGTCGGACCTGCGGTCCATCATTCGAGTAGCCCAAGGCCGCCAGGGCCAGCCGAGCGCAGCGGTGATGGACGGACGCACCTTGCAGTCGAGCTGCGAGAGCGGCCCGCGCGCAGGCTACGACGGCTACAAGCGCAAGCGAGGCAGCAAAGTCCACATGGCAGTGGACACCCTGGGCCATCTCCTGGCAGTCCATGTCACCCCGGCCGATGAGCAGGAGCGAGTGCAGGTGAACAGGCTGTGTGAAGCGGTGCAGCAAGCAACTGGCCATACGGTGGAGACTGCGTGGGCAGACCAGGGTTACACAGGAGCAAATGCACGTCAGGCAGCCAAGGACAACGGCATCGACTTGCAGATCGTGAAGTTGTCCGAGGCGAAGAAAGGCTTCGTGCTGCTGCCCCGGCGCTGGGTGGTCGAGCGCAGCTTCGGCTGGCTGGCGAGATTCCGCCGGCTTTCGCGGGACTACGAGCGGCTATCCGAAGTCCTCAGCGGTCTGCATTTCCTGGTCTTCGCGGTGCTCATGCTCCCTGCTGCTGCTCGGGTGCTGGCTGCTACTGGAAGTTCATAACACGCTCTAGTGGGTTCCACATTGAGTCAAGTTATGGCCTGTCTGGCTGGGTTCTTGCTCAATCGGTTGGGTTTCACGCAAGTGGGCCCTAACAATTCATTCAAGCCGACGCCGCTTCGCGGCGCGGTTTAGTTCAGGCGTTTGCAACAGAACGAAAATGTCGCTACTGATCCATGAAATTCCAACAGCGGATGCGCCAATGAGGTTGCTACTGCTTGCCGACCCGTCGGAAGACAAGGTTCGCTCCTACCTTCCACGATCAAAATGCTTCGTTGCTTCATGCGGTGGAGTTGTTGTCGGTGCATGTGTCGTCCAGCCACTTGGTGCGGCCGCATATGAGCTAATGAGCATTGCCATACAACCAGCCCATCAGAAATCCGGCTATGGCGCAGCACTCTTACAGTGGGTCATTGATTTTTTTCGTAAATCGGGGGCGAGTCAAATAGAGGTGGGAACCGGTACATTTGGATATCAGTTGGCCTTCTACCAGAGACAGGGCTTCAGGGTGACGGCCATTGATCATGATTTTTTTGTGAAAAACTATCCCGAGCCAATATTCGAGGATGGCATTCAACTCTTTGACATGTTACGTCTTACACTAAGGTATACCGGCAGTGTTGCCTAACAATTCATTCAAGCCGACGCCGCTTCGCGGCGCGGCTTAATTCAGGCGCTAGCCTCATATTTCAAGTGCATTGCCATCTGGAGTGGACTTGTCTTTTCACCGCATCGGGTTCACCCCCTCCAGCCGCTCGAAGTAGGCCCGCAGCACCTCGATGCCTTGACGCACCTTGGCGGGCAGGGCGTCGCGCTGCGGCGTGAGCGCCCAGATGTCGAGCTGGCCCAGGTCCCAGTCGGGCAGCAGGCGCACCAGGGCGCCTTGGCTGAGGCGGGCGGCCACGTCGTGGGCCGACAGCAGGGCCAGGCCCAGGCCGGCTTCGCAAAAATGCTGCACGGCGGCGCGCTGGTTGCTCACCAGGGCCAGCGGCAGTTGCAGCTGCACCTCCTCGCCACTGGGGGCATGGCGCGCCTGCAGGCGCTGCATGGGGTGGTGGTCGTCTTGCCCCATGCCCAGCCAGGGCAGGGTGTGCAGCTCGGCCGGGTGGCGGGGCACCGTGCCCAGGGTGTGCAGCCAGCGGGGTGAGGCGCACAGCACGGTGGCGCTGCGGCCCAGGTGGCGGGCGACCCAGTTGGAGTCGGGCAGGTGGCCAAAGCGCAAGGCCAGGTCCACGCGGGCCTGCACGAGGTTGACCGGGGCGTCGTCCGCGAGCAGGCACAGGCGCAGGCCCGGGTGCTGGCTCAGCCACTCGCCCAGCGCGGGCGCCGCGTGGTGCACAAAGCCTGCGGGCGTGGCCAGGCGCAGCTCGCCGCTGGGGCTTTGGTGTTCGGCGGCCAGTTCGGCCCGGGCCCGGGCGGCGGCGTCGCTCAGCGCGGCACATTGGCGGTAGAAGCGCTGGCCGGCGTCGGTGAGCGAGATCTGCCGTGTGGTGCGGTGCAGCAGCGTGAGGCCGGCGTCGCGCTCCAACTGGCGGATGTGCTGGCTCACGGCCGAGGGCGTCATGTCGAGGTGGCGCGCTGCGGCGCTCATACCGCCGTGCGTCACCACGGCGGCGAAGATGGCCATGCGTTTGAGGTCGTCCATCGCGCGATTGTGAAGTGTGGCTTCAAGGTGATGGCGGTTTCAGGGACTTTTTCGCGGGTTGGCTGGCGCCTAAGCTTCAGGTCTGTTCAAACACCGATGGGGTGATAACGTGAAAGTGGCATTGATTGGCGCAACGGGTTTTGTGGGGGCGGCGGTGCTGGCCGAGTTGGTGGCACGCGGCCACGAGGTGGTGGCCTTGGTGCGCAAGCCCGAGTCCCTGGCCGTGTCTGCACAGGTGCACGCCGTGCAGGCCGATGTGTTGCAGGCCGAGGCCGTGCAGCGCGGCGTGGCGGGGGTCGATGGCGTGATCAGCGCCTACAACGCGGGCTGGACGAACCCCCACATCTACGACGATTTCATGACCGGCTCGCGCGCCATCGTGCAGGGCCTGAAGGCGGCGGGCGTGACGCGCTACCTGGTGGTGGGCGGTGCGGGCAGCCTGTATGTGGACGGCAAGCAGCTGGTCGATTCGCCCGATTTTCCGGCGGCGATCAAGCCCGGGGCCTCGGCAGCGCGCGACATGTACACCGAGCTGCAAGGCGAAACGACGCTGGACTGGACCCTGTTGAGCCCACCCGTGGGGTTTCATGGTGGCTCGGCCGCGCAGGCGCTGGGCCGCACCGGGCACTACCGCACGGGGGCCGATGAGCCGCTGATGCAGGCCGATGGCTCGCCCGGCGACATCTCGGTGCAGGACCTGGCCGTGGCGCTGGTGGATGCGCTGGAGCAGGGCGCGCACGTGAAGCGGCGCTTCACCGTCGCGCACTGAGTCGGGCTGAGCCTTGCGAGGCGGCCGCGTTGGCCTTGGGCCTGGGCCACCGGTTGGCTCGGTGCGGGCAGAGCCGATGCCCGTCGGCAGCAAGGCGCGCGGCAAGTGCTGGTCCGTGGGCGCCGGTCAGGCCTCGCCGCGGGCCACGGGGGCGCCAGGGGTGTTGCACCACTCGCTCCAGCTGCCGGCGTACAGCGGCATGGGGGCGTAGCCGGCCAGCTCCATGGCGATCATGTTGCTCACGGCGCTGATGCCGCTGCCGCACTGGTGCACGACGGTGGCGGGCGGGCGCCCGGCCAGCAGCCGCTCGAAGTCGGCGCGCAGCGTGTCGGTGTCCTTGAAGCGGCCCTGGGGGTCGAAGTTGTCGCTCGACGGCCGATTGAGCGCGCCGGGGATGTGGCCGGCCACGGGGTCCAGCGGCTCGACCTCGCCGAGAAAGCGCGGGCGGCCGCGGGCGTCGATCAAGGTCTGGCTGCCAGGCTGGTCGAGCAGGGCCGCCACCTGGGCCTGGGTGCGCAATTCGCGCAGCGGCGGTTGCAGCGCAAACGTGCTGGCCGGGTGGACGGCGGCGTCGCCCGACGACACCGCGCCACCTGCCGCCTGCCAGGCCGGCAGGCCGCCGTCGAGCACGGCGACGGCGTCGTGGCCCAGCCACTTCAGCATCCACCACAGGCGCCCGGCGAAGACGCTGCTTTGGCGGTCGTAGACCACGGCCTGCATGTCGTTGCGAAAGCCGATCTGCGACAGCCAGCTTGCCACCTGCTCGCGTGTGGGCAGGGGGTGGCGGCCGCCGTTGATGGCGTGTTCGGCGTCGTGCGCGCTGAGGTGGCGCTCGGCATTGGCCCGCACGGCCCCGGCGATGTGCACGCTGGCGAACTGCGCATCGCCGGCGGCCTGGTCCATGAGTTCGTTGCTGGCATCGAACACCATCAGCGGCGAGCCGGCGGTCACGAGCGATTGCAGCTGGGCGGGGGTGATCAGCGTGGGGTAGGTCATGGCGACAGAGGTCCAGGAAGCGGCAAGGGGATGAGCGGCTGGCGAGGCACGGGTGACCAGTGCGGCGTCGCTCGGCAGGGGCACATCCTAGTCCGAGGCGATGAGCCCTCTCGTGCGTGTGGCGCGATGGCAGCCCGCGGCGCGGACGAGAATGGCCACGGCAGCAGCCTTCGATGCAAAGCCCTGAGCAACAGGGGAAGGCGGACCTCCGGTGTCGATCGGTGCCTTGTCGCCGGCCTGAGTCGGTTGCAGCACTCCCAGAGGGGCCTTCCCACAGCGCGATGTTAAACATGATCGCCCGCATTCCCCATCGACCTCGGCTTTCGCACGCCAGGCTCAGTCGGCCTTGGCGGCGATGGCCTTGGGTTCGGGGCGGGCCGGTACGGCACGGCCGCGCAGCAGTGTGGCGGTGATGCCGCTGGCCACGATGAGGAAGATGCCCAGCCAGCCCACGAGCGGGATCTGGTCGCCGAACAGGATGGCGCCGTAGATGGCGGCGAACACGATGCCGGCGTAGTTCAGGTTGGCCACGACGATGGTCGAGCCGCGCGAGTATGCGCGCGTCAGGCACAGCTGGCCCAGGGCGGCCAGCACGCCCAGGCCCACCAGCCACCAGATTTGGGGCCAGTGCCAATGGAAGCCCTCGAACAGCGCCGCGCCGACCAGGCCCACGACGGTGCAGGCGAGCGAGAAATAGAACACCGTGCGCGATTCGGGCTCGCCCATGCGGGCCAGGGCCGCCACCTGCAGCACGGCCATGGCGGCCATCAGGCCGGACATCAGCCCCACCAGGCCCGGAAAGAGCTGGTCCTCGCCCATGGTGGGGCGAAGCATGAGCAGCACGCCGGCAAAGCTGGTCACGACGGCCAACGCCAGCGGCATCTGGCGGCGGATGTCGCCCAGCCCGCCGGTGAGCAGCGTGCTGGCCAGCACGAAGACGGCGACCCACACGCTGCTCATGTAGTTGAGGGTGAGGGCGGTGGCCAGCGGCAGGTGGCCGATGGCGTAGTACCAGGCCGTCATGGCCGACACGCCGACCACGTTGCGCCAGACGTGCATGCCGGGCAGCCGCGTGGCCAGCGTCACACGTTGGGCGCGGCAGATGACGAGCATGACCAGCATGCCGATGAGGCCGCGGTACATCACGATCTCGAAGAAGCCGTAGTGCGCCGATGCGTACTTGACGCCGACCGCCATGCTGGCAAAGAAAAAGGCGGCGGCGATCATCCAGGCGGCTTGCATGAGACTACGGGCGCCTGCGAGGGCGCGGCAAGGGGGCTAAAACGGTGCAATCGCGGTGAATCGCGTCTGCAGTCAATGGGGAGTATGGGGTTGCCACCGTTTTTCAATCAACGGCAACGAGGGCATACTGCTTGTTTTGAGGAGTTGTTCCAGAGGGTTCGGGCGGACAGCGGGCGTGGCCGCCGCATCGTCCTGCGGGCAGGCGGCGGGTGCAGCCAGTCGGCCGTGCCAGCGCACACCGGATGCCCTCAAAAATGGCCCCATCACCACGGTGGGTGCGGGGCCAGCAGGCGGGGTGACTATCGCATGGGGCGGGCGCTCAGGCTGTCACGCTCATGCCCATGCGGCTGCGATACCACTCATGGAAATGCTGCATGCCGTCTTCCATGGGGCTTTGGTAGGGGCCGGTTTCGTTGTCGCCGCGCTCCCACAGGGCCTTGCGGCCGGCGTCCATGCGCTCGGCGATCTCGTCGTCCTCGATGCAGGTTTCCATGTAGGCGGCGCGCTGGGCTTCGACGAAGTCGCGCTCGAAGGCGACGATTTCCTCGGGGTAGTAGAACTCGACCATGTTCAGCGTCTTGTGCGGGCCCAGGGGGTGCAGCGTGGACACGGTGAGCACATTCGGGTACCACTCGACCATGATGTGTGGGTAGTAGGTCAGCCAGATGGCGCCGTGCTGCGGCTGTTTGCCCTGGTTGTACTTGAGCAACTCGTCGTGCCAGCGCCGGTAGACCGGGCTGCCGGGCTTGGCCAGCTCGTTGGCGACGCCCACGGTCTGCACCGAGTAGTCGTCGCCGAACTCCCAGGTCAGGTCGTCGCAGGTGACGAACTGCCCCAGGCCGGGGTGGAAGGGGCCGACGTGGTAGTCCTCGAGGTAGACCTCGATGAAGGTCTTCCAGTTGTAGTTGCACTCGTGCAGCTCGACGTGGTCGAGCGCCATGCCCTCGAAGCTCAGCTGCTGGCTCGGGCCCAGGCGCGCCAGATCCGCTGCGATGTCGCGCCCGTTGTCCTCGAACAGCAGGCCGTTCCAGTTGCGCAGGCCGTACTGGTTCAGGTTCAGGCAGGGGTCGTGCGAGAAATGCGGCGCGCCCAGCAGCTCGCCCCGGTCGGAGTACGTCCAGCGGTGCAGGGGGCAGACGATGTTGCCGCCGGCCGAGCCTTTCTGCTGCGTCGTCAGGTTGCCGCGGCCCTTGAGCATGATGGCCTGCCGGTGGCGGCACACGTTGGACAGCAGCTGGATGTGGCCCCGCGCATCGCGCACCAGCGCACGGCCTTCACCCTCCTGGGGCAGGGCAAAGTAGCTGCTGGGTTCCGGAACGCTCAATGCATGCCCCACATAGCGGGGCCCTTGCTGGAAGAGCAACCTCATCTCGCGCTCGTACAGCGCCTGGTCGAAATAGCTGGAGACGGGGAGTTGAGAAACCGCCTGCTGGAGTTGAAGACTTAAATCAGACATCGTGTCCTGACCTAGAGACTCCCCCTATGAAGGGGCAGGGATGGCGCGCTTTCGAAAAAGCGCGGCGAGCAGCCACGTCGGTGTGGAATTCCTTGCACAGCCTGGGTGACGAGGCAGGCCATCGGCCCTCGCCCCACCGATTCAGCCTGTGCTTGAAACCGAAATGGCAAACCGCGTATTGTAACGGCTTGGGGGGCGCTTGCCGAAGCGGGCGCCAATCCCTCACGCCGGGCCGGCGCTTGTCGCCGGAGCCCCCAGCGCAGGTCCGGCTGCACGAGCGCCCTTAAAATCAGGCGCTTTCCCTTTGGATGCGGGCCGCTGGTCGGTCTCATCACGCGCGGCAACGGCCGCTTTGCGCTTTCTACATGGCCAAGGCACACACTTCCCCCACACCTCTTCCCCTCTTGCCCGAGACCTATGAGCTCGCCCTTCAGGAGCTGGAGCAGCTGGTGAGCACCATCGAGTCGGGCGCCATGCCGCTGGAGGCCCTGTTGAGTTCCTACCAGCGGGGCGCCCAGCTGCTGGGGTTTTGCCGCGCCCGGCTGGATGCGGTGGACCAGCAGGTCCGCCTGCTTGATGGCACGCCGCTGGAGGTGGGGGAGGACGATGAAGATGCCTGAGTTCAATTTTTCCGCGTGGATGCATCAGGGGCTGGCGCAGGTCGAGCAAGGCTTGGCGCGCTGGGTCGGCGAGGCTGCGCCCACCGCCTTGCGCGACGCCATGCGCTATGCCGTGCTCGATGGCGGCAAGCGCCTGCGGCCGTTGCTGGTGCTGGCAGCCGCGCAGGCTGCTGCTCAGGCAGATGACAAGTCATTAAACGAGGCGTATGCAATTCGTGCCGCTTGCGCGGTGGAGTTGATCCATGCGTACTCCCTGGTGCATGACGACATGCCGTGCATGGACAACGATTTGCTGCGCCGCGGTAAGCCCACGGTGCACGTGCAGTTCGGCGAGGCCATGGCGCTGCTCGCGGGCGATGCCCTGCAGGCGCTGGCGTTTGAGTTGCTGACGCCCGAAGGCGACGACGCGTTGGCCGGTGTGCAGGCCCGGCTGTGTCGCGCGCTGGCCGTTGCGGCCGGTGGTCAAGGCATGGCCGGCGGTCAGGCCATCGATCTGACCAGCGTGGGCAAGGCCCTGAGTGAAGACCAGCTCAAGCGCATGCACGAGGCCAAGACCGGTGCCTTGCTGAAGGCCAGCGTGCACATGGGGTGGCTGAGCCAGGATCCAGCGCCTGACCAGGCCGGTTGGCCTCAGCTGGAGCGCTACGGCCACGCCGTGGGCTTGGCGTTCCAGGTGGTGGACGACATCCTCGATGTGACCGCCGATTCGGCCACGCTGGGCAAGACCGCGGGCAAGGATGCGCAGGACAACAAGCCGACTTACGTGTCCATCCTGGGGTTGGAGGCCTCGCGCGCCTATGCTGGACAGCTGCGGGATCAGGCCCTGTCGGCGCTGGCGGAGAGCCACCTGCCCGATGTGCAGGCCTTGCGCGAGCTGGCCCTGATGGTGGTGGACCGCCAGCATTGACCGTGCGTGATCGCACCGCCCCTCCTTGTCGTGTCGCCCAGAGAGTCCCTGTGGGTCTGACGCCATCCAACTGCCGTTTCCAGGCTGACAACCATGCCCACATTGCTTGAAACCATTGAATCGCCCGCGCAGTTGCGCCGCCTGGACCGCTCGCAGCTCAAGCGCGTGGCCCAGGAAGTGCGCCAGTGCGTGCTCGACAACGTGTCCAAGACCGGCGGGCACCTGAGTTCCAACCTGGGAACGGTGGAACTCACCGTGGCGCTGCACCACGTGTTCAACACGCCAGAAGACCGGATTGTGTGGGACGTAGGCCACCAGACCTACCCACACAAGATCCTGACCGGCAGGCGCGAGCGCATGCCCTCGCTGCGTCAGTTGGGTGGGCTGTCGGGCTTCCCGCAGCGCACCGAGAGCGAGTACGACACCTTTGGCACGGCGCATTCGTCGACCAGCATCTCGGCCGCATTGGGGATGGCGCTGGCCGCGCGCCAGAAGGGAGAAGACCGCATGGCCATCGCCGTGATC
The DNA here is from genome assembly GCF_002158865.1 of Comamonas serinivorans. Classification (NCBI taxonomy): domain Bacteria; kingdom Pseudomonadati; phylum Pseudomonadota; class Betaproteobacteria; order Burkholderiales; family Comamonadaceae; genus Comamonas; species Comamonas serinivorans. The sequence goes on along the minus strand of NZ_CP021455.1, from coordinate 2,690,517 downwards.
GGCGACGGCGCCATGACGGCGGGCATGGCGTTCGAGGCCCTGAACAACGCGGGCGTCGAGGACTGCCGGCTCATCGTGATCCTGAACGACAACGACATGTCGATCAGCCCGCCCGTGGGCGCGCTCAACCGCTACCTGGCGCAGCTCATGAGCGGGCAGTTTTATGCCGCCGCGCGTTCGGCGGGCAAGAATGTGCTGAAGAAGGCGCCGCCCTTGTTCGAGCTGGCCAAGCGCATCGAGGAGCAGGCCAAGGGCATGGTGGTGCCGGCCACGCTGTTTGAGAAGTTCGGCTTCAACTACACCGGCCCCATCGACGGGCACGACCTGGAGTCGCTGATCCCCACGCTCGAGAACCTGAAGAGCCTGAAGGGGCCGCAGTTTTTGCACGTGGTGACCAAGAAGGGGCAGGGCTACAAACTGGCCGAGGCGGACCCCGTGGCCTACCACGGTCCGGGCAAGTTCGACCCCTCCGTCGGCTTGCTGCCATCGGCAGCGCCTGCCAAACAGACGTTCACCCAGGTGTTCGGCCAATGGTTGTGCGACATGGGGGCGCACGATGAGCGCCTGGTCGGCATCACGCCAGCCATGCGCGAGGGCTCCGGTCTGGTCGAGTTCGAGCAGCGCTTTCCCGGCCGCTACTACGACGTCGGCATCGCCGAGCAGCACGCCGTGACCTTTGCGGCCGGCATGGCCTGCGAGGGGCTCAAGCCCGTGGTGGCGATTTATTCGACCTTTTTGCAACGGGGCTACGACCAGCTGATCCACGACGTGGCGATCCAGAACCTGCCGGTGCTGTTTGCGCTGGACCGGGCTGGCTTGGTGGGGGCAGACGGTGCCACGCATGCCGGCGCCTACGACATCCCGTACCTGCGTTGCATCCCGAACCTGAGCGTGGCCTGCCCGGCCGATGAGCGCGAATGCCGGCAGCTGCTCAGCACCGGCTTTGCCCAGTCGTCGCCGGTCGCGGTTCGGTATCCGCGCGGTGCCGGCGTGGGGGTCAAGCCGCTGCCGGACCTGGATGCCTTGCCGTTTGGCAAAGGCGAAGTGCGCCGGACGGGTGAGCGCATCGCGATTCTGGCGTTCGGCACGCTGCTGTACCCGGCGCTCGAAGCGGCCGAGCGGCTCAACGCCACGGTGGTCAACATGCGCTGGGCCAAGCCCCTGGACGAAGCCTTGCTGCTAGAGGTGGCGGCTGCGCACGACTGCCTGGTGACGGTGGAAGAGGGCGCCATCCTGGGTGGGGCCGGCAGTGCCGTGCTCGAAGCGCTGCAGCGCCTGGAACTGGTCCGGCCCGTGCTGCAGCTGGGCTTGCCAGACCGCTTCATCGAACACGGGGACCCGGCCAAGCTGTTGGCTGGCCTGGGGCTGGATGCTGCCGGCATCGAAGCCAGCATCCGCAAGCGGTTTGTGGCGCCGTTGGTCAAGGTGGCGTGAAGAGGGCCGGGGATTCGGGGTAGCCAGAGGGACATTCCCCATACGAGACGGCGACAGGGCTCATTACACTCGGCCCGCTCATGAAATTTTGAGGAGTTAAGTTCATGGATCGTCGTTCTTTGATCAAGCAGACTGGTGTGGCGGGTGTTCTGGCGGCCGGTGTTGCGCCGGCCGTGCACGCGCAGGCCGCCGTGCGCTGGCGTTGCGCATCCAGCTTCCCCAAGTCGCTGGATACGATTTTCGGCAGCGCGGAGGTGATGTCCCGCACGGTGAAGGCCTTGTCGGGGGGCAAATTCGAGGTGTCCGTGCACCCGGCGGGCGAACTGATGCCGGCGTTTGGCGTGGTGGACGCGCTGGAAAAAGACACCATCGAGATGGCGCAGACCGCAGCCTATTACTTCACCGGCAAGGATCCCATCTTCGCGTTCAGCTGCGCGGTGCCGTTCGGTTTGACGGCCAACCAGATGGCGGGGTGGAAAGACCATGGCAACGGCCGCAAGCTGCTGGATGCCTTCTTTGCCAAGTACAACTTCCGCACCGCCAGTGCCGGCAACACCACCACCCAGATGGGCGGCTGGTACCGCCGCGAAATCAAGACCGTCGCTGACCTCAAGGGTCTGAAGATGCGGTTGGGTGGCGGCTTGTTCGGTGAGGCCATGGCCAAGCTGGGCGTGGTGGCGCAGAACATGCCCGCAGGCGATGTCTACCAGGCGCTGGAAAAGGGCACGCTGGACGCCTCCGAATTCGTGGGGCCGTACGACGACCTGAAGCTGGGCTTCAACAAGGTGGCGCCTTACTACTACTACCCCGGCTGGTGGGAAGGTGGCGCCGACCTGGAGTTCTTCATCAACAACAAGGCGTTCAACAAGCTGTCGCCTGAAAACAAGGCCATCCTGGATGCCGCCTGCAAGGTGGCGGCCCAGGACATGCAGGCCAAGTACATGGCGCTGAATCCCGTGGCCCTGAAGAAGCTGGTGGCGGACAAGACCAAGTTGACCATCTTCCCCAAGGCCGTCATGGATGCAGGTTTCAAGGCCTCGATGGAGGTGTTTGCCGAGCACGATGCCAAGTCGCCTGAGTTCAAGAAGATTCACCAGGACATGCGGGCCTTCCAGCGTGACCAGATCCTCTGGAACCGTTGCTCGGAACTGCCCTTCAACCAGTACATGACCAGCATCAAGATCTGATGCAAACCCGCGGCCAGGCCTTGGCAACAAGGCTTGTGCTACAACCGCAGAAAGCGCCCGGTGGGGCGCTTTCTGTTTGCTGGTCAGTCACCAGCGATGAGACATGGGGTATGACGAAATATTTGCTTCAAGGTTTGACGGCTGCCGTGGTGGCGAGCGCATCTTTTCAGGGGATGGCGGCGGAGTTCACGCAGGATTTGTACAACCAGGCCAAACAGAACGCGACCACGGCCGAAGGCAAGGCGTACGACGAGGCGTTGAGCAAGGCCTTGCAGGCCCAGGCCGACGTGCGGCCGGCCATTTCTGCATGTACCAAGCAGCACCCGGGCCGGCAGACGGCGTTCGGCTATTTCGTGGTCAAGGCGGCGAACAGCTATGAGGTGGTGCTGGCGCCCAGCAACGCATTCACGGCCTGCCTGGGCAAGGCCTTGTCCAATCGTTCGGTGCCTCAACCGCCCAAGTCACCGTGGGTGAACGATTTCATGTTCACCACCGACCCTGCGCCCAACGCGGCCAAAAAAGGTTGAGCACGCACGCTTGAATCGCAGGCATGAAAAAGGCTGATGCCCGAAAGTGCATCAGCCTGGAAACAGGTGCCTGCAGGTGGCAGAAACCGTCATCCTGAACCGGGGGTTCAGGGGGGCAAGGTCAGTACCAACGTTGGGTTCATCTGACGCGAGATGATCACGCTCGAAGGACAATTTCCAAGCCCGGGCTCGTATGAGCATTGGTTCAAGGAACTATAAAGTTTCCACGACCTGCAGACGCCTTCATTCTAACGGCGATGAAAGGGCGTCACAAGCAAAACCTGGGTTGCGAAAGGTGTCTGACCTTGCGGCAGGTGGGTGCTGCGTGCGTGGCCCCACGGCGTTCAGATCAGCTTGCCGTCCACGGCCAAGGCTTGGTTCAGGCGCTGCAGCAAGCTCTGCAACCGGGTGTCTTCGGGGGCGTCCTGTGCCTCTTGCGTGCTGTCGGGGGCGGGGGCATCTTCCGGGGGGGCGACGGTTTCAACGGCTTCGGCTGCCTTGGGTGCATCGCCGAGGTCGAATGCCAGGTTCAAGGCAGCCAGCACGGCGATGCGGTCACGCGCACGCAGCTTGCCCGAATCCCGGATGGCGCACATGGCCTGATCCACCTTGGCCACGGCCTGCGCCAGGCGGTCTTCGCCGCCTTCGGGGCAGCCCAGCACGTAGGCTTGCCCCATGATCTGTACTTCGACTTGCTTCATCCTCGTGTCTCCTGCAGGGGCGATGCGCCATCCGTGACCTGCAACTCCGGCGGCAGCTGGGCCAGCACGGCATCCAGACGGGCTTTGGCGGCGTCCACGCGGGACTTGAGCAGATCCCGCTCGGCCCGGACCTGCTTGAGCTCACTGGACAGCAGGGCGTTCGTGCGCTGGGTTTCCTCGTAGCGCACCAACAGGCGCTCGGCGCGCTCAACGATCAATTCAAGGGTGTTGGGTGTGTTCATGGCTGGCCCAGGGAATGCAGCGGCGATTGTAGGCGGGCACGCCTTGGCGCTGAATCGGGCTTGCGCGGGCTTCGGCCTGAAGTCGCCGAGCTGCGCTTTCGCAGACTGACACGGGTGCGCGTCTGGCATACAGTTGCCCGCTTATGAGTACAAACCCCGACACCTGTGTGGATGAAACCGTGGTCCGCAATGGCCTGAGTTTCCCGTTTGGCCTGCAACGCGTGCACGCGGAGCCCGTCATGGTGACACCGGAGGTGATGTGGCTGCAGGTGCCGCTCAGCGCGTCCAGCATGGGCTTCATCAACACCTGGGCGCTGCGGGATGGCGACGGCTGGGCCGTGGTCGACGTGGGCATGGACACACCCGCCGGCGCCCAGCGCTGGGCCGAGCTGGTCCTGCCGGATGGGCCGCTGGGCGGCGCGCCCACCCGCATCATCGGCACCCACATGCACGCCGACCATGTGGGGTACGCGGGCGAGCTGTACCGCCGCCATGGGTGTGAACTGTGGATGACGCGGGGCGAGTACCTGCAAGCCAAGCAGATGATCGAGGACTACGCCCGTCCCACGCTGCCCGAGCACCTGCGGTTTTTCCGGCAGGCCGGCTGGAGCGACGAGATGCTGGCCGGTTATGCCGCCTTCGGCAAGAGCATGGCCCCGCTGCCGGGCCAGTACCGCCGCATGCGGGAAGGCGATGTGCTGGCGGTGGGCGATCAGTGCTGGCAGGTCATCACCACCTGTGGCCATTCGCCAGAGCATGCTTGCCTGTACAACGCCGCCCAACAGCTGCTGATCGGCGGCGATCAGGTGCTGGCCGATGTGTCGTCCAACGTGTCCGTCATGCCTGTTGAGCCCTGGGCCAACCCCATGAAGGACTGGCTGAACTCGCTGCAGAAAATGGCCACCTTGTTCGACGAAGACGTGCTGGTGCTGCCGGCGCATGGTGCCCCGTTTCGCGGGCTGCCCGAGCGCGCCCGGCAGCTCGCGACCAAGCGCCTGCGTGCGCTCGACCGGCTGCGTGACCATTTGCGCGAGAACGGGCCGCAACGTGCGCTCGATGTCTACCCGGCGCTGTTCAGCCCGGGGTCGTTCGCCAACCCGTTCCTGCACACGTTGGCCACCGGCGAGGCGCTGGCCTACCTCAACCACCTGCTGGGCGACGGCCAGGCCCGGGTGCAGGCGGACGCGCAGGGCGTGAACTGGTACGAGCTGGTCTGAGTCGCAGAAGCGCTTCCGGCAGAGCCAGCCGGCGACACCGTGCATGGGCTGGCCCGGTGCTGCAGGGGCGGTGGGGTATCAGGGCTCAGCGCGCCTGGAACAGCCAGGCAGCTCAGCATGCGGCCGCGCAGCGATGTGATGCTTTTCACTGTCCTCGTTGAATCGCCCATCCGCTCACCGCATGAACATCCCGCAGGCCTTGCAGGGGTTGGCCTGACGACAGGGCGTTGGCCCTCCGTGATCCGCGGTGGCTGCCCCGCAGTGCATGAAAAAGCGCGGTCAATGCCGCGCTTTTTCAGGGAGTATGCTGCCACTGCCGTTGTTCAATCAAAGGCAGTGGCATGATACTGTTGTGAATCAACGGTAAACCGGGAACTTCGCCGTCAGCGCATTGACCTTGGCGCGCACGGCGGCGATGTTGGCCTCGTCACGCGGGTTGTCCAGCACGTCGGCGATCAGGTTGGCTGTGATGCGGGCTTCTTCTTCCTGGAAGCCGCGCGTGGTCATGGCGGGGGTGCCGATGCGCACACCGCTGGTGACCATGGGCTTTTCCGGGTCGTTCGGGATGCCGTTCTTGTTGATCGTCATGTGGGCGGCGCCCAGCACGGCTTCGGCTTCCTTGCCGGTGATGCCCTTGTTGCGCAGGTCCACCAGCATGACGTGGCTTTGCGTGCCACCGCTGACGATGCGCAGGCCGCGGGCGGTCAGCGTCTCGGCGATCACCTTGGCGTTGGCCTTGACCTGACGTGCGTAGGCCTTGAACTCGGGCTGCAGCGCTTCCTTGAAGGCCACGGCCTTGGCGGCGATCACGTGCATCAGCGGGCCGCCTTGCAGGCCGGGGAACACGGCCGAGTTGATGGCCTTCTCGTGTTCGGCCTTCATCAGGATCACGCCGCCGCGCGGGCCACGCAGGCTCTTGTGCGTGGTGGTGGTGACCACGTCGGCGTGCGGCACCGGGTTGGGGTACTCGCCCGCGGCGATCAGGCCGGCGTAGTGGGCCATGTCGACCATGAAGATGGCGCCCACGTCCTTGGCAACCTTGGCGAAGCGGGCGAAGTCGATCTCCAGCGAGTAGGCGCTGGCGCCGGCCACGATCAGCTTGGGCTTGGCTTCGTGCGCCTTCTTCTCCATGGCGTCGTAGTCGATGGCTTCGTTGGCATCCAGGCCATAGCTGACCACGTTGAACCACTTGCCCGACATGTTCAGTGGCATGCCGTGCGTCAGGTGGCCGCCTTCGGCCAGGCTCATGCCCATGATGGTGTCGCCGGGCTTGAGGAAGGCCAGGAACACGGCTTCGTTGGCCGAGGCGCCGCAGTGCGGCTGCACGTTGGCGGCATCGGCGCCAAACAGTTCCTTCACGCGGTTGATGGCCAGCGTCTCGGCGATGTCCACGTATTCGCAGCCGCCGTAGTAACGCTTGCCGGGATAGCCTTCGGCGTACTTGTTGGTCAGCTGCGTGCCCTGGGCGGCCATCACGGCCGGCGAGGCGTAGTTCTCGCTGGCAATCAGCTCGATGTGGTCTTCCTGGCGCTTGTTTTCGGCCTGGATGGCAGCAAACAGCTCGGGATCGGTCTGCTCGATGAGGATGTTGCGTTGGTACATGAGAGAGTCTTTTCCTGACAGTGACGACCGTGTGTCGGCGACGACGTCACCGCATGTTCAGCGGCGGAACATGCCACACGGACTGCCCAGGCGAGCGGCTCAACTCCGGCGCCATCACCTGCAGGTCTGCCTGTGTGGCGCGAAGGTGCACTTCCCGGTGGTTCGGTGCGCATGCTCAGGGGCATGGCACGCATCCACATCAATTCAGCGGCGAAACATGCGCTGAACCTATCGCCAGTTGTGCACGGCGGACATTTTAACGACCTGAGGCCGAACGTGCTGCCGCGCTCTTCGGTTCCACAGCCGAATGGGGTGGATGGGCGAGGCACGCCACGCCTGCTCAAGGCGGGATGCGCTCAACGCCCATGGACAGCATGGCGTCGGGCCGGCGGAAACAGAGCCTTGGCCGCGGGGAAAGGGTGGATCACCACCGTGGCCAGGCGCTTCTGATCAGCGGGCAGCCAGTTGGTCGCCTCTGGATGGATCCACGGGATCGACATAGGACAGCGCTGCAGCGCGTGCTGAGGCCTGGTGTGACAGGCCGGTGTCGCGCAGCGCCACAGTCTGCGCCGATGTCGCCGGTGCCTGGGCGGTCAGCGGCGCGCGCGGCGTGACCTCGAAGTTGCCCGGCAGGGCCTTGCCCTTGGCCACGCGGTACAGGTCCTGGAACTCGCGCATGACCTTTTCGCCGTAGCCGCCGTCGTGGGCCAGGTTGGCCGCGCCCACATAGTGCTTGAGCCCGCCGCGCAACGAGCCGGCGCGCTGAATGCACTCCTGCAGCACCTGCGCACCGACACGCAGGTTGCTGCGCGGGTCGAAGGCCGCATGGGTGCCGCCATAGTGGCCGTATTTGTCGGCGTGCACGCTGGTCATCACCTGCATGAGGCCTTGCGCGCCCACCGGGCTTTGGGCGAAGGGGTTGAAGCTGGATTCGATGGCCATGATGGCCAGCAGCAACGTGGGCTCGAGCTTGGCCTGCTGGCCGATGTCATAGGCCTCGGCGACCAGGGCGGCGAGGGGCTCGGGCGCGACTTTGTATTTCTTGGCGATCCAGTAGGCGACCTGCGCCTGTTCCTTGGGCAGGTCGGCGGGGTTGGTCGCGGTGGCGCGCTCGATCGCGGTCAATTCGGGCGTGATGCCGGTGGCCGCAATCTGGCGGTCCTGCAGCCAGGTGCGCAGGGCGGTTTCGCCTTCGGTGCGCAGCTGGGGTTGGGTGGCCAGCACGGCGCTGGCCAGCAGCACGCCCAGGCCGAGAATGGCCACCGAGCTGTGCGTGATTGCAACGAAGCCATCGACCACGTCTGAGGCCACGGTTTTGACGCCGTCGCGCAGACTGATCCAGTTGCTCGCTGAGTTCATGAGACAAGGTCCTTGGTCCATTCAGTCCGCGGCCACGGTCAAGGCCGGTGGGCAGGCGGGCTGAACGTCATGGATCGGGAAAGGCAGGCCAGCTCCTTCGCTGGCTGATGGCCGCAGGCCATCGTGCGTCTGCCCCCGAAACGGGCACCGCAGGCGGTTCGCTGGCCTGCGGCTCGAAGCCGTCATCGTGACGGGTGGGCGGATTCTAGAAAGGGGTCAAATTTCCGGTCAATGGAAAGATTTGATTTTTTATATCAAATTGTGAATAAGAAAGGCCGTCGATGGCGGCCAAGCCCGGCCAATGCTGGCTGAACGGCTTTCCAGTGGGATGCCACAAAGTACCGCTTGAATTGTTGCTTTTTCGCGAAATTGGTGGAAATCGTCGCTTGACAAGCGGCTGTTTACACCTGGTTTCGTTTGACCGCAGAATGCCTGGCATCCGGTGTTTTTCGCCATTTTTCTGTCGCTGCCGTCCACGGCAGCTGTGCGGCTTGCTACACAATTGGCAGCATGACTGAGCCTGCTTCTTCCCCGTCTTCCTCTGCCGTGCCCACTGCGCCACATCAGACCGACGCCCGACCGGCCCGCAGCCCGGTTCAGCGCTGGACGCGCCGCCTCGTGTGGACCGGCGGTACCGTCCTGGCCATCTGGGGCGTGGGTTGGCTGGCGGTGCCGCCCGTGCTCAAGTGGCAGGCGCAGAAGCAGGCCAGCGCCATCCTCGGCCGCGCCGTCACCGTGGGTGACATCGACTTCAAGCCCTGGTCGCTGCAACTCACGCTGCGCGACCTGCAGGTGGCCAAGGCCGACGGCCGTGGCGCCCAGGTGGCGGTGGGCCGCATCCACGTCGATGCCGCCATCCAGTCGCTGTTCCGGCTGGCGCCCGTGCTGGATGCGGTCGAGGTCGACGCGCCCCAGATCCACGTGCGGCACCTGGGCAATGGGCACTACGACTTCGACGACATCCTGAAGCGCCTGGCCGAACGTCCGGCCGACCCGCCCGACCCCGAGGCCAAGCCGGCACGGTTTGCGCTGTACAACGTGGCGATCAAGGGCGGCGAGGTCACCTTCGACGACGACCCTGTGCAAGGCCACCACGAGTTGCGGTCGCTGGACCTGCAGCTGCCCTTCATCAGCAACCTCGACTCGCAGCGCGAGATCAAGGTCTTGCCCAAGCTGGCCTTCGTCCTTGACGGATCGCATTTCGACAGCGCGGCCGAAACCTTGCCCTTCATGGACACCCGGGCCACCCAGGCGCGCTTCAAGGTCGACGCGCTGGACCTCGGCGAGTACGCCGCCTACGTGCCGGCCAGTGTGCCGGTGGCGCTCAAGGGGGCGATGCTGGATGCCGACCTCACGCTGTCCTTCGAGCAGCACGACAGCCCGAGCCTGATGCTCAGTGGCCTGCTCACGGCCCGCGACTTCAACCTGCAGGAACGCGACGGCACGCCGCTGGCCGCGTTCGACCGGCTGGTGGTGGAGCTGGGCGAGGTGCGGCCCTTGACGCAGGACGTGCACCTCAAGTCGGTGCGGCTCGAGGCCCCGCGCATGCACCTCGCACGCGATCCGCAAGGCCTGCTGAACCTGTTGCGCCTGGCCAAGGCCACCGCGCAGGACGGGCCCGGTGCCCAGGCTGCCCCCGTCGCCGCGGCATCGGCTCCCGCAGCATCTGCCTCGGTGGCGTCCACCCCGGCGGATACGGTGTCCGCTGCAGCAGCACCTGCCTCGGATGCGGTGGCTGGGAGTATGGCAGCTTCGCCGATGAAAAAATCATCGATGGTGGCCGATACTCCAGCGAGTCAGGCGGCGCAATCGGCGTCAACACCCGCATCTGCGGCATCGGCAGCACGCCAGGGCGCGCCGGCGCCTTCGGCGCTGAAGCTGCGGGTCGACCGCGTCGCGGTGGTGGGCGGCGACATCACCTGGCTCGACCAGGCGGCGGGCGTGCCCGATCAGCCGGCCAACCTGCGGCTGTCCCAGCTGCAGGTGGATGCGGCAGGCCTGGTGGTGCCGCTGAACACGCCCGTGCGTTTCAGTGGCTCGGGCGTGCTGAGCGAGGCCCGTGCCGACACGGGCACCGCGCCGGCCGACGGGCGGCCCACAGCCCAGGCCAAGCCCAGCGCGGCGTCGCCCGCAGGCGACGCCGGCCAAGCGGCCCGGCCCGCGCCGGTAACCGCCGCCAAGTCCATCGGCCAGACCGCCTCGGCCGCCGCACCGTCGCAGGCCGTGGCATCAGCCGCACGCCCCGGTGCCTCGGCGCCTGTTCAGCCTGCCAGCGCAGCGGCCGCCAACGCGGCCCCTACCGAGGCCGTCCCCGCCGCCGAGGTGCCGCTGCCGGCCCTGGTGGCCCTGGCCGACTTGCCGGCCGGTGGCTTGAGTTTTGCGGGCGAAGCCACCCAAAGCGCGGTCGCCGTGCAGTCCACGCTGCGTGACCTGCCGCTGGCCTTGGCCGGCCCGTATGTGCGGCCTTTCCTGCGGCCCCAACTGGCCGGGAACCTGAGTGCTGCGTCAGCGCTGCGCTGGGCGGCCGCCAATGCCCAGGGCGAGGGCGGCGAGTTGCGCTTGCAGCTCAGCCAGGCGCAGCTGGATGAGCTGGCCCTGCGCCAGCCGGGTGAGGCGCAGGCATCGGCCGGCAAGGCGCGCAAGCCGGGTGCCGCTTTGCCAGGGCTGCCGACCGTCAAACGCATCGAGGTCGGCGATGTCGAGGTGCTGCCGCTGGCGCAGCGGGTCACGGTGGGCAGCCTCACCGTCACCGAGCCCCAGGCGCAGGTGTCGCGCAATGCCCAGGGCAAGCTCATGGTTGAGGACTGGCTGGTGGCGCAGCCCGCCGCGTCAACGCCGTCCGGCAAGGCTGGCGCTGCGCCCGCCTGGCAGGTGGCGCTGGGCGAGCTGCAGCTCAAGGGCGGCCGCGTGGGTTGGCGCGACGAGGTGCCCGAGCGCCCCGTCGAGGCCACGCTCAGCGACCTGGCGGCCACGGTCAAGGGGTTCGAGTTCGGCGGCGCCGGCAGCAAGCCCATGCAGGTGCAGCTGTCGTCCCGCCTGGGGGCAGGGCGGCTGGAGCCCGGCCGCCTGTCCTGGCAAGGCGCGGTGACGCAGCAGCCGCTGGCCGCCAAGGGCGAGGTCAACCTGCAGCGCCTGCCTGTGCATGCGTTCGAGCCGTACTTCGCCGGTCTGCTCAACATCGAGCTGTTGCGCGCCGACACCAGCTTCAAGGGTCGGGTCGATTTCGCCAACAGCCAGCAGGGGCCGCGCCTCAAGCTGGCCGGCGATGCCAGCGTGGAAGAGTTTCGGGCCCACAGCGTGGTGGGCTCCATCACCGACGAGCGCGCGCCCGAGCCCGCCGCCGCCAGCAGCACCGAGCGCAGCCGTGGCACGACCCAGACCACCAGCGTCGCGCCGGTGCCCACGCGGGCCCAGGCGCAGCGCCAGCAGGCGCAGGTCAGCACTTCCCGGTCAGCGGGCTCAGCTGGCACACCAACGGTGGCCGCTGGTGCGGACAGCGTGAACTCGGGCGCACCGCTGGCGCCGGTCAGCGGCCGGCAGGGGCGCGGTGGGCTGAACCTGGGCGAAGAGCTGCTGAGCTGGAAGACCCTGCATGTGCGGGGGCTGGACGTGACGGTGCAGCCCCAGGCGCGGCCGGTGGTCAACGTGGCCGAGACCCGCCTGGCCGACTTCTTCGCGCGGGTCATCGTGTTCCCCAACGGGCGCCTGAACCTGCAGGACCTGGTCAAGGCTTCGCCCGAAGAGCAGGCGGCCGCTGCCGCGCCGGCCGCAGCCGCAGCGTCGGGGGCGGCCCAGGCGTCGGCGCCTGCACCGTCAACCGCTGCATCAACCGCCACGGCGGCGGCCCAGCCCGCGAATCCGCCGAGCACCGGCCCCATCCTGCGCTTTGGCCCCACCCGGCTGGTGGGCGGCAAGGTGTACTTCTCCGACCGCTTCATCAAGCCCAACTACTCGGCCGACCTGACCGAGCTCAACGGCAGCCTGAACGCCTTCAGCTCCGAGCCCGACCCCTCGGGCGCCGTGCAGATGGCCGACCTGTCCCTCACCGGGCGCGCCGAAGGCAGCGCCGGCCTCGACATCAGCGGCAAGGTCAACCCACTGGCCAAGCCGCTGGCGCTGGATGTGACCGGTAAGGTCCATGACCTGGAACTGCCGCCGCTGTCGCCTTATGCCATCAAGTACTCGGGCTACGGCATCGAGCGCGGCAAGATGAGCGTCGACGTGCATTACGAGGTCCTGCCGAGCGGCCAGCTCACGGCCAGCAACAAGCTGGTGCTCAACCAGCTGACCTTCGGCGAGAAGGTGGAGGGCGCTCCGGCCAGCCTGCCCGTCAAGCTGGCGGTCACGCTGCTGTCCGACCGCAACGGCGTGATCGACCTGGACCTGCCGATCTCGGGTTCGCTCAACGACCCGCAGTTCAGCGTGGGCCCCATCATCGTCAAGGCGATCTTCAACATCATCGGCAAGGCCGTCACCGCGCCCTTCACCCTGCTGGCCAAGGCCTTTGGCGGCAGTGGCGACGAAATGTCGCAGGTCGTGTTCGCGCCTGGCAGCAGTGAGCTGACGCCCCAGGCACAGCAGAACCTGGACAAGATCGCCAAGGCGCTGACCGACCGGCCATCGCTGAAGCTGACCGTCAGCGGTGCGGCCGACCTGCAGCGCGAAAGCTCGGGCTACCAGCGCGAGCGGCTGCAGGCCCTGGTGGCGGCGGAGCAGCGCCGCGGCGAGGGCGCCGGCGGCAAGCAGGCCGATCAGGACGCCACCGCGATGCTGCAGGCCGCAGCCTCGGCCGCGTCCGCTGCGGCGGCTTCGACCCGCCCGGCCAGGGCTGCGCGCATCACCGGCGCCGAGTACGACGCCCTGCTCAAGCAGGTCTACAAGCGTGCCGACATCAAGAAGCCGCGCAACGCCATTGGCCTGGCCAAGGACCTGCCCACGGCCGAGATGGAACGGCTGCTCATGGACAGCATCGCCGTGGGCGACGAGCAGATGCGGCAGCTGGCCCAGGCGCGCGCCACGGCGGTGCGGGACTACCTGGCCAGCCGACAGTTGCCCGCCGACCGCCTGTTCGTGGGCGCCTCGCAGCTCGACAAACCGGCCGCGGCTGCGGCAGGGGCTGCGTCGGCATCCGCCGCCGAGCCCGGCAAGGCCTGGGCACCGCATGCAGCCTTGAGTCTGAAGAACTGAGTGTGACCGATTAGGAGTATGCTGCGATGTCCGATGTATTTTGATCGGCATTCGGTTGATACTCCAATCATGCATGGATATTGAGGCGCACTCAGGGCTTGTGATTGGGGTTGCCAGCACCGGGCGCGCGCGGGTTCACGGCTGCGCATGCGGCCACGGCTGCTGGTTCGCCGTCCAACGCGAGGCTCGTCCAACTCGACAACCCAGGCAACAACAAGCCCGGCGTCCGGCCCGGCGTCAACGCACGTCGCATTCGGCGGGTGGGCGGCGGTGTCCAGGGTGCCAGCTCGTTGGCCCTCGCGTGGGCGCTTCATCGGTTGATCGACGAACCATGTGGCGCCGTTGAACGGCATCCGGGCCTGCCGCGTCAGCGTCGTTCTCCGCGCTGGGCAGGACCACGGCTTCCCGGGATTTCGGCAGTCGGCACGGCACCGCGACGCCCCGTGTGGGCGTGGGCGTGCACCGGGCGATGCATCGTCGCCAGCGTCCGCCGGGTGATTTGCGCCCGTGCAGCGCTCGCGCGGGGATTTCCGAGCGAAAATGCGGGTTTCGCGCCCTGTACCGGCCCACCGCTCGCGTGTGCCGGACAGGCCTTATGGCCTTCATGGCCAGACCTTGGCGCCGGCCCCGCCAGCTGCCATGCCCAACGCATTCACGCCGATGTTCCCGTTTTCGCGCAAGCCCACCCCCGATACCCCTGCCGCCGCCGAGCCCGCAGCGCCGGCCAAAGCGCCCTCCAAACACCGGCTCGATGACCTGACGGGCGGCGCCTTTTCGGCGGCCACCTCGGGTGAACGCGCGGCCAAGATCCGCGACTGGCTCGCCACGGGGCCCAGCACCGATCAGCTGCAGGACGTGTTCAAGGAGCTCAGCGGCCGCGACAAGGGCGCTGCTCGCCCCATCCGCGACAAGCTCGACGAGCTCAAGCGTGCCAAGTCGCAAGAGCACATGGCCGAAGAGTGGGCCCAGCGCGCCCAGGCCCTGCTGGCCGCCGGCCGGCTGAACATCGCCGACGCCATGGCCTGGCAGCGCGACGCCGCGCGTGCGGGTGCGCCGCTGTCGCGCGAGCCGCTGTCCAGCCTGCGGGCGCAACTGGCCGACCGCGTCAAGGTGGTTGAGGACCTGCAGAACCAGGCCATGGTGCAGCGCGAAGCCGCCGTGCTGCTGGCGCAGCGCATCGAGCTGCTGTCGACCAAGTCCTGGACCGATGCCCATGCCGCGCGCGCCGCGCTCGAGCACGACGTCGCCCACTGGCAGGCCCAGGTCCAGGGCCTGACCACCCAGGCCGACTGGGGCAATGTGGATGCGCGCTACCCCAGCCAGCTCGACGCTTCCAAGGCGCAGCTGCAAGCCGTGTGGGAGGCCTTTGCCAGCGCCCTGACCGTGGCGGAAGCTGCCGCGGCGTCGGCCGAAGCGCCGCTGCCCGACGTGCCCACCTGGGCCGACGAGCTGCGCGTGGCGCGCGGCGAGGCGCCGCAAGCGGCCGCCGACAAACCCGCCAAGCCCGAAGCAGCCAAAGTCAACCCCGAAGTCCGCGCCAAAGCCCATGCCGCGATCGAGAAGGCCGTGGTGTCGCTCGACGCTGCCGTGAAGATCGGCCAGGGACGCGTCATTGCCTCGGCCGCGCACGCGCTGCGCCAGGCGCTCAAGGAAGCAGGCAAGCGTGCCGACGAGGCCGTGGTCGCCCGCGCGCACACCAGCCTGGCCGCCGCCCAGGAGCTGGAAGGGTGGCAGAAGTGGCGCGCCGACCAGCTGCGTGAAGAACTCGTGAGCAAGGCCGAAGCCCTGCTCAAACCCATTGACAAGCCTGCCAAGGCGGATGCCCCGGCAGATGCCGCCGAGCCTGCCGCACCAGCCGCTGCCGACGCTGCGCCGGTCGCACCGGAGGCTGCTTCGGCCGAGGCTACCGACGCCGCACCGTCTGCGCCGGACGTCGCGCTCGATGCCGCAGCCAGCCCGGCTGACGCTGCGCCCCAAGCCGAAGCGCCTGCTCAAGCCGATGCGCCAGCCGAAGGCGCGGCGGAGCCCGCCGACACGGTCGCCGCAGAGGCTGCGGCTGCTGTGCAAGCTGCTCCCGCAGCGGCGGAAGCTCCGGCCGCTGCAGAAGCCCCGGCTGCGGCCCATGCCGAGAAAGAAGCCAAGCCCGAGGCGCAGGACGCCGCCGAACGCGTGAAGGCCCAGTGGCAGCCGACCTTGACCGGGCGCAAGCTGCAAGAGGCGCTGCGCAACCTGCGCGAGCAGTGGAAGTCGACCGACCAGGGCGGCGTGCCCAACCACGCGCTGTGGAAGCGCTTCGACCGTGCCTGCAACCGCGCCCACGTCTTCGTGGAAGAGTGGCTGGGTCAGGTGCGTGCCGAAGCCGCCAAGCACCGCGGTGAACGCCTGACCTTGCTTGCCGAGGTTCAAGCCTGGGGTGAAGCCCAGGCGCAGGCCCTGGCCAGCGGGGCCAAGGCCGACTGGAAGGCGTTCAACCGGGCGCTGCACCAGTTCTCGGACCGCTGGCGCAATGCCGGTCACCTGAGCGAAAAGGCCTATGCCGAGCTGCAGCCGAAGTGGAAGCAGGCCTTGGCCGCGGCCTCGGCGCCGCTGGACACGGCGCAAAAAGACAGCCTGGCCCGCCGCCACGCCATGATCGACGAGGCCAAGCTGGTGGGCGCCGCGCCCGCCTTGCGCATCGACGCCATCAAGGACCTGCAGGCGCGCTGGCAGGCTGAGGCGCAAACCGTGCCCATCGACCGCAAGCACGAGCAAAAGCTCTGGGATGCCTTCCGCAAGCCGATCGACGAGGCCTTCCAGCGCAAGACCCACGAGCGTCAGCAGCAGCACGCGGCGCTGTCGGCGCGCGATCAGGCCGTGCTCGATGCCGCCAAGGAAGTCGAAGCTGCCACCGCTTCGGGCGATGCCCAGCGCATCCGTGCCGCCTTGCAGGCGCTGGACGATGCCCAGCGTGCCCAGGCCCAGCAGCCCGCAGAGCCGACCAAGGCGACTGCCGCACCGGCTGCCGCAGGTGACACGACGCCAGCCACCCCCGAGCCGGCCGCGGAGGGCGCCGCTGATGCAACGGGTGACGGGGTCGAAGCCGCCGAATCGGGCGCCGCAGAGGGCCAAGCCGCTGCCGAAGCCGCCAAACCGCCTGCCGCACCGCGCAAGGTCGTCGCCATGCGTGGCGACGACCGGCCCGGAGCCAAGCGGCCCGAGCCGGCTGCGCGCGACAGCCGCGATGGGCGGCGCGACGGCCGAGGTCGCGATGGCCGTGACGGCCGCCGCGATGGCCGAGATGGCCGCGGGTTTGACCGCCGCGATGGCGGCCGCCCTGAGCGTGGCGACCGCCCCGATCGCGGCCCGCGTCTGGGCGACGCGGCCTTCCGCGCCCAGCGCGATGCCGTCGAGCACGCCCAGGCGGCGCTGCGCAAGCTGGCCGCCCAGGCCCACGGCGAAACCGTGGGTCAGCTGCTGTCGGCCTGGCAAAGCCGGCAGGCCGATGCGCTGCCCGCTGCGGCGGAGCTGGGTCGCCAGGTAAATGGTCAGGTGCGCTCGCAATGGGCCCAGGCCCTGAGCCAGCCGGCGGCATCGCAACCGCGCGACGCCTTGCTGCGCCTGGAGATGGCGGCCGAGGTGCCGACGCCGGCCGACCACCTGGCCGAGCGCCGCGCGCTGCAGCTGCAACTGCTGACCCAGCGCAACGAACCGTCGCCGACCGAAACCTGGACGCAGGACGTGGCCCGTGTGCTGGCCAGCCCGCATGCCGAGGCCGAGGCGCGCCGCCTGCAACAGGCCCTCAAGGCCTTGCTGGGCGGCAAGCGCTGAGCCATGGCTCGGGCGGGTAGCAGGCCGGTCAAGCGCCGGTCTGCCAGCTGGCTGAAGCTTGATGGGGTATGGGTTGGTTCCCGTTGAAATGACAACGGGAACCAACCCATACTGCTTTTTGAGGTGTCGAAAGTTGGGGGCGAACCGTCCTGCTCGCGCTGGGCGTGCCGGTGCGCGGGCCCGAGTAGCGGCGCGAAAGCCATGACGAAGACAAGCGCCGCATCAGTCTGGGCATCTCGGCCTCGCTGGCCGTGCTCGTGGGTGGCCGCTGCCCGCAGCTCGACCAAGGGTGACAGACCCAGGGCTCGCTTTGGTGTCAGATGCAGGCCCCGACAGGGCAGCGTGCGAAGCCTTGTCGCCACGCCACAACGCCTTTGGAGACCACCATGACCCCGCGCAAGCCCCGCCTGAACCCGCATGCCCCGTCCCGCCACACCCTGACCGCCAACCCCGGCATGACGCGCCGCCACCTGCTCGGCGCCGCTGCGGCAGGCACGGCGGCCGGCCTGGGTCTGGCGCCGCAGCTGGCGCTGGCGGCGGACTTTCCCAGCAAGCCCATCAAGCTGGTGGTGCCGTTTGCACCGGGGGGTGCCACGGATGTGCTGGGGCGCCTGATGGCCAAGGCGCTGGAGACCCCGCTCAAGCAGACCGTCATCGTCGACAACAAGCCGGGTGCATCGGGTGCCATTGGCGCCACGGCCGTGGTGCGCAGCCCGGCCGATGGCTACACGGTGCTCATGGGGGGCATCGGCACCAACATCGTGCTCGAGCACACCATGCCCACGCTGAGCTACAAGCCCGAGCGCGATTTCGCCGCCGTGGCCTACCTGTTCGACGTGGATTACTCGCTGACCGTGCCGGTCGACAGCCCCTACAAATCGCTCAAGGACCTGCTGGCCGATGCCAAGGCCAGGCCGGGCGAGGTGCGCTTCATGTCCACGGGGCCGCTGGGCCCGGTGCACGTGGCGATGGAGTACCTGTGCAAGCTCGCCGGTGTGAAGATGATCCACGCACCGTACTCGGGCGAGGCGCCGGCCATCCCGGACTTGCTGTCCAAGCGAATCGAAGTGGCCGTGATGACGGTGCCCACGACCCGGCCCCAGGTCGAAGCCGGCAAGATGCGCGTCATCGCCAGCATGAGCGCCGAACGTGCGCCGGCCTATCCCGACGTGCCCACGGTGGCCGAGCAGGGCTTCCCGGGCTTTGCCATGCCGATCTGGAACGGCTTGTTCGTGCCCAAGGGCACGCCGCAGGCGGTGGTCGACGCGTTGTCGAATGCCTCGCTTCAGCAGCTCAAGGGCGCCGAGCTGCGCCAATCGCTGGAGAAGCAGGGGGTGCGCATCACCGCCCAGGGCGCGGCCGATTACGAGCGCTTCCTGGCCAAGGAGCGCGTGCGCTGGAAGAAGATGATCCAGGATTCCGAGGTGCTCAAGTCCTGATGGTCTTGGGTGTGGAGTATGGCGCTGCTTGCGATATTCAATGAACGGAAGTGCGCTCATACGCCATGCTGATGGCGTTGGATGCGATACAGGCAATGCTCGGCCAGCGCGTGGCCGGGCGGCAGGGCGGGGTGCTGAAACGTGGCCGCGTCGCGCTGCATGCCCAGGCGTTGCATCACGGCTTGTGACGGCAGGTTGGACAAGGTGGTGAACGCGACCACCTCGTCCAGCTGCAGGGTGCCGAAGGCGAAATCCAGTGCTGCCCGCGCGCCCTCGGTGGCTAGCCCCTGGTGCCAAAAGGGCCGGGCCAGGCGCCAGCCGATTTCCACACAGGGGGAGCAGGACAGGTCGGCTGAGGGGATGTTCAGGCCGATCATGCCCGCCAGCTGACGCGCGGTGTTCGGTGACCCAGAAGCCCCAGCCGCGCTCGTCAATGCCCGCCTGGCAGCGCTGCGCCAGCGCCTGGCTTTGGTCCGCGGTCAGCGTGGCCGGAAAGTGACGCATCACCTCGGGGTCGGCGTTCAGCTGGGCGAAGGCGGGCCAGTCGCTGGGCCGCCACGGGCGCAGCACCAGACGAGCCGTGTGCAGCTCCACCGGTTCGGTGCAGGGCGGGGCGGGTGAAGGCGGGTGTGGTGTCGAGGTCATCGCGGCAGCTTAACCCGTTGCGCCGGACGGCCAGCCTGAGCAACCCGGCGGCGCGCGACGCCCACGCGGCTCAGTCTCTTCGGTGCCGTGACACCCGAGGGTGACCGTCGCAGCAGCCAGTCCGTCGGCCGCCGCCATGGCCGGGCGAACGCCCGCAAGGCGGCGACAAGCGACGGCCCGGCGCTGTGTCAAGCTACGGTTTTGCACGCGACCTCAACAGGATTTTTTCAAGCATGAGCTTCATCTACTGCCCCCAATGCGCCACCGAGTTGATGGCCGTCACCGACATGGAGGATGGCGGTCCCAAGGAGCGCATGCGCTGCCCGGTGTGCAACTGGACGCATTGGAACAACCCCACGCCCGTGCTGGCGGCCATCATCGAAAAAGACGGTCAGGTGCTGCTGGCCAAGAACGCGATGTGGAAGGGCGACATGTATGCCTTGATCACCGGCTTCATGGAGGCGGGCGAATCGCCCGAAGACGGGGTGCGGCGCGAGATTGAAGAAGAGACCGCGTTGCAGACCGAGTCGCTCGAGCTCATCGGCGTGTACGAGTTTCTGCGCATGAACCAGGTCATCATCGCCTACCACGCGGTCTGCACGGGCGAGGTCAAGCTCTCGCCGGAACTGGTCGATTACAAGCTGCTCGACCTGAAGGACGTCAAATGCTGGTCGGCCGGCACGGGCCAGGCCCTGGCCAAGTGGCTGCGTTCGCGCGGCCACGAGCCCGAGTTCATGGAGTTTCGCCGCTGACGCGGCCATGAGCCTGAGTGGTCTGCGCCACGGCTTGGGGCCACGGGCGCAGGCGCGTGTCGGCACCGGTCACCGAGCTGTCGTGTCCAGCGCCAGGGTGCTGCCGTCGGCCAGGGGCACGACGCGGTGTTTGCCCACGCATGGGTCGAGACGGTCGCTACCAGGCGAGGTGACCGACGGTGATCCTGCACCTTGGGCATGGGTGCATCGGGGCCGATGATCTTCCGAGTCGCCGCCTGGGCTAACGTCCATGCGGGCGAGGCGAATTTCTTCGACAGTCGTGAAGCCATGGTGACCACCGCCCTGCCAGCCACCACCATCGCCGCGGTGCCCGCTGAGCAACCTGCGTCCCACGCCGGGTGCCGTTTTGTGGTTTTCATGGCTGGCGGCTATGTTCATGGCCCCAAGCCGAGACGGGCGCGCCGGGTTCAGAGTGCCGCAGGTTGAGTGGCTGCCGCGCCAACGTTCACCTGAACAGGGCGTGCATCGGCTGTGGCCACAGCAGCACTGGATCCCTGTCCCGCGGCGGCTGGACGCTTGAGCCGCGACAGCTGCGCCATGTCCATGGGCAGCGCCACCGTGCAGTCCGGTGCGTTGCGGCAGCCCCAGTAGGGGCGGTGGTCCTGCGGGCGCAGGCGCGGCACCAGCTTGATGCCGCAGTGCATGCAGCTGGGGCGCCAGTAGGCGCCGGCATAGGCGGTCAGGTGCAGGGTGTGCTGCTGCGCAGGCGTGCGTGTGGCGATGAGCTTGAGCAGCTGCTCGCCATCCAGCGTGTGGATGCCATGCTCGCGCGCCAGCGCGCGGGCCTCGGGCGACACCTGGCCGCCGGTGGCCAGGGTGGCGTGCACGAGTTGCTGGGCCTTGACCACGCGCACGAAGGCGCGCATGTCGGCGCGCGAAATGCCCGCACGCGTGGCGATGCAGCGCAGCAGCAAGGGGCCTTTGCCCGAGCTGAGCACCACGTCGGCGCCGGTCAGGCCCACGGCCTTGAACGACGAGGGCTGAAACCCGACCTGGATGAACAGGCCCGTGACCACGGTGAGCAGGCGCCGCCATTCGATGTGCTGCCACACCTCGGGGGACCACTGCGGGGCGGCGCTGCGATCGCTGACCTGTGGCGCCACGGTGGCTGCATGGTTTGTGGGGTATGCCCCGTCTGCCGTTAATTTTTGATCGGCGGTGAGCACATACTGCACCCGCTCTTTGGCCACGGCCGAGGTGGGGGGCGGCGCGTCCTCGGCCACGTCGGGCGGCAGGTCGGTGCCGGGTTTGCGCTGCAGCACCGTGGTCAGCCAGCCGTTGCCCGGGCCCTGGTGCTCGGTTTCGGGAAAGTCGTCGTCGAGCGGGCCGGCGCTGTGGCGCTCGGACCACCACGCCAGGCCAGCGGCCACCAGCCCCAGCACCAGCAGGCTCAGGCCAAACAGGCTGAACTCGGCCGCCAACCACAAGGTCAGCATGCCGGACAGGGCAAGCAGCAGCCCCGCAGCGGCCAGGACCAGGCCCAGCGACGCGTGCGTGCCCAGGTCGGCGCGGGGGCGGCTGCTCATGGCCTCATTTGCTGTCCTTCAAGCCGCTGGTGCGGTTGAAGACGAGGTGGTCGCGGTCTTGCGAAAAGGCACGGCTGTCGCGCACGAAGTAGCCCAGGCGCTCGAACTGCAGCGGCACATCGGGCTGCGCCTGCGTCAGGCTGGGCTCGCCCCAGCCCTGCACGGTGTGCAGGCTGTTCGGGTTGAGCTCCTCGGTCAGCTCGGCGCTGCCCGGGTGCTCGGCGTTGAACAGGCGCTCGTAGTTGCGCACCTCGATGGCGACGGCGTCGGCCTGGCCGACCCAGCCGATCACGCCCTTGACCTTGACGCTGTCCGCGCCCGGCGTGCCGCTCTTGGTGTCGGGGATGAGCTCGGCCAGCACGCGCGTGACCTGACCGTTGGCGTCCTGCTCAAAGCCGGTGCACTGCACGACATAGCCGTACTTCAGGCGCACCTTGTTGCCGTCCTTGGGCTGGCCGTCGCCGCCCGTGTAGGGGGGGTACAGGCGGCGGAAGCCCTTGCTGGGCACGGCCATGAAGTCCTCGCGCTCGATCCACAGGTCGGCACCCAGGCTGAAGTGGCGCTGGCCCGCGGCTTCGTCGTGCGGGTTGACCGGCGCGTGGCAGGGCTCCAGGTGGCCGGCGCCCATCAGCGCCTCCCAGTTGACGATGTGCAGCGCCACGGGATCGAGCACGGCCAGCGCGCGTGCGGCCACCGGGTCCAGCGTGTCGCGCAGCGCTGCTTCGAGGGCGGCGTACTCCGTCCAGGCGCCACCCGTCTTGGTCACGCCGCTGCGCTCGCAGAACAGCTTGATGGCCTCGGGCGTGTAGCCACGGCGGCGCAGGCCCGCCAGCGTGGGCATGCGGGGGTCGTCCCAGCCGTCGACGTGGCCTTCTTCCACCAGCTGGCGCAGCTTGCGCTTGCTGGTGAGGATGTGGGTCACGTTCAGGCGGGCGAACTCGTACTGGTGCGGCGAGGGCGCATCCAGCAGGCCGCCTTCACACAGCCGCGCCAGCAGCCAGTCGTAGAACGGGCGCTGGTCTTCGAACTCGAGCGTGCAGATCGAGTGGGTGATCTGCTCCAGCGCATCCTCGATGGGGTGCGCATAGGTGTACATGGGGTAGATGCACCAGCGGTCGCCCGTGTTGTGGTGCGTGGCATGGCGGATGCGGTAGAGCGCCGGGTCACGCAGGTTGATGTTGGGGCTGGCCATGTCGATCTTGGCGCGCAACACGGCAGCGCCATCGGGCAGTTGGCCATCGCGCATCTCGCGAAAGCGCGCCAGGTTTTCGGCCGGCGTGCGGCTGCGGAAAGGGCTGTTTTTGCCCGGTGTGCCGAAGTCGCCGCGGTTGGCGCTCATCTGCTCGGGTGTCTGCTCGTCCACATAGGCCAGGCCGGCCTCGATCAGGTACTCGGCCGCGCGGTACATGAAGTCGAAATAGTTGCTGGCGAAGTACTCGTGGGCCTGCTCACGCGGGGCCATGCAGGCAGCGCTCTCGGGCGCCAGGCCGTCGGCGAATTCGGTGTCGTAGCGCAGCCAGCGCAGGGCTTCGCGGATGGCGTCCACGTACTCCTGCTCTTCCTTCTCGGGGTTGGTGTCGTCAAACCGCAGGTGGCAGACGCCGCCGTGGTCGTGCGCGAGCGAGAAGTTCAGCCAGATGCTCTTGGCATGGCCCAGGTGCAGGTAGCCATTGGGCTCGGGTGGAAAGCGCATGCGCACCTTGGCCGGGTCGACGATGCCGGCCCGGTGGTGGGCCGCATCGCCCGGGCTGCCGCCCCAGCTGCGCTGGCCGTAGGTGTTGGCGGCCTCGTCGGCCTCGATGACCTGGCGCAGGAAATGGCTGGGCTTGGCGGGGGTATCGGCCTCAGGGGAGGCAGGGGCACTCGGATGCGGCGTGTTCATGTCGCAAATTGTAGTTGGCTCGGGTTTTCACCCAGGCCTTCATGGCCCGGGTGAATCCCGATGGCTTACATCTGGCAACGCCGGAAACGCTTATGGTGACAACGCCCGAGCCCGCGTCCGCGTTAGGGTCTCAGGCGGGTGCCGCGCCACAGGCGGGCCACCGCGCCATTCATTTTTTTGGAGCGTGCCGTGCACGCTCGGCAGGACAAGGAGCCAAGTGATGAATGACTTGACGCAATCGATCCCCCGATCCAGCCGCGTGAAGCGCTGGGCGGTCATGGCCGGTGTGGCCGTGGCTGCCGCCCTGGGCGTGGCCGGCCAGGCGCAGGCGCGCGACGTGTACTGGAACGTGGGCGTGGGCGCACCCGGCGTCAGCGTGGGGTTTGGCAACGCGCCGGTGTACGTGGCGCCGGCTCCGGTGTACGTGGCCCCGCCGCCGCCCGTGTACTACGCGCCGCCGCGCCCCGTCTATTACGCACCGCCGCCCCCGCGCTACTACTACGGCGGTCGGTATTACCGCGATGACCGCCACTGGCGCGGCCATGGCCACGGTCATGGCCACCACCGGGGCCGGGGTCACGGCCACCGCTGACACGAGGCCTGCGCGGGTCTGTCTCTGAAGCCGCCCTTGGGG
The DNA here is from genome assembly GCF_002158865.1 of Comamonas serinivorans. Taxonomy (NCBI): domain Bacteria; kingdom Pseudomonadati; phylum Pseudomonadota; class Betaproteobacteria; order Burkholderiales; family Comamonadaceae; genus Comamonas; species Comamonas serinivorans. Next base: position 2,666,355 of record NZ_CP021455.1, on the reverse strand, counting down.
CGGCTTTTTGTTGCCCGCCAAGGTGAGGCAACCGCGCGGAAAGGAACGACTCCGTGCCATTCGGGTCGCGGCTTACCTCGCAGGCACGGACGCAACGGGCGACGCAGGTGGACCGGCGCGGACACCTCGTCCGTATGCACAGGCCGGCGCGAAACGCCGCCATCGTGATGCAGTGGCCGCCGTTCAACATTCGCTCGAAAGCCGGCTGGGCAGAGCACAAGGGTGGTGCCTCGGGGGGCGCCCGGGCTTGCTGTGCCCAAACCGCGCGCACCATGCGCGGTGGTCCGCCCGCACGCCGGGCGTGCGCCACGAGTGCGGCCGCGGCCATGCCCAACCGGACGCCAAAGCCAGGCGGACGTGGCCGGGGGCTTTCGCCTTCTGGCTAAGATTTGCGCCTTTTGCTGCTGGCACTGACCAGGAAGGACGACGTGGACGTTTTGTTGTTGATCAAGGCCGCGATCATGGGGATCGTGGAGGGCCTGACCGAGTTTCTGCCCATTTCCTCCACCGGCCACCTGATCCTGGCCGGGGCCTTGCTGGATTTCCATGGCGAGCGCGAGAAGGTGTTCGAGATCGCGATCCAGACCGGCGCCATCCTGGCCGTCATCCTCGTCTACTGGCAGCGCATCCGCCACACCGTGGTGACCTTGCCCCGCAGCCGTGACTCGCAGCGTTTCGCGGTCAACGTGCTGCTGGCCTTCCTGCCCGCCGTGGTGCTGGGCCTGCTGTTCGGCAAGGCCATCAAGGAGAACCTGTTCACGCCGCTGGTGGTGGCCACGACCTTCATCATCGGCGGCTTTGTCATCCTGTGGGCCGAGCGTCGGCCCCAGTCGCAGACCCGGGTCGCCAGCGTGGACGACATGCGCTGGCTGGACGCGGTGAAGGTCGGCCTGGTGCAGTGCATGGCCATGGTGCCCGGCACCAGCCGCTCGGGCGCCACCATCATCGGCGGCATGCTGCTGGGGCTGTCGCGCAAGGCGGCCACGGATTTCTCGTTCTTCCTCGCGATTCCCACCCTGATCGGCGCCGGCGTCTACAGCCTCTACAAGGCGCGCGACGTGCTGTCCTGGGCAGACCTGCCCATGTTTCTGGTGGGCCTGGTGTTCGCGTTCTTGAGCGCCTGGCTGTGCGTGCGCTGGCTGCTGCGCTTCATCTCCAGCAACTCCTTCGTGCCGTTTGCCTGGTACCGCATCGGCTTTGGCCTGCTCATCCTGTTGACCCATTACATGGGTTGGATCGTCTGGAGTGAGTGAGTAGTATGGGGCAATTTCCGTTCTTTGAACAACGGAAAGTGCAGCATACTGCCATGTAATGTTCTCCATGATGGCAGCAGGCTTTGTCGCCCAGATCACACAGTCCGGGTCGGTTTGGGGTCACATTGCCGGCTTTGACCCAAGGAAACGAACCGACCATGTCCACTGTGCAAGCGTCCCCCTCCGCTTTGCCTTTCGCAGGCCTTCGCGTGCTCGATTGCGCCAGTTTCATCGCGGCGCCCGTGGCCACCACCGTGCTGGGCGATTTCGGTGCCGATGTCATCAAGATCGAGCCGCACACGGGTGATTCGTTCCGTGAGCTGTACCGCGCGCCGGGCATGCCCGAGTCCGACCGCAACTACCCCTGGGAGCTGATGTCGCGCAACAAGCGCAGCCTCGCCCTCAACCTCAAGACGCCCGAGGCGCTGGCCGCCTTGCACCGCCTGGTCGAGCAGGCCGATGTCTTCGTCACCAACCAGCCATTGCCGGTGCGCCGCAAGCTCGGCATCACCTACGAAGACCTCAAGCACCTCAACCCCAAGCTCATCTACGCCTCGTTCACCGCCTACGGCGAGACCGGCCCCGAGGCCGACAAGACCGGCTTCGACTCCACCGTCTACTGGGCCCGCACCGGCCTGATGGACCTGATGCGCGCCAGCGAGGAAAGCCAGCCCATCCGGTCGCTGCCCGGCATGGGCGACATGCCCAGCGGCATGACGCTGTATGCGGCCATCGTCACGGCCCTGTACCGCCGCGCGATGACGGGCGAGGGCAGCCACGTCGACACCTCGCTGCTGGCCTGCGGCGTGTGGTCCAACGCCTGGATGGCGCAGGCTGCGTTGTTCCAGGTGCCGGTCGAGTACCGCCCGCCGCGCACGCACACCGTGAATGCTTTTGGCAACAGCTACCGCACCAAGGACGGCCGCTGGATCAACCTGGCCGTGCTCAACGAGGCCCAGTCCGCCCCGCTGCTCAAGGCCATGGAGCGCACCGACCTGGCCCAGGACCCGCGCTTTGCGACGCCGGAGCTGCGCCGCCAGAATCACCTGGCGCTGATCCCCATCCTGGACGAGGTGTTCATCCAGCACGACCTGAAGGAATGGCGCCGGCGCCTCGATGCCGCAGGCATCACCTATGGCGTGATCGGCGTGGTCGAGGACATGCACGACGACGAGCAGATGCGCATCGCCGGGGCCATCGTCCCGCTGGGTGACGAGGAAACCATCGGCTCGCCGTTCCACCTGGAAGGCGTGGCCAAACGGCCTGCCGGGCCCGCGCCCACGCTGGGGCAGCACACCGACGACGTGCTGGCCGACTACGGCTTCAACGCCGACGAAATCGCCAAGCTGCGCGCCGCCGGCGCCCTGGGCTGACGGCAACCGGCCTGACGGGCCCGTCCACCACGGTCGCCGCGCAGGCGGATGGCCGGCGCAAGCCCGCAAGGCCAGGGCTTCCCGGCGGACCCATGCGCCGCGCCACGCGTACCTCGACATGGTCCAGCCTGGCGTGATGGGCGATGGCTCAGTCCCCTGACGCCTGTGCTGCAGGGCGCGACCAGGGGCGCCCGTACAATCGCGCCCACGTTGGTGCTCGCAGGCGTGGTTCACACGCCGCAGTTCAATGGGAAGCAGGAGGGACCCCCCACCCGGGCACGGTTGCCGAACCTGCGCTGCCCCCGCAACGGTAAGACGCGCTGTGGATCGGCTGAATGCGGATCACGGCCCGCACCTCATGACGACGGTTTCAGCCACTGGGATGCCTTGAACAAGCACCTGGGAAGGCGACGTGCGGGCATGAACGCGTCAGCCCGGATATCAGCCAACGCGGTCGAGGTGCGTTCTGCCAGACAGGGCAGGCGTGCGTCGTGTTGCGGTGCGCGCTGGCGGGGATGCTGGCGCCTTGCAGGCTGTTTCCCCATGATGTCCCATTCTCCCTTCTCGTCGCAGGCTTGCCTGCCCCTGGCCGTTGCGGCCCTGTGTGCGTCGTTCGCGCCTGGCGCTCAGGCCCAGTCTCAGGCCCAGGCGGCCGATGTGTCCAATCCCGGCACCGTGTCCGCGCAGCGGTCGGACGCCGGCACGCTGGCGGCCGCTGCCGCCAGCCTGCCCGATGTGGTCATCTCGGCCACGCGCACGCCGCAGCCGGCCGCGCAGGTGCTGGCCGATGTCACCGTGCTCGACGACCAGGCCGTGCAGCGCAGCGGCGCGGTCAACATCGCCGATTTGCTGGCGCGCCAACCCGGCATGGAGCTGGTGCGCAACGGCGGCCCCGGCACCACCAGCAGCATCTACATCCGCGGTGCCGAAACGCGCTTCACCGCCGTCTACGTCAACGGCGTGCGCGTGGATTCGCAATCGACCGGTGGCGCGCCCTGGGAGGCGATTTCGCTGGCCCAGATCGAGCGCATCGAAATCCTGCGCGGGCCCGCGGCGGCCGTGTACGGTTCGGACGCCGTGGCCGGCGTCATCCTCATCTACACCCGCCAGGGTGACGGCGCGCCCAAGGCCAACGTGGCCGTGGGCCTGGGCAGCCAGGGCACGCGCCGGGCCGAGGCCGGCATCAGCGGCCAGGCCGGGGCGGTGGACTACGCGCTGGGCGCGTCGCGCGCCACCAGCTCGGGCTTCAATGCCCGGCCCGACGCCGCCTACAACCCCGACAAGGACGGCTACCGCAACACCGCGGCCAACGCCCGCCTGGGCTGGCAGGTCAATGGTGCGCACCGGCTCGAAGCCGCCTTCAGCCACAGCAAGATGGACGCCCAGTACGACGGCTTTGGCACCCAGGGCATCGACGAGCACGGCGTCAACCAGCTGACCACGGCCAGCCTGGCCTGGGCGGCGCGGTGGAGCGAGGTCTACGACTCGCGCCTGTCGGTCAGCCAGTCGACCACGCGCTACCGCACGTCGCCCGACCCCTACGCCACCAAGACCACGCTGCGCGACGCGCTGTTTCAGAACACGCTGCGCCTGGGCGCGCACCGGCTGAGCCTGACGCTGGAACACCGCGGCGATGCGCTGGTCAACGACCCCATCGACACCAGCCGGCACCAGAACGCGCTGGCCCTGGGCTGGGGCTGGCAGGGCGGCGCCCACACGCTGCAGCTGAACCTGCGCCACGACCGCGACAGCGAATTCGGGGGCGCCACCACGGGTCAATTTGCATGGGGGTATCAGTTTGCACCGAATTGGCGTGTGACGGCAGCGGCTGGTACTGCTTTCAGGGTGCCGACGCTGTACCACCGCTTCAGCCAGTATGGCGCGCCTGACCTGCAACCCGAAAAGAGCCGCAACGTCGAGCTGGGCCTGCGCTGGGCCGATGGCGGCAGCAGCGTCGAAGCCACCCTGTACCAGAACCGCGTGCGCAACCTGATCGCGTTCGGCGCGGCCGGACCCTGCGCCGATGCCTTCGGTTGCTACGAAAACGGCGGCCGCGCGGTCTACGAGGGCCTGACGCTGGCGGCCCGCCACCGGCTGGGCAGCGTCAACCTGAGCGGCTCCATCGACCTGCAGGACCCGCACAGCCGCGACACCGGCAAGCTGCTGGCACGCCGCGCCAAGCAGTTGCTCAAGCTGGGGGCCGACACGCAGCTGGGCGGCTGGACGCTGGGGGGCGAGTTCCAGGCCACCTCGCACCGCTACGACAACGCCGCCAACACCAGCCGGCTGGGCGGCTTCGGGGTGCTGAACCTGTACGCCAGCACCAGGTTGGCCCCCGACTGGCAGTTGCTGCTGCGGGTGGACAACCTGGCCGACCGCCAGTACCAGCTGGCCCGCGGCTATGCCCAGGCCGGGCGCACCGCCTACGCCGAGCTGCGCTGGACGCCGGGCTTCTGAGCCATGGGGGCCGCAGACCCGAACCCCCAGGCCTTGCGCGTGGTGGCGCGCGAGCTGGTGCTGGGCGGCCAGCGCAGCGGCAAGTCGCGCCGGGCCGAGCACTTGGCCGCGCGCTGGCTGCAGGACGCAGCGCATGGCGCCAGCTTCATCGCCACCGCCCAGGCGCACGACGCCGAGATGCACGACCGCATTGCGCGGCACCGCGCCGACCGCGCGCAGGCGCTGCCGCGCATGGCCTGCATCGAGGCGCCGCTCGACCTGGCCGGCGCCATCCGCCGCAGCCCGGCCTGGCATGACCCGCAGCACCTGCTCGTGGTCGACTGCCTGACGCTGTGGCTGAGCAATGTCCTGTTCGCCCCGCCCGGTGGGCCAGGTGGTGAAGCCAGCGCCCAGGCTGCCGATGCCGCTGCCGGGGGAGAAGCCGTGGCCGCATCGGTGCAGGATCAGGCGACGGGCTTGCAGGTGCAGGCCCTGGTTGACCGCAGTGCCGAGCTGCTGCAGGCCCTGGCCGCTTGCGCCGGCCCGGTCGTGCTGGTCAGCAACGAAATCGGCCTGGGCGTGGTGCCCATGGGTGCCGAGGTGCGCGCCTACGTGGATGCGCTGGGGCGCCTGAACCAGCAGGTGGCGGCCCGGTGCGAGCGCGTGTGCCTGATGGTGGCGGGCCTGCCGCTGATGGCCAAGGGCGAGGCTTGAGGCTGTTGTGGCGGCTTCGGTGCAAAGAGGTGAAGGCAGTATGGTGAACTCGGCGATGACAAACAAACGGCAAGGGCGCGATACTCCGCATGCCATCGACCCGGGTTGCGCATGGGCCGCGCGTCCCCGTCGGTCGTTCGCGACGCTTGCACGCGTGGCGCTTGGCGCTGCCGGGTGCGCCGGGCTGCTGGTGGCCCTCTTGACGGCGTCGATGCCGGCCGCGGCGGCGCCCGCCGGGCCGCAGGCCACGTTGACCACACCGCGCGCGATTCAGATCCGCGATGACCACGGCCGCCTGGTGCAGCTCAAGCGGCCGCCGCAGCGCATCGTGAGCCTGTTGCCGTCGTTGACCGAGTCGGTCTGCGCGCTCGGGGCCTGCGACCGGCTGGTGGGCGTGGACCGCTATTCCAACTGGCCCGCGGGCGTGACGCGGCTGCCGCAGGTGGGTGGCGGGGTCGATCCCAATGTGGAGTCCATCGTGGCGCAGCGGCCCGACATCGTGCTGGCCAGCGCCGCCTCGCGCGGGGTCGAGCGCCTGCAGGCGCTGGGCATTCCGGTGCTGACCATCGAACCCAAGGGGGGCATGGCCGATGCGCGGCGCGTGCTGGGCACGCTGGCGCAGCTGCTGGGCCTGCCAGCGGCGCGCGCCGATGCGGTGTGGGCTCAGGCCGAGCGCCAGCTGCGCGAGGCCGTTGCGCGCATGCCGGCGGCTTCCAAAGGCATGACGGTGTTCTTCGAAGCCAGTGCGGGCCCGTACGGCGCGGGGCCGCAGTCGTTCATCGGCGAGGTGCTGTCGGCGCTGGGCCTGGTGAACGCGCTGCCGGCCGAGCTCGGGCCGTTCCCGCGCCTGAACCCCGAGTACGTGGTGCGCGCCAGGCCGCAGTTCATCATGAGCAGCGAGCGGGCCGACCTGCCCGACGCCGCCGTGCCCGAACGCGTGAGCTTTCGCTACCCGGGCTGGAACGAGATGCCGGCCGTGCGCGAGGGGCGGGTGTGCCTGTTCACGCGGGCCCAGGCCGATGTGCTGGTGCGGCCGGGGCCGCGCCTGGGCGAGGCGGCCGCCATCGTGGCCGATTGCGTGAACCGCCGCGTGGCGCGCACGACGGGACATGCGCCATGAGGGATCATGGAGTATGCATACATTGCCGTTTGGAAAGAAACGGCGATGGGCTGATACTGCCTGGGGTCATGGCATGAATCAGCGACGCGCGGCCTGGGTCGGCCTGCTGGCCGTGGTGCTGAGCCTGATCGTGCTGGCCGGCGGCCTGGCCGTGGGCAGCACGGGCTGGCAAGGCCCGGCCGCGCTGTGGCGCGACCCGGTCGCGGCCCAGATCGTGTGGGACATCCGCCTGCCGCGCACCCTGGGGGCGTGGCTGGCCGGCGCCTTGCTGGGCCTGGCGGGCGCGGTGGCGCAAGGCCTGTTCCGCAACCCCCTGGCCGACCCCTACCTGCTGGGCAGCGCGGCGGGCGCCAACCTGGGGGTGGCCGTGGCCATGGCCGCCTTCGGCGGCACGCCGTACGCCACGGCCCTCATCGTGCGCTGGGGCTCACGGGCGCGGCCTTTGTGGGCGCGACCCTGGCCGTGCTCATCACGCTGACCCTGGCCAAAGGGGTGCAGCAAGGCCTGCGGCTGCTGCTGGCCGGGGTCATCGTGGGCGTGGTGTTGACGGCGCTGGCCTCGCTGGTGCTCATCGCGCGGCCGGACATCCTGCCGGCCATGCAGTCGTTCCTGCTGGGCAGCACGGCGTTCGTGGGCTGGAGCGCCTGCGGGGTGCTGCTGGGTGCCCTGGTGCCGTGCGCGGTGTGCGGCTGGGGGCTGTCACGCGCCCTGGATGCCTTGGCGCTGGGCGAGGACACGGCCCGCACGCTGGGCCTGCGCCTGGCCTGGATGCGCATGGGGCTGGTGGCCGTGCTGGCCCTGGCCACCGGGGCGGCCGTGGCGCAATCGGGCTTGATCAGCTTCGTGGGCCTGGCGGCGCCGCACCTGGTGCGCAGCCTGGTGCGGGTGCGGCACGCCGGCTTGCTGTGGCTGTCGGCCTTGCTGGGCGGACTGCTGCTCGCCGGGGCCGACCTGCTGGCGCGTGGCCTGGTCGCGCCGCAGGAATTGCCCGTCGGGGTGTTGACCGCCATGCTGGGCGGCGGCTACCTGCTGTGGCTGATGCACCGGGGCAGGGCCTTACGGTGACGATTGGCGGCGTTGCAACACGTCAAATCACGTTTGTTACCTGCGTACAACGATTCGGCAGCCTGAACCATAGAATGCCAGCCTGTGTGACGGCCACGTTCGTGCAGGTGCTGCATTGTTGTGAAGCGCCGTTCACCTTCACGGACCTGCCGAGATCGCCCATGCCCAGCTTGTTGAAACGCTTCACCCTTGTCCTCAACCGCCCTGCGTGGGTTCTGTCGGCCGCCATGGCGTGTGCTGCCCCTGCCTGGGCCGACTTCATCGCGGTCGGCCATCCCAACTACACATCGGCCGCTGTTGGGCATTTGTTCATTTTTGGAGCCAGCGGCGCAACCGGCACGGTGACCAGCAAGGACGGGGTGTTCAACCAGACCTTCACCGTCGATGCCTCAGGCGTGGCCGAGGTGACCGTGCCCTCCAGCCAGTTCCTGGACCCCAGCAACACCGTGCTGGGCAAGGCTCTGCTGGTGCAGTCAGCCAGCCCCATCAGCGGCTATTTCCTCAATCGCGAGATATACACCACTGACATGAGCTACCTGCTCGATCTGCCGGCTTTGGGCACGGAGTACCGGGTGATGGGCTGGGAAAACAGCGTGGCCGGATCGCTGCAAATGTCGCTCACCGCCACGCAAGACGGCACCACGGCCACGATCACGCCCGCCAACGACCTGTCATCGGGCCAGTTGGCGGGTGTGCCGTTCACCGTGTCGCTGAATGCGGGCGAGTCCGTGATCTACAACGCGCCCACTGGCAACGACCTGACGGGCTCGCGCATCACGGCCAACAAACCCCTGGCGGTGTTTTCGGGGTCTGGCTGCGCCAACGTGCCAGTTGGCGTGTTTGCTTGCGACCACCTGTTCACGCAATTACCGCCCGTCAACCGCTGGTCTCGCAACTACGTGGTGCCCGAAACGGCCAACACCGGCGCGGCGGGCAACCTGGTGCGCATCCTGGCGGCCACCAACGGTACGCAGGTCACGGTCAACGGCACGGTGGTGGCCACCCTGAATGCGGGTGAATTCCACCAGATCGACACGGCGCACGATTTGCACATCACCGCCAACAATCCGGTGTTGGTTGGGCAATTTTTGAAAGGCGTTGGTGCCACGGGTTTCGGTGATCCTGCTTTCACCTTCATCGGCGGCATGGACCAGACCTTGAGCAGCTACGCCTTCACGGCCCCCACCAGCTTGTCGCCCTACGACGAGAACTTCCTGAACCTGGCGGTGCCCACCACGGCGCTGGCCAGCCTGCAACTCAATGGCGTGGCGGTTGACACCTCTGCCTTCACGCCCGTGGGCACGAGCGGCTACAGCGCAGGTCGCGTGGCCATTGCCACCGGCCCAGGCCGCATCCAGGCCAGCGCGCCTTTCCTGGCCACCATCGCTGGGTTCACCTCAGCCGACAGTTACCTCACCATCATCGGCACCTCGTATTCAAGCGGAGCATCCAACCCGGACCCCGTGGCGCCCATGCCCGTGCCCGTGGGTGGCGTGTTGCCCGGCCTAGCGATGGCGTTGGGCGTGCTGGGTGTCGCAGGCTGGCGTCGCCGCCAAGCGCAGGCGTGATAGCGCGCGGCAGATGAACGGAAGCGGCAGGCCCGCTTTTTGTGGGAGGCCTGGCGACTCGGCTACTGCTGTGGCGGATGCTCAGGGGCCAGGCCTTGCGCTGAGTGTGTGGCGGTGGCGCAACGTTGCAAACCGTTGCGGAAGTTGCAGGCAACTGGTCGTGTGAGGGGAGGGCCATAGAATGCCAGGCGGTGCGCAAACTTGATTTCATTGGAATGCGGCACTTTTTCACGGTTGAAACACAGAAAGTGTCTGTCATGCGCCTTGCTCTGCCGAAACGTGTTGTAGATCAGGGGGCTCGCCGCCCCGCGACCTGGGTGTTGTCAGCCGCCTTGGCCTGCAGTGCGCCGGCCTGGGCTGATTTCGTGGCGGTCGGGCATCCGAATGCCGATGCCTCCGCCGTCGGGCACCTCTTCATTTTTGGCGCTACCGGGGCGACGGGTACGGTGACCAGCAAGGATGGTGTGTTCAACCAGGCGTTCACCATCGACGCCACCGGTGTGGCTGACGTGACCGTTCCCCCCAGCCAGTTCCTGGACCCGGGCAACACCGTGCTGGGCAAGGCGTTGCGGGTGCAGTCCGCCAGCCCCATCAGCGGTTACTTCCTCAACCGCCAGCAAGCCTCCACGGACATGAGCTACCTGCTGGACCTGCCAGCCTTGGGCACGGACTATCGGCTGCTGGGTTGGCAACAGGCCTTGTTGGGATTCCTTCAGGTGTCGCTGACCGCCACGCAAGATGGCACGACCGCGACCATCACGCCAGCGGCCGATCTGTCGTCGGGACAGCTGGCCGGGGTGCCTTTCACGGTTGCGCTGAACGCGGGCGAGTCCGTGCTGTACAACGCACCCAGCGGCAACGACTTGTCAGGTTCGCGCATCACCGCTGACAAACCCCTGGCCGTGTTTTCCGGGGCCAACTGTGCCCAGGTGCCCGTGGGGACGGAGTACTGCGATCACCTGTTCACGCAACTGCCCCCAGTCAACCGCTGGGCCACGACCTACGTGGTGCCCGAGACGGCCAACACGGGCGCGGCGGGCAACTTGGTGCGCATCCTGGCGGCCACCGATGGCACACAGGTCACGGTCAATGGCTCGGTGGTGGCCACGCTGAATGCGGGCGAGTTCCACCAGATCGACATGGCGCACGATTTGCACATCACCGCCAACCACCCCGTGCTGGTGGGGCAGTTTTTGAAGGGGTCTGGTGCTGCCGGGCACGGCGACCCTGCCTTCACCTTCATCGGCGGCATCAACCAGACTTTGAGCAGCTACGCGTTCACGGCACCCACCAGCCTGTCGCCGTTTGCCGAAAACTTCCTGAACCTGGCCGTGCCCACCACCGCGCTGGCCAGCCTGCAGCTGAATGGCGTGGCGGTCGATACCTCGTCGTTCGCGCCAGTGGGCACCAGTGGCTACAGCGCGGGGCGCGTGGCCGTTGTGCCGGGGCCTGGACGCATTCAAGCCAGCGTGCCGTTTTTGGCCACGATTGCCGGGTTTGACGTGAATGACAGCTACCTGACCATCATCGGTACCTCGTATTCGGGTGGGGCGTCCAACCCGGATCCCGTGGCGCCCGTGCCCGTGCCCGTGGGGGCGTGGTGCCCGGCCTGGCGATGGCGTTGGGCGTGCTGGGTGTCGCAGGCTGGCGTCGCCGGCAAGCGCAGCGCGTGCAGGCATGACAGCACGTCAGCAGACGAACAAAAGCGGGCTGGGGCCCGCTTTTCGTTGGGGGCCTGGCGACAAGGTGCGCCGGTTGGCATGGCGGGCTTGGTGCATCATGCGCGCCTGCGCAGGCACGGGCCTGTGCGCCCAGCATGCAAAGAAGGCAGATGTTTCATGAACTGGCTTGAATCCACGTTTGCGCTCAAGGCGCATGGCACCACCCCGCGGCGCGAAGTGATCGCTGGCCTGACGACGTTCGTGACCATGGCTTACATCATGTTCGTGAACCCGCAGATCCTGGGCGACGCCGGCATGCCCAAGGATGCGGTGTTCGTGGCCACCTGCCTGATCGCCGCGTTGGGCTCCATCGCCATGGCCTTGCTGGCCAATTACCCGATTGCGATCGCCCCCGGCATGGGGCTGAACGCCTATTTCGCCTACGTGGTGGTGGGCCACATGGGGTACAGCTGGCAGGCGGCGCTGGGGGCGGTGTTCGTCTCGGGCTGTCTGTTCTTGCTGGTCACGCTGTTTCGGCTGCGCGAACAGATCATCGCAGGCATTCCGGCGTCGATCCGAGCGGCCATCACGGCGGGCATCGGCCTGTTCCTGGCCCTGATCGCGTTGAAGACGGCTGGCATCGTGGTGGCGGACAAGGCCACGCTGGTGACGTTGGGCGACCTGCATCAGCCGCCGGCCGTGCTGGCCATCGTGGGCTTCATCGCCATCGTGGTGATGGATCGCCTGCGCGTGCCCGGCGCCATCCTGATCGGCATCCTGGGGGTGACGGGGCTGTCGTTTGCCTTCGCGGGCAACACCTTTCAGGGCGTGTTCGCGCCGCCGCCATCGATCGATGCGACGCTGTTCCAGCTCGACATCGGCGCGGCGCTGTCCATGGGTTTTGTCAATGTGGTGCTGGTGTTTTTCCTGGTCGAGATGTTCGACGCCACGGGCACGCTGATGGGCGTGGCCAAGCGCGCCGGGCTGCTGGTGCCCGAACGCATGCCGCGCATGAACCGCGCCTTGCTGGCCGACAGCTCGGCCATTTTTGCGGGCTCGTTGCTGGGCACGTCCAGCGCCACGGCGTATGTCGAAAGCGCCGCGGGTGTGCAGGCGGGTGGCCGCACCGGTCTGACGGCCGTGGTGGTGGCGCTGGCCTTTCTGGCCTGCCTGTTTCTGGCGCCGCTGGCCGGCGCGGTGCCGGGGTACGCAACAGCCCCAGCGCTGCTGTTCGTCGCTTGCCTGATGCTGCGCGATCTGGTCGACATCGACTGGGAGGACAGCACCGAATCGGTGCCGGCGGCCATCACGGCCCTGGCCATGCCGTTCACCTATTCGATCGCGAATGGCCTGGCGCTGGGTTTCATCAGCTATGCCTTGCTCAAGCTCCTCACGGGCCGGGCGCGCGAGGTGCATTGGATGGTGTGGATCATCAGCGTGCTGTTCCTCGTCAAGTACCTGTGGGTGCCGGGCTGATGCATCCTGTGATGCCCTGTGCAGTTTGGTCACAGTCGCAGGCGATCGCCCTGCAACTTGCTGCCGGCCGCAGGCTCCAAGTTCGCGGGCATGGGACCTGAGGGGTCCATGCAAGTGGCATGATTTCAAGGAAAGGATCTTCAGCATGCAAGCAGACACGACCTCCCCCAAGCGCCTCATCGTCCTGGCAGCCGCCCTGGCTGCGGCCATCGGCCTGACGGCCTGCGGCAAAAAGGACGAAGTCCCCGCACCGGCGCCCGCTGCCTCGAAGGGGTCCGGGGGCGTCAGCTTTGGCCCGGCGCCAGCCGCCAAGAAGCCGGCAGCCAGCGGTTCATGAGGTCGCGCAGGCACTGGCTTGTCTGGGGCGTGTCGTGCACGCTGCTGGCCGGCATGTCCGCCTGCGGCCAACGCGATCAACCGGTCCCGACCGAGCAGCCCGGCACGGCCCCACAAGGGGTGATGCAGGGCTCGGCGCAAGCCGCATCCGCTGCGGCGGCAGCCGAGCCGCTGCGCATGACCTTCGTTTACCGCGGGCCGGTGGGGGACGGTGGCTGGACGCATGCCCATGAGCAGGCGCGTCAGGCGCTGGAGCAGGAGTTTGGCGACCGCATTCACACCCGCTACATCGAGAGCGTGTCGCAAGAGGGCGATGCCCGACGTGTGATGCGCGAGCTGGCCAAGCAGGGCACGCAACTGGTGTTCGGCACGGCCCGGCGCTATGGCGAGGTGATGCTGACGGTCGCCAGCGAATACCCGCAGGTGAAGTTCGAGCTGGCCGGCGATGACAAGACGGCTGCCAACCTGGCCAGCTACGACGTGCGCCGCGAAGAAGGGGCCTACCTCGCGGGCCTGGTGGCGGGCCACGTGACGAAGTCGGGCACCCTGGGCGTGGTCGCTGCCACGCCCACGCCCGACGTGTTGCGCAGCATCAACGGCTTTGCGCTGGGTGCCCAGCGCGCCAACCCTGCGGTCATCACGCGGGTGATTTGGGTGGGGGACTGGTTCAATCCCCCGCAGGAGGGCGAAGCCACCGCCAGCCTCATCAACGGCGGCGCGGACGTGGTGCTGAGCACCAACGATTCAACCGCTGTGCTGAAGACGGCCGAAAAAATGGGCAAGCGCGGCTTTGGCTGGAACACCGACATGGCCGGCGACGCCCCGACCGCGCACCTGGCGTCGGTGGTGGTGGATTGGTTGCCGTATTACCGGGTGACCGTGAACCACGTGCTGAAAGGCGAGTGGCGCCCCGCAGCCAGTTGGTGGGGCGTGAAGGAGGGCGCCGTGGGGCTGGCGTCGCTGGCGCCCGATGTGCCGCAGGCTGCACGCCAGCAGGTGGACGACATCACCGCGGGCTTGAAAGCGGGGACCTTCCGGATCTGGCGCGGGCCGCTGCGTGACAACGGCGACCAAACCCTGTTGTCCGCGGGTCAGGACGCCGACGACGCCATGCTGCGCAGCATGGCGTTTCTGGTGAAGGGCGTCGAGGGGAAGTTGCCCGGGCGGTGAGGCCCAGATTCGTCGGCGGAGGTGGCCGGCTCAAACTTCACGCGTGTGTGAACCGCACAGGTAGCCGGTCAGCATGTTGACGATGGCCTGCTCGACCTGTCGGGCCGGGCAAGGGGCGCCAGGTGGAATGACGGCCGCGTGGATCAGGGACTCCATGGTCTGCAGCACCATCCACGTCGCCAATTCACGATCGGGTGGTGCGACCTCGTCCCGATGGTCTTCCAGCAACTGGCGGATGCGGTGCCGGATGCTTTGGTCGGCAGGACTCTGATCGGGCGGCGCATCGAAGAACGGAAACTCCTGCTCCAACACGCGGTGCAACTCGGGCGCGACCTGGTGCGCAGCCAGCCAGGCGTGCACGATGGCTGCCAGCTTGCCCCGCAAACCCAGGGGGGCAGCGCCCGCCAGCACGGTGTCCATCGCCGTTTGCATGTCCAGTGCGTGCCGCTCATGAAGGGCTGTGATGAGCGAGTCCTTGTTGGGGAAATATTGATAGACCGACCCCACGCTCACGCCAGCGCGCTCGGCCACCAGGTTGGTGTTGGTTCCGGCGTAGCCGCGCTCGGTCAAAACGCGAGCTGTGGCTTCCAGGATGGCATCCACCAAGGCCCGAGAACGGCTTTGGCGGGGGACGCGTCGTGGCTGAGGCAGCGCAGGCATGTTGACCTCCCGAATGCGAGTTTTCAATGTGAGTAATGACTCATATTATTTCAAATATCGAGCAAATGCTCATGTTTGGAGTTTTGGATGTCTTCTCGTTCTCAGGCGACAGTGGCCCAGGCGGCCCTCTCACCTCCTGTCGTCAACGTCTTTCTCACGTTGCTGCCCATCACCTTGGCGGTGTTCGTCAGCTTCCTCACCATCGGGTTGCCGCTGCCGGTTCTTCCCTTGCAGGTGTCCGGCACCTTGGGCATGAGCCCCCTGGTCGTGGGCGTGGTCATCGGTGCACAGTTCGCCGCTGCATTGCTGTCTCGCTCCTGGGCCGGCAACCTGTCCGACACACGCGGCGCCAAGCGGGCTGTGATCACCGGTCTTCTGTTTGCATCAGCGTCGGGTGTGGCCTACCAGGCGTCCCTGGCTTTCGCGTCTCCTGTGGCATCGGTGTGGATGCTGTTGCTGGGCCGCGTCCTGCTGGGTTGTGGCGAAAGCCTGATCGTGACTGGCTCGTTGAGCTGGGGGATCGGACTGGTCGGCCCGCACAACGCCGGCAAGGTCATGGCCTGGAATGGCATGGCCATGTACGGTGCCTATGCGGCGGGGGCGCCGCTTGGGATCGCTGTTCAAGGCGCTCATGGCTTCGCCGGCATCTCTGTGGCTGCCGTGGTGCTGCCCCTGCTGGCCTTGACATGCATGGCAAATGTCCGGGCTGTGGCTCCAACGGCCGTGCGCCGTACGCCTTTCTACAAGGTGCTGGGCATGGTGTGGCGTCCTGGGCTAGGGCTGGCTTTGTGCAGCGTCGGCTTCGGCGTCATCACGGCCTTCATTGCCCTGTTGTTCGCTGCCCGTGATTGGGGCAATGCCTCACTGGCGTTCACGGTCTTCGGCCTGGCGTTCATTGCCGCGCGCATCTTGTTCGGCCATTTGCCCGACAAGCTTGGCGGTGCGCGCGTGGCGTTGATCTGCGTGGTGATCGAGGCCTTGGGTCAACTGCTCATCTGGGGCGCTCAGAGCCCAGCCGTGGCCTATGCGGGCGCCGCGCTGACGGGCTTTGGTTACTCGCTGGCCTTTCCCGGCTTTGGCGTGGAAGCCGTTCGCCGGGCACCTCCACAAAGTCGGGGCTTGGCCATGGGAGCGTATGTCGCATTCCTTGACATGGCCCTGGGCATCACAGGGCCTGTGCTGGGCGCGTTGGCAGGCGCACGGGGCATCGAGGCCGTTTACCTTGCAGGAGCCATTGCCGTGGCGCTGTCGGCACTCGTCGCATTGCGGCTGCTGACCTCAGGGTCGAAGGATTCCGCAGTTTCACGTGAGGAAGTTTGAGGTCAATGGCGGCGCCCGCTCGCACGACGCGACATCCACCCACCCGCCGCCAGCAGCAGCGTCATCAGCGCCACGCCCCATTGACTCAACGTCGGCACGGGCGTAGCTGTGGGCCTCACGGGGGCACTGGATACGGTCACCGAGGCGGAGGCGCTGTTGTTGCTAGGGTCAAAATCCGCCGTGTCTGTGGCGGTAGCGGTCACTGCGGAGGTGCCCGCTGCCGTGGGGCTGCCGCTGACGGTGCACGTGACGCTGTCTCCAACCGCCAAGCTGGCAATGTTGCAAGCGCCAAGGGTGACGCCGTCGGGCAAGCCTGTGACCGCAAGGGTCGCGGCTGAATTGGCAGGGCCCGCGCCCAGGTTGGTGATCGTGATGGTGCCGCTGTACGGCATGCCGATGGTGGCCGTGGCAGGCAACGATGCCGTCACAGCCAGGTTGGAGAACGAGACCAGGCGGACAGCACCATTGAATCCATCCACCACATACATGGCACCCGTGCTGGTGAAGGCAACGTCCGCAACCCCGTTCAGTTGGGCCTGGGTGGCGAGTCCGCCATCCCCGCTGTAACCGCTGGTGCCATCCCCCACCACAATCGTGTTGACGCCATCGGGGGTTACCTTGAGAACGGTATGGCCTGAGCCATTGGAGATGTACAGATTGTCTGCACTGTCGAAGGCAATGCCGGATGAATTCATGCTGGTTCCCATGTCGCCGGTGAATGCTCCTCCGGGCACCGAGCTGATGATGCCAAGGGAGTCGATTTTGCGGACGACTTTGTTGCCAACATCGGCAACGTACAAATTGCCGGCACTGTCAAAGGCCAGTCCGAAAGGGTAATCCAACATTGCGCTGGTCGCGGCCCCGCCGTCGCCGCTGTAACCAGCGGAGCCGGTGCCCGCCACTGCGGTGACGGTGCCACCGATGTCCATCTTGATGATTTTGTTGTCAAAAGTCTGAGAGGCGTACAGGTTGCCCGCGCTGTCAAACGCGATGTCGAAGACGACGAATCCATTGAGGCTCGAAACGGCCGTCACCATGCCGCCGGTGTCTACCTTGCGGACGCCGCCCGCCATGGACCCAATGTACAGGTTGCCTGCACTGTCCAAGGCCAGTGCTGTGATCGACATGAATGAAGCGCTGGTGGCAGGGCCGCCGTCACCGCTGTTGCCAGCCGTGCCATTGCCGGCCACCGTGGTGATGACGCCGCTGGTGTCCACCTTGCAAATGACGTTCTCTTGCGTGATGTAGAGGTTCCCCGCAGCGTCGATGGCGTTGGCCCGGGTACCGATGCCTTCAAGATTCACGCCCGTGGCAAGCCCGCTGCCGCAGTTGCCGGCCGCACCGTTGGGTGTACCTGTGCCCGCCACAGTCGTGATGACCTGGGCCTGCGCCACGCCGGGATAGGCCAACAGGGCGGTGACGGCCAAGGCGCTCATGGCTTTGATGGAAGAATGAAGACCCTTAAAACGCATCGTGCATGATCCTTTGCCGCGACTTCGGCATCCGCTGTCTGAATACTCACCCCAGTATAAGGCTGGCACCCGTTCAGAGGACATGTCTTGTCAGACTGGCGCACTCGAAAAGACAAAGGCCCGTTGGATCGGCATCCCCCAGCCAAAGACAGCATGGTTCGCACATGGTCACGCCCGTCCGGCTAGGCGCCCCGTGAGCAGGCATTCAGGGCTGAGCGGTTTGCCGGCTTGGATGACGGCGGCTCGTTGCCCCACGCTCTGTCCCCGGCGCATGCGTGCAGCGGTCCTGCACCTCGGCACAATGCCGGCTGACTTCCACTGACACCTTCACGAAAGGAATGCATCCATGTCCAACGACGTGCTGTTCACCCCATTCACGATCAAGGGGTTGACCCTGTCCAACCGCTTGGTCATGGCCCCCATGACGCGGGGCATGGCCCAGGACGGTATTCCTGGTCTCGCCCACGCCGAGTACTACCGCCGTCGCGCGGCGGGTGGCGTCGGCCTCATCCTGACCGAGGGCACGGTGATCGACCGCCCGGCCTCGCGCAACATGCCTGGCATTCCGCTCTTCCACGGCGAGGCCGCGCTGGCCGGCTGGCACGAGGTGGCGCAGGCCGTGCACGCAGCCGGTGGGCGCATCGGCCCGCAGCTCTGGCACACGGGTTCGACGCGCAGCAAGGGCAGCTGGGAGCCGTCGGCCCCCGTCGAAAGCCCGTCGGGCCTGGTCGGGCCCAATGATCCCCGCGGCACGGCGATGACGGAGGAAGACGTGGCCGACACCGTGGCCGCTTTCGCGCGCGCGGCGGCCGATGCCCAACGCCTGGGTTTCGACATCGTCGAGCTGCACGGCGCCCACGGTTACCTGATCGATCAGTTTTTCTGGCAGGGCACGAACGCACGCGGCGACGCCTTTGGTGGCGCCACCATCGCCGAGCGCTCGCGCTTTGCGGCCGAGGCCGTGCGTGCCGTGCGCGCGGCCGTGGGACCGGACTACCCGCTGTGCCTGCGCGTGAGCCAATGGAAGCAGCAGGATTACAAGGCGCGCCTGGCGACCACGCCCGACGAGATGACGAGCTGGCTGGCGCCGCTGGTGGCGGCCGGCGTGGACGTGCTGCACTGTTCGCAGCGTCGCTTCTGGGAGCCTGAATTCCCCGAGATCGACGGCGACCAGGGGCTGAATTTCGCCGGCTGGGCCAAGAAGCTTACGGGCGCGGCCACCATCAGCGTGGGCTCGGTGGGCTTGAACGGCGACTTCTTCGGCTCCTTCGTGGGCAAGGATGCCGGCGCCGAGGATCTGCAGGGCGACCTGCGCCAGCGCATGGAGCGCGGCGAGTTCGACCTGATCGCCGTGGGGCGCGCGCTGATCTCCGATGCACAGTGGCCGCAGAAGGTGCAACAGGGCCAGGCGCTGCAAGGCTTCAACGCCGCCGATCTGGCCGAGCTGGTTTGAGAGACCGACCGCAACGTGACACGTCGCGCGGTCTGACCGCCGCCGCAGGTGGCCAACGCCTGGTTGTGCGGAGGAGCGGGTCTTGATTGATGGCTGGGTATGGGCAGATTCCCGTTTGCTTGAAAACGGTGATGGCGCCATACCTGCTCCGATGTGGCTGTTTATCCAGCCAGGCGTTATCGGCTGGCCGGCCCGCCGGTGGGCATCGGCATCCTGTCGGCCGGCATCATCTGGCGATCTGAGGCGCCCAGCGTGTGGTGTCATGCGAGCACACATGAAAACGCCCAACTGAGAACAGTTGGGCGTTGCATGTGGTGGAGACGAGGAGGATCGAACTCCCGACCTTCGCATTGCGAACGCGACGCTCTCCCAGCTGAGCTACGTCCCCAGAACAGTCGCCATTATGCGTGGTCGCCACCTTCAACGAGCGATGGTGTTCAAAGCGGGTGCCCATGCCACGCTCAAGCGGCCACGAGGGCGGGCAAGGGTGACGGCGGAAGTTCGCTCTTCTTGGGAAAGGCCAAGCCACAACGCTTGGCGCGAGGCACCGATGCCGTCGCCCAGGACGGCGCCGATGACCCGGAATGCGTGGCCACGGACGCCAGATCGCTGGCACCGAAACCGTGCAGGTCGTTGGCCACCCGGCAAACCTGGGCGAAACGCCAGATGTCGATGGTGGAGTTCGATCGAATGAAGCTTGGCGATGCAAGGAGACACCCAAGTCCACCACGACGCCAGGTACCGCCTGTACCCCTATGCCGGTGCCTTGCTCGCGGGGCAGGGCGGTTTCCTTGAGCGGGGGAGCGCCACCACAGGCTTGCCATCTCAACGATGGGCGTGCCGCAGCGATCCTTCGCCGCCATGCCAGGGCCACCCAGGCTTCGTTCACACACCTTCACGCCGGCCATGTAGCAGCTGCAGCCTCACGTCCATCAGCAGTATCTGTGCATGGCCGTTGTCTTGCAAACGGCCATGCGCCGATACTCGTCAATGACTGAAAATCTGACCGTCAGCGCCGCGACACCTCGCGCAGGGTCACGAACTCCTCGGCACTGGTGGGGTGGATGCCGATGGTCTGGTCGAACTGCGCCTTGGTGGCCCCGGCCTGGATGGCGACGGCCATGCCCTGGATGATTTCGCCTGCGTCCTGGCCAACCATGTGTGCGCCCACCACGCGCTGGCTTTGGGCGTCCACGATGAGCTTGATCAGCTCGCGCGAGGCGCTGCCCGAGAGTGCGTGGCGCAGCGGCTTGTAGTCGGTGCGGTAGACCTCGATGGCGGCATGGCGGTCGCGCGCCTGGGCTTCGGTCAGGCCCACGGTGCCGATGGCCGGGTGCGTGAACACCGCGGTGGGGATGTTGTCGTAGTTCATCTGGCGCGCGGCCTTGCCGGGCGCGGGGCCGTACAGCTGATCGACCAGGGCCATGGCTTCGGCCAGCGCGACGGGCGTGAGTTCCATGCGGCCGACCACGTCGCCCAGGGCATAGATGCCGGTCACGCTGGTTTCAAAGCGCTCGTTGACCTGCACCTGGCCGCTGTCGCGCGTGGCCACGCCGGCGGCTTCCAGGTTCAGGCCGGCCGTGTTGGCCTCGCGCCCGATGGCCATCAGCACGGTGTCGCCGTCAAAGCTGCGGCCATCGGCGGTGGTCAGCCGCACGCTGCCATCGTCCAGGCGCGTGAGGGCCTTGGGCACGGCCGACAGGTGCAGCTGGATGTGGTGCCCGCGCATTTCGTGGGTGACGAAGCGGGCGACCTCGTCGTCAAAGGCCTTCAGGGGTTGCTCGCCGCGGTAGATGAGGTGGGTTTCGGCGCCCATGCCGTTGAAGATGCTGGCCATTTCACAGGCGATGTAGCCGCCGCCCACGACCAGCAGGCGCTTGGGGAACACGGGCAGGTCGAACATGTCGTCCGAACTGACGGCGAGCTCGATGCCCGGCAGTTGGGGCATGCGCGGCCGCCCGCCAGTGGCGATGAGCACGTGGCGCGCCTGCAGCGCGCGTGTTCCGCCTGCGGTCAGCGCCACCTGCACGGTGTGGTGTTCGCCCGCCTGGGGCGTCAGGCTGGCGTGGCCGGCAATGCGTTCGACCTTGGCGCCGCTCATCAGGCCTTCGTAGATGCCGTTCAGGCGCGAGATCTCGGCTGCGCGCACGCGCTTGAGGTGCGCCCAGTCCAGCGCGATGCCGTCTGGCACCCGCCAGCCGTAGCCGCGCGCCAGGGCCATGTCCTCCCCGTGTTGCGCCGCAAAGCTGTACATCTTCTTGGGCACGCAGCCCACGTTCACGCAGGTGCCGCCCATGGGGCCGCTTTCGACCACCGCGACGCGGGCGCCACGCTGGGCGGCGAAACGGGCCGCACGCACGCCGCCCGAGCCACCGCCAATCACGATCAGGTCAAACGAAGGGGGCAGGGCAGAGGTCATGGTGTGGGTCGAGCTGTGGAGGCCGCATGGCGGCGATGGGTGGGACCGAAAGCGTGCGGCTGTCGGCGCGACAAAACGCGTGCATTGTGCAAGAGGGCGCGCCGCCGCATGGCCGGGTGGCCGATTGCACCCGTTGCCATTGGGGGCGCGGGCGATCGCCACCCGATGCACCTTGGCGCAGCGCCTGTCGCCCGTGGTCATCGCAACACGTGCTGCGTGAGCCCGGCCGAGGCTGGCGGTGTGAGGCGGCGAGGGGGCTGGGGGTGTCTGCTGCCATGCTGGGTGCGGCGCCGGGTGTGCCCCAGCGCCATTCCAGCGTTGGCCAGGTGGCGCCCAGGGCGGCTGGCAGGGCCCAAGGATGTCGCGCGTGCCGGGTATGCTTGTCAGGCGCAGCAACACGTGGCTCAGCTGAACGCAGCGTTGGCACGTGCATGGGGTATGGCCTATTTGTCGTTTAGAAGAAAACGAGAATTGGCTCATACTGGTCAATGGAGGAGGGTGCATGCAGCGTTACGAATTCAACGATGGCAAGTCCAGCAAGTTCTGGCAGATCGAGCAGCAGGGCCACGAGCTGCACATTGCCTGGGGCAAGATCGGCACGCAGGGACAAAGCCAGGTCAAGTCGTTCGATGACGAGGCCAAGGCCCAGGTCGCCCGGGACAAGCTGATCAAGGAGAAGACCGGCAAGGGCTACGTGGCGGCGGGCGAGGCGCCTCTGGCGGCCGGTGCCACACCCAAGGTGGCCAAGCCGGCGTCACCGGGTTCGGCGGCGGCGCCCGCCAAGGCCCCCGCCGCGCCTCGGGCGGAGCGGGGCGCCAAACCGCCCGAGCCTTCAGGTGATTTGGCTGAAGAGGCCAAGCCCCCCGCACACGTGGCGGGTGAGGCCGCGAGTGACGCGGTGACGGACGCAGCGGATGCCAACCCCGTGCCGGGGGCCGCAGTGGACGCAACGGGCGCCGGCCTTGACAACGCCCGCACCTGGCTGGCCGCCGCGCCGCAGGACATCGACAACGCCCTGGCTGCGCGGCGCGCTCAGCCCAGCGTGGACGAAGAGGCCGTGCAGGCCTGGCCACAAGTGCTGCAAGCCCTGGCTGCTGGCGACTACGAGAACACCTCGGCCAAGGCCTTCACGCCGCTGCGGGTCAAGAAGCGGTTCGGCCTGTCGGACGGCGCCTGGGACATGGTTGCCGCCTGGTTCGAGGAGGCGCATCTGGGCTCGGACTGGGGCTACACCACCTCGCTGCAGCTGAGCGCCAACGTGCAGGCTGATGCCGCCAAGCTGCTGGCGCGCCTGCCCGCCGACCTGACCCAGGCGCAGGTGGCCCGCATCCAGACGCAGGTCGCCAGTGCCTGGGCACCGGTGCACGCGGGGGAGCCCGGCGAGCGCGTGGCCGATCGCTTCGGCCAGGCCATCCTGCATCGGTTGATGGCCCTGCCGCGCCGTGACGCGCCGGGCGATGCCCCGCCAAGCCTGGCCCGGGCGAAGGCCTGGCAGGCCTTGCGCAAGTCGCTGCGGTTCCGGTTTGACCCGTCCCTCTCGCACAGCACCTTCGCGCATGGCCTCACGGTGCTGAGCACGCGCCTGGCGCAGGACGAGGTGGCGCCCGACGCCGACGCGGATCAGATGCTGCTCAACGTGGCGGTGCACATGCACAACCATGGCGAGATGCGCACGGACCCGGCTCACCTGGTCGCGTACCTCGTCGACGCGCACGGCTTGCCCGAGGTGGTGCGCATGCTGGCGCGCAGCCTGCAGGCCACGGCCGAGTTCAACTATGGCGCGCGCTCGCACTGGACCCTGACGGTGTGGCAGCCGGGCTTGCCCAACGACCGCAGCCGCTTGCACCCGCTGCAGGGCGCCTGGTTCCGCGTCCGCCAACACCTGGTGCATGCCGATGAGGCCGAGTGGCAGGCCTGTGTGGCGGCCGTGCTGGCGGTGTTGCCCGAGGTGCCGGTGGCCCGGCAGCCGCTGCTGGGGCCGTTGTTCGCCGAGTCGGCCGAGGTCATGGCGGCACTGCTGGGCAACCTGCCCGCCAGCGGCGCCCTGTCGGGCGAGAGCCAGTGGTTGCTGGCCTGCACCACCGACGCGCAGGCGGTGAGCCAGCTCGCCCGGGCCCGGGATTCGGACGGGGCGGGGCTGTTTGACACGCCGGCGGCGCTGGACGACATGCTGGTGCGTTTCGGGCTCGGCGCCTTGCCCGCGTTGGCACTGGCCGCGGCGCAGGATGCGCCCGCGCAGCGGTTGATGGCCATCAACCACCCCGATGCCCTGCACGCCCTGGCGCGGGTGGCGGCGCAGGACAAAGGCACCCAGGCCCGGCTGAAGCAGGCGGTGGCGCGCTGGCCGCTGGCGGGCCTGGTGGGCCTGGCGCGGGCCTGCGTGGGCGGTGGCAAGGACGTGAGCTTGCTCATCCCCGTGTTGCAGGATGCGCTGCGTCAGCTCGGCCCCATCGTGAGCCTGGCGGCCCCCTGGCTGGAGCCCGCAGGCTGGGCCGTGGTGGTGCAGCAGGCGAACAAGCTCGCGGGTCCGGTGGACGTGGCCACCGTCGCCGACCTGCCGGCGGTGCTGGCGCAGCCGCCGTGGCGGCGGGCGCGCAAGGCCAAGGCCGTGGCCAAGCCCCTGATGCTCGAACCCGTGGGCGTGCCGGCCCAGGAACGGTGGGCGCCCGGCGAAAAAGAGGCCTGGCACCAGGCCAACCACTGGAAAGCGCCGGCCACGTCGGTCACCGCCCAGGAGGCGCAAAGCCTGGCGCAGGACCTCGCGTTTCACTACCGCAACCCCAAGATTGGCTACATCACGCAGTGCGCGCAGGCCATTGTGGCGGGCGATGCCCAGGCCTTGATCGAGACCTGGTTGCAGGCCCTGGCGCGTGCCCGGCAAGAGCGGAATTTCTACGGCTCCCTCAGTGCCGCCGCCACAGTGGCCTTGCCCGAGCCACTGGGCCTGGCCTTCTGGAATGCCGTGGCCGGCGAAGTCAACGTGTACGACCCTGCCGCGCCCGTGCTGCAGTGGGGCGTGGCGGCGCTGCCGGGTTTGACCCGCCTGATGCAGAGCCGGCCCACCGAGGTCATCGAGCTGGCGCTGCACGTGGGGGCGGTGGAGCTGGCACCTTCGGTGGCCCGCGCGGCCTTCCGGCTCAAGTCCACCCGGTCCCATGCCCTGCGCTGGCTGCTGCGCTGGCCCGAACATGCGGCCGCCGGTTTGATCGCCCCTGCGCTGGGCAAGCCGGGTGAGGACCGTGACGTGGCCGCGAAGGCCTTGCGGCTGCTGGCCAGCCAAGGCCATGCGGACCTCATCCACCGCACGGCGCAGCGTTACCCGGATGCCGCCGTGGCCGAGGGGGTGCAGGCCATCCTGGGCGAAGACCCGCTGGACCTGTACCCCAGCAAGCTGCCCCCGTTGCCAGCCTTCTGGCAGCCCGAGGCCTGGAGCCGGCCCGTGCTCGCCCGCGGCAAAGCCCTGGGCGAAGACGCCCTCCAGGCCCTGGGCCAGATGCTCAGCTTCCCGCGCACCGAAGGCCTGTATGCCGGGCTCGACCAGGTGCGCGCGGCCTGCACCCCCGACTCGCTCGCCGCCTTCGCCTGGGACCTGTTTGGCGCCTGGCTGGCCGCCGGCGCCCCCGCCAAGGACAACTGGGGCTTCACCACCCTGGGCCTGCTGGGCAACGACGACACCGCGCGCCGCCTCACGCCCCTGATCCGCGCCTGGCCCGGTGAATCGGCCCATGCCCGGGCCGTGCTCGGCCTGGACATCCTCGAGCAGATCGGCACCGACACCGCCCTCATGCTGCTCAACGGCATCGCCCAAAAGCTCAAGTTCAAAGGCCTGCAGGACAAGGCCAGGGACAAGATCCAGGCCATCGCCGATGCCCGCGGCCTCACCACCCAAGAGCTCGAAGACCGCCTGGCCCCCGACCTCGGCCTGGATGCGCAAGGCAGCCTCTTGCTCGACTTCGGCCCCCGCCAATTCAAGGTCGGGTTCGACGAAACCTTGAAACCCTGGGTGCGCGACTTCACCGGCGGGCGTGCCGGCGCCCGCCTCAAAGACCTGCCCAAGCCCAACAAAGCCGACGACCCGGCCCAGGCCCAGGACGCCAGCGAACGCTACAAAGCCCTCAAGAAAGACGCCAAGACCATCGCCGCCCAGCAAATCCAGCGGCTCGAAACCGCCATGTGCGAGCAGCGGCGCTGGAGCCCCGGCAACTTCCAGACCTTCATCGCCCAACACCCCCTGGTGCGCCACATCGCCCAGCGCCTGGTCTGGGGCGTGTTCCTCGTCGCCAAGGCCTCTTCTGCCAGCGACACCCTCGCCACCGACCTCGACCCCACCGAGCCTGCACTGAGCGAGGCCGAACGCCAGGCCCGCCACGACGCCCAATTCCCCAACCACGGCGGCCAGCTGCTCGCCTGCTTTCGCCTGGCCGAAGATGGCAGCCTCACCACCGCGGACGACGCGCCCTTCGAACTGCCCGCCAGCGCCGATGCCGAGCACGCCATCCGCGTGGGCGTGCCCCATGCGCTGCACATCAGCGCCGAGGACCAGCAGGCCTTCGGCCAGATCTTTGCCGACTACGAGCTGCTGCAGCCGTTTGCGCAGCTGGGGCGCGACACCTACGCGTTGAGCGAGGCCGAGCGCCAGGGCACGGTGCTCTCGCGTTGGGTGGGCGTCACGGTGGCCACGGGCAAGGTCATGGGCTTGACCAGCAAAGGCTGGGACCGCGGTGCGCCGCAGGACGGCGGCTGGATCGGCTGGATGGAGTTCAACGGCCCGCATGGCTGCATTTCGCTCGACCTCGATCCCGGCATGGCGGTGGGCGACATCAGCTGGGAGCCCGAGCAGAAGCTGGGTGAGGTCACGCGCACACGCACCAACGGCTGGAGCGACAACCATCGCATGACCTGGGCCGACCTCGATGCGATCGCGGCCAGCGAGCTCATCCGTGCGCTGGAGAGCCTGCGCTGATCCCCGCGCGTCCACCGGCTGCGCGCGGGCCGACTGCGAACGCCGCCGCTGATGACGCGAGGACCGACGAGCCGGCCTGCCAGGCGCTTCATGAGGCTGGGCGCCAGCACCGTGGGGTCGAACATGGCGATGACGTGCTGCGCGCCCGTCCATGAGGCAGTGGCGCGGCCATGACCGCCAGGGCTGCTGGATGCCCCGTCTGCTTCCGGTCTGTGCCGGTACCGTGCCGCGCGGGGCCCAGAGGCCAAACCAGATGTCCAGGTCGGCGCCGGCAAAGCCCTGTTCGGCCATCGTGGGCACCTCGAGAGAGAAGGGCGACCGCTTGCTGCTGACGATGGCCAGCAGCCTGTGAAGGCCGTGCATGACATGCTAAAAGAAGGCAGTATGCGTGCATTGCGGTTATCTGAATAGCGGCAATTGCCCGATACCCCATTTCTTTTCAAAACCCAACGCTGCTCGGGCGCCGTTCCGGCGGCCGAACTGCTGTGCGCGTCCGAGGCGGCTGGATGCCTTCGAGGTAGCTCTTGGCCTCGCAGATGCCCAGCCGCTCGGTGGCATGAAACAAAACGGGGTATTCAGTACTCCCAGAACATGCGCTGGATCTCGCGCGTGTTGGTGGTCTTGGTCAAGGCCAGGGCCGTCAGCAGGCGGGCCTTCTCGGGGCGCAGGTCGTGCGCCACCACCCAGTCGTACTTGTCATCGGGCTGCTCGGCGTTGCGCAGCACGAAGCCATACGGCACGCGGCTGGCGCGCACGATGATGGTGCCCTTGCTGCGCAGCTCGTTCAGCGTGGGCACGATGCGGTCGGCCACCGAGCCATTGCCGGTGCCGGCGTGCACGATGGCCTTGGCGCCCGACTTGGCGAACGCGTCGATGGCCGTGGGCGGCACGTTGCCGTAGCTGTAGACGATCTCGACCGGCGGCAGCGACTGGATCTGGTCGATGTTGAACTCCGACTGGTTGGTGTGGCGCTTGACGGGCGCGCGGAACCAGTAGTTCTTGCCCTCGACCACCATGCCCAGCGGACCCCACTGGCTCAGGAAGGCGCCGGTCTTGATGTTCACGTCCTTGTTCACATCGCGGGCGGTCTGGATTTCGTCGTTCATGGTGACCAGCACGCCCTTGCCCTTGGCGTCGGTCGAGGCGGCCACGCTCACGGCATCGACCAGGTTCAGCGCGCCATCGGCCGACAGGGCGGTGCCCGGACGCATGCTGCCCACCACGATGATGGGCTTGTCCGTGTGCACGGTCAGGCTCAGGAAGTAGGCGGTTTCGGCCAGCGTGTCGGTGCCGTGGGTGACGACGATGCCATCGACATCGGCCTGCTTGGACAGTGCCGACACGCGGCGGGCCAGCGTCAGCAGGTTGTCGTTGGTGAAGCTCTCCGAGGCGATCTGGAACACCTGCTCGCCGCGCACGTTGGCCACCTTGGCCAATTCGGGCAGGCCGGCCAGCAGCTTGTCGACCGGCACCTTGGCGGCGCTGTACGAGGCGCTGTTCATGGCCGTGGCGCCCGCGCCGGCGATGGTGCCGCCTGTGGCCAGCACCACCACGTTGCGCTGGCCTTGCTGGGCCGGCGCACTGGCCTGGGGCGCGGTGCTGGCCGCAGGCGGCGCCGCAGCAGGCTGGGCGGATGCGGTGGGCGAGGACGCGCAGGCGCTCAGCGACAGGGCGCAGGCCAGGGCCAGGGCGCTGACCGCGCCGAATGCGCCAGAACGACGCGAGGTGTGGGTGTGCAACACAGGAATCTCCCGAAATGGAACGAGGGGACAGGCGCGCCACGGATGGTGGCGGCCTGCCACGCCCAGGCCCGCGTTGGTGGCGGGCCCGAGGCTGCACAGACGACGCCCTTGCATCGGCCCTGCAGCCTGGGTCGGGATGTTGCACATGCCGTGCCAGGCTGTCTGTCGGGTGAAGTCCCAAGGTGGTGCGTGGGCTGCGGTGTGGTCGGTCCTGTTCCCGTGGACTGAGGCCGGGCCGCACCGTTCTTTGGCTGCCGATCAACTTGCCTGCCATCATGCGGGCCTTGCGTGCCATTGCATGGCCAGAGATTCCAAGTCCTGCGGCGGCGCGAAGCGGTCGCATTCCCAGGCATCGCCTGATCACCCGGCCGCAGCGGGGGCCTTCCATCGCCCGAACCCGTCCAGGCAGCCAGGCAGCCAGGTGGCTGTGGCCGGGCCACTTGGTCGAAGCCCGCAACGCCCCTCGCGGGATCGTGGGTCCAATTCGGTGCAAGGCGCCCCTGGGCGATGACGACAGGCAACAGCCGGGCTGCGTACACTTGCGCCGCCGGGTTTCCGGTGCTGCCTCTCCTCTCTCCTCGTCCCACCGCATGTCCGATTCCGTTTCGCCACCGCCCGAGTCCCCGTTGACGCCCTTCGAGATGCTGGGGGGCGAGCCCGTGGTTCAGGCCTTGTCGACGCGCTTTTACGACCTCATGGACCTGGAGCCGGCCTACGCGGCCCTGCGCGCCGCGCACGGCCCCGATCTGGACGAGGCACGGCAGAAGCTGTTCTGGTTCCTGTGCGGCTGGCTTGGCGGCCCCGACCACTACGTCAGCCGGTTTGGCCATCCGCGATTGCGGGCCCGGCACCTGCCGTTCGCCATCGGCATCCGGGAGCGCGACCAATGGGTCGCCTGCATGAGCCAGGCCATGGGCGAGCTGAACGTGGACGCCGCACTGCGCGAACGCCTGGCGCGCAGCTTCATGCAGACGGCCGACTGGATGCGCAACAAGGGCGGGTGACGCGCATGCCCCACGAGTCGTCTGGCCCGGCCGCCCGCCCGCGTCGCATCGTGATCATCGGCCGGCCCGGCAGTGGCAAATCCACGCTGGCGCGCCGGCTCGGTGAACGCCTGAACCTGCCCGTGGTGCACCTGGACCGCCTGTTCTGGCTGCCCGGCTGGACCCAGCCCGACGAGGCGGCATTCCGTGCGCGCGTGCAGGCATCGACCGAAGGCCCGGGCTGGATCAGCGAAGGCAACTACGACCGCACCACGTTTGCCTTGCGGCTGCCGCTGGCCGATGCCCTGATCTGGCTGGATCCGCCACGCAGCCTGTGTCTGTGGCGCGTCATCGCGCGCAACCGGCGTGGCGGCCGGCGGCCTGACCTGCCCGAAGGCTGCGAGGAGCGCCTGAACGCCGAGTTTCTGGCGTTTTTGCGCTACGTCTGGCGGTACGACCGGGATCACCGCCCGCGCATCGAAGTCGGTCTGGCGCAACACGGGCGTCACCTGCAGGTGCATCGGCTGAACTCCGATGCAGCGGTGAAGGCTTTTTGGGCTGCGCTGTGAAGAATGGGGTATAGGTTGATTGCCGTTCAACGTGAAACGGAAACCAGGGCATACTGGGTTGATCTGCTGGCCTGACCCGATTGCGGTTGCGCCGCACGGCCCAGGCGAGCATCACCGTGTGGGTGTGCCTGGCGCCACCTGGCCTGGCCATGCGGCAGGCTCGGGCTGATCGCACCCAACGACCCGCAACGAAAAAGCCTTGCAACTTCGAGAAGTTGCAAGGCTTTGCGTTTGGTGCGGCTGGCAGGATTCGAACCCACGACCCCTTGGTTCGTAGCCAAGTACTCTAATCCAACTGAGCTACAGCCGCTGAAGCTGCGAAGTATAGCTCAAAAAATCATGCTGCCGCAACTCGCTTGGGTTTTTTGAAGAAACAAACTGGCGCCAGCCCCAGGGCTCGGGCTTGCTCGCGGCATCGCGTTGACGGCGTTGCGCGCCATCGCCGCGGCAACACGGCTGGACGCCCGCCTCGATGCGCCGCATGCGCATGCTGATCTCCGACACGCGACTCCGGCGCGCGTCGGCCCGCCGCCCAGGCGCTCGTTTGCCTGTGTGCCAGGGTGGCCAGCGCTGAGCCGGGTGACGCCGTGCCCGAACTGATCAGCGCCGGGCCGGGCGCAGCAGCACGACCACGGCGCCGTCGCCACCTTGGTTGGGATTGGCCTGCACAAAGGCCAT
The DNA here is from genome assembly GCF_002158865.1 of Comamonas serinivorans. Lineage (NCBI taxonomy): Bacteria > Pseudomonadati > Pseudomonadota > Betaproteobacteria > Burkholderiales > Comamonadaceae > Comamonas > Comamonas serinivorans. The sequence continues at coordinate 2,635,924 of NZ_CP021455.1, read as the reverse complement.
GACTTCGGCTTTTTGCACCAGCCAGCGGTTCACCCGGCTTTTGAGCACCGGCATCTTGCCGGGCGAGCCCAGGCCTTTGCCGTGGATCACGCGCACGCAGCGCACGCCGGCGCGGTGGCTTTCGCGGATGAAGGCGCCCAGTGCCTCGCGCGCTTCGTCGGTGCGCAGCCCGTGCAGGTCCACCTGCTTCTGGATCGTCCACTCGCCGCGACGCAGGCGCCGCGCGATGTCCAGGCTGACGCCGGGGCGCAGAAAACTGAGCTTGTCGTCGGTGTCGAGCAGCGTGCCCGCGTCGAACTCATCGGACAGGGATTCGCGCAGCACGGCCTGTTCGTCGGCCAGGCGCTGCGCCGGCACGGGGTCGCGCGGCAGGTGGTGCTGGGCGCGCTGGGGGTCGGGCAGGGCGGTGACGGCGCCCACGGCGCGCAAAAAGGCCTGGCGCTGGACGTCGCGCGCCTGCGCCGCCGAACGGCGCTGGGCCTCGTCGGCCTTGGCCTGGGCGCGTTGGGCTTTCAGGGCCTGGTGGGCGACCCGCAGCCCTTGCAGGGGATGCGCGGCTTCGGTGGTTTGGCCGGGCGGTGCTGTGAACCCGTCTTGCGCACGATGCAGCCCAGTATGGTCATGCTTCCGATGATTGCTGATCGGCAATGCAGTCATACTGCCGGGTGCCTGTGATGGGCGTGACGCACCGCGTGGCGCCGTGGCCTCGGCGTCCGCGAGCTTGTCCAGCAGGGCCTGGGGTGGGGGGCGGCGGTTCTGCTCGCGCAGCAGGTCGGCAAATGAGGGGGGCGCCAGATCGGCTGCGCGGGGTTGCGCGGCACGGGCGCTGGGGCCTGCTTCGGGCAGGCGCACCTGCACCGCGTTGCGCAGCGGGGCCAGGGCCTGGGCCAGCGGCGTGGGCAGGGGTGCATTTGCAGGCTGGGCGATTGTGGCAAGGGGATCGTGGCGCGGCGCGTGGCCCGGCCCCCGCGCTGGCGCCTGAGTCGGCGCAGGCAGGGTTGCGGGTGGGGTGGGGCGCGCTTTCGCTCGAACCGGGCCTGCACGCCCCGCCGGGGCCGAAGCAGCGGGCGTCGTGTGGGCCGAGGGTGCGGCAGCGGCAGCTGGGGTGCCTGGGCCGCTCGGCGAAGTCGGGGGTGGCGCGCTGGCGGGCGCGGCGCCCTGCAAGGCCGCGTGCAGGGCCTGGGCGACGGCAGAGCGTGGCTTGGGGCTGTTCGGAGGCGGTGGGGGCGAACGGTGGAGGCCGGCGGACTTCTGGGCCATGGGCATTTCCTACATCAAGCCGCGTTCGGCCATGGAGACGACTTCGTGACGCACGACCACGAAGTGGTCCAGCACCTGCACGTCGATCAGGGCCAGTGCGCTTTTCAGCCGCTGCGTCAGCTGCTGGTCGGCGGTACTGGGCGTGGCATCGCCACTGGGGTGGTTGTGGGCCAGCAGCACGGCGGCGGCATTCAGCTGCAGCGCGCGCACGGCCACCTCGCGCGGGTACACGCTGGCTTGCGTCAGCGTGCCGCGAAACATCTCTTCCATGGCGATCAAGCGGTTCTGGGCATCGACGAACAACACGGCGAACACCTCGTGCGGCTTGTGGCCGAAGGCCAGCTGCAGGTAGTGGCGCACCGCTTCGGGGCTGCCGAACACGGGTTGCGCCTTGAGCTGGCACGCCAGCGCACGGCGCGCCAATTCCAGCACAGCGGCCAGTTCGGCGCGCTTGGCCGGCCCCAGCCCCTTGGTGGCCTGCAGGTCTTGCAGGCTGGCGCCCAGCAGACCGGCCACGCCGTCGAAGCGGTCCAGCAGTTCCTGGGCCAGCACCAGCACGTTCTTGCCCTGCAGGCCGGTGCGCAGCAGCAGGGCGAGCAGTTCGGCGTCGCCCAGCGCGGCAGGTCCCTGGGCGAGCAACTTTTCGCGGGGGCGCAGGTCGGCGGGAAGGTCTTTGAGGGGCATGCTGAGGAGGCGCGGCGCGGGCACCTAAAATCGGCGCCAGTTTATTCAATCCCCGATGTGGCCGGTCTGACAGGGACGCTGGCAGCTGCCATGCAGCCCGTGTTCATGGGCATGCCCGCGTCAGGCGCCACACCGCATACCCCTTCAGCATGACCACCGTTCAACCCGGCTCTTTCCTCACCTTGCACTACCGCTTGTCCGGCCCGCAGGGCGATGTGATCAACACCTTCAAGGACAAGCCCGCCACCCTGTCGCTGGGCACGGGCGAGCTGTCGCCCGCCGTCGAGGCGCGCCTGCTGGGTCTGAACGAAGGGGATCACACCCAGTTCGACCTGGCCGCGGGCGAGGCCTTTGGCGAGCGCAACCCCGACATGGTGCAGTGGGTGGCGCGCAAGCTGCTGATCGAGCTGGGGGACCCCGATCAGGTCTACCACGTGGGCGATGTGGTGCAGTTCCCCACACCGGACGGCTCGGGCAGCTACGCGGGCGCCGTGCAGGCCGTGCGCGAGGACGGCGCGGTGCAGTTCGACTTCAACCACCCGCTGGCCAGCCAGCCGGTGACCTTTGAAGTGCAACTGATTGGTGTGCTGTGACCGGTCCGTCTTCTGCATCGAGCGGGGCGGACACCGTGATGCACGGCAGCGAGGTGGTGCTGGCCGAGCCACGCGGCTTTTGCGCCGGCGTGGATCGGGCGATCGAAATCGTCGAGCGCGCCATCGCCAAGTTCGGCTCGCCCATCTACGTGCGCCATGAGATCGTGCACAACACCTACGTCGTCGAGTCGCTGAAGGCACGCGGCGCCATCTTCATCGAAGACCTGGCCAAGGTGCCGCCCGGCGCCACGCTGGTGTTTTCGGCACACGGTGTGAGCCGCGCCGTGCAGCAAGAGGCCGAGGCCCGCGGCTTCCAGATCTTCGACGCGACCTGTCCGCTGGTGACCAAGGTGCACGTCGAGGTGGCCAAGCTCGCGCGTGAAGGCTACGAATTCATCATGATCGGCCACGAGGGTCACCCCGAGGTTGAGGGCACCATGGGGCAGCTCGACGAGGGCATCCACCTGGTCGAAACCGTGGACGACGTGGCGCGCGTGGCGCCGCGGCAGACCGACCGGCTCGCCGTGGTCACGCAGACCACCTTGTCGGTGGACGATGCCGCGGGCATCACGGCGGCTGTCAAGGCGCGCTTTCCGCAGATCCGCGAGCCCAAACAGCAGGACATCTGCTACGCCACGCAGAACCGCCAGGACGCGGTCAAGCTGATGTCGACCGAGGTCGACGTCGTCGTCGTCGTGGGCAGCCCCACGAGCAGCAACAGCAACCGCCTGCGCGAGGTGGCGCAGCGCAAGGGCATAGCCGCCTACATGGTGGACAACGCCGGCGAACTGCGGCCCGAGTGGTTCGCGGGCAAGACCCGCGTGGGCCTGACGGCCGGCGCGTCGGCCCCCGATGTGCTGGTGCAGCAGGTGATCGAGCGCCTGCGCGAGCTGGGCGCCGTCAGCGTGCGCAAGATGGCAGGCGAGGCGGAGACCATGAAGTTCCCGCTGCCCAAAGGCCTGAAGATCGACGAGGCCCTGGGCGAGACCGTGCCCGCGCACCTGCGTTGAAGCCGTGTGGCATGGGGTATAGGGCGATTGCCGATGAGGCGATGACGGGAAGCGCCGGATACTGCGTGCCATTCGTCGCCGCTTGTCGTCGACATGCCCCGGAGGCACTGGATCCGGTTCGCGGCGGACGCTGAGGGGCGCGCGAGGCTCACCTTTTGATGCCCACCTGATTGACCAGCCGGTTGTGCGCCTCCAACTCGCAGGGCCAGGCGTGAGCTGCCACCTTCAGCGCCTGGCGCACCCTCTTGATGCTCCACCGTGGATGCAGGTGCTCAACCCCGTTGGGTCCGTGGGCAGGTGCGCGCTGTCGCCTGCTCATCGGACAGATGGACCGGTGCGCCATGTCATCCGTCTTGTCCCGGGTCTCATCTCGGCGTCGGGATAGCCAGCCGCGTTCCCCGGCACGAAGTGGACAAACCGCGACCCGCACAAGGTGGTGCCCGCTCAAGCGCAAACCATGATGTGGTGGCAAGTGGGAGATGGGTATGCGGTGATGTCCGTTTGTTGAAGATCGGTGATGGGCCCATACTGCGTTCAGTTACCTTCTTTTGCAAAGCCACGTCCACCCGATCGGGAGGTGGCACCGGGCCGCTGCCGATCTCCCTTCACAATCGCGGGCATTGTTGTGAGGGGATGGCATGAGTGCGGCATCGACATCGGTTGATTTGGGCCACGTGGTGGCCTTGTTGGGGGCGGCCGTGGTGGCCGTGCCGCTGTTCAAGCGCCTGGGGCTGGGCACGGTGCTGGGCTACCTCGCCGCAGGCGTGGTCATCGGGCCGTTCGGCCTGCGCCTGTTCCAGGATCCGCAGGCCATCCTGCACACGGCCGAGCTGGGCGTCGTCATGTTCCTCTTCGTGATCGGGCTGGAGATGCGGCCCTCGCACCTGTGGAGCCTGCGGCGCGACATCTTTGGCCTGGGCAGCCTGCAGGTGGGCGCGTGCGCGCTGGTGTTGACCCTGCTGGGCCTGGCGGTGGGGCTGACGCCGGCGGTGGCCTTCGTCTGCGGCATGGGCTTTGTGCTGACGTCCACCGCCATCGTGATGCAGATCCTGAGCGAGCGCGGCGACGTGGCGCAGACGCGCGGGCAGAAGATGGTGTCCATCCTGCTGTTCGAAGACCTGCTCATCGTGCCGCTGTTAGCCTGGGTGGCTTTTGTGGCGCCGCCGCAGGCTGGTGCGGCCCAGGGCTCGCGCTGGGTGGCGGTCGCCATGGGCGTGGGCGCGGTGCTGCTGCTGCTGGCGGTGGGGCGCTGGCTGCTCAACCCCATGTTCCGAGTGCTGGCCAATGCCAAGGCGCGCGAGGTGATGACCGCCGCGGCCTTGCTGGTGGTGCTGGGTGCGGCGCTGCTCATGCAGGTGGGGGGCTTGTCCATGGCCATGGGCGCCTTCCTGGCGGGCGTGCTGCTGTCCGAGTCGGCCTACCGGCACCAGCTCGAGGCCGACATCGAACCGTTTCGCGGCTTGCTGCTGGGCTTGTTCTTCCTGGGCGTGGGCATGTCGCTGGACCTGACGGTGGTGGCGCAGTACTGGCAGCAGGTGGTGCTGGGCGTGCTGGTGATGATGGCCGTCAAGGCCCTGGGGGTGTATGGCGTGGCGCGGCTGACGCGCAGCAGCCATGCCGACGCGCTGGACCGCGCGGTGCTGATGGCGCAAGGGGGCGAGTTCGCGTTCGTGCTGTACACGACGGCGGTGTCCGAGCGGGTGATCTCTGCCCAGACCGGGGCCGTGATGACGGCCATCGTGGTGCTGTCCATGGCGCTCACGCCGGTGGTGCTCATCGCGATGAAGCGATTGCAAGGCACGGTGGCGCCGTCCATGGACGGCGTGGCGCCGGCCGAAAACCTGTGCGGCAAGGTGCTGTTGATCGGCTTCGGCCGCTTTGGCCAGATCGTGAGCCAGGGCGCGATTGCCCGCGGGGCCAGCATCGCCATCATCGACGCCGATGCCGAGGCCGTGCGCGATTCCAACCGCTACGGCTTCCAGGTGTACTTTGGCGACGGCAGCCGGCTGGATGTGCTGCACGCGGCGGGTGCCGGCCAGGCGCGCGCCATCGTGGTCTGCGTGGACGACGCCGAAGCCGCCACGCGCATCACCGAGCTGTGCAAGCAGAGCTTTCCGCAGGCCCAGGTGCTGGTGCGGGCCTGGGACCGCGAGCATGCCCTGGCGCTGGTGCAGGCGAATGCGGACTACGTGATCCGCGAGACCTTCGAGTCGGCCCTGGCCATGGGGCGCGAGACCGTGATTGCCCTGGGCGCCACCTCCGACGAGGCCGATGCCTGGATGGCCGAGCAGCGCGAGCGCGACAGCGCGCGGTTTGCCCTGGAGATGGCCGGCGGTCGATTTGCGGGGCGCGACCTGCTCTACTTCAACCGCCCTTCCGAGCCCTCTTGAGGCGTCGAAAGGCCACGGGCTGGGGGGAGACGCCCCCTCAGGTTTCACGGGTTTTTCAGTGAAGACAGACCGCATGAACAGGACCACGCTGACATTTCGCCCGGCCACGCCGGATGACGCCTCCTTGTGCATCAGGATCCGAGGGCTGACGCGAGAAAATGCATTCTCCGCAGCAGATTTGCGTGCACTCGGCATCACCGCCGAGTCCTGGAGCAGGGGTATCCAGGATGGCAGTTGCCCCGGCTTCGTGGCCTGCATGGAGGGCCAGATGATTGGCTACTGCTTTGGCGACAGGGATACCGGCGAGATCGTGGTGTTGGCCCTGCTTCCCGCGTACGAAGGCCAAGGAATCGGCAAGGCCCTGCTGGCGATGATGGTTGAAAGCCTCGGGCGTCGAGGATTCCAGCGCCTGTTCTTGGCGTGTTCCAGCGATCCGAACGTTCGGTCCTACAGCTTCTATCGCCACCTGGGATGGCGGCCAACCGGGGAAAAGGACGCGTCAGGCGACGATATTCTCGAATTGTCGGTCCACCAGGCTGGATGACAGGCCTTTGGCCCTGCGGTCATCCGCCCATGAAAAACGGACCGAGAGGTCCGTGGGCAGGTGTGGGTGTGCATGCGGTCAGCGCGCAATCTGCACGAGGATTTCATTGGGCTTGACCATGCCCAGCTCGATGCGGGCCTTTTCCTCCACCGTTTCCAGGCCGTCGCGCAGGTCGGACAGCTCGGAAGCCAGCTGGTCATTGGCCAGCTGCATCTTGGCGTTGGCGGCCAGCTGCGCATGCAGCCGCCGTTGCAGGTCGCTGGAGGTGGGCAGACCACCGCGCGTGAACCAGAGCTGGCCCAGGATGATGGCCAGCGCCGAAATCAGGACCACGAAGACGATGCGGTTGACCATGGGTGCGATGGAGGTACAGGCGGCCCGGCAGGCCGCCGGCGCATTGGAGCGTAATTGTAGGGCGTGAAGACGGCCTGCACGCGTTGAAGCGCCTACACGACGTCAGAAGGTGTATCGGGCCGTGACTTTGATGGCACGTGGCTCGCCGTCGACATCCGTGCCCATTCGGTCGAATGGCCGATGGCGCGGTACACCTTGTCGAACAGGTTGCTGATGTTGAGCTGGATGCCGGCTCCCGGCGCCAGGCGGTAGCCGACGATCAGGTCGGCCATGGCATGGGCACCTTGCTGGTTGCGCCAAGCCACACCCGCCGTGGTGTCCGTGTTGCAGAGACGGTTTTGCCACTGCACGCCGCCGCCGACACGCCATTGCCGCAGGTCGCCCCCGAACTGGTACAGGGTGGAGAGCTTGAGGATGTTCTGCGGGGCTGGTGTTGGTGGAGAAGCGTTGGCCGACGTGGTGTGCCCTGCGCAACAGGCCGGGGTGGTCCCGGCCAGGAGGCTCTGCGTCAGCGCAGGTTGTAAAACGCGTCGCGGCCCGGGTACACGGCCACGTCGCCCAGGTCTTCCTCGATGCGCAGCAGCTGGTTGTACTTGGCCATGCGGTCCGAACGCGAGAGCGAGCCGGTCTTGATCTGGCCGGCGTTCAGGCCCACGGCGATGTCGGAGATGGTGCTGTCTTCGGTTTCGCCCGAGCGGTGCGAGATGACGGCCGTGTAGCCGGCGCGCTTGGCCATTTCGATGGCGGCGAAGGTCTCGGTCAGCGTGCCGATCTGGTTGATCTTGATCAGGATGGAATTGGCGATGTGCTTGTCGATGCCTTCCTTCAGGATCTTGGTGTTGGTCACGAACAGGTCGTCACCCACCAGCTGCACCTTGTCGCCCAGCTTCTCGGTCAGCAGCTTCCAGCCGTCCCAGTCGCCTTCGGCCATGCCGTCTTCGATCGAGATGATGGGGTACTTGTCGCACCAGGTGGCCAGCATGTCGGTCCATTGCTGGGCCGTCAGCTTCAGGCCGCCTTCGCCTTCCAGCACGTACTGGCCGTCCTTGTAAAACTCAGAGGCGGCGCAGTCCAGGGCCAGCACGATGTCCTGACCCGGCGTGTAACCGGCGGCCGTGATGGCGTCCAGGATCAGCTGAATCGCGGCTTCGTGGTTCTCGACCGACGGTGCAAAGCCGCCTTCGTCGCCCACGGCCGTGCTCATGCCCTTGCCGTCGATGATCTTCTTGAGGGCGTGGAACACCTCGGCACCGTAGCGCAGGGCTTCGCGGAAGGTGGGCGCGCCCACCGGAATGATCATGAACTCCTGCAGGTCCAGGCTGTTGTTGGCATGGGCGCCGCCGTTGATCACGTTCATCATGGGCACGGGCAGCTGGTTGCCGTTCATGCCGCCGAAGTAGCGGTACAGCGGCAGGCCTGATTCCTCGGCCGCGGCGCGGGCCACGGCCATGGACACCGCCAGCATGGCGTTGGCGCCCAGGCGGCTCTTGTTGTCGGTGCCATCCAGGTCGATCAGGGTCTTGTCCAGGAAGGCTTGCTCGGCGGCGTCCAGGCCCAGCACGGCTTCGCTGATTTCGGTGTTGATGTGCTCGACGGCCTTGAGCACGCCCTTGCCGAGGTAGCGGCTCTTGTCGCCGTCGCGCAGCTCGATCGCTTCGCGCGAGCCGGTCGAGGCGCCCGAGGGCACGGCGGCACGGCCCATCACGCCGCTTTCCAGCAGCACGTCACATTCCACGGTCGGGTTGCCGCGGCTGTCCAGGACCTCGCGTCCAACGATGTCTACGATTGCGCTCATGGGAGAACCTTTCTTGAGATGCTTGGAGAACTTGAAAATAAAGGGGTATCGCCGCGCTTGCGTCAGTCAATCAACGCGAGTGGGCGCATACCCATGTCATGTCGGGATTACGCCGGGCCGGCGCGCGGCCGGCGGCCAGGGGTGATTTTCGCAGCTCAGGTGCCTTCCACGCACAGCAGGCGCATGACCGCTGCCCCCTGGCGCGCCGCCTTGGCGCGTTGGTATTCGGCCGAATGGTAGAAGTCTCGTGCCGCCTGCAGGCTGGCGAACTTCAGCACCACCAGGCGCTCGGGCGTCCAGTCGCCCTCCATCACCTCGATCTGGCCGCCGCGCACGCACACCTCGGCGCCGTGCACGCGCATGGCCTCGGTGCTCCAGCGCCGGTAGTCCTCGTACTGCTCGGGGTCGGTCACGGTGACCCAGGCCATCACGTAGCCGCTTGCCATGGGGTGTCCTTTGAACGGGGGAGGGACTCAGGCCTCGAAGTGGGCTTCGAGGAAGCCGGCGCGCTTGGTCACGGCGTCCAGCGCCTGCAGCGATTCCAGCAGCGCCTTCATGTGCTTGAGCGGCACCGCGTTGGGGCCGTCCGACAGCGCATGATTGGGGTCGGGGTGGGTTTCCATGAACAGGCCCGCCACGCCGACGGCGACGGCCGCACGGGCCAGCACGGGCACCATTTCGCGCATGCCGCCGCTCGACGTGCCCTGGCCGCCGGGCAGCTGCACGCTGTGGGTGGCGTCGAACACCACCGGGGCGTTCGTCTCGCGCATGATGGCCAGCGAGCGCATGTCGCTCACGAGGTTGTTGTAGCCAAAGCTGGCACCGCGCTCGCAGGCCATGAAAGCGTCGGTTTCCAGGCCTTTTTCTGCGGCCGCGGCGCGCGCCTTGTCGATGACGTTCTTCATGTCGTGCGGGGCCAGGAATTGCCCCTTCTTGATGTTCACCGGCTTGCCCGACTGGGCGCAGGCGCGGATGAAATCGGTCTGGCGGCACAGGAAGGCGGGCGTCTGCAGCACATCGACCACGGCGGCCACGGCCGGGATCTCGGCTTCGGTGTGCACATCGGTCAAGATGGGCACGTTCAGCTCGCGCTTGACCTTGGCCAGGATCTCCAGACCTTTGTCCATGCCGGGACCGCGGAAGCTGGTGCCCGAGCTGCGGTTGGCCTTGTCGTAGCTGCTTTTGAAGATGAAGGGGATGCCCAGCGCCGCCGTCATCTCCTTGAGCTGGCCCGCCACGTCCATTTGCAGTTGCTCGGACTCGACCACGCACGGGCCGGCGATGAGGAAAAACGGCTGGTCCAGGCCTGCCTTGAAATCGCAGAGTTTCATGATCGGCTACTCAAGATGCATGGGTGGAGTATGGGGTGGTTGCCGTTGGTTCGCAAACGGCAATCCGCCCATACTGTCTATTGGTCAGGCCAGGCCCACGTTGTCCTGCCGGGCTTCCAGCCCGACCGGCTTGCCCGCGGCCTGGCGCTGCGCCATGGCAGCGGCGATGAAGGCGTTGAACAACGGGTGGCCGGCCCAGGGCACGGACTTGAACTCGGGGTGGAACTGCACGCCGATGAACCAGGGATGGACGCTGGTGGGCAGCTCGACGATCTCGGTCAGCTGCTCGCGTTGCGTGAGGGCCGAGATGACCAGGCCGGCCGCGCGCAGCTTGTCCAGGTAGGTCACGTTGGCTTCGTAGCGGTGGCGGTGGCGCTCGGTGACCACGTCGCCATAGATGCTGTGGGCCAGCGTGCCGGCGGCCACGTCCGAGCTTTGCGCCCCCAGGCGCATGGTGCCGCCCAGGTCCGAGCTTTCGGTGCGCTTTTGGATGCTGCCGTCGGCGTCCTTCCACTCGGTGATCAGCGCGATCACGGGCTCGGGCGTGCGCGGGTCGAACTCGGTCGAGTTCGCGTGCTTGAGGCGCGCGACGTGGCGGGCGAACTCGATGGTGGCGACCTGCATGCCCAGGCAGATGCCGAGGTAGGGCACCTTGTGTTCCCGGGCAAAGCGCGCGGTCGAGATCTTGCCTTCCACGCCCCGCACGCCAAAGCCGCCGGGCACCAGGACGCCGTCGTACTTGCCCAGCAAGGCAATGGCGTCGTCGTCCGAGATCGTTTCCGAGTCGATGTGGGTGATGTTCACGCGCACGTGGTTGTGCATGCCGGCGTGCTTGAGGGCTTCGTTCACCGACTTGTAGCTGTCGGACAGCTCCACGTACTTGCCCACCATGGCGATGTCGACCTCGCCCTGCGGGTGCTCGGTCTCGTGCACCAGGTCGTCCCAGCGCTTGAGGTCGGCCGGCTTGGTGTTCAGGCGCAGCTTGTCGCAGATCAGGCCGTCCAGGCCTTGCTCGTGCAGCATGCGGGGCACCTTGTAGATGGTGTCCACGTCCCACATGCTGATCACGCCCCATTCGGCCACGTTGGTGAACAGCGAGATCTTCTCGCGCTCTTCCTCGGGCACGGCGTACTGGGCGCGGCACAGCAGCGCGTCGGGCTGGATGCCGATCTCGCGCAGCTTTTGCACCGTGTGCTGCGTGGGCTTGGTTTTCAGCTCGCCGGCCGTCTCGATCCACGGCAGGTAGGTCAGGTGCACAAAGGCCGAGTTGTTCAGGCCCAGCTTGAGGGCCAGCTGGCGCACGGCCTCGAGGAAGGGCAGGGACTCGATGTCGCCCACCGTGCCGCCGACCTCGCAGATGGCCACGTCCACGGCGTCCTGCGTGCCGATGCCGGCGCCGCGCTTGATGTACTCCTGGATCTCGTTGGTGACGTGCGGGATGACCTGCACCGTCTTGCCCAGGTAGTCGCCGCGACGCTCTTTCTCGAGCACGCTCTGGTAGATGCGGCCCGTGGTGAAGTTGTTCGCCTGGCGCATGCGCGTTTCGATGAACCGCTCGTAATGGCCCAGGTCCAGGTCGGTTTCGGCGCCGTCGTCGGTCACGAAGACCTCGCCATGCTGGAAGGGCGACATGGTGCCTGGATCCACGTTGATGTAGGGATCGAGCTTGATGAGGGTGACTTTGAGGCCGCGCGATTCAAGCAAGGCGGCCAAGGAGGCGGAGGCGATCCCTTTGCCCAGGGAAGACACCACACCACCGGTGACGAAGACGAATTTGGTCATTTCGCGTACGGACAGCGCAGGGTGTCCGCGGGGTGGGAAATGGCGATTGTATCGGAGGCCTGTGACGGTGCTGGAACCGCCCCCGGCGTCGTCCCTGGCGCCCGTTGACTGCAACACGTGCCCTTCAAAGTACCCCTTTGTGACGCATCAAGCCTGCTTGAGGGCTGCCGAGCAGCATTGCGGCGGCGCTGATCGCACGCCGTGGCTCAGCCCTGAGCCGCGCGCTCGCGCAGACGCACCAGCGTCCACATCGTGCGGTTGACGGGCGTGGACACGCCCAGCGCCGCGCCGCGCTGCACCACGTAGCCGTTCAGGTGGTCGATCTCACTGGGTTTGCCGCGTGCCAGGTCTTGCGCGGTGGACGAGCGCTGCCCCGGCATGGTCTGCGCGATGGCCCGAACGCCCGCGTGCACGTCGCTGGGAAACACCACGCCATCGGCCTCGGCCACGGCCAGGCATTCGGCCACCAGGTCGGCGATGACCTCGGGCGTGCCCGGCTGCTGCACCAGCCAGCCGTAGGGCTGCTGCGTCAAGGCCGAGAGCGCGTTGTAGGCGCAATTCATCACCAGCTTGGCCCACAGCGTGCCGCGCACGTTGTCCGACACCTCGGTGGGGATGCCGGCGGCCGTGAACTCGCGCGCCACGCGCTCGCTCAGCGGCGACGGCGCGATGGCCAGCTCGCCGCGTCCGAAGTGCTGCACGTGGCCGGGTCCGGCCATGGCCGTGGCGACGTAGACCACGGCCGCGGCCACGGGGTGCGCAGGTCCCAGCACAGCGCGCGCACGCGCGTCGTTGTCCACGCCGTTCTGCAGCGTGAGCACCAGGGCTCCGGCTTGCAGGTGCGGCTTGAGCTGCGCGGCCGTGGCCTCGGTGTCGCCCGATTTGACGCACAGCAGCACCACGTCGGCGTCGCGCACGGAGCTGGCCTCGGTGCTGGCGGCCAGGGGGATGTGCACATCCTCGGTGCTGGTCTGCAGGCGCAGGCCGCGGTCGGCAATGGCTTGCACATGCGCGGGGCGGCCGATCAGCGTGACGGCGTGGCCGGCCCGTGCGAGCAGGGCGCCGAAGTAGCACCCGACGGCACCGGCGCCCATGACGCCGATGCGAAGCGGGTGAGCCGTGGAAAAGGAAGTCGACATGGCCAATCCAGGTTGTGGGGGTGAACGGCGACCCGCCAACGCAGGCGCTGGGCGAGCCGAAAGCGCAGTGAGCCGTCATGGCAGGTAGCCGGGATGGGTCAAGACGGCGCCGGGGCGCGGCCAGCCATTGTCGTTGCGTGTCGGATCGCGTGTCGGGCGCCGGTGTCGCCGGGCTGTAACGGCCAGGGGCACCATGCGGCGCGGGGGCATCTGCCAGAAGCCCGGCCTGTTGGAGGGCTTGCCGATGGCCTGCGCGGTGGCCCCTGGGCACCGCGCGCAGATGCCTGCGGCACTCGGGTGGCCGCGGCGCTTGCCTAGAATGGCCGCCGAGCCAGGCGCCCATGCCCTGCGCCGACCTGTGACGCCCGCCTTTCCGGAGACCTTGTTCATGACGCGTACCGTGCAGCAGCTGTTTGATTTGACGGGCAGAACCGCCCTGGTGACCGGGGGCTCGCGCGGCCTTGGCCTGCAGATGGCCCAGGCGTTGGGCGAAGCGGGTGCCAAGGTCATGCTGTCGGCGCGCAAGGCCGATGAACTGGAACACGCCGTGCAGCAGCTGCAGGCCGCCGGCATCGATGCGCGCTGGTGCGCCGCCAACTGTGCCGATCCGGCCGATGTGACGCGCCTGGCCGACGAGGCGCTGGCGCGCCTGGGGCCGCTGGACATCCTGGTCAACAACGCCGGCGCGTCGTGGGCCGCGCCGGCCGAGGATCTGCCCCTGGACGCCTGGGACAAGGTCATGAACCTCAACGTGCGAGGCTACTTCCTGCTGGCCCAGCAGGTGGGCAAGAAATCCATGATCCCGCGCCGCAAGGGCGCCATCGTCAACGTGGCCTCGATCGCCGCGTTGGGTGGCAACCCGGCCGGGCTCAACATGCTGGCCTACAACACCTCCAAGGCTGCGGTGCTGAATTTCTCGCGCACATTGGCGACCGAGTGGGGCCACCACGGCATCCGCGTGAACGCCATCTGCCCCGGCTTCTTCCCCACCAAGCTCACGCATGGCGCCATCGAGAACATGGGCGCCGACAAGATGGCCGCCGGCACGCCGCTGGGCCGCCTGGGCGGCGACGAGGACCTGAAGGGCGCGGTGCTGCTGCTGGCTTCCGACGCCGGCCAGCACATCACCGGCCAGGGTCTGGTGGTCGACGGGGGCGTCAGCGCCGTCGTGGGCGGCTGATGATTTGAGGAGTATGGCTGTGCTCGCGTTTCATCTGAAACGACAGCTGGCCCATACTGCATGATGTTCATGCGCGGTTTCGTGTGCCGCCAACCACGCGCTGTTGTTGCAGAAGTACACCCATGAGCTTGAATTTTGGTGCCTCCATCCCGTTCGTGAACCTGCTGGGCTTCACGCTGGAAAAGTTCGATGGCGGCGAGTCGGAAATGCATTTCGAGGTGCTGCCCCAGTACATGAACACCTACCAGGTGGCGCATGGCGGCGCGGTCATGACGCTGATGGACGTCTCCATGGCCACGGCCGCGCGCTCGCTGCGGCTGGATTCGGGGGTGGTCACCATCGAGATGAAGACCAGCTTCATGCGGCCGGGCTTGCCCGGCGCCACGGGCAAGCTGGTCGCCAAGGGCCGGGTGGTGCACCACACCAAGAGCATGGCCTTCGTCGAATCGCACATCTACAACGGCGACGGCGACCTGTGTGCACAGGGCAGCGGCACCTTCCGCTACGTCAACCGCAACGATGGCGTGGTGTTCAACGGCGCCGGCAAGCCGGTGGACCCGCCCACCGATTGAGGCCTGCCAGGGCGCGCGGCGTGGTGCCATGCGCCGCTGCTTCTCCTTGCTGGCTTTGGGGTATGCGGTAAATCCCGTTTGATAATCGACGGCGAATGGCCCATACTGTGCGTCGATCGAGTCGCAGTGCAACCAGGAGACCTCATGACCCTCAACCGCCAGATCATCCTCGCCAGCCGTCCGGACGGCGCGGCCAGTGCCGACAACTTCAAGCTGCAGGAAGCCCCCTTGCCGCCGCTGGCAGAGGGCGAGGTGCGCGTGCGCCACCACTACCTGAGCCTGGATCCCTACATGCGCGGGCGCATGAACGACTCCAAGAGCTACACCGCACCGCAGGCCCTGGGCGAGCCCATGGGCGGCGGCACCGTGGGCGAGGTGGTCGAGTCGCGGTTCGAGGGCCTGGCGCCCGGCGACCGCGTGCTGGGCCATGGCGGCTGGCAGGAGTGGAGTCAGCTGCCCGGCAAGGCCTGGACCAAGCTGCCCACCGATGACGCCGTGCCGCTGTCGTACTACCTGGGCGCCGTGGGCATGCCCGGCGTGACGGCCTGGGTGGGCCTGAACGAGATCATCCAGCCCAAGGCCGGCGACACGGTGCTGGTCAGCGCGGCCAGTGGCGCCGTGGGCAGCGCCTTTGCTGCGCTGGCCAAGGCGCGCGGCTGCCACACGGTGGGCATTGCCGGCGGCCCCGAAAAATGCGCCTATGCCGAGCAGGAGCTGGGCTTCGACGTGTGCGTGGACTACCGCCCGCATGCCGATGCCCAGAGCCTGTCGAAGGCCCTGAAAGCGGTGTGCCCGAACGGCGTCGAAGGCTATTTCGAGAACGTCGGCGGCATGATCATGAACGCCGTGCTGCCGCGCATGAACGCGTTCGGCCGCATCGCGCTGTGCGGCCTCATCGCCGGCTACGACGGCGCGCCCACGGCCATCGACAACCCCAGCCTGTTCCTCATCCAGCGGCTGAAGATGCAGGGCTTCATCGTCAGCGAATTCCCCAAGAGCTGGGCGCCGGCCCTGAAAGAGCTGGGCGACCTGGTCAAGGCCGGCAAGCTGCGCCCGCGCGAAACCGTGGCCCAGGGGTTGGAGCATGCGCCCGAAGCCTTCTTCGGCATGCTCAAGGGCAAGAACTTCGGCAAGCAGCTGGTCAAGCTGATCTGAGCCGGGCTGCCGCACGTCACGCTGGCGTGCGGCGAATCCAGGGGCAGGACGTGGCGGCTGGCATTGAACGCTGGCGCGGCGTCCTGCTTTTTTCTGGGGTGGCCTGACGCGGACACCTCTCACCCTCCAAGGAGCACCCATGTCCCAGCCCCTGCCGATGTTGGCCCGTCAGCCGGTGCTGGCGCGCAATGCCGTGGCCTGTTCGCAACCGCTGGCGGCCCAGGCGGGTGCGCGGGCGCTGATGCGGGGCGGCAACGCCATCGACGCGGCGCTGGCGGCGGCCATCTGCCTGACCGTGGTCGAGCCGGTGATGAACGGCATCGGCGGCGATGCCTTTGCGCTGGTCTGGGACGGCCAGGCGCTGCATGGGCTCAACGCCTCGGGCCGGGCGCCGGCGGCCTGGTCGCCCGAGCGCTTTGCCGGCCTGTCGGCCATGCCGCGCCTGGGCTGGGACAGCGTGACCGTGCCCGGCGGCGTGTCGGCCTGGGTGGCGCTGTCCGAACGCTTTGGGGCGCTGCCGTTTGACCAGCTGTTCGACGACGCCATGCGCCACGCCCGCGAGGGGTTTCCGGTCAGCCCCGTCATCGCGCGCCAGTGGGCGCAGTCGGTGGTCGATCTGGCGGGCCAGCCGGGCTTCGAGGCCTTCACGCTGGCGGACGACCAGGGCCGGCCGCGCGCGCCGCGCGTGGGCGAGCTGTGGCGCCTGCCGGACCAGGCCGACACGCTGGCCGAGATTGCCGCCACGCGGGGCGAGAGCTTTTACCGCGGCCGGCTGGCCGGTGCCATGGTGGCGTGGGCTGCGCAGCACGGCGGCGCGCTGGCGCTGGCCGACCTGGAGGGGCACCGGCCCGAATGGGTGCAGCCGATTGCGCTGCCCTTTGCCGGCCACGAGGTGCATGAAATCCCGCCGAATGGCCAGGGCCTGGCGGCCTTGATGGCGTTGGGCCTGTTGGCGCACTTGCCCCATGCGCAGACGGCGCCGGGCTCGGCCGCGCGCATGCACCTCGAGATCGAGGCCATGCGCCTGGCGTTTGCCGACCTGCACACGCACGTGGGCGACCCCGCACACATGCGCCACACGCCGGCCGAGCTGCTGGCCCCGGCCTACCTGAAGGCGCGTGCGGCGCTGATCGACCCGGCGCGCGCCGGCACCCACGCGCCCGGCGCCCCGCCGTCGGGCGGCACGGTCTACCTGTGCACGGCCGATGCGGACGGGCGCATGGTGTCCTTCATCCAGTCGAACTACAAAGGCTTTGGCTCGGGCGTGGTGGTGCCGGGCACGGGCATTGCGTTGCACAACCGCGGCATCGGCTTCGTCACCACGCCGGGCCACGTGAACCAGGTGGCCGGGGGCAAGCGGCCGCTGCACAGCATCATCCCGGCCTTCGTCACGCGGGGCGGCCAGCCGGTGATGGCGTTTGGCGTGATGGGCGGCAACATGCAGGCCCAGGGCCACGTGCAGATGGTGCTGCGCCATCTGCTGGAAGGGCGCAACCCGCAGGCGTGCTCGGATGCGCCGCGCTGGCGCATCGACGACGCGGGGCAGCTCATCCTCGAGGCCACCGTGCCCACCGCCGTGGTGGACGGTTTGCGCGAGCTCGGCCACCGGCCCACGGTGATGCCGGCCGACAGCCTGGACTTCGGCAGTGCCCAGCTCATCGCGCGCCTGCCTGCCGACCAGGCCGGTACCGCCTTGCCGGTGTACGCCGCCGGTTCCGATCACCGCCGCGATGGGCTGGCGCTGGGCGTGTGAGCACACGGCACGGTGTGCATGGGATGGTGAAGGGGTAGGGTATCGCTCATTTATCGATGATTGGATGACAAGAGTGGAGTGATACTGGCTGATTGTTGGCGGTGCTGTTCAAAGCGATTTGCCGGTGTACGCCGCCGGTTCCGATCACCGCCGCGATGGGCTGGCGCTGGGGGTGTGAGCACACGGCACGCTGCGCATGAGATGGTGATGGGGTGGGGTATCGCTCATTTGTCGATGATTGGATGACGAGCGTGGGGTGATGCTGATGGTTGTTGACAGTGATACCGTTCAAGGCGATGGCGCCCGGTCGGCGGCGTGATCGTGCGGCTGTGGGCCGTGCCTGGTGCAGCCTTCGCCTGTGTGGCATGTGCCGTGGCCGGCTTGCGGTAGGCCGGCGCGGCATGTGTTTGGCCCAGGCCGTGCTGGCCGTGCTGTGGCGCCGAGCGTGCGAAGGCCAGGGCCGCCACGTCGGTGCCGTGGTGTGCGCCCGCCGGTATCACCAGTGCGCCACGCTGCCGCGCGCGGCCAGCCAAGCCGGCGCGTGCCGCTAGAGTCGGGGCTGACCGGATCATGGCCCGCTCGGGGCCGAGGAGGAGCCCTTGGACGAACACCTGTACCGCGCCGCGCAGGCGGCCCACCCTGATGCGAGGGCGCCGCTGTACCGGCTGGCGACACGCCCACCCGAGGCCCTGGCCAGCCTGCTGGCGCGGGGGCTGGCGCTGGTGGCGGCCTTGCTGCTGGGCTGCGGCCTGATTTTCTGGATCGCCGCCAACTGGCAGGCGCAAACGCGGGGGTTCAAGCTCGGCCTGATCGAGGCGGCGCTGGCCGTCTGCGTGCTGGCCGCCATCGCCTGGCCGCGCGCGCGCACGGCGGCCCTGCTGGCTGCGGGCCTGATGCTCGGCGGGCTGCTGGCGTTCGTCGGGCAGACCTACCAGACCGGCGCCGACGCCTGGCAGCTGTTCGCCGCCTGGGCCGGCTTGCTGCTGGTCTGGACCCTGACCCAGCGCAGCGACTTGCTGTGGACGCTGTGGGTGCTGGTGGCCGGCCTGGGGCTGACGTTCTGGAGCGGCCGCGGGGACGAGTGGCTGTGGTTCTCGGATGCCCTGCAGCCCAGTCAGATCGCCGCCATGGTGGGCTGGCTGCTGCTGGCTGGGGTGCCGTGTGCCGTGGCCAGCCTGCCCTGGACGCGCCTGCCCGGCGGCCTGGGCCGCGTGTCGTGGCGCGTGGCCAGCGCCATCGCCCTGGCCAACTGGACGACATTTGGCGTCCTGGCGCTGGTCTGGGGCGCCAGCCGCAGCGGGCTGGCGGTGCTGGCTGGGGGGCTGATCGGCGTGCTGGGCCTGCTGGCCTGGCAATCGCGTTGGCGCGATGGCGTGGTGCTGGCCCTGGCCGCGCTGGCCTTGAACGTCATGGTGTGGACTTGGCTGGCCGAGGCGGTGCTGTCCCTCGATTTTGGCGTGGGCGGGTTCGCCGTGCTCACGCTGCTGGCCATGCTGGGGCTGGGCGGCTCGGCCAGCTGGCTGATGCAGGTGCAGCGTGGCTGGGCGCGCCAGGCCGATCACGCACAGGAGGTCGCATGAACACGCCGCACACATCGCCGCACGCCGGGCAGGGGCTGAACGCGCCCGCCGCTGCGGGGCTGAGAACGCCGATGCCGGCCTGGTGGGCTCAGGCCCAGGCCCAAGGCTGGGTGACCGGCTCACCGAGCGGTGCTGCCTCACCGCAGGACGAAGAGCCTTCCGCCTGGCTGGTGGGCGTGCTGATGGTGGGGGCGCTGCTGTGCATGCTCAGCGCCATGGGCTTGCTGGCGCTGCTGCTGCAAGACCTGCTGATTTCGGGCCTGGCCTGGGGGCTGGCGCTGCTGCTGTGGGGCGCGAGCGTGGCGGTGATGCGGGCCGGCCCGGCGCTGTTCGTCCAGTGCCTGGCGGTGGTCGGTGTGGCCACGGGGTCGGTCTGGCTGGGCGTGCTGGTGGGCGATGCGGCGCACGGCCCGGTGGGCTGGCCGTGGCTGCTGGCGGGCGTGGCGCAGGCAGCGCTGCTGGGGTTGACGGCGCTGGCGGTGCGGCCGCGCTGGGTGCAGCAGCTGTGCGGCGTGGCGGCCGCCGCTTGGCTGGTGCTGGGCGTGCTGGTGGCGCTGGCCGTGAGCCGCGAGGCCCTGCTGGCGCCCTGGGCACCCGTGATCCTGACGGGCCTGGTGCTGCTTTGGGGCTTGTGGATGGCGCGCGAATCCGCGTGGGCCGCCAGCCCGCAGGGGGCGACGTGGGCCGCGCTGGGCGAGGGCATGGCGGATGGCCTGCTGGGCGCCGTGGTGGTGCTGGCCAGCGTGCTCGACTGGCTGGGCGGAAGCGCCTCCGCCACGGTGGCCACCACGGCATCGTCCCGCCAGGGGATGGCGGTGCAGGCCCTGGGCTTGGGCGCGGTGGTGCTGGTGTTCGGCCTGGCCTTGCTGCGGCGCTGGCGCGGCGATGCCGTGCCCAACACCCGCGGTGCGCGTTGGCAGCCCCTGGCCGGGCTGGCGGTGGGCCTGGCCACGGCGGCGAGTGCCGCCATGCCGTGGATGGCGCCGGTCGCCCTCATGGCCGCGAGTGCCGCTATGCGGGCGCGCTGGCGCCTGCTGGGGGCCTGCGGCGTGGTGGCGCTGGTGGTGTTGAGCCGGTTCTATTACGCGCTGAGCTGGTCGCTGGCGACCAAGGGCGCGGTGATGGCGGGCGTGGGTCTGGCGCTGGCCCTGGTGCTGCTGGCCTTGCGGGCGCGGTGGCGGCAGGTGCCCGCAGCCGCGGACGCAGCGCGCACACCCGCAGCCGGCCGCACGGGCCATCGCCTGGGATGGGCGGGCGTGGTGCTGGGCGCTGTGCTGTGCCTGGGGCTGGTCAACCTCGACGTGTGGCGCAAGGAGCAGGTCGTCCAGCACGGCGAGGCCATCTGGGTGCCGCTGGCGCCGGTGGACCCGCGCTCGCTCATGCAGGGCGATTACATGGACCTGCGCTTCGACATCCCGCCGTCGGTGCTGAAAGACCTGGAGGCGCCCGGCATGGCCCTGAGCAGCTGGGCCGACGTGGTGGTGACGCTGGATGCCCGGCAGCGCGCCACGGTGCAGCGCCTGGCCCAGCCGGACGAGGCCTTGGCGGCGAACGAGCGGCGCATGCCGCTGAAGCGGCTGAAGGGGCGCTGGACCCTGGTGACCGACGCCTACTTTTTCCCGGAAGGCGGGGCAAAGCCCTTTGAAGCGGCGCGCCTGGGTGAATTCCGCGTGTTGCCCGATGGCCGGGCGCTGCTGGTGGGATTGAGCGACGCGAACGGTCAGCCCATCCACGCGCCGGCCGACCTGCGGCGATGATTCCGTTCACGCCTCGCTTGCAGTGCCCCCGCTTCAGTGGCTGGTCTGTAAGCCCTTGGGATGACGTGTTCATGACGTTCGCCTGATGTGCACACCGGTCTTTCCGGAGTCGGCTCGGGCGTTGGGAGGACGTCGGCTGGCGCTACGCGCCGTCTGCTTCACAGCCGGCTGTGTCGTCGATCGGCGAGTCCATGGCCATCCCCCAGCGCCCAAATCGCCCCACCGATGCACCCGATGGCGGGTGCAAGCAGGGTCATGGATTCCCAGGCAGTATGGAGCGATTCCCGTTTATTTTTGAACGAGAATGGCTGCATACCCATGGTGAAGGTGTTGTCAGGCTTTGCGCCTGTCCCAGGCGATCAAGCCCAGCATCACCAGCGCGGCGCTGAAGCTGATGTGGCCACACCAGGCCACCAGGCCCAGGGCCCAGCCCTGCGCCTGCACGGCAAGGGCCAGCGAACCGGTCAGCGCCGCCCAGCCGCCGCTGCGCAGCAGCCGCGTCAGGCTGGCCGGCAGCTCGCGCCCGAAGAGGTCGGACTGTTGCCGGTCCATGGCCAGGGCCAGCAAGGCGAAGGCCACCAGCGACACCAGGGCGATGAGCACATGCGTCATGGCGCGGCCTCCTTCAAGGCCAGCTCGCCTGCCGGCAAGGCCGGGTTGGGCATCTGGGGCGCGGGCGTCGGCGCGGCAGGCGCGGCAGGCGCGGCGCGGCCGGTCGGGCCGGTGGGGCTGACTGGGCGTTTCGCTGTGGGCCGCACGGGCCGTGCCTTGGGTCGGTGGCGCGCCGTGCGCAGGGCCAGCGCCACGTGCAGCAGCGCCAGGGCGAAGAGCGTCAGCTCCAGGCCACCAAAGACCCAGTCCCCGCTGGCCAGGCTGCGCCACAGCGGGCGGTCGGTGGTCAGGGCATTCACCACCGGCAGCAGGGCCAACACGGCGGCGCCGGCCCACAGCAGCTCGATCCAGGCGCGCTTGGCGGGTCGCACCAGCGCCCACACCAGCGTGGCGCCCCAGACGGCGAAGAAGGCATTCACCTCGGCCACGCCGCGCTGGCCCAAGTCCAGCGGCAGCAGGCGGTTGGCCCACAGCATGCCGGCCATGGCGATGCTCAGGCCGGCGATGGCGGCGATGTTCAGCCGCTCGACCAGCCAGAAGCCGAAGTAGGGCTTGTCGGGGTCGGGCAGCTTGGCGCGGCGCTTCACCGTCCACAGCACCAGGCCGGTGCCCACCATGGCCGTGCCGGCCAGGCTGACCAGGAAATACAGCCAGCGCACCACGGGGTCGGCAAAGTGGCCCAAGTGCAGCGCGACCATGACGCCACGCGTCTCGGCGGCGCCGCCCGAACCCTGGTCGGTGGCCTGCAGCAGGCGGCCTGTGCTGCCCTCGAAATGCATGAACTGCGTGGTCGTCGACACGCGCTCTTCCGAGCCGCGCGTGATGGTGACGCGGGCATTGGCATCGCCGGGGTTGGCCACGGTCACGCGGCCCAGGTTGTCGCGGCCCCAGCGGGCCTGGGCCTGGCGCACCATGTCGGCGATGGGGGCCAGCTCCGCGAGCTCGCCACTGGGCTTGACCTGCGGCGGCTGCGAGAAGATGGTGCGCTGGGCTGCCTGGCGCTCGGCCGGGGTGGTGTAGGCCGCGTTCTGGCCCCACGGCATGTACATCAGCATCAGCGTGACCAGCCCGGTGTAGGTGATCATGGCGTGGAAGGGCAGGCCGAAGACGGACAGCGCGTTGTGCGCGTCCAGCCAGCTGCGCTGGCCCTTGCCCCAGCGGAAGGTGAAGAAGTCGATGAAGATCTTCTTGTGCGTGATCACGCCGGAGACGATGGCCACCAGCATGAACATGGCGCAGAAGCCGGCCAGCCAGCGGCCCCAGAGCACCGGCATGTAGTGGAACTGGAAGTGGAAGCGGTAGAAGAAGTCGCCGCCCCGCGTTTCACGCGACTTGACCGTGTCGCCCGTGGCGGGATCGAAGGTGGCGTTGCCGAAGGCGCCGCGCCGGCCTTCCTGGGCGCCGGGTTTGCGCCAGAAGGCGCTGGCGATGTTGCTGCGCGCGTCGGGCAGGCTGAAGCTCCATTGCGGACTGTCCGGGGCCAGCGTCTGCAGCTGCTGCACCACGCGGGTCGCGACCAGCGCCGGGTCGGGCACGGTGCTCTGGTGGGCCAGCTCGGGGCGCATCCACTGCGAGATTTCTTCCTTGAAGTAGCTCACGGTGCCCGTCAGGAACATGACATAGAGCAGCCACCCCACGAGCAGCCCGGCCCAGATGTGCAGGTCGGACATGGTCTGACGGATGCCGGGCGCCTTCTTGGCGGCTTTTTGAGGCGCAGCGGCGGCTGGCCGGGTCACGGCGGAATCCTGCGCGCTCATGGGGTCACCGTCCACGCGATCAGGCCCAGCGGCAAGGCGGCCGCCACCAGGCCAAGCCAGGCGCGGGTGGCCGAGCGCACCGCAAACACCCAGATCACGGCGCCGGCATAGACCGCAAAGCTGGCCAGCATGCCGGTCAAAACGGCCTGCGGCGTGGCCATGGGCAGGGCCAGGGCTGCCACGCTGCTCAACGCCGCCAGGGCATAACCGCCGAACAGGGCGGCAACGATGCGCGAAGCCAGAGGCCCCACGCTGCGAATCCGTGCGAGCGTGGCGCCCAGCGCGTGTGTGGTGTTCATCGGATGGATCAAGGAGACAGGCCGGGCGGACGCGCGAGGCGTGACCCACTGCGCAGCGAGGCGGCGGCCGGGCCGGTGGAAAACGATGATTGCAAATGAGAATGGTTATTATATGCATCAATTCCCCACGCGCCACGGGTCTTGTGGCGCCGGGTGGCGCGGTGCACGCGCGCTTGTGGTGCGGCCGGGCAGGGCAGGCAGGTGTGGTGGCCGGCCCGTCAGGGCGCTCTGTACGGGTTTGCCCGGGGCGGTGCTGGCACGCCTGAGGTGACGGCAGGCAGTACGCATGCCTCGCCGTTTTTGCACCATCGCAGGCTCGGCGATACCCCGATCGCACGCAAAACGGCTTGCGCCTTTAAAATCACCGGTTCCGCCCTCGAGAGCCCCGCATGAACGCCCCCATCGACGTTTCGCAATTTCCGCGCAACGCCAAACCCCTGACCTCTTACCGGCCTTACTGGGCCAAGCGCTTCGGCACCGCGCCATTCCTGCCCATGAGCCGGGCCGAGATGGAGCAGCTGGGCTGGGACTCGTGCGACGTCATCCTGGTGACGGGCGATGCCTACGTGGACCACCCCAGCTTCGGCATGGCGGTGATCGGCCGCGTGCTCGAGGCCCAGGGCTTTCGGGTGGGCATCATCGCCCAGCCCGACTGGCACAGCGCCGAGGCCTTCAAGGCGCTGGGCAAGCCCAACCTGTTCTGGGGGTGACGGCGGGCAACATGGATTCCATGATCAACCGCTACACGGCGGATCGGAAGATCCGCAGCGACGACGCCTACACCCCGGGCGACGTGGGCGGCAAGCGGCCGGACCGTGCGGCCATCGTCTACTGCCAGCGCGCCCGCGAGGCGTACAAGGACGTGCCCATCATCCTGGGCGGCATCGAAGGCAGCCTGCGCCGCATCGCGCACTACGACTACTGGAGCGACAAGGTGCGCCGCTCGGTGGTGGTGGACAGCAAGTGCGACCTGGTGCTGTACGGCAACGCCGAGCGCGCGCTGGTGGAGGTCGCCCACCGCCTGGCGCGGCGCGAGCCGGTGAGCCAGATCACCGATGTGCGCGGCACGGCCTTCGTGCGCCGCCACCTCGACGACTCGGCGCAGGGTTGGGTCGAGATCGATTCCACCGAGGTCGACATGCCCGGTCGCGTGGACGAGCACGTGAACCCCTACACGCCCATCGGCATGCAGAACGAGGCCCGGCCAGGCCAGGCAAGGCCTGGCGAGGCCGCGTCGATGGCGGGATCGGCGTGCGCGTCGTCCAGCGCGGCAGGTGGGGCCAGTGGGCAGGGCGCACCCGACCTCAGCACGCCGCAGCCCATCCGCTTCGTGCCCAACCCCAGCCTGCAGCACAAGCTGCGCGCCGACCGCGACCACACGGTGATCCGGCTGCCGAGCTACGAGCAGGTCAAGTCCGATCCGGTGCTCTATGCCCACGCCAACCGCGTGCTGCACCTGGAGACCAACCCCGGCAACGCGCGTGCGCTGGTGCAGGCACACGGCGAGGGCACCACGGCGCGCGACGTGTGGATGAACCCGCCGCCCATCCCGCTGACCACGGCCGAGATGGACTGGGTGTTCGACCTGCCGTATGCGCGCAGCCCCCACCCGGTATACGCCGACTCGCAAGGCCGGCACGACGGCGACACCAAGATACCCGCCTGGGAGATGATTCGCTTCTCGGTGAACATCATGCGCGGGTGTTTCGGCGGCTGCACGTTCTGCTCGATCACCGAGCACGAGGGCCGCATCATCCAAAGCCGCTCCGAAGACTCCATCATCCGCGAGCTGGAAGACATCCGCGACAAGGTGTCGGGCTTCACCGGCGTGGTGTCCGACCTTGGCGGGCCGACAGCCAACATGTACCGGCTGGGTTGCCGCAGCCCCGAGATCGAATCGGCCTGCCGCAAGCCCAGCTGCGTGTACCCCGGCATCTGCCCCAACCTGACGACCAACCACGACCCGCTGATCAAGATCTACCGCCGCGCGCGCGCGCTCAAGGGCGTCAAGAAGATCCTGATCGGCTCGGGCCTGCGTTACGACCTGGCCGTGCAGTCGCCCGAGTACGTCAAGGAGCTGGTGCAGCACCACGTGGGCGGCTACCTCAAGATCGCGCCCGAGCACACCGAGACCGGACCGCTGTCCAAGATGATGAAGCCCGGCATCGGCAGCTACGACCGCTTCAAGCAGATGTTCGAGCAGTACAGCGCCGAGGCGGGCAAAAAGCAGTTCCTGATCCCGTACTTCATCGCCGCCCACCCCGGCACCAGCGACGAAGACATGATGAACCTCGCCGTCTGGCTGAAGAAGAACGGCTTTCGCGCCGACCAGGTGCAAACCTTCTACCCCAGCCCCATGGCCACGGCCACGGCGATGTACCACAGCACGCGCAACCCGCTGCACCGCATCCACCGCAAGGCCAAGACGGCCGATGAAACCGTGGACGTGGTCAAGGGCGAACGCCGCCGCCGCCTGCACAAGGCCTTTTTGCGCTACCACGACCCCAACAACTGGCCGCTGCTGCGCGAGGCCCTCAAGGCCATGGGCCGGGCCGACCTGATCGGCAACGGCAAGCAACACCTCATCCCGACCTTCCAGCCGCTGGTCGACGGTGCCTACACCAGCGCGCGCAAGAAAAACAGCACGACCGGCACCGGCCAGGCCGCGCGCGCCGTCGTCTCGCAGCAGGGCAAGGCCCACGCCATGAACAAGGCCAAGGCTGCGCCCGTGCGTGGTGCCGATGGCGCCCGCGATGCGCGCGAGCCGCAGGGCGACGTGCGTTTTCGCCGCAGCGAGCCGGTGCCCGGCCGCCTGCTCACCCAGCACACCGGCTTGCCGCCGCGCGTGACCGGGTCGGGCCAGGGCGCGGCCGGCGGCACCGGATCCGCCTCGCGGTCCAGTCCGACCCGGCCAGGCGCGGCCCGACCAGGTCAGGCCAGGTCAGGCGCGGGGAGGCCAAGCCAAGCGCGGCCCGGCCTGGCGCGGCCCGGTGCCTCCGCAGCCCCCACCGGTGGTGCGCGCAAAAAGCGCTGAGCGAATGGCAGACCGGGCCATGAAGCGGGGGCTTCATGACCGACGCCTCGCCGGGGCCAGGGCTTGACCCGGTTCTGGCTCTCGGCACTGGCCGTGCTGGCCGTGATCGCGCTGCTGGTGCAGGCGATTCGTGGGCAACGGGCCCGGCAGCGGGCCCTGGCGCTGCTTGCAGGGCGTGAGCCCCGGACCTTGGCCGACATCCACGCCCACCGCTTTCGGCCGCAGGGCATCGCGCCCGAGGTGGTCGAGGGGGTCTGGCAGGTGCTGGCCACCGAGTTCGACATCGACCCGTCGCGGCTGCGCGCCGAGGACGCGTTTTCACAGCACCTGCGCGTGTTCTTCGACGGCGACTCGATGTTGGACGTGGAGATCGTGCTCGCCCTTGAAAAGCACTTTGCCATCGCCATCCGCGACGAGGAGGCCGAAGCCTTGCGCACGGTGGCGGACGTGGTGATGCTGGTGGCGCGCAAGACCAGCTCGGACGGTGATGCACACCGATGAGTGAAGGGGTATGCGGTTGATCCCATTTGTTGAACAACGGGAATGATCGCATACTGCCGTCACTTGCGGCGCAGCTCCTGCAGCGCGTCGTTCATCTTGAACAGCACGATCATCATCTCGCAGCCGATGCGCACGCCCAGTGCGCCGAACACGATGCCAAACAGGCCGCGCAGCAAGCTGCCGAGGCTGAAGCCGTAGGGCGCGAACATGCTGCCGACGCCCCCGATGACGATCGCCAGCAGGGCCAGCCAATACACCACGGTGATCAGCTTGGGGGTGAGCATCTCGTTGAAGGTCAGCAGGTCTTTCATGGGGGCTCCAGGGGCGCATTGGCGCCGGGTGAGATGGGAAACTGCGCGCGTCCGGCCCTGCCATCGGGCCATCGGACCACGGGCAATGGGTCACCAGACCGGGCCCACGCTCGGGTTACACGCGTTTCTGGGGTGTCAGGCCGCGCCGGCTCGCCGACGATGCCGCCGGCGCGGCATGCACTGCCCATTGTCACCCGACAAGATGACGGATCGTGCTCTGGCACGGTCACGAGTGACACGACCAACGACCTGCAAGACGCCGCGCGACCACATCGGACCCAGCTTGAGTTTCATGCGCCCGTCTTGAGGAACGCGCTTTTCCGAAATGTCCAGGCGTCGGGTCGCCGCAGACCGAGCACGAAGCCCCGGTCTGCTGGCCGGCCGCATCCGTCCCACAAACGGCCGGATATCTGCGCCAACCAGCGCTTTGCAGCTGGCGCAGTGGTCGGTGCGAAGGCCAAGGCAGGTGCGGGCACCCCGTTGTGCGCCGTCACCAGCGCTGCCTCACTCCATGCTGATCTTGCGGGCGCCGATCAGCGCCTGCCACTTCTTGCGTTCGCTGTCCATGAAGGCCTCGTGCGCGGCCATGCTGTCGGGCTTGTGGGTGACGGCGCCCTGGTCGGTGAAGACCTTTTGCAGCGCCGGATCCAGCAAGGCCTTGTCGATGGCGGCCTTGAGCTTCTGGGCCAGGTCATCGGGCACGGACTTGCGCACGGCGATGCCATACCACACGCCGGTGTCGAAGCCCGGCAGCGTGCTGGCGATGGTGGGGATGCCCGGCAGGAAAGGCACGGCGGCCTTGCTGGTGACGGCCAGCGCGCGCACCTTGTTGCCCTTGATCTGCGGCACGGCGGTGCTGGGCGCGTCGAAGATCACGTCGACCTGGCCGCCGATGATCTCGGTCATCGCGGCCGCGCTGCCCTTGTAGGGCACGTGCACCATGTCCAGGCCGGCCTTGTCGGCAAACAGCTCGCCCGTGAGGTGCAGGGAGCTGCCCACGCCGACCGAGGCGAAGTTGACCTTGCCCGGGTTGGCCTTGGCGTGGCTCACGAAGTCGGCCACCGTTTTGTAGGGACGGTCCATGGGCACGACCATGATCAGCGGCACGTCGACCACGACCGACAGCAGCTTGAGGTCGCGCTTCACGTCGTAGGGCAGCTTGGGGTAGAGCAGCGGGTTCAGCACCATGGTCGAGCCGGCGACGATCTCCATGGTGTAGCCGTCGGCCGGCTCGCGGATCAGGGCCTCGGTGCCCACGGCGGTGTTGGCGCCGGGCTTGTTGTCCACGATCACGGGTTGGCCCAGGTCCTTGGCCAGGTAGGTGCCCAGGGCGCGGGCCACCGAGTCGGTCTGGCCGCCGGGCGGGAAGGGCACGATGAGCTTGAGCGGCTTGTCGGGGTAGGCGGCCCAGGCCGACAGCGGCACCGTCAGGCTGCAGGCGGCCAACGCCGCAAGGCTCAGGGCGTGAAGGCGGCGGCGGGACAAAGCGGTGGTGCGCATGGGGGGACTCCTGGGGGGTTAAAAAAAGGGGGCAGTATGGTGATGTGGCCGTTTATTCAAAAACGGGAGTGGATGCATACTGCTCGGTAGGCGGCGTGCAAGGAGGCGACGCGCCAGTGTCGCGAGCTGAGCACGCCGGGCGGGCTGGCGCGGCCGGCCGCCGTTGCATCGGCGCGCGCCACCCGGCTTGACCCGTCATCACGGACCCAGGCCGGCGGGGCCGCGCCTCGGCCGGCTCGAGGCCGGCAGTCCGGGGCGCCTGCGATGCGCGCATGCGTCAGGCCGCGGGCTGCAGCCGCTGGCGCAGCGTGACCTTGGAGACCTTTTCCAGCGTGCCGCGGGGCAGCTCGTCCACCACGTGCACCTGAACCGGCACCTTGAAATCGGCCAGCTTGGCGCGGCAGGTGCTCAGCACGCGCTCGATCAGGTCGGCGTGCTCGGCCTGCGGCAGCGTGGACAGCACGAAGGCCACGGGCAGCTCGTCGCGCAGCGGGTCTTTCAGGCCGACGATGGCGGCCTCGGCCACACCCGGCACGGTGGCGATGACGCGTTCGATCTCGGAGGCGGCCACGTTTTCGCCGCCCACCTTCAGCATGTCCTTGTCGCGGTCGGCGAACTGCATGCAGCCGTTCGGCAGCAGCGTGATGCGGTCACCGGTGATGAAGAAACCGTGTTCGTCGAACGAGCTGGCCGTGGCTTCGGGGTTGTTCAGGTACTCCTTGAACAGCGACACGCCGCGGCGGCCGCGCACGCGCAGGTGGCCGGTCTGGCCCATGGCCGTGGGCGTGCCGTCGTCGTTCAGCACGCGGATGTCGTACGCCGGCGAGGCCCAGCCGATGGAGCCCAGCGGCGAGGGCAGGCCGGGCATGGAGCAGATCGCGTGCGAGATGGTTTCGGTCATGCCGTACCAGCTCAGGGTCTGCACGCCCAGCTCCAGCGCCATGGGCACGTCGCGCGCGCCCATGCCCCACATGCGGAAATGGTGCTGCGGCGCCGGGCCCTGGGCGTGGATGGCGCGCAGGCAGAACGGCACCATCGAGCCCCAGGTGCAGCGGTTGCGCACGGCCACGGGCCAGAAGCGGCTGGCCGAAAAGCGCGGCTGCAGCACGATGGAGGCGCCGGCCCAGAGCGAGGCCAGGAAGGAGTAGCCCAGGGCGTTGAGGTGGAACAGCGGCATCTGGATCATGTGCACGTCGTCCGCCTGCAGGCCCTCGTGCAGCGCGTTCTGCCGACCCGAGAACAGCGCGTTGGCATGCGTGAACAGCACGCCCTTGGGACGCGAGGTCGTGCCCGAGGTGTACTGCACCGACATGCTGCGCTCGGGGTCGGCCGGCAGCGCTGGCAGCTCGCGACCCTCGCCGCGGGCGATGAACTGCGCCCAGGTGAGGTGGGCGGGCAGCTGGGCCGGCACCGTCTGCTGCTGGCCGATGTCGTCCAGCAGCACGACCCAGCCCAGGCCCGAGCTGGCGCCCAGCGGCAGGCGGTCGGCCAGGCCGGTCTGGCTGATCACGCCCACGGCCTGGCTGTGGCTGGCGAAGTAGTCCAGCTCGTCGGGTGCGCTGCGCGTGTTGGTGGTGACGGCGACGGCACCGAGGCGCGCGCAGGCGCACCAGGCGAAGAGGAATTCGGGGCAGTTGTCCAGGTGGATGAGCACCGTGTCACCGGCCTTCACCCCTTGCGCGAGCAGCGCGCGCGCCGTGGCCAGCACGTGGTCGCGGAAGGCGGCATAGGTGTAGGCCTTGGCCTGGCCTTCGCTGCCGTCGGCCTGCTGGAAGGGCTCCCAGGTCAGGAAGGTCTTGTCGGGGTGGGCGCTGCTGCGCGAGTCGAGCAGCCAGTTGAAGTCCAGCCCGGCGTAGGGGTGAACCGTGGCGTGGTGCTGGGCGAGGGAAGCGGGCAGGGAGGCTGGGGCGGACATGGCGGTGCAGCGGTGGGCCTGGCAAGCGGGGGGCACGTGCGGGCCGTGCAGTGCCACCATGTCAGGCGGGTTATGGGGTATGGATGAATTGCCGTTGTCTATTCAACGGCAATTCGGCATTACTCCAGGTGGATGTTGCGACTCTTGATGAGGTCGGTCCAGCGGCGGTCTTCGCTGGCCAGGAAGCTGGCGATCTGCTCGTGCGTCATCGGCTTGCGCGGCAGGTTGCCCAGGTCCGTCACCTGCTTTTGAAAGGCGGGGTCGAGCAGCGCCTTGTCGACGGCGGCCTTGAGGCGCTTGCCCGCTTCGTCGGGGATGCCCTGGCGCGTGATGATGCCGAACCACAGCGTGCTCTGGTAACCCGGCAGGCTCTCGATGATGGGCACGCCCTCGGGCACGAAGGAGGCGCGGTCCCTGCTGGTGATGCCGAGCAGCCGCAGCTTGCCGGCCCGCACGTGCGGCAAGCTGGTGGTCGGGCCGTCGAACATCACGTCGATGCGGCCGGTCAGCAGGTCGGACATGGCCGGGGCGCTGCCCTTGTAGGGCACGTGGGTCAGGTCGATCCTGGCCATTTGCTCGAACAGCTCGGTCGACAGGTGCACCGAGCCGCCGGTGCCCGTCGAGCCGAAGGTCAGCTTGCCGGGGCTGGCCTTGGCCAGGGCGATGAACTCCTTGACCGTCTTGGCCGGGTGGTTGGCGGGCACGACCATCATCATGGGCATGTCGGTCACCGGCAGCAGCAGCTGGATGTCCTTCTTGGGGTCGTAGGTGATGTTCTTGAGCAGCAGCGGGTTCTGGATGAACGAGGGCGCACCGGCGATCAGCATGCTGTAGCCGTCGGCCGGGTCGCGCAGCAGCTGCTCCAGCCCGATGTGGGTGTTGGCGCCGGGCTTGTTGTCCACGATGACCGGCTGGCCCAGCTCCTTGCTGATGTAGTTGCCCAGCGCGCGGCCCAGCGCATCGGTCTGGCCGCCAGGCGGAAAGGGCACGATGAGCTTGAGCGGCCGGCTCGGGTAGGCGTCGGCCGCGCGCGCCGGCAGCGCAGCGGTGGACAGGGCGGCAGCGCCGAGCGCCATCACGGCGCGGCGGGAGATGGGGGTGGATGTCATGGTGTTTCTCGACCGAAAAGGTGCCGGAACAGGACGAGCGCGCACCGGCAGAGGCGCTGAGGGGGCGCGCGGCGACCGCGCCTGGCGGGGGCGAGCCTGACGCGCTGCAAGAGCGCGCAATGTAGGGGTGGGGTGCCGAATGGCGTCTAGGGTTAGTACCTAGTGGTTGTCGCCGGCTGGACATGGCGCGGCCGCCTGCCAACGCCCGGGGTGCACCGAGCTGCCTGTGCGTGACGCCCGCCGCGGTCGCCAGCGTCTACAGTGGCCGGGCCGCCTTGCTGCGGCACTGGCCCATCTTCAGGAGACAACATGGATCAATTTCAGGACAAGGTCGCCGTCATCACCGGCGCAGGCTCGGGATTTGGACGCGAGTTCGCACGCGACGGCGCGGCGAAGGGCATGAAGCTGGTGTTGGCCGACATCGACGAAGCGGCGCTGCAGGAGACGGCGCAGCTCGTGCGTGCGCAGGGCGCCTCGGTGGTCACGCGCCGCACCGACGTGTCCAAGGCCGCCGAGGTGCAGGCCCTGGCCGATTTGACGCTGGCCGAGTTCGGACAGGTGAACCTGCTGTTCAACAACGCCGGCGTGGCGCTGAGCGGCCTGTGCTGGGAAGGCAGCGACACCGACTGGCAATGGTTGATGGGCGTGAACCTGTACGGCGTGGTGAACGGGCTGAACGCCTTCGTGCCGCACATGCTGAAGGCGGCCCAGGCGGACCCGGCCTACCAGGCGCACATCGTCAACACGGCCTCCATGGCCTCGCTGACGGCGGCACCGACTCTGGGCATCTACACCACCTCCAAGTACGCCGTGATGGGCCTGAGTCAGACCCTGTGGCAGGAGCTGAGCCTGCTGACCCAGCAGGTGCGCTGCTCGGTGCTGTGCCCCTGGTTCGTGGCCACAGGCATCAACAACTCGCAGCGCGTGCGGCCGGCCGAGCTGGCCCGCGCCACGCCCAGCCGCCCCAGCGGCAGCCTGCTCAACCAGGGCGTGGCGGCCGGCACCATCGACGCGGCCGACGTCTCGCGCATGACCTATGACGCCGTGAGCGAGGGGCGCTTCTACGTCTTCACGCACCCGCAGATGGTCGAGAACACGCGGCCGCGCTTTGAAGGCATGCTCACCGGCGCCAACCCGGCCGAGCTGTATGCGGCCCAGCCCGAGATGCGCGCCGCCTTGCGGGCCAGCCTGAGCTGATGGCCGCGCCGCACGGCGCACGCACCGCGTTCATGGCGTGTCAGCCATGAGGCAGCTGGTCCTGCTGGCAACCATGGCGCTGCTGGCCCTGGGGCCAGGCCGCGAACACGCCCTGCAGCGGCAAGAAAGGCGGGGTCGCGCATTGCGCCGGCTCGCGCTTTGTGGGCCAGGACGGCTCGATCAGCGCCAGCAAGCGCGTGTGCGAGGCCGGCGCTGCGCCCGCGCGCCGGGGCTTGCTGCAGCCGCCCGGCGGCCAGGCGAGGCAGCGGGCTGCAGCTGCCGCAGTGGCCTGGTGTGCACCGGGCCGCGCGGCGGGCGCTACTGCCTGAGCGACTCGGGGCGCAAAAGCGACCTGCGGCAGCAGGAGCGGGTGGGGAGCGATTCCAAGGCCTTGCCCATGCCGGGTTTGTCATCTCCAGACATGGCCGATGGGGTGGTCAGTTTTTGCGGAGTATGACGCGATCTACGATGGTTGAATATCGACAGATCGGCCATACTGCTCAAGCTTCATCTTGAGATGCGTGAAACATTGACGACGTGCTTACGCCCCTGTCGGTGTCGGCGGTGCGCTGTGTGCCGCTGAACGAGTCTGCAGGTGCAAGGCCCACCTCGGTGTGCAGGCCCGGCTTGGTGTTGGCCATGGCGATCAGCTCCTTGCGGTTGGCCATGGCGTGCTCTGATGAGCGGGGGCTCGAAGAGGTCGCCCGTGCATCCGGCTTAACCCTGATTCCAGGATGGGGCAAGCGCAGCGGCCACCGCGGGCGGCCGCCATGCGTTAGCCTCTCGCCCGCTTCAATTCGATTTGATTCGCATTTGCATCGCTTCAGGAGAACGAGATGACGGCCACCCGCCAGGAAAAAGACACGTTTGGACCCATCGATGTGCCCGCGGACAAGCTCTGGGGGGCGCAGACCCAGCGCTCGCTGCAGAACTTCAAGATCAGCAGCGAAAAGCAGCCGGTTGAGATCATCCGCGCGCTGGCCCAGGTCAAACGCGCTTCGGCGGCGGTGAATCATGCATTGGGCCTGCTCGACGGCCAGAAGAAAGACGCCATCGTGGCGGCCGCACAAGAGGTCATCGAGGGCAAGCACCCCGACGAGTTCCCGCTGGTGGTCTGGCAGACCGGCTCGGGCACACAGTCCAACATGAACCTGAACGAGGTCATCGCCAACCGAGCCAGCGAGCTGCTGGGGGGCGAACGCGGCGAATCGCGCCTGGTGCACCCCAACGACGACGTGAACAAGAGCCAGTCGTCCAACGACGTGTTCCCCACGGCCTCGCACGTGGCGGCCGTCGATGCGCTGACGAACAAACTGCTGCCCGCCATCGACTTGCTGCTGGGCACGCTGGCCGCCAAGGCCCAGGCGTTTGACGACATCGTCAAGATCGGCCGCACCCACCTGCAGGACGCCACGCCGCTGACCCTGGGCCAGGAGATCTCGGGCTGGGTTGCGCAGCTGGAGCATGGCAAAAAGCATGTGCTGGCCGCATTGCCGCACCTGTACGAACTGGCGCTGGGCGGTACGGCCGTGGGCACGGGCCTGAACGCACCCAAGGGCTATGCCGAGGGCGTGGCCCAGGAGCTGGCCGCCATCACCGGCCTGCCGTTCGTGACCGCGCCCAACAAGTTCGAGGCCCTGGCCTCGCAGGATGCGCTGGTGCACGCCCACGGCGCGCTCAAGACCCTGGCCGCCAGCCTGAACAAGATCGCCAACGACGTGCGCTGGCTGGCCAGCGGCCCGCGCAGCGGCATCGGCGAGCTCAGCATCCCCGAGAACGAACCCGGCTCGTCCATCATGCCGGGCAAGGTCAACCCGACGCAGAGCGAGGCCGTGACCATGCTGGCCGCGCAAGTCATGGGCAACGACGTGGCCATCAACATCGGCGGCATGTCGGGCAACTTCGAGCTCAACGTGTTCCGCCCGGTGGTGGCCCACAACTTCCTGCAGAGCGTGCGCCTGTTGGCCGACGGCATGGTCAGCTTCAACGACAACTGCGCGGTCGGCATCGAACCCAACCGCGAGCGCATTGCGCACCTGGTGCAGCAGTCGCTGATGCTGGTCACCGCGCTGAACCCGCACATCGGCTACGACAAGGCCGCCTACATCGCCAAGAAGGGCCACAAGGAGGGCCTGAGCCTGCGCGACGCGGCCATCGCGTCGGGATACGTGACCGGCGAGCAGTTCGACGCATGGGTGGTGCCGGCCGACATGGTGGGCAACCTGCGCTGAGGCGGCGCGGAACACTGGATGCAGTATGGCCTGGTTCTCGTTGTTGAATCAATGAGAACCGGGCCATACTCTTTGGTCTGTGGTCAACACGCACGCGCGGCTCCGCGTGGTACGGGGTCGTCCACCGCGCGAACGGATGGCTGGCCGACTCGCAGCGACGATCGCGAGTCCCTGGCGGCGCGGCCACGGCGGGCTGTGGCCGTGCTCGCGCTTGGCCCAACGCCGGGGGCTGAGGCGCCCACGGTTCAGGCCAGCGTGGCGTCGCCGGACTCGTCGGCCCCGGTCAGCCGGGGCACAGCCGCCCGCATCGCCGCTACGAAGCGCAGCAGCCGCGACGGGTAGTAGCGCGCCTGCGGGTAGACGATGTAGACGGGCAGCGGTGGTGCCTCCCACTGCGGTGCCAGGTGCAGCAGCCGGCCCTGGGCGATGTCGTCTTCCAGCAGCCAGGCCGAGCCCGCGCACACGCCCAGGCCTTGCAAGGCCGCGCTGCGCAGCGCGTACAGGCTGTCGGTGCTCACGCGGGGCTGCAAGGCGATGCGCGCGAGCCGGCCGCTGGCGCGGTGGCGCAGCGCAATCTCGTGGCGGTAGAAGGTCTGCAGCGCCAGCCAGGGCAGGGCGGCGAGTTCCTGCGCGTCCTGCGGCGGTGGCGCGCCGCCCAGCAGCTGCGGCGCGCCGACCACGATGCGCGGCACCTCGGACAGCCGCACGGCCACGACCGAGGGGTCGGCGGGCTCGCCGACCTGCACGGCGCAGTCGATGCCGGCGGCGATGAAGTCGCGCACGTCGTCGCGCAGCAGCCACTCCACCGACACGCGCGGGTGCGCACGCAGGAAGCCGGCCAGCGGCGCGACGAAGCGGTCCTGGCCAAAGGCGTGCGGCATGGCCACGCGCAGCGTGCCCTCGGGCTCCTGCTGGGCACCGCGCAGGTCGGCCTCGAACGCGGCCCAGCTGGCCAGCAACTCCTTGGCGCGCACGAAGCAGCGTTCGCCGTCCACCGTCAGCCGCATGGCGTGCGTGGAGCGCTGCAACAGGCGCACGCCCAGCGAGCGCTCGAGCAGCTGCAGCCGCCGGCTCACGGTGGGCTGGGTGGCCTGAAGC
This sequence comes from Comamonas serinivorans, assembly GCF_002158865.1. Taxonomy (NCBI): domain Bacteria; kingdom Pseudomonadati; phylum Pseudomonadota; class Betaproteobacteria; order Burkholderiales; family Comamonadaceae; genus Comamonas; species Comamonas serinivorans. Next base: position 2,599,481 of record NZ_CP021455.1, on the reverse strand, counting down.
TGCGCCGCCGCGGCCGACAGGCTGCCGGCCTCGACGATGCGCACAAAGGTGTCCATGAGCAGCAGGCGGTCGCCTGACGCTGGATGTGGAATCGCGTCTTTCATGCGTCAAGCGTATAGCAATTGTGCGGGCTGAGGTACTTCCAGGAGGGAGGTTGCGCCGCGACACTTGCCGGCGTTGACATCTGGAAAGACCATCTCATGCAAACAATGAATATGAACGCCGAAACGGCGCCCGCCCTGCCGGCCCCGCTGCTGGGCCTGCTGGCCACCGGCGCCGGCATGTCCGTGGCCGCGCTGTACTACAGCCAGCCCATGCTGGGCCGCATGGCGGCCGACCTGCAGGCCACGCCCGGCGCGGCAGGCGCCGTGCCCACGCTCACGCAGCTGGGCTATGCGCTGGGCATCGCGCTGCTGGCGCCGCTGGGCGACCGCTTCGACCGGCGCACCATCATCCTGGTCAAGGCCGCCGTGCTGGCGGCCATGCTGCTGGCCACGGCTGCCGCGCCCTCGCTGCACCTGCTGCTGGCCACCAGCCTGGCGATCGGCCTGGCCGCCACGCTGGCGCAGGACATCGTGCCAGCCGCCGCCACGCTGGCGCCGGCGGCCGAGCGTGGCAAGGCCGTGGGCACGGTCATGACGGGGCTGCTGCTGGGCATCCTGCTCTCGCGCGTGGTCAGCGGCTTCGTGGCCGAGCACTGGCACTGGCGCGTGGTCTACGCGGGCGCGGCCGTCGGCGTGGCGGCCGTGGGGCTGGCCGCCTGGCGGCTGCTGCCGCGCTTCGCGGCCACCACGCGGCTGGGCTATGGCGCGCTGCTGGCCTCGCTGGCGCAGCTGTGGCGAAAGCACCCTGCGCTGCGCCGCGCCACGGCCGCGCAGGCCCTGCTGTCGGTGGGCTTCAGCGCGTTCTGGTCCACGCTGGCCGTGATGCTGCAGGCCGAGCCTTTCCACATCGGCGCCAGCGTGGCCGGCGCCTTCGGCCTGGCCGGTGCCGCCGGTGCGCTGGCCGCACCGCTGGCGGGCAAGCTGGCCGACCGCAGCGGCCCGGCCCGCGTGGCCCGCCTGGGCGCCGCCCTGGCGGCCGTGAGCTTCGCGGTCATGGGCCTGGGCTCCACCTTGCCAGCGACGGCCCAACTGGTGCTGCTGGCCCTGGGCGCCGTGGCCTTCGACCTGGGCGTGCAGGCCACGCTGGTGGCGCACCAGAGCATGGTCTACGGCATCGACCCGGCCGCGCGCAGCCGGCTCAACGCGGTGCTGCTGACGGGCATGTTCGTTGGCATGGCCGCAGGCTCGGCCCTGGGTGCCATGCTGCTGGCCCAGGCGGGTTGGGCTGCGGTGATGGCGCTGGCGGCAGCGGTCTCGGGCCTGGCTTGGTGGCTGCGCCGGGGCTGATGAGGCCAAGCCGAGAGACGGGAGGCTTGGCGAGGGGCGCAAGCCTCTGGTGCTGCGCCCCAAACTGGCCCTTCAACACTCGGATTCAGCGCGTTCACCCGTCAGGAACTCCTGGTGCCGAGGACGCTCGGTCTGGCCAGCGGGGACCTCCGTGTCATGAGCCGCAGCCGCTTGGAGGCGTTGGGATGGTTCACGGTGCGGCACCGTTTCCCCTGAAGCCGCCCTCAAGCGGGCAAGTCACATCGGGATCGGCATGCTGGTGCGCATCCAACCCATCGGGCCGTGGCGATCAACTGGGCGCTGCATGACGCGATGCCACCCCAGGGCCTCACTTCCGAAACGCCAGCCGAAACCCCACGGCCCCGATGACGTTGCCGCCGAAGAGCACGGCCATGGCGGCGAGCAGCGGGTTGCTGCCCAGGCTGACCAGCAGCGTGGCGAGGGCGCCCAGCGCCATTTGCAGGCAGCCGTAGACCCCGGCGGCGGTGCCGACCAGCTCGGGTTCGGCGTTCAGGGCCTGCGACAGCGCGGCAGGGCTGGTCAGGCCGATGCCGATGTTGAAGACCAGCATCAGCGCGATCAGGGCTGCCAGGTGCACCTGGTCGGCCGCGGTGAGCCCCAGCAGCACGGCCGAGAGCAGCAGGCACAACAGGTTGGCCCCCAGCAGCACGCGCTGCAGGGAGACGCGGCCCGCCAGCTGTCGCGTGGCGGCATTGCCCACCGCCATGCCGGCGATCATCAGGCCCAGCGACACGGCCATGGTGTGTTTGCTGGTGTGCAGCTGCTGCGTGAAGATGAAGGGCGCGGCCGACAGGAAACCGTACGAGCACATGGTGGCGCAGCCCCCGCCCAGCGCCATGCTGACGAAGCCGCGCGAGCGCAGCAGGCGCACGTGGTCCTGGCGCAGCCGCTGCCAGTTGAGCTGGCCGGTCGGCTGGCTGGTTTCGGGCAGCAGCCGCCACACGCCGAGCAGCGTGACCGCGCCCATGGCGACCAGCACGGCCAGGATGCCGCGCCAGCCCCAGGCGGCGTCGATCACCGTGCCGGCCAGCGGGGCCAGGCCCGGGCCCACCATCATCATGAGGTTGAGCAGCGCGAGGTTGGCCACGGCCGTTTCGGGCGTGGCGGTGTCGCGCGCGATGGCGCGGCCCAGGGCCAGGCCGGCGCAGCCGCCCAGGGCCTGCAGCAGGCGCGCCCCGATCAGCGTGCCCACGTTGGGCGCCAGCAAGGCCACCAGCCCGGCCAGGGTGTACAGGCTCAGGCCGATCAGCAGCATGGGGCGGCGGCCCAGGCTGTCCGACAGCGGGCCGTAGATGAGCTGGCCCACGCCCAGGCCGATGACGTAGACGGTGATGGTCAGCTGCATCTGGCCCGGGGGGCTGTGCAGCGCCTGCGCGGCGTCGGGCAGGCCGGGCACGAACATGTGGATGGCCAGCGTGCCGGCCAGGGTGACCATCACCAGCAGCCACAGGGGGACTTTGGCGGTGCGGGGGGCTAAGGCCGGTGGGTGCGGGGTCATGGGGCGGTCAAAGCGGTGAGGGCAGGGTGCAGCCGGGCGGCAGTGTCAGCGGCTTGGGATTGTTTGTGGGTGGGGTATGAGGCTGTTGCCGTTTCATTGAAAACGGGAAAGTGACCATACTGCTTCACCTGATCGAATCGTACGCGGCCATCAGGCCGGACCCGATGGCGTGGTGTCGCCCGGGGGCGCGGCGCCGGCCGCATCGGTGTCGGTGGTGTCCGGCGAGGCATCGAGCGCCTGCATGCGGGCCAGCAGCCGCTGCACCACGGCGTGGGTCTGCACGATCTCGTCGGCGGAGAGGCCGTGCAGCACCAGGGCGCGCTCGTGCTCGATGAGGCCACGCAACGCCTGCACTTGCGCTTGGCCTTCGGGGGTGAGCTCGATCTTTTTCACGCGACGGTCGCTGTCGTCCACGCGGGTGATCCAGCCCTTGGCGGCCAGACCGTCGACCAGGCGCACGACCGACGAGCTGTCCAGGCCCAGGGACTGGGCCAGGTCTTTCTGGCGCATGGCGCCTGGCGCGTGGGCCAGGTGCAGCAGCGGCAGCCACAGCGCCTGCGACAGGCCCAGTGGTGACAGCAGGCGGTCGACGATGCGTCGCCACTGCTTGTGCACCTGGCCCATGGCGTAGAGCAGTTCGCGTTGGGCCGTGGCCGAAGGTGCGGCGGACAGGGGATCGTCGGGGGGCATGCGGCGATTGTAGGAAGATGCTTGGCATGCCAACCATTGGCATGCGGGGCAAATCGTCGCCTGGATGACGCCGGCCGCAGCCTGGCGTGCGTGCGGCACGCTGGCTTCTCGGGGTCGGCCGTCGGGTGAGCGTGACGGATGACGCGCTGAACCCCAAGCGGATGGGTTACCGCCGATACCGTGTTCGCCCTCGTGTCGAACGCCGGCGCGTGGCTGGCCGCGTGCCCGCAGCGGTCACGCCGCGCTGGACCTTCACCTTGGGGGCCGGGCCGGACTGCCGCGCTCCAAGCCGTCACACGCCACAGAGGTCGTGCCAGATCGCGTCAGGTCGACGCCAACGGCGTCGATCACGCGCCAAGCGAGGCGTTGGCCTCACTCGGCCGAGAACAGGTCCAGCGACCAGGGGTGCGGCAGGCGGCTGAGCGATCCGGTGTGGAGGGGGGCGCTTGCGCAGCGGTTCAGCCTGGCGAGGAGGGAGGTGAGCGGGGTCTTGCCGAACCTGCAGCACGGTTTCGGCCGACTGCACGACCGAGGGCTCGGCGCCGTTGGGGCTCAGCAGGCCGAGAAACTCGCCTTGTGCGAGTACCGATTGGAATTGGACTCGCTGAAGCGTCGCGGCGTCGCGCCAGGCCCGCAGCTGCAGACACCAGCGTGCGCCGCGGGCGCGTCAGTCCGGAATCAGCCGCTTGCCCATGCTGGTCACGGGATCCACCGCATAGCCCAGGCGGGCGTAGAAGGCTTGCGCGGCGTCGTTGCCCTGGCGCACCTGCAGGCTGAGCTTGGGACAGCCGGCGGCGGTCAGCAGGGCCTCGACCTGCTGCATGAGGCGCGAGGCGTGGCCATGGCGCTGGTGATCGGGGTCCACGGCCAGGTAGTTGACCCAGCCGCGGTGGCCGTCGTAGCCCGCCATCACGCTGGCGATCAGCGGCGCAGCCCCGGCGCCGGGTGTCGCGGGCTTGGCTGGGGCGGAGTCGGTCGGAGCCGCATCCGCCGCGACGGACTCGCCCACGAGGAACCAGTCGGCCTGTACGCCCAGCTTGCGCGCGATGTCCTTGTGCGGGTCGTTCCAGGGGCGTGTCAGCCCGCAGCGCTGCCACAGCGCCACCACCGCCGCGGCGTCAGCCGGGGCAAACGGGCGGATGCGCAGGGTTGCAGTCGTCGGTTGGTCTGACATGGACATGGGGCACCTCCTGGGGTGGCAAGCAGGGCGGGGGCGCGGCGCGCCGTGTTCAGTCGACCTTGGCGCCCGAGGCCTTGACCAGCTGGGCGTAGCGGGCACGTTCGCGCTCCATCAGCGCGCCGAACTGCTGCGGCGTGGTGGGCGCGGGCGTGGCCAGCATGGCGGCAAAGCGGGCCTTGGTGTGCGTGCTGTTCAGCGCGGCGACGAAGGCCTTGTTCAGCCGCGCGATGACGTCGGCCGGCGTGGCGGCCGGGGCCACCAGGCCCCACCAGGTGTCGATTTCGAAGCCCTTGAGCGTGGCGCTCAGCGTGGGCACGCCGGGCAGCATCTCGGACGGCGTGGCCGTGGTCACGGCCAGCGGAATCACCTTGCCGCTCTTGATGTTGGGCGCGGCCGTGGCCAGGTTGTCGATGTTGAAGTCGACCTGGCCGGCCAGCAGGGCCAGCGTGGCCGGGTTGGCGCCGTTGAACGGCACGTGCGTGGCCGTGATGCCGGCGCGCTGCTTGAAGTACTCACCCGCCAGGTGGCCCGCCGAGCCGTTGCCGCCTGAGCCGTAGTTCAGCTTGTCGGGGTGGGCCTTGGCGTAGGCGATGAGCTGGGCCAGCGTGGCGATGCCGTGTTGCTTGGCCCAGTCGGCGTTGACGATGAGCACGTTGGGCACGCGCGCGACCTGGGTGATGGGCGCGAAGTCCTTGGCGGCGTCGAACGGCATCTTGCTGAACAGCCAGGGGTTGATGGCGTGCGTGGCCACGGCCGCCAGGCCGATGACGGTGCCGTCGGCCGGGGCCTTGGCGACGTAGTCCGAGCCGATGTTGCCGCCGGCGCCGGGTTTGTTTTCGACGATGACGGTGCCCAGGCCGTGCGCCTGGGCCTGCTCGGCGATCAGGCGCGACGACACGTCGAGCGGGCCGCCCGGCGCATAGGGCACGACAAGGCGGATCACGGTGTTGGCGTGGGCCAGCGGGGCAGACAGGCCAGCCAGCGAGCCCAGGGTGAGGGCGGCGCCGGTGTGCAGCAGGTGGCGGCGAGTGGTCATGGTGGTGTGGGTGAGGGTCAAAGAATCAAATGGAGTATGGGCCAGTTTGCGATGCATTCAAAACGGCAAGAGGTTCATACTCCGTGGGTCAGGCGATTGGCGGAGTGACTTGTTGTACCGACCAGGTCTCTGGCCGACGAATCGGGGGCAGGGCAACCGGCTGAGCGGCGACTCAGCGGGGTAGGCCAACCGGCCGGTGTGCACAGCAAGCCCGGGCAGCTCTGGGGCCCAGGCCGCATCGACCTGGCCGGCGGGCGGGCCACAAGGGCCAGACGGGTCATGCGGGCCACACGAGCTGGCGTGCCGGGTCGCGCCGCTGCGCGGGCCGCGTCAGTCCGACACCGTGTGGGTCTTGTCGGCTTCGCTGGTGAAGGCATCGGCATAGAACTCCCAATCGGGCAGGCCGGCCTGGGCCAGGTAGGCGGCGCGGGCCGAATCGACGACGATGGGCGCGCCGCAGGCGTAGACCTGGTGGCCGGACAGGTCCGGCAGGTCGTCCAGCACGGCCTGGTGCACAAAGCCGGTGCGGCCGGTCCAGCCGTCTTCGGGCAGGGCGTCGGACACCACGGGCACGTAGCGCAGCTCGGGCATGTGGCCGGCCTGCTCGCGCAGCCAGCCGTCCATGTACAGGTCCTGCGGGCGGCGGCCGCCCCAGTACACCGTCACGGGGCGGCGGATGCCCTTGACCTGCATGTGTTCCAGCAGGGCCTTGATGGGCGCGAACCCCGTGCCCGAGGCCAGCAGCACGATGGGCTTATCCGAGTCCTCGCGCAGGAAGAAGCTGCCGAACGGCCCCTCGATGCGCAGGATGTCGCGCTCTTTCAAGCTGCCGAAGACCTGGTCGGTGAACTTGCCGCCCGGCATGTGGCGGATGTGCAGCTCGACCATGGGCACCGGCGTGGCGCCCGGCGAGGGCGCGCGCAGGATGTGCTGGGGCGCGTTGGCCATGGAGTAGCTGCGGTGGCTGCCGTCGCGCAGGATGAACTCGATGTACTGGCCGGCGTGGTACTGCAGCACGTCGGAGGCCGGCAGCTGCAGGGTCATGCGCATCACGTCGTGGCTCAGGCGCTCGAGCTGGAACACCCGCGCCGGCATCTTCTTGATGGGGAAGGCCCCTTCGCTGGTCACCTGGCGCGACTCCAGCACCACGTCGCCCTCGGCCACGCCGCAGCAGGTCAGCACGAAGCCCTGGGCTTCCTCGTCGGCGGACAGGGCTTTTTCCTGGTGCGGACCGTGCACCACCGTGCCTTCGAGCTTGCGGCACTTGCAGGAGCCGCAGGCGCCATCCTTGCAGCCGTAGGGCAGGCCGATGCCTTGGCGGATGGCGGCGGCGAGCAGGGTCTCGCCGGGGTCGGACTGGAACTCGCGCCCGCTGGGGCGCACCGTGATGTGATGGCTCATGACCTCGTCTATGCTCGTGGGCTTTCGCGCTCAAAAGCCCCCGATTTTGCCCCCAATCCCCATGCCACCTCCTGCGGTACGGACCACCTCTGCCCGGCCTGCCCCCGCCCGCACGGCCTCGCGCCGGCCCGCCACGCCGCCGCAGGGCGCCTTGCCGGCGCGTTTCCGGCGCCTGCGTGTGCTCATCGTGGGCTGTGGCGACGTGGGCTCGCGCGTGGCCCGGCTGCTGCAGGGCCGGCCGGCGCCGTCGGGCGTGGCGGCGGGGCGCGTCACCGTGCGCGCCCTGACCTCCGGCGGCAGTCCCGAGCGCCTGCAGACCCTGCGCGCGCTGGGCGTCACGCCGCTGGTGGGCGACCTCGACGACCCGCGCCGGCGTGGGCCGCTGCAGCGCCTGGGCGCGCTGGCCACGTGGGGGCTGCACCTGGCGCCGCCGCCCGGCCGGGGCGACACCGACCCGCGCACCGAGGCCCTGGCTCGCGTGTGGCTGGCGGCGCAGGGCCGGCGCCAGCGGCGCGCGCGTGCGCTGGGGCTGGCGGCGGGGCAGGGCGGACAGCCGCCCTCGCGCCTGGCGCGGCGCCTCAGGCGCCTGCGCTGGCGCCATCAGGACACCCGGCTGCGTGCGCTGGTCTATGGCTCGACCACCGGGGTGTATGGCGACTGCGCCGGCGCCTGGCTCGATGAAACGCGGGCCGTGAACCCCGAAAGCGCCCGCGCGCGCCGCCGCGTGGCGGCCGAACGCAGCCTGCGCACGCTGGCGCGCCGCAGCACCTGGTCCACACGCGTCTCGTGCCTGCGCATTCCGGGCATTTACGCGCCCGACCGCGAGGGCGGCACGCCGCGCGGCCGGCTGCTGCGCGGCACGCCCTGCCTGCTGCCCGAGGACGACGTCTACACCAACCACATCCATGCCGACGACCTGGCGCGGGCCGCCTTGCGGGCGCTGGCCCTGGGCCGGCCGCAGCGCGTGGTGCAGGTGTGCGACGACAGCGTGTTCAAGGCCGGCGACTACTTCGACGCCGCGGCCGACCTGTTTGGCCTGCCCCGCCCGCCGCGCCTGTCGGCCCAGGTGCTGCAGGCCCAGGTCTCGCCCGTGCAATGGAGTTTTCTGCGCGAATCGCGCCGGCTGCGCAACACGCGCATGAAGCACGAGCTGCGGCTGGTGTTGCGGCATCCGCAGGTGTTGCAGGGGTTGATTGCGTTGTAACGGAGTATGGTGCCATGCCCGTTCATTTCAAAACGAGAAGGGGTGCATACTGCTTGAGCGTGGGGCGTGCCAGATCCGCAGTGGCGGATGATGAACGGGGTTGAGGCGGGGGCGGCATGCAACCCGCCATCCGGCACCCGTGTGCCCCGAAACCCTTGGCCCGGCACGGAATGCCGAAGCGGCCGACCCAGGCGCCGCAGGCACAATCGCGGCCATGTTGACTTATCCCCACATCGACCCCGTGGCGGTCCAGATCGGTCCGTTGGCCGTGCACTGGTATGGCCTCACCTACCTGGTGGCGTTTGCCCTGTTCTATGCGCTGGCGCGCGTGCGCATCCGCCAGCAGCCGTTTGCCGGGGTCTCCATGCCGGGCCCGTGGACGGCGCGGGATGTTGAGGACCTGCTGTTCATGGGGGTGATGGGCGCCATCCTGGGCGGGCGGCTGGGGTACTGCCTGTTTTACAAGCCGGAGTTCTACGCCGCGCACCCGCTGGAGGTGTTCGCCATCTGGAAGGGGGGCATGAGCTTTCACGGCGGCATGCTGGGCACGATTGCCGCCATGGGCCTGTTCGCCAAGCTGCGCGGTCGCCGCTTCTTCGAGGTGGCCGACCTGGTGGCGCCCTGTGTGCCCACCGGCCTGGCCGCGGGCCGCGTCGGCAACTTCATCAACGGCGAGCTGTGGGGCCGCCTGGCCGACCCGTCGCTGCCCTGGGCCATGGTGTTTCCGCAGGCCGGCGCCGCGCCGCGCCACCCGTCGCAGATCTACCAGTTCCTGCTCGAAGGCCTGCTGCTGTTCGTGCTGCTGTGGCTGTACGCGCGCAAGCCGCGCGGCCTGGGCCAGGTCAGCGGGGCGTTCCTCTTCGGCTATGGCCTGTTGCGCTTCGTGGCCGAGTACTTCCGCGAGCCCGACGATTTCCTGGGCCTGTTGGCCATGAACCTGAGCATGGGCCAGTGGCTGTGCGTGCCCATGATGGCGGCGGGCCTGCTGATCTGGCTGTGGGGCCGCAAGCAGCCACGCCACCTGTGAGTGCTTGAGCAGGGCCGGGACAGGCCGCTGCCCAAGGTGGAACAATGGGGTCTGAATCGACCTCGTGTCCGTCTGTGTCCATGGGGTATGGGTCCGCTGCCGATGTGTCACCACCGACTGCGGGTTCATACCCAAACTTGTTTGTGTGAGAACCGGTTTGACTGAATCTGCCACATCCACCGCACCCGAGGCTGCGGCCGCCCAACCCCGTTCCACCCGCACGCGCCTGGCCGTGAGCCTGCGGCGCAGCGAGGAGGCCTTGTCGCCGCGCGCCTTGCGCAAACTGCTGGCCGACCTGCACGGCATCGCCGAAGCCCGCAGCGATGTCGAAGCCGCCAAGCAGGCCGAGCACCTCGCCCACTGGTATGCGCAGGCCTGCCCGGCCGAGCGGCAGGATTTCTGGCTGCTGCTGGCCGAGCAATTTGCGCCCGACGCCGAGCTGATCGAGTGCGCCCGGCTGCAGCTCGACGGTGCCTGGGGCACGCAGGAGCAGGGCGCTGCCGAGGTGCGCCTGCGGCGGGCCCTGGCGTCGCCACGCGGGCGTTTGCTGCAGCGCTTTGCCGCGTTCGAGCAGGGCATGCGCTTCCTGGTCGACCTGCGGGGCGAGCTGCTCCAGGCCTTGCCCGGCGACCGCCGCCTGCTGCCGCTGGACGCCGAGCTCGAGGCCTTGTTCACCAGCTGGTTCGAGCTGGGCTCGCTGCGGCTGGACCGCATCAGCTGGGATTCGCCGGCCTCGCTGGTCGAGCAGCTGATCCAGTACGAGGCGGTGCACGACATCACCAGCTGGGCCGATGTGAAGAACCGCCTGGACGCCGACCGCCGCTGCTACGGCTTTTTTCACCCGCGGTTGCCGGGCGTGCCGCTGATCTTCGTCGAGGTGGCCTTTGGCGAGCGCATGGCCGACCACATGGCGCCGCTGCTGGACGAGCACGCCGAGCCGGCCGACCTGGCGCGGGCCACCCACGCCGTCTTCTACTCCATCAGCAACACGCAGCCGGGGCTCAAGGGCGTGAGCTTTGGCGATTCGCTGATCAAACGCGTGGTCGAGGCCCTGCAGCAGGACCTGCCGAACGTGAAGCACTTCGCCACCTTGTCGCCGCTGCCGGGCTTTGCGCGCTGGCTGCGTGCGCAAGCGCCCGAGCGCGTGGCCGCGCTGCCCACCAAAGCCAGGCAGGCCCTGGCCGACGCCCTGGGCCTGGAGGCCGAGCCGCCCACGGGCGAGGCCGTGCTGCAGGCGCTGGACCAGGCCGATCTGGCGAGCTGGCACGAGAAATCTGCGGCGCGCGCCTGGCTGCTGCAGATGGCGGCGCACTACCTGGTGCGCGAATTCAGCCGCGGCAAGCCGCTGGACCCGGTGGCGCGTTTCCACCTGGGCAACGGCGCCTGTGTCGAGCGCCTGAACTGGGCGGCCGACCTGTCGGTCAAGGGACGCCGCCAGTCCTGGGGGCTGATGGTCAACTACCTGTACGACCTCAAGCGCCTGGACAAGCACCGACAGGCCTTGGCGCAGGAGCAGGTGCCCGCGTCCAAGGCCGTGCTGGCGCGGCTGGACTGAGGGCGGTAGGGGCGTGGCGGGTGTGATCCGGTTGCGGCACAGGCATGGTCAGGTGCGTGCCCTTCGGGCCATGCCAGATGGCCGCTGCGGCCGCGCCGAGCCGCGTTTGATCGCGTGCTGAACGGGCTTGAACGTCGAGTGGGCTGAGGGCTTGCCGGTGATCCGGTGTATGACCCGGTTTGCTTTTTCGAACCAATGGCTGCGGAGGCATACCCTCCATCCATGCCGATTTTCGCACCGCCCATGCCAGGCAGCCGGCCTGACAGGGCAACACGGTCGAAGGCTGTTGCAGGAAGTGCGTCCAACGGACGACGGCAAGCGCGCGATCACGGCGATGCGTACCGGTTCACCTGCGGCGTGGGGGCATGGGATGACGGCAGGATGTTCCGGTTTGTCTAGCCAGTCGATCCGACACGACCGTGAGCGGATCGAAGGCGCGCCGTGGCCATGGGTCAGCTGCGGAGCTGTTGCGGGCTCACTTGAGGTTCACGATCCATTCCGACAGCTTCTTGGCGTCGGCCTCGGACACGGCGGCGTTGGCGGGCATGGGCACGGCGCCCCACACGCCACTGCTGCCCTTGAGGATCTTGGTGGTGAGCTTGCTCACGGCGGCGGCATCGCCCTGGTACTTCCTGGCCACGTCCTTGTAGGACGGGCCCACGACCTTCTTGTCCACCGCATGGCAGGCCATGCAGTTCTTGGCTTTGGCCAGGGCTTCGTCCGCCATGGCGGGGGCCGCTGCCAGAACCAGGGCGCCAAGCGCGACGAGGGTCTTCTTCATGGGCTGTGCTCTTTGCTGAAAAACTGCGAAAAACCAATGCTTAAACGCATTCAATCCCGGGTGGGTTGACGTAGCATAAGCGCATCAGTTTACAAAAAGGGGTATGTCATGTGGTTCCTGGGCATTGGCGTGGCCCTCTTCGGTTGGCAGTGGTACAAGCTCGGCCCGGTCTACAACTGGACGTGGGAGCAGCTGGGCTGGGTCTCCATCCCCTTCGTCCTCGCCGTGCTCTGGTGGTCCTGGGCCGACTGGTCGGGCTACACCAAACGCAAGGCCATGGAACGCGAAGACGCCCAGCGCGAAGCCCGCATCGAAAAGCACCGCGAGCAGCTGCGCGGGCCGCGCCGCTGAGGCCTTGAGCCCGGGACGCCCCGAATGCCCGCGCATCCCTGGCGGACGCCACCCGGGATCAGGACGCAGCGCGTCTTACGCCCCTCGGCACCAAACCCGCACCCCCATTCCCGCCCCGCCGGATGCCATCTGGCCTGGAGCACGGCCATGCCCGGTCTCGATCCCATCCGGGCCGACGGCGGGCACCGCGTTGAACCGCCAAAGTTCATGCGGTTGAAGAAGGCGTACAACTCGACCTTCTCGGTTGCTTCAAGCTGACGCCCGCGCAATCCACGCCGCCGCTGGCAGGCCGTGCGGGGCCCGGCCAGACCCCCATTGCTGTTTCATCTCGCCAGCGGCGGCTTGTCCTGTCGTGGGCCAGTCCGGCGCCAAAGCCTGATCCCGTCGCCCGCGCAACCCATCCTTCACGGTGCCGGTCTGTCGTTGCGCCGAAACGCCTGCCGCGCCGCCATGGCGCGATCCCGACTGGCACCACCGTGGTGCCAGTCGCCGCTGGCTGCGGGTATGCTTCGCCGCAACGTCCCGTGATCGCCTGCATCGCCTTGGGCGCGGCAGGTTGGCGTCGCATGCCCAGGCTATGTGCGTATTTTGCATATGGGTATGCGCTCATTGGCGTTCAACAATGAACGGTGAATGCACCATACTGCCGATTGGTTGATCTGCCTTCAGCCAATCAGCGCAACAGGAGACCTCATGTCCGACACCTGGAAGTTCGAAACCAAGTCCGTCCACACCGGCTACAGCCCCGACCCCACGACCAAAGCCGTCGCCGTACCGCTCTACCAGACCGTGGCTTACGCCTTCGACAGCGCCCAGCATGGCGCCGACCTGTTCGACCTGAAGGTGCCCGGCAACATCTACACGCGCATCATGAATCCGACCACCGACGTGCTGGAGCAGCGCGTGGCGGCGCTCGAGGGCGGCATTGGCGCGCTGGCCGTGGCCTCGGGCCAGGTGGCGGTCACCTATGCCATCCAGACCATCGCCGAGGCCGGCGACAACATCGTCAGCAGCACGGCGCTGTATGGCGGCACCTACAACCTGTTCGCGCACACGCTGCCGCAATACGGCATCGAGACGCGCTTTGGCGACCACAACGACCCCGACAGCTTCGAGCAGCTCATCGACGCGCGCACCAAGGCCGTGTACGTCGAGTCCATCGGCAACCCGGCCGGCAACGTGACCGACATCGCCAAGGTGGCGGCCATTGCCCACAAGCACGGCGTGCCGGTGATCGTGGACAACACCGTGGCCAGCCCTTACCTGCTGCGCCCGTTCGAGCACGGCGCCGACATCGTCGTGCATTCGCTGACCAAGTACATGGGTGGCCACGGCACCAGCCTGGGCGGCATCATCGTGGACAGCGGCAAATTCCCGTGGGCGCAGCACAAGCAGCGTTTTCCGCGCCTGAACGAGCCGGACGTGAGCTACCACGGCGTGGTTTACACCGAGGCGCTGGGCGCCGCCGCCTACATCGGCCGGGCGCGCGTGGTGCCGCTGCGCAACATGGGGGCCGCCATTTCGCCGTTCAACGCCTGGCAGATCCTGCAGGGCATCGAGACGCTGGCGCTGCGCATGGACCGCATCTGCGAGAACACGCAGAAAGTCGCCGAATGGCTGCAAACGCATCCCAAGGTGTCGTGGGTCAGCTACGCCGGCCTGGCCAGCCACCGCGACCACGCGCTGGCCCAGCAATACATGGGCGGGCGGGCTTCGGGCCTGTTCACATTCGGCGTGAAATCGGCGCCGGGCGACGACGCCCGTGCGGCGGGCGCGCGCTTCCTCGATGCGCTGCAGCTGTTCACGCGCCTGGTCAACATCGGCGACACCAAGTCGCTGGCCACGCACCCGGCCAGCACGACGCACCGCCAGCTGTCGCCCGAGGAGCTGGCCAAGACCGGCGTGAAAGAGGAAACCGTGCGTCTGTGCGTGGGCATCGAGCACGTTGACGACCTGATCGCCGACCTGGACCAGGCGCTGGCCAAGGTCTGACGGCCCGCCGTGCTCGCCCTGGCCCGTGGCGAGCGGGCAGGGCTTGGCCCATCTGCGGCGACTCAGGAGCAGCCCGATTCAGGCCGTCAGGCGCGTGCGGCGCACGTGCTGGCAGGCCTGACCAAGGTTGAAGGAACTTGAAGTTGACAGGCAGTATGTGCCCATCTCCGTTTTCGATGAAGCGGAATGCTGGGTATACTGCTGCTGCCAACGCGCGGTGCGCTTTGGCCGGCCCCTTGGCATCCGCCACCGCGGGACTGCAGCGGCCGACGGGCTGCATGCCTGTTGGGCGGCCACTCCGCTGCTATGCTGCTGCTGCGCTGCCGGCACCGGGCCGGTGCGCACCGTGGGCGCGAGCAAGCGCCGCAAGCGAGGCATGCATGGGTTGGTTCTCCAAATCTTCCGACGATTTCTTCCTCTCCACCGTGGTGCCGCAAGGCCAGGGCGGTGCCCAGGTTGCCCAGTTTTTGGGGCTGGTGAATGGCGAGGCCGTCATCGGCGCCAACATCTTCCGCGACATGTTTTCCAGCGTGCGCGACGTGGTTGGCGGGCGTGCCGGCGGCTACGAACGCGCGCTGGCCGGCGCGCGTGAATCGGCGCTGGCCGATGCCAAGGCCGCCGCCCAGGAATTGGGTGCCAATGGCATCGTCGGCATCGACTTCGACTACGAGGTGCTGGGCGAGACCAACGGCATGATGCTGGTCTCCGTCACTGGCACGGCGGTGAGGATGGCGTGAGCGGCGGTCAGGCCCAGTCCGGCGCAGGGTCGGTGCGTGTGCCGCCTGCATGCGCCACGCGGCCTCTGTAGGCGCGGCGGCAGATCCAGAAGGTGGGCGACGACTTGTGCGCCACCACGGCAAGCAGCGCTTTTACACCGTCGGCCAGGTGCGGGCGGCACATCAGCGCCAGGGCATCTCGATCGATGTGGCGTGCGGGTCGCACGCCTTCTTCAACACCCACAGCGACTTTGACCGCCTGCACGCGCAGCAGGGCGAGGTGTGTGACCACGCCGGCATGAAGGCCGAGTTGGCCGAGGCGTTGTCGCCCGGTGCCATGCACGACTGGTCGCTGTTCGACCTCTTCGAGTGAGTGACCGCCACCGACGGCGCAGCGCCGTGAGGGTGTTACGTGCACCCTGGCGACCTGGGGCGGTGTGCGTGCAGCCTTCGGTTGCCCGATGGAGGTGCGGACGGCCGGATCGCGGCGTTGCCCGCCCGGCCTAGGATTGGGCCAGGCGCGGTAGCAGGGCCAGCACGTGGCGCAGCTGGCGCGCGATGGGCTCGGGCAGGGGCAGCTCGCCCGCCAGCACAGCCCGCGTGTAGCGCGCGGTGCTGGCGGCGCTCACGTCGGTGGGCAGCTCGTCCAGCTTGGCCAGCGAGCCCGTTTCGCCTTCGTCTACGCAGAGGAGGTCCTGGCCGATGACGGCATCCATGCGCGGCGTGCGGCGCGGGTCGGCCACGGGCTCGCCTTCGGTGCCGCGCAGGATCAGGCCCGCATGGCCGACCAGGCGCAGGGTGTGGCCCATGGGCTCGATGTATTCGCGGTGCGTGTAGCTGGTGAGGATCAGCGCGGGGCCCTGGACGGGGTTCATGAGCTTGACCAGGCTGTGCGCGCTGTTGCGCAGGGCCAGGGTGCGGCGCACCTGCAGCAGCGCGTCCAGCGCAGGGCTGAGCACCGCCGTGGGGGCGTAGGCCACTTGGCCGGCGGCCACTGGCCCAGGTTGAGCCAGGGGATCGATGCCCAACTCGCGCAGCACGCTCTCGCTGGTCACTCGGGCGTCGGCGTTCACCTCGCTCAACGAGCCGTGGACCAGCACGGCCACGCCCTCGCGCGCGAGCAGCAGGGCCAGCAGCGGCACCAGCGCGGGCAGCTTGCGCGCGCCGTTGTAGGCGGGGATGACGACCGTGGGCGCACCCCCCGTCGACACCAGGGCCAGCCGCGGCTGCACGGCGTCGAGGAAGCCCGCCAGCTCTTCGGGCGATTCGCCCTTGACGCGCATGGCGATGCAGAAGGCGCCGATTTCCAGCGCGCTGATCTGGCCGTCCAGCAGCTGCGCCATGAGGTCGGCGGCTTGCTCGCGCGACAGGTCGCGGGCGCCTCGCTTGCCGCGGCCGATTTCTTTGATGTAGGAGGAGATGGACATGGGATCGTGGGGCCGGAAACAGGCAAACAACAAACAACCGGTCGCCGCAGGGGCTCAGGCCGTCAGCAGGCGCAGGTGACGCTCGAGCGCGCCGGCCTGGGGCAGCACCGGGCCCGCGAACACGGTGCGCGTGGCCGAGCCCAGCACCAGGGTGGGAAAGGTTTCGATGTCCAGCTCATCGAGCTGCTCGGCGTCGTCCTCGACATCGACCCAGCGGAACAGCCACTCGGGATGGTCGGCCTGAGCGGCTTCGAACGCGGCGCGGAATTCGCGGCAGACGCCACACCATTCGGCGCACAGGCACAACACGGCTTGCGGCGCGTCGGCCTGCGGCCGGTTGGCCTGGGAGCCGTGCGCATCGGCGAGGGACCTGCGCAGCAGATCCTGCAGCAGGGCGGCTTCGGAGTCGGTCCAGGGGCTCATGGTGCGGTGGCGGTGTGAAGCCGCGATTGTGCAATGGTGGCGGGCAGGGTCGCCGACGAGCGGCATCCTGTGGTCCCGCTGCCCCGGGTTGGCTGCGTAGGCACCGCTGTGGGGGAAGCGCCGGATGCACCGAGCGCATGAAGCTGCAGGTGAAGGCCGGCGTTGTCGGTGCGCAGGACAAGCTGCTTTGCGGGGCCGGCAACCGGGCAGACTGCTGGGGTAGATCAGCGGCTTGGCGGGCCTTGGGTCGCCGCGTGGCGCAGTGAGGCGGCTTCATCGGGCTTGACCAGTTGCGACGGGATTCGTTGTGGCTGCCCCATGCCACAGCCGTGGTCGCTGGCGGTGTGAGCGACGGGCGCGCGCTGGCATCCCGCCACGCTCACAGCGGCGCGTCCTGGCCGCGTGCGAGCAGGGCGTCGCGAAACTCGCGGGCCACCGGGCTCAACACGCCCTTGGCGCGCCAGAACACGTGCAGGTCGTACTGCGCGGCCATGTCCACGCCGGGCAAGGCGGCCAGGCCCTGGCCCTCGGGCTGGCTCAGGTGCTGCCGCGGCACCAGGCCGAGCAGGTCCGATTGGCGCAGCAGGTGGGTGAAGGCCAGCTGCGAATGGCTGCTCTCCACCGCGACCGGGGGTAGGGGCAAATCGGCCCGGGCAAACAGTTGCTCGAACCAGTGGCGCAGGTAGATGCCGCGATCGGGCAGCACCCAGCGCTCGTGCACCAGGTCGCCCAGGCTGCGCAGCTGCGTGAGGCGCGGGTGCCGGGCGCGCGCCACCATGCACACGTCCAGCAGGCCCAGGCTGGCGTTGGCGAGGCCGGGGTGGCTGGCTTCGGGCTTGGCCGCGATGACCAGGTCCACCAGGCCGTCTTCCAGGTGGATCAGCAGCTGCGGGCTCAGCATGGTGCGGATGGAAAAGCGCGCCATGGGCCGCTTCAGGTGGAACTCGGCCAGCAGCGGCGTGATGAACGAGGGCACCAGGTGCGGCAGCGCGGCCAGCCGGATCAAGCCCGCTTTCGCACTGCGCTCGTCGCCCAGCTCGGTCTCCAGGTCGTGCATGGCCTGGGTCACCTGGCGCGCGTGGCGCAGCAGGGTCTCGCCCATGGCGGTGATGGCGATGCCCTGGCTGCTGCGCTCGAACAAGGTGGCGCCGGCCTGGGCCTCGAGCCGGGCCAGGGCCTTGGACAGCGCCGATTGCGTCACCCCCAGCGTGTGGGCGGTGGCGTGCAGGCTGGGGTGCTGGCTCAGGGCGATGAGGGCGTGCAGGTCGTCGATGCGCATGTGGAACGGGTTCGATGGGTATGGCGTGCTTATCGATGATGAGCCATCGACTGTACCGAGTTACTGGGTTTGGATGGGCGAAAAATCGCCATGTGGCGCGCGAGTGTGATTCCACCATGGAATCGCCATGCCTTGAATGGGAATTTCGGGAAACCGCTGCGCTGCCTACAGTCCGCAGCCGTGACCAGACCGCCCCGAGGCGGCACGGCACCCCCGATTTCCTGGAGACTCCTCGATGACCCTGCCCACCTCCCATCCCCGCCGCCGCGCTGCCCTGCAGCTGACCGCGGGCCTGCTCGGCCTGGCCGCCTGGCCCGCGCACGCCAACGACGCCTGGCCCCGCAAGCCCATCACGCTGGTGGTGCCGTTTCCTCCCGGTGGGCCCACCGATGCCCAGCTGCGCGCACTGGCGGCGGCCTTGGGCAAGGACCTGGGGCAACCCGTGGTGGTGCACAACCAGCCAGGTGCCGGCGGCACGCTGGCGCCGTCGCAGATGGCGCGCAGCGCCGCCGCCGACGGCTACACCCTGGCCATGATCACGCCCGCCGTGTTCCGCCTGCCGCATCTGCAGAAGGTGAGCTACGACGTGGCGCAGGATTTCAGCTACGTGGCGGGCCTGACGAGCTACGTCTATGCGCTGTCCGTGCCGACGGCCTCGCGGTTCAAGTCCTTGACCGAGGTGGTGGCCTTTGCCAAGGCCAATCCCGGCCAGCTCAGCGTGGCCGTCGTGGGCAGCGGCACCCTGGGTCACATCGCCATCCATCGCCTGCAGCAGCAGGCCGGCATCCAGCTCAACCACGTGCCGTTCAAGGGCGGGGCCGATGCCGTGACGGCCCTGCTGGGCGGCCACGTCGACGTGATGCTGGAGGCGGGCTGGGGCGCCATGGCCAATGGCGGCAAGCTGCGCCTGCTGGCTGTGGCTGAGGACAAGCGCCTGCCCCGGTGGCCGCAGGTGCCGACCTTTAAAGAGACCGGCTACGACATCGTGGTGCGCTCGACCATCGGCCTGGCCGGGCCGCGCAACCTGCCCGAAGCCGTGGTGAGCCGGCTGGAGCAGGCGCTCAGGCTAGCCACGCAGGACGCGGCCTATGCGCGAGCGCTGGACATCGAATCCATGCCCAACCGCTTCGAGGGCAGCCAGGCCTATCGCCAGTACGCGCTGGCGCAGCACGAGTCCGACCGCCGCAGCATGCGCGAGTTGGGCCTGGCGATGGAGTGAGCATGAACGACCTGCTGCGATCCCCCCTGGCGGCTGCCATGCCGCAACCCGCCGCGCCTGGGCCTGCGCCTTGCACGGCTGGCCCCACCCGTTCGCCGCTGGCCGGTGTGTCGGACGCGGAATGGGCCATGCGCCAAGACCTGGCGGCGCTGTACCGCGCCTTGCACCGGTATGGCATGACGGACCTGATCTACAACCACATCACGGCCCGTGTGCCGGGCGAGCCCGACCAGATCCTGCTCAACCCCTACGGCCTGTTGTACCAGGAGGTCTGCGCCTCCAGCCTCTACAAGATCCGGCTCGATGGCGAGGTGCTGTACAAGCCGGACGACGGCTTCGGCCTGAACCCGGCCGCCTACGTCATCCACACCGCTGTGCACGCCGCGCGGCACGATGCGGTGTGTGTGCTGCACACGCACACGCGGGCCAGCACGGCCGTCTCGGCCATGCGAGGCGGGCTGCGGCCCATTTCGCAGCAAGCGGCGGTGTTCCATGGCCGCATCGGCTACCACGACTTTCAAGGCCCCGAGGTCTTGCCCGAACAGCAACAGGCGCTGGTCGATGACCTGGGCCCGCACAACGCCGTCATCCTGCGCAACCACGGGCTGCTGGTGTGCGGCCGCACCATCGCCGAGGCGTTCTTCAACATCTACTGGCTGGAGTCGGCCTGCAAGGTGCAGGTCGATGCGATGGCGGCCGGAGCCGGGCAGGTGATCGAGTTCGACGCGGCTGCCGTGCAGGCCACGCGCGATGCGTTTGCACGCGGCGCCGCCATCCGGGGCGAACGCGAATGGGCCGCCGTGCGGCGCGAGCTGGACCGCCTTGACACACGCTACCGGCATTGACATTGATGCGCAGTATTGCGCCATTGCCGTTCAAATTTGAACGGGAATCCATCCATACCCCATTGATTGAGAATCCCATGCACACCGTGATCGACGCGCCCATGAACCGCCCCGTGGTGGCCTACACCAGCCGCGCCCTGCCTGAAACACCGCGGCTGCTGGACGCCAGCGCCCTGGGCCTGGATGCGCGCGTGCGCTGCCACGAGCGTGAACCCGGCCAGGCGCCGCTCTTCATCGAATGCGCCGACGACGGCCTGCGGGACCGGGCCGCGTTCCGCGCCTGGTTTGCCCAGGTCCGTCCCATCATCGACGCGCTCATCGTGCGCCACGGCACGGTGGTGCTGCGCGGCTTTCCCATCGCCGAGACGGACGACTTCGCCGCGCTGGTGGCCGAATTCCCCAAGTTCACGGGCGACTATGCGGGCGGCCGCGCGCCGCGCTCGGCCGTCAAGGGCGACGTGATGGAGGCCACGCGCCTGGAGGCCAGCGTGCAGCTGGCGCTGCATTCCGAGATGGCCTACATGCGCGACTACCCGCGCCGCCTGGCCTTCTTCGCCCGCCGCATTGCGGCCAGGGGCGGTGAAACCACCATCGGCGACATGCGGACCCTGGTGGCAGGGCTGCCCCAGGCCGCCGTCGCCAAGCTGCACGCGCACAAGACGCGCATGGCCACCAACTACGGCCCCAAGTCGGATGCGCTGCAGCCCACTTACGCCCACATGGACTTGCGCGGCTGGAACCACGCCTTTTTCACCGACGACCCGCAGGACGTGGAGCGGCTGTGCGCGCACAAAGGCCTGACCCCGATCTGGAACCCCGATGGCAGCCTGACGCTGCTGACGCCGCTGGACCCCTTCGTCAGCCACCCGCAGACCGGCCAGTTGCTGTACCGCTCGGTCATCCACATGCGGCCGCAATCGCAAAGCGATGCGCTGTCGCGTCAGATCCGCGCCACGCAGCAACACCCCACGGGCGCCACGCTGGGCACCGGCGAATCGCTGTCGGCCGAGGAGCTGCACCAGATCGACACCGCCTGCGCCGCGCGCACCGTGCATTGGCGCTGGCAGGCCGGCGACGTGATGCTGGTCGACAACCTGCAGGTCTGGCATGGCCGCAACCCTTATGAGGGCGAGCGCGAAACCCAGGTGGCGCTGCTGAACTGAGGCGTTCGGCCCATGCGAACTGATGCGGCCAGCCGACGGCTTTTGAACGGCTTTGCTTGAGGATTTGAATGGGTATCCGCCATTTTCATTTTGGTTTCAATGAAAATGGCGATATACCTCTGAATGTGCATCAGGCCTCCAGCGGCGGGTCGCTGCGCAGAAAGCGCAGGATGGCCTCGCGCTCGGGTTGCTGGGCCAGCCAGCGCTGAAAGGCCATGGCTTGGTCGAAGGCCGCATCGCCGAGCAGCTCGCGCAGGTGAGCCTCGCGCTGGGCCTGCAGGCGCTGGCGCTGCTGGCTGCGCTGCCAGTACGAGGTGCTGATGTGCGTGATCTTCAGGTGCAGGCCCTGCTGGGCCAGCAGCTCCCACTCGCCGTGGTCGAGCCAGACCAGGGTGCAGGCGAAGCAGAAATCCAGGCCGATGTCGGGCTCGGTCACGCGGTAGCGCAGCATCAGCCGCTGGCAGCTGGGGCAGACGAGGGCGTGCAGGCTGTCGCCGGTGGCCGTGCCCGCGGCCCCGCCTGCTGGCGCGGCCGGGCCGGCGCTGCGGGGCTTGAGCGGAGCCGGCAGCGAATCGGCCCATTCGCCCAGTTCGGGCTCGTCACCCTCGGTGGTCAGGGCCACGGGCAGGGCCGATGGCAGCGCCAGGGCCTGCCAGCTCTGCACGCGCTCGGCCGCGTCCGTCAGCTCGGGCAGGGCGGTGGCGGTCTCGGGATCGGCCGAGGCGTGCAGCGGCTTTTGCCGCGCCACCCAGGTCGAGTATTCGGCGATGTCCACCAGCATGCCCAGGCATTGCTCGCACAGCTGGCAGCTGAGGCCGTTGGTCAGCACGTGCGGATGCAGGCGCGGCCAGCGCGCCGCGTCGGGCGACTGGCGGGCCTTGCAGCTGGGGCAGGTGAGCGCGGTTTCCGTGGGGTGTGGGCTGGACATGGCAGCGACGATTGTTGCGCAAAGCGGTGTCATCGCTGGTCGCTCGACGCCCTCGGGTGTGGCAGATTTTTCACGCCAGGGCGTTTGCGTGCTTGACCCTCTGACGCGGGCCGGTGTTGCCGGCTTGCGCGGGTGCTTGGCACGGCGATTTGCCCGCGGCCGCGGCGCGGATTTTGGGCGAGCTGCCGGGGGCGTGACATAGAATCGCGCCGTTGGTGCCGCTGTTCCACATCGTGGAGCAGGGTTAAACGGGAAGCATGGTCGGTGACGGTGGCTGCACAGCTGCCGTCCCTCGAATGCACTGCCCCCGCAACAGTAAGTGGGTGCTGCGTCTGCACGCAGCCGTCGATCAGGATGGGCCACTGAGGTCAGCAGGAAAGCCCTGCGCCTTGGGAAGGCCGATCGATGGATCCCACCAGTCTGGATACCGGCCAACAGCGACGCCGCGCATCGCGCGCGGCGAGTGTTTCACCTTCCATGCCAGGCGGGGTCGCCGGCACAAGGAGTACGCCATGCCTGTGTGGTGTTGGCCGGCAGCGTTTGCCGCGCGTCTGTTGAGTTCCCCTTTTGCGATTGCCGTGCACTGCATGGCGCGTCCTGTGCACCCCGTTGACGCGTGGTGCACCAGGACCTGGGCATCTGCGTCGGCATGCCCCCCATCCTTCGCCCCGCAACGCGGGCGCTGACCCTCTCTTTTTGATCCACGGCCCGGCGTAGCCCTGGCTCGCTGGTCCGCGTCCCTCCTGCGCGCAGGCGGCTTGGCTTCGCCTGGCTGGTGGCCGTCCGGCCTGGACGGCCACGGCGTGCCGCCTGCGCGTTTCATGCCACCCACTGCCTTTCGAGAGTGCCCATGTCTGCAACCTTGTCTCCTGCGGCGGATGCCGTTGCCACCTTGTCTTGCGAGCCCGCCGCCTGGCTGGCCTATCGGCTCAAGCGCCGCTCGGGCGATGTCGTCGCCTTCGAGCCCGCCAAGATCACCGTCGCCATGGGCAAGGCCTTTGTGGCGGTCAAGGGCGCCGGCGTGGTCACCGCGGCCAGCACGCGCGACGACCTGGAAGCCCTGACCGACACCGTGCTGCGCGCCTTGCAGCGGCTCAAGCCCACAGGCGGCAGCTTGCTGATCGAGGACGTACAGGATCAGGTGGAGCTGGCCCTGATGCGCTCCGGCCACCACGACGTGGCACGTGCTTACGTGCTGTACCGCGAGGCCCGCGCCCAGGAGCGCGCGACCCTGGCCACGCTGGAGGCGGCCCGCACGGGCGCCTCGGCAGCAGCCACCACCCTGCGGGTGCGACGGCCCGACGGCAGCCTGGTGCCGCTGGACCTGGCTGCGCTGGCACAGCGGGTGGCGGCCGCCTGCGGGGGCCTGGGGGCCGACGTGCAGCCCGCGCCCGTCATGCAGGAGGCCGAGCGCACGCTCTACGATGGCGTGGCCGAGGCCGAGGTGGACAAGGCCCTGCTGCTGGCCGCGCGCACGCGCATCGAGCTTGATCCGGGCTACAGCCAGGTGTCGGCCCGCTTGCTGCTGGACAGCGTGGCTCGTGAGGTATGGGGTGAAACGGTGCCGGCTCATGATCGGCAATCGGCCTATACCACCCACTTCGCCGCGCTGATCGAACGTGGCATCGCGGCCGATCTGCTGAACGCCGAGCTGCGCGGGTTCGACCTGCCGCGCCTGGCGGCCGTGCTCCGGGCCGAGCGCGACGAGCAGTTCGACTACCTGGGCCTGCAGACCCTGTACGACCGCTACTTCCTGCACATCGCCAAGCGCCGCATCGAGATGCCGCAGCAGTTCTTCATGCGCGTGGCCATGGGCCTGGCCCTGCGCGAGGACGACCGCAACGCGCGCGCCATCGAGTTCTACGAGCTGCTGTCGTCCTTCGACTTCATGAGCAGCACGCCGACGCTGTTCAACAGCGGCACGCCGCGCTCGCAGCTCTCGTCGTGCTACCTGACCTCGGTGCCGGACGACCTGGGCGGCATCTACGGCGCCATCCGCGACAACGCGCTGCTGTCCAAGTTCGCGGGCGGCCTGGGCAACGACTGGAGCCGCGTGCGCGCCCTGGGCGCCCACATCCACGGCACCAACGGCGAATCGCAGGGCGTGGTGCCCTTCTTGAAGGTGGTGAACGACACCGCCGTGGCCGTGAACCAGGGCGGCAAGCGCAAGGGCGCCGTCTGCGCTTACCTGGAGACCTGGCACCTCGACATTGAGGAGTTCCTGGAGCTGCGCAAGAACACCGGCGACGACCGCCGCCGCACGCACGACATGAACACGGCGAACTGGATTCCCGACCTGTTCATGCGCCGCGTGCTGGCCAAGGCCGAGTGGACGCTGTTCTCGCCCTCGGACGTGCCCGAACTGCACGACCTGTACGGCAACGCTTTCAACGCCGCGTATGAAGCCGCAGAGGCCAGGACGCAGACCGGCGAGATCGCGCACTTCAAGCGGATTCCGGCGCAGGACCTGTGGCGCAAGATGCTCTCGATGCTGTTCGAGACCGGCCACCCCTGGATCACCTTCAAGGACCCGTGCAACCTGCGCTCGCCGCAGCCCCACGTGGGCGTGGTGCATTCGAGCAACCTGTGCACCGAGATCACGCTGAACACCAGCGACGACGAGATTGCCGTGTGCAACCTGGGGTCGATCAATTTGGCGCGCCACCTGGTTTTGGTCGAATCGGCCCAGGGTGACAGTCAGGCCGCAGATGCGGGCGCCTTCCTGACGCTGGACCTGGCCAAGCTGCAGCGCACGGCGCGCACCGCCATGCGCATGCTGGACAACGTCATCGACATCAACTACTACGCCGTGCCGCAGGCCGCCGCCTCGAACGCGCGCCATCGCCCAGTGGGCCTGGGCATCATGGGCTTTCAGGATTGCCTGTATCAGCTGCGCCTGCCCTATGCCAGCGCGGGCGCGGTTGAGTTTGCCGACCGCAGCATGGAAGCCGTGTGCTACTTCGCCTACGCCGCGTCGAGCGAGCTGGCTGCGGAGCGCGGCCGCTACGAAAGCTACGAGGGGTCGCTGTGGAGCATGGGGCAGTTGCCGTTGGATACGCTGGGCCGTCTGGCCGATACCCGATTGCCCGGTGAATTGGACGTGGACCGCAGCCAAACCCTGGACTGGGACGCGCTGCGGGCGCAGATCGCCCGACACGGCATGCGCAACAGCAACTGCGTGGCCATTGCGCCCACGGCCACCATCTCCAACATCGTGGGGGTCGATGCCTCCATCGAGCCGTGCTTTGGCAACCTCTCGGTCAAGTCCAACCTCTCGGGCGAGTTCACCGTCATCAACCAGCACCTGGTGCGTGAGCTGAAGGGCCTGGGCCTGTGGGACGCCGTCATGGTCATGGACCTCAAGCATTACGACGGCCAGCTGGGCGCCATCGCGCGCGTGCCCGACTGGCTCAAGCAGCTGTATGCCACGGCGTTTGAAGTGGGACCGGAGTGGCTGGTGGAAGCCGCGTCGCGCCGACAGAAATGGATCGACCAAGCACAAAGCCTGAACCTCTACCTGCAAGGGGCGTCAGGCAAGCAACTCGATGCCGTTTACAAGCTGGCCTGGGTGCGCGGACTGAAGACCACGTACTACCTGCGCACCACCAGCGCCACGCAGGCCGAGAAATCCACGGTGAACCGCAGCAGCCTGAATGCCGTGCAAAGCGGCGCCACGCCGGCGAGCGCCGGCCTGAGTGCTGCCGAGCAAGCGATTCTGGCCAGCGCCTTGCCTGCGAGCGATGTGAAGTTCTGCGCCATCGACAACCCGGACTGTGAAGCCTGCCAGTGAGCTCGCGCAGCCAGATGCGCTGTGGCTCAAGCAAGCGCATGAAGACAGTACACCGATGCTGCCGAACATTGGTCATCGGTGAGCCATGCATACCCTCCATTCAATCTTTCACCAAGGTGTTCAACATGTTGAACTTCGACGACGACACGCAGTTGGAGCCGGCCAGCACAGCGGCAGAACGCTCACTGCAGCCAAGCGGTGCGGCCTTGCCAGGCGCGGCCGGGTCCGTACGGGCGACGATCCCAGGTGCGGCGGCGACTGCCGCCAGCGCGGCGCCCATGGCGGCGTTACGGCCCAGTTGGGCCGATGCCGTGCTCAGCCCCAAGATGCCGTCTGCGCCGCTCGCTGCCGGAGGGGGGGCGCCGGCGGCGAACCCCATCGCCCAAGCGGGCCTGCGCATCCCTGAGCAAGCCAGCGCACGCCGCGTGAGCGTCGCCGACAAACGCATCATCAACGGCGAGACGGACGTCAACCAGCTGGTGCCCTTCAAGTACAAATGGGCCTGGGAGAAGTACCTGGCCACCTGCGCCAACCACTGGATGCCGCAGGAGGTGAACATGCAGCGCGACATCGAGCTGTGGAAAAGCGCCCACGGCCTGACCGAGGACGAGCGCCGCATCGTGCGCCGCAACCTGGGCTTTTTCACCACGGCCGATTCGCTGGCGGCCAACAACATCGTGCTGGGCACCTACCGCCACATCACGGCGCCCGAGTGCCGGCAGTTCCTGCTGCGCCAGGCCTTCGAAGAGGCCATCCACACGCACGCCTACCAGTACATCGTCGAGTCGATTGGCCTGGACGAGGCCGAGATCTTCAACGCCTACCACGAGGTGCCGTCCATCCACGCCAAGGACGCCTTCCTGATCCCGTTCATCGACCAGATCAGCGACCCGCACTTCAAGACCGGCACCCTGGCCGACGACCAGAAGCTGCTCAAGAGCCTGATCGTGTTCGCCTGCTTGATGGAGGGGCTGTTCTTCTACGTCGGCTTCACGCAGATCCTGTCGCTGGGCCGCCAGAACAAGATGGTGGGCGCGGCCGAGCAGTACCAGTACATCCTGCGCGACGAGTCCATGCACTGCAACTTCGGCATCGACCTCATCAACACCGTGAAGCTGGAGAACCCGCAGCTGTGGACGAGCAGCTTCCAGGACGAGGTGGTGGCCCTGTTCGAGCAGGCCGTGACGCTGGAGTACGCCTACGCCGAGGACACCATGCCGCGCGGCGTGCTGGGCCTGAATGCCGGCATGTTCAAGAGCTACCTGCGTTTCATCGCGAACCGGCGGGCCGTGCAGATTGGCCTGCCCGCGTTGTTTCCTCAGGAGGAAAACCCCTTCCCCTGGATGAGCGAGATGATCGACCTGAAGAAGAAGCGCAACTTTTTCGAGACCCGCGTCATCGAGTACCAGACGGGCGGGGCTCTGAGTTGGGATTGACGGCCTCAACGCAGGATTCAGGGAGTTTCCCTGCACTCTCGATTCAGGTCAAACGGGTTGATGGCCATACTGGCGCGCATGTGGCGCATGCCGAGTCCTATCCGTCGCCCAGTCCGGCGGTCAGCCCGCCTGGACACCGCGAGTCCGCCCCGGCCATCAGCCGGCACGACGTGCAGGCCCTCATCGTGCAGCTGACGGCGCACGCCGCGCGGGTTGCCCAGGTCAACCCCTGGCTCGAGGTCTGGGGCCGCATGCTGGCCCTGCGCCTGGCGCACTGGCCGCTCGCGGCCCTGAGCGCGGCCCAGCAGGCGCAATGGCAGGCCTGGGCGCAGGCTCAACCGGATTCGCCGTGCATCGCCGTGTGTTCCACCGCGCAAGGCGATGCCGTGTGCCGGGGCTGCCGACGCACCTTCGACGAGGTCAAGGCCTGGCCGGCCCTGAGCCTGGCCGACAAGCGGCTGGTCTGGGCTCGGCTGCTGGGGTAGCGCCGGTCGCGCGGGGGTCCGAGGCGCTTTCGCCTGTGGTGGGCACTCCCCTGGTCGGCGATGCTCGTCTTGACCGCGACGGCAGTGGTGAGGGGGGGCGCCAGTGTCGATGCCGTGTTCGAAGACCTCGGCGTGAGGGACACGGTGTGCCAGCAACCGGCCGAGGGGCCACCCGGCTCTTCAACCATCGTCGCGCTCGCGGTTCAGCCGCACCCGGGCGAACAAAACGGCGCCTGGGGCGCCGTTCGGGTTGTGGGAGGGGCGTCGCTTGACGACCCGATGTCAGATGTCCAGCTTCACGCCAGACAGCTTGACCAGCGCCTCCCACTTGGGCGTGTCGCGCTTGTAGTCGGCCAGGAAGCGCTCGGGGCTGGAGTCGGGCACCATGCCGTAGCCCATGGTGTCGATGCGCTCCTTCATGGCCGGGTCGGCAAAGGCCTTGCGGATTTCGGCCGCGATCAGCTCCTGGATCGCCATCGGTGTTTTGGCCGGTGCGGCCATGGCCAGGAAGCCCACGAGCTCGAACGCATCGCCCTTGAGACCGGATTCCGGCAGCGTGGGCAGGTCGGGCAGGGTGGGGAGCCGCTTGTTGCCCTGCACGCCGATGAGCTTGAGCTTGCCGGTGGCGGCGTGCTGCTTCAGGTTCATGGCGCTGGCCCAGGTCATGTGGATCTGGCCCGACAGCAGGTCCTGCACGCAGGGCGCCTCGCCCTTGTAGGCCGCGTGCTGCATGCCGCCGTTGGTGATGTGGTCGAGGTAGGCGCCGGCCAGGTGCGGGAAGGAGCCCTGGCCATACGAGCCGTAGGTCAGCTTGCCGCGGTTGGCCTTGATGTACTCCATCAGCTCGGTGCCCGTCTTCACCGGCAGGCTGGGGTGAACGGCCAGGATGGTGTAGCCGTCCGCCGCCTTGTAGACCATGGACAGGTCCTTGAGCGGGTTGTAGGGCAGCTTGTTGTAGAGGAACTGGTTGATCAGCAACGCGGTGCTGATGTTGAAGTTCAAGGTGTAGCCATCGGGCGCGGCCTTGGCCACGGCGTCGGTGCCGATGATGCCGCTGGCGCCCGGCTTATTGTCGATCACGAAGGGCTGGCCCAGCGACTCGGTCAGCTTCTGGCAGATGGCGCGGCCCAGCGTGTCGGTGCCGCCGCCGGGGGCGAACGGCACGACCACGCGCACCGGGCGATTGGGGTACTTGTCTTGCGCACGGACGACGGCCGGAAAACCGAGCGCCGCGGCGCCCAGGGTTTGGAACTGACGGCGGTTGAGCTTGCTCATGAAGCCAGATCTCCTGTGGTGGTGGCGGGATGGCAAGGCGGTTCGGGGTGCGCTGTGCAGCCCCGGCCTTGAGGCGCAGATGCTGGGCGCAGCCTGCCCCCCGTCCTAGAGGGAAAATCCCTGGCTGCTGCAAACCCCTAGGAAAGGTCCATCAGCGCGAACATGGCCTGCCGTGCCCGCACCGCCTGCATCAGGCCCGATTCAGCGTACACGCTGATGCCGCCGTATGCAGACCCTTGTTCTGCGTCATCGAGATCGCCGACGCATGTTTTTGACGAAGACCGTGCGAATCACTTGCGACGCAGCCGAGCGCGAGGGCATATAGACTCCGCATGCTTCGCCCCGGAGCGGCTGAGTTCCGTTCGGTTGACCGAAGACCTGATTCAGCGCCGGCGGGCCACTGGGCCGGGATGGCCGACACGGATGGCGGAGACGTTCAGCAGATCCGTCCCCAAAGATGCAGAACATCTCGCTCCGTCAGACCGCTTTTGACTTTCGCTGAGTTCACCCGTTAAGCGCAACTTGATGCATCACCGCAGCTTCACGCTCGAATGTACGCCGGCCACATTTCAGCCGAGGGCGTTTCAGGCCGCGGGCCTCCAGGTCCTTCCTGTGAAGCTGCGCAATGCGGCCTTGTGCCAACGCCTGTGGTCAGAGGTGGGAGCCGGGTTCTGGACCGAGCGCCGTCGCTGGAGTTCCGCGCGCTGGCAAGAGCACCTTCGCCAGCCACAGGTCTCTTTTTGGGTCGCTCAGGTGTCAGGGGATGAGGCGGGATGTTTTGAACTCAACGGCTTGACCCGAGGCGTGAAGATCGAGGGTTTTGGATTGCTTCCGACGTATCGAGGTCGTGGCCTCGGCCGAGACCTGCTGACGGCGGCGACGGAACAGGCTTTCGCGACCGGGGCACGCAAGGTATGGCTTCACACCGCCACGGATGATCACCCCAATGCGCTTCCCAACTACCTGTCGGGCGGTTACCGGATCGTGCGGGAGCGGGCGCTCAGGAATCCGTTGCAGCCGCAGGCCACACGCACCTGATACCCGAAGCGACGTGGTCGGGTACATCGCCATGCGCCCCGACAAACGCCGTCCGCTCGACCCGGCCAACCGATTGGAACCTGACCGAGAAACTGGAGCGCGTGAAGGCTTGCACTCGGGCGCCTGCATGGCAGGCAAATGGGCATTTTGGGGGTGAACCCGGGATCGGCGGCTTTGTGCAGACCTTCCTTGGGCCGGTGTGCCAGTCCTCACAGGCGCAGTCGGCCGGCGTAGCCCGTCATCTCCAGATACCCCCAGCCCAGCACGCGGCCGCGCTCGTCCTGCAGCTCGCTCAGGCCTTCCCAGTAGATGGCGCCGGTGCTGGCGGTGGCGTCCAGCTCCTGGGCGTCGATGAGTGCGCGCACGCCGAACACGCCCACCGGCGTGCGGATGCGCCAGTGCACGGGGTAGCTGGCCTGGGTGGCAGGGCTGCGCCAGGTGGTCAGCGGCTCGAACTGCAAGGCCTGCCCGCCGAACACGCGCACTGCGCCCGTTTGCACTGCGCCCACTTGCACGGCGCTCGTTTGCACGGCGCTCGTTTGCACGGCGCTCGCCTCTGCAGGCTCGGGGGGTGCGCGCCAGCTGCCGCCGGTCCAGATCGTGCGGCCCTGGGCATCGCGCAGGCGAAACGCCGTCAGCGCGCTGCCATCGTTCAGGTTCATGCCGATCCAGTCCCAGCCCACGGCCTGCGGGTGCATCAAGGCCGTGCTCCATTCGTGGTCCAGCCAGGCGCGCCCCTGCACCTGCAGGCGCTGCCCGCTGGCGAGCCGCAGCTCGCCGTGCGCCCGCAGCTGCGGCAGCGAGTAGTAGTAGCTGACCTGGCGTGCATCCGGCCCTTTGCGAGACAGGCCGCCGTCGCCCTGCACGATGGGCGCCTGCGTCAGGTCGAAGCGCAGGTCCAGGCCCAGCTCGCGTCCGGGGAGCCGGGCGTGCAGGCGCTGGGGTCCGGTGTCGTCGCGCACCAGCTGCCAGTTGCCCAGGCGAACGCCCAGGTCGCCGACCGTGGCTTCGCCCAGGCCCAGGCGCGCATCGGCCGTGGCGCGCGCGATGCGCTCTTCGTGCAGCAGGCGCTGGTTGCGCACATCGCTGACGGCCAGGTGCGCCGAGATCAGGTGCCGGGCCGCCAGCGCGCTGTGCAGGTCGGTGGTGTTCGGCACGCGCGAACGGAAGAAGGTCAGCTGAAAGCCATAGGCTGGCCTTGCCGCAGGCGCGTGGGATGGCAGCGCGGTGGCAGCAGGCGAGACGCCGTTGGCTGGCGCTTCGCCGAGGTGGCCGGTGATGTACCACCACTCGGTGTCCCACTCCGGGTGGCTGCCGTGGTCGTGCCAGTCGCCCGGCTGCTGGTGCGCGCCTGTGCCGCGGGCGCCCAGCCGCAACGGGCGCGGATCGGGCAGGCCAGGATGCGGGTCGAGGCCGGCCCGGTTCGCGCTCATTTGATTGGCGTGGTCCGGTTTCTGGCCGCTCGGGTTCGGCGCCGTGGCCAACATGGGGCCCGCACGCGCGGCCCCACCGGGCAGACCCAGCGCCAGCCCGGCGGCCGAGAGCCCGAGCAGGCCCTGGCGCCGTGTCAGGCCGAGGCGCGGTGCGCCATCTGCAAGCGGGAGGGCCGCCATGCGGCGAAACAGGGAGGAATCGGCAGTCATGTTGAATCAAGCAGTATGGTCATGCGTCCGATGAATATGAATCGGCAACGGGCATATACCCATGGTGAGTGAGTGCAGTCGGCCGGGCGTCACCAATCCTCCTGGACGGCGCGTACCGCGTCGCCGCCGGCCACGCGCCGCGCCGTCAGCCACGCGGTGACGGTGC
The DNA here is from genome assembly GCF_002158865.1 of Comamonas serinivorans. NCBI lineage: Bacteria > Pseudomonadati > Pseudomonadota > Betaproteobacteria > Burkholderiales > Comamonadaceae > Comamonas > Comamonas serinivorans. The sequence goes on along the minus strand of NZ_CP021455.1, from coordinate 2,567,521 downwards.
CGGCCAGCACCACGGCCAGGCCCAGCGCCAGCAGGCGCAGCAGTGGCACGTGGAGGTCCATGCTCCAGTGAAAACTCTGGGGGTTCACCACCTTGATCAGCACCAGGGCCACGGCCAGGCCCAGCGCCACACCGGCCACGGCGCCGATGGTGCACCAGGCCATGCCCTCCAGCGCCACCAGGCGGCGGATCTGCGCGCGCGTCAGCCCCAGGTGCACCAGCAGGCCGAATTCCTTGCGCCGCGCCAGCGCCTGGGCCGAAAAACTGGCCGACACGCCGAACAGGCCGATGCCGACCGCGATCATCTGCAGCCAGTAGGTGACGGCAAAGCTGCGGTCGAAGATCGCCATCGAACGGGCCCGCAGCGCGGCCGTGCTGTGCACCTCGGGCAGGGCGGCCTGGGGTGCCGGCGCCGCTGCGGTGCCGGCGGTGGCTGGCTGGGGGCCGGCGCGGGGGGCGGTCTGGGCGCGGATTCGGGTGTCCGCCTCACTGGCGGCGTCGCGGTCGCCCGCGCTGTCGCTCGCGGCATGGCGCGCATCGCTTGCGCCATCGCCGGCGCTTGGCGGCCTGGGCTCGGCAACCGCGTTGGTTGGCGTGTGACGGCTTGGCGGGGCAGCGTGTGCACGCACCTGGTCGCGCACCAGGCGCAGTGCTTGCTCGGGGCTCAGGTCAGGGTCCCGCCGGCGCACGGCGATGTCGGTGGGCGCCTGCGGGGCCCCGCGTGCCTGCAGGTCGCGCCAGTCCAGGGTCACGCTGCCGCCGGGCCGGGCGTAGTCGCGGTACACCCCGGCCACGGTGTAGCGGCCGTCGGTTTGCAGAAACCGGGCCAGCGCCGGCCACACCTGCCCCACAGCGAGCTGCTGCTGGTCGCGCACCTGTTCGCTGATGTAGATGCGGGGGTATTCGGCGCTGCCGTTTGCCCCTGAATCGGCAGGGCCGGATACCAGGGGCAGGCTTTGTGCTGCACCGGCGCTCAGGTCGCGCCAGATCAGCGTGAGCGCGGGCTGGGTGGGGTCCAGTGGCCAGGGCTCGCTGCGCTGCGGCGTGGCCGTCAGTCCCGGCAGCGCAGCCAGGGCCGACAGCAGCCCGGCGGGCAGCGGCTCGGCCCGGCCAGGTGAGGCCTGGCCGGCATCGGGGTCACGCGTGGGCATGCGCACATAGAGCTCGGCCGGCAGGACGGTGTCCAGCCAGCTCAACATCGAGGCGCGAAAGCTGGCCACCATCACCGTCAGCGCGGTCGACAACGCGAGGGCGGCCACCACGCCACTCACCGCCACCGCGGCCAGGGCGCGCAAGCGCCGTGCGCGCTCGACGGCCAGCAACGGCAGGGCGGCCCGGCGCACCCAGGGCGCCAGCCGGTCGTACGCCGTGGCCACGGCCAGCGGCAGCAAGGCCATGCCGCCCAGCAACAGCAGCCCGACCGAGGCGTAGGCGGCCACCGGCACCCCGTTCACGGCCGGCAAGCCGGCCAGCGCGGCGGCCAGGGCCAGCAGACCCAGGCCCCACACCAGCGGCAAGGGTTGGGCATCGGCCACGCCTGCGCCTTTGAGGGTGTGGGCTGGCGGCAGCGCGGCGGCCTGCCGTGCGGGCAACCAGGCGCCCGCCACGGTAGCCAGCACGCCCAGGCCGCCATACAGGGCGGCGGCCGGCCACGAGACGAGCAGCTGCGGTGCCTGGCCCGCAAAGTAGCCGCCCCCCAGGTCGCCGCCCAGCAGCTGCATCGCGCCCCAGCCCAGCAGGTAGCCCAGGGCCAGTCCCAGGGCCGCGCCCAGGCCGCCCAGCACCAAGGCCTCGTGCAGGATGAGGCGCTGGCGTTCGCGCGGGCTCCAGCCCAGCACGCCCAGCAAGGCCAGCTGCGGCGCGCGCTGCGCCACGCTGAGCGCCAGCACCGAATAGACGAGGAAGGCCCCGGTGAACAGCGCCACCAGCGCCATCACCGACAGGTTGACGCGGTAGGCCCGCGTGAGCGATGCGGTGCGCGCGGTCGCGTCCTGCGGGCGGCTGAGCCACACCGAGGCGGGCAGGGCCAGCACCCGCTGGGCCTGCTCGGGCGACAGGCTGCGGTGCAGCTTGAGGTCCACGCGGGACAGCTCGCCCTGGCGGCCGAGCAACGCTTGCGCGGCGGCCACGTCCATCACGGCGGTGGGCGGGCCACCGGCCGCCAGGCGGCCGGCAAGCCGCAACGGGTGCTGGCTAGATGAAGAGCTTGGAGAGTATGAGGCTGTCTCATTGATCAATTGATCGGAAGCATGGGCATACCCCATGCTCAAATCAACAAGCACGCGTGTGCCTGTGCGGGCGCTGGGCGACAGCAGGCGCAGGGCGGCGGCATTCAAATAGACGGTGTCGGGCGCGAACCAGTCCTGCCAACCCCGCGAGGCGTCGGCTGCGGCATCGTCAGACCGAGGCGACGCCGCTGCCGACGCTTCGCGGGTGGCCGCCTGGCGGGCGGGGGCGGCATCGGCTGGCGCAGTGGCGCCGTTCGCCTCCGCCAGCCGACGCGGCAGCAGATCGGGGGCGGTGTCGGCCACGCTCAGCGCGTCCAGGCCGATCAGCCGCAGCGGCTGCCAGCGGCCTTGGGCGTCTTGCAGGCGCACCTCGGCCGTCAGCACGGGCTGGGCCGTGGCCACCTCCGGGTGGCGAACGAGCTGCGCCAGGAGGGTGTCGGGCAACGGCCCTTGTCGGCTGTGCAGCACCAGGTCGGCCTGGGCCTGGGTGGTGCGCACGGCCTGGCCGAACTCGGCCAGCGCCGAGGCGTTGATGACCTGCACCGCGAAGGCCAGCGCCACTCCCAGGGCGATCGCGATCACGGCCGTGAGGCTGCGCCACGGGTGGTGTCTGAATTCCGGCCAGGACAGGGTGGCCAACCAGCGCACATGCATGGCGTCGATTGTGGCTTGCGTCTGCGGCGGCGTTGTGGCGGCATCCTTGGCTGCTTGCTGCTTGCTGCTTGCTGCTTGCTGCTTGCTGCTTGCTGCTTGCTGGTTGCTGCCGTTCGCGTCACAGATTGGCGAGGTCGCTTCTCCGATCACGGCGGTGCCAGTCTGTCCGGCTTGCGCGTCGTCTGGGGGCGGGGCGCACAGCCAGCCTCTGTGACACTTGGCCGTGCCTGAGGAAGGCTCAGGCCTTCTAGCCCTCGACTGACGCGCCCCCTGCCTCACCTGGCCTGATCCATCACGCCTCAAACCATCTGGGCGAGGGCAGGCCCAAGGGTCGCCACGGGGCCGGTTCCGCAGCCTGCGCGTGCAATCCGTCGCGCCCCATGCACATCTGAACGCGCCAGATCGCAAAAATCGTGTCAATTTGCGTCAAGGTCGGGATAATGGGCCGCATGAAGAACGCACTCGCATTGATGTTGGGCCTGATGGCGTGTGCCACGGCGTCGGCCTCTTGTTACACCATCCTCAACCCCAAGGGTGACGTCGTGTACCGCGCGAGTCAGCCGCCCGTGGACATGAGCTACGCCCTGCATCAGGTCGTGCCGCCGCGGTTTGGCGCCGGCGCCAAACTCGAATTCGGCATCGACCGGGCGTCGTGCGTTCCCGTGGGCGAAGGTGTGGGTGGCCCCAGCAGCTACACCGTGGACGAGGTGGTCCAGCAGCTCGTGGACCAACGCGAGCCCGGCGCGCTGTGGGGCGTGGGCAAGGGCGCCCAGTCGGTGCTGGATCGCCAATCGCACTGACCACGGCGTGCGGCCGTTGAGGCATCGCGGGCGGCGATGCCACGGGCTGCATTCGTCCGATGGCACGCAGCCGGCGCGGCTGCAGGCCGGTCCATCGCGCAGATTGGTTACAAAGGCGGTTAGCATGTGGGCGCTGCTGCGTCGGACATTGCGGTGTCCGGCGTGCGTTTCTCATCCTTCACCTTGTGTACATCCATGAAGCAAATCACCGCCATCGTCAAGCCGTTCAAACTGGAAGAAGTTCGCGAGGGCCTGGCAGATGTCGGCGTGACGGGCTTGACGGTCACCGAAGTCAAGGGCTTTGGTCGTCAGAAGGGCCACACCGAGCTCTACCGCGGCGCCGAGTACGTGGTCGATTTCCTGCCCAAGATCAAGATCGAGGTCGTGGTGGCGGACGACCTGGTCGAACGCTGCGTGGACACCATCGTCAACGCCGCACGCACCGGCAAGATTGGCGACGGCAAGATCTTCGTCACCTCGGTCGAGCGCGTGGTGCGCATCCGCACCGGCGAAGAGGGCGAATCCGCCGTTTGATGCCCGCAGGGGGCGCGCCCAAGCGCGGGGGCGGCATGTCTGTGGCTCGCCGGGGCGCAATGCGTAATCCCTGCACCTTTCCAGGGAAACCGCCTTCCTCACCCGCGAAGGCTGTCCTTGCCACGCCTGCATCACCTGCAACAGGCGCTTGAACTGCGCCAGCCGCCGCTTGATTCAGCGGGACGCGCGCCCGTTCAGCGGCGCCAAGGGCGCCCAGCTCGAAGGCGGCGTCGGCGTCTGCGCCACGTTCATGACCATGGACAGCAGGCTGTAGTAGCCGCAAATCCCGGTGAGGTCCAGCGCCGCCTGTTCGCCAAAGCGCGCCACGAAGGCTTGCCACACCGCGTCACCCACGCGCTGGCTGCGGTACAGCTCGGTGCAGAAGTCGTAGACCAGCCCTTGGTCGGGCGTCAGCGCGTCGGGGCGCTCGCCGCGCGCGATGGCCTGCAGCGTGCTGGCGGCCACGCCGGCCTGCTCGGCAATCGGCGCGTGAATCGCCCACTCGACCTGCTGCGTCCAGTGCCGTGCGGTGATGCAGATGGCCAGCTCGCCCAGGGCATGACCCAGCGCGTTGCGGTAGCGCAGGTACTCCCCCAAGCGTTGCACATGGTCCATGAGCTCGGGGCTGCGCAGCAACGGCACGAAGGGCCCCACCAGCCCGCCGCGCGGCCCGCTTGTCACGGCCTGGGCCGACTGGCGTTGCACCTCGGTCCAGGTGCTGGGGTCAAGCGGGGGCAGTCGGTCGGTCATGGCGGGCCTCGTCAAAAAGCCTGAGTATGCGCCGCCAATGCAGGTGTATTCAACGGCAAACCACACATACCAAATCCTGAATGTCGCCAAGGCGATATGGAACGGCCGTTGTGCGAGGGTCTGCGTGCCCACCCCAAACCCCGCCACGGCCGGCTGCAACGGGCCCGAGCCACCCGGCCGCGCGCCGGTTGAGGCTGTTTCGCAAGCTACCATGTGCAACTGACAACGCATGCGGGCTGGCGCCGTTGCGCCATCCCCAACCAAGGAGCAGTGAACCATGCCAAGCATCGACATTCAGGTCCCCGACATCGGTGATTTCAAAGACGTCGCCGTCATCGAGATCCTGGTCAAGCCCGGCGACACCGTGGCCGTCGATCAGTCGCTCGTCACCGTCGAATCGGACAAGGCGTCCATGGAGATTCCCTCGAGCCACGCCGGCGTGGTCCAGGCGCTCAAGGTCCAGGTGGGCGACACCGTCAACCAGGGCAGCGTGCTGCTGAGCCTGGAGGCGCAGGATGCTTCGGCATCGCCTGCCCCATCTGCGGGCAGTACACCGCTATCCCCGTCTAAAGATGAACGAGTATCGGCTGATACTGCTGCGCCTGCATCCGCGCCATCGACCCAGGCGCCTGCGCCGCAAGCGGTCGACTTTGGCGGCCCCGTTGACCTGTCGTGCGACGTGCTCGTGCTGGGCGCCGGCCCGGGCGGCTATTCGGCGGCCTTCCGCGCGGCCGACCTGGGCTTGAAGGTGGTGCTGGTTGAGCGCTATGCCACGTTGGGCGGGGTCTGCCTGAACGTGGGCTGCATCCCCTCGAAGGCCTTGCTGCACGTGGCCGCCGTGGTCGACGAGGTCAAGCACCTGGCCAAGGCGGGCGTCGAGTTTGGCGCCCCCCAGATCAACATCGACACCCTGCGCGCCCACAAGGACAAGGTCGTCGGCAAGCTGACCGGTGGCCTGGCCGCCATGGCCAAGATGCGCAAGGTGACCACCGTGCGCGGCCTCGGCCAGTTCGTGGGGGCCAACGCGCTCAAGGTCGAGCTGACAGAAGGCGAGGGCAGCGCCACCACGGGCCAGAGCCAGGTCATCGGCTTCAAGGCCGCCATCATCGCGGCCGGCAGCCAGGCGGTGCGCCTGCCCTTCATGCCCGATGACCCGCGCGTGGTCGATTCCACCGGCGCGCTGGACCTTCAGGCCGTTCCCAAGCGCATGCTGATCCTGGGCGGCGGCATCATCGGCCTGGAGATGGGCACGGTCTACAGCACGCTGGGCGCACGCCTCGACGTGGTCGAAATGCTGGATGGCCTGATGCAGGGCGCCGACCGCGACCTGGTCAAGGTCTGGCAGAAGATGAACGCGCCGCGCTTCGACCACATCATGGTGAACACCAAGACCGTCGCGGCCAAGGCCACACCCGAAGGCATTCAGGTCAGCTTCGAGGCCGCCAAGGAGGGAGTGCAGGTGCCTGAGCCGCAGACCTACGACCTGGTGCTGCAGGCCGTGGGCCGCACGCCCAATGGCAAGAAGATCGGCGCCGAGGCCGCGGGGGTGTCGGTGAGTGACCGGGGCTTCATCCCCGTGGACGTGCAGATGCGCACCAATGTGCCGCACATCTTCGCCATTGGCGACATCGTCGGCCAGCCCATGCTGGCACACAAAGCCGTGCACGAGGCCCACGTGGCCGCCGAAGTCATCGCCGGCGAGCTGCAGGGCAACAAGGAGCTGGCCACCAGCGCCTTCAACGCACGCGTCATCCCCAGCGTGGCCTACACCGACCCCGAGGTCGCGTGGGTCGGCCTGACCGAAGAACAGGCCAAGGCCCAGGGCGTGAAGGTCACCAAGGGCCTGTTCCCCTGGTCGGCCTCAGGCCGCGCCATCGCCAACGGCCGAGACGAGGGCTTCACCAAGCTGCTGTTCGACGCCGAGACCCACCGCATCGTGGGCGGCGGCATCGTCGGCACGCACGCGGGCGACATGATCGGCGAGATCGCGCTGGCCATTGAAATGGGCGCCGACGCCGTGGACATCGGCAAGACCATTCACCCGCACCCAACGCTTGGCGAGAGCCTGGGCATGGCGGCCGAGGTGGCGCACGGCACCTGCACGGATCTGCCACCGCAGAAGAAGTGATGCACCAACAAGGCGGCAACGCGCGCCTTGTTGGTCTGAACAACGTGCGCCAGGTTGTTCAGTCTCGTGGGATCTCCAAAGGATGGCAGCGCATTGAAGCTTCGACCGATTTCACGGGCGTCATGTTCTGCCAAACAACCAAGCAAAGTGAGTTTGCGCGCCTGACTTGTCCCAATGCGGCATTCAAACAGCCTGGATGGGCTTGGCACCGCTCGAGCAGCGCATGGCAGGCGCCATGGCGGCGCAGAGCCCCCCGGCATGGTGAGCGCGCCTGAGCCCATGGGCACGCGTCATGCCATCACACGGCCTTGGCGCCGCTGCTCACCACCAATGTGCGCCAGATGTCGGCCTCGCGCCGAATCTGCTCGGTGAATGCCGCCGTGCTGATGGGATCGGGGTCCAGCCCCAGGCTCCGCAAGCTTTGGTGCACCTGTGGATCTACATACACGGCATCGAAGGCTTGGCGCAGCCGCTGCACCACGCTGGGTGCCGTGCCCTTGGTCACGAACACGCCAAACCAGCTGGCGGGCACCTGCGGGATGCCCTGCTCCTCGAATGTCTTCACCTCGGGCAAGCGCGACCAGCGCTTGCCACCCGAGATGCCCAGCCCTTTGATCTTGCCGCTTTGCACATGCTGCAACAGCGCCATGGAGGCAGCCGCCGTGCCCCAGGCCAGCTCACCGCCCAACATGGCCTGCATCACGGGCGCCTCACCTTTGTAGGGCACCTGGTCCAGCGCCATGCCGGTGTGCTGACGCACGCTTTCCATCACCAGGTGGCCACCCGAGCCACTGCCCCAGGTGCCATAGGCCAGCGGCACCTTGCTCTTTTTGGACTCGGCCACCATATCAGCCACGGTGCTGCCGGCGAACTGGCCGTTGGCCAGCACCAGCACGCCCGTCTGGGCAATGCGGCCAATGGGGATGAAGTCCTTCTCGCTGGTGTAGGTGGCCGTGGGCAGCAAGGCCGGCGCAATCAGCTGCGAACCGGTGATGCCCAACAGCAAGGTGCGCCCATCAGCAGGCGCGCGCATCACCTTCTGCACACCCAGCGTGCCCGATGCGCCGGGCGCGTTCTCCACCAAGGTCACCGCTTTCAGATGCTTGCCCAGGTGCAGGGCAAACAGGCGGGCCAGGGCATCGGTGGAGCCGCCAGCGGCAAAAGGCACCACCACGCGAATGGGCTGACTGCCGGAGTCAGATGCCCAGCTGGGCAACGCTGCAGATCCCATGGCGCCGGCCAGCCAGCCTGCTGCGCTGCCCACGAAGGCCCGCCTGCTGGAGCCGCCAAGATGCGATGCGGTGTTGCGCCGAGTCGTTGCCTTCAAGTCGTTCATGCGGTGTCTCCTGTTGACGTCTCTTCTGCGGTCATCATCGGCGCGCCACGGCCGCCGGGTCAACGATCTGGAATGTCTGTTTTGCTGTGCGGCACAAACCATCAACATCGGTGAAGCAGGCCAGTACGGGGTGCGCACGACACCGCAGTGCTGCCAATGGCGCCATACCTGGAGCAATCAAGCGTCCATCGGCCACGTCGACCCTGTGATGCATCCGCGGGCGGCCGTGGCGAGGCGGGTTGGCGCGCAGCTGCACAGGCGGCCATCCATGTGCCATGGCGGCTGGCTCTGCCTGCGTTGGATACCAGGCAGCCGGGCGTTGATGACCACACACCTGCGTGCGCTGAGCGCCAGCTTCGACAAGTGATGCCCCAATCTCCTGTGAAGGTTCGCGGGCGGGGCCTGCGATGACGGTGAGCGCCTGGCATGCGCCAAGTGGCGCGAGGCGGCGAAGCCAGCCCGCCATGCGCTAGAGTCGCACGCCGTTCACCACCCCGCGCCGCGTGCGCCTGCCAGCCATGATTGCTCACCCGTTTGCCACGCCCCGCCTGTTGCTGGCCTCGCAAAGCCCGCGCCGCGCGCAACTGCTGACGCAGCTGGGTGTGCCGCACGCGGTGTTGTTGCCGGCTGACGCCGCCGCAGCCGAGGCGCTGGAGGCCGTGCGCGTGGGCGAGCTGCCGGCGGACTATGTCCAGCGCGTCACCCAGGCCAAGCTGGATGGGGCGCTGCAACAGCTGGCGCGTGCCGCAGCGGGCCAGCCCGGCCTGGCGATCCAGGGCGGCATCGACCCCGGCGAGGACCTCGCCCAGGCGCCTGTGCTGTGCGCTGACACCACGGTGGCGCTGGGGGATCGCATCCTGGGCAAGCCGACCGACGACGCCGATGCCGCGCACATGCTGCGCGCGCTGCAGGGCAGCACCCATCAGGTGCTGACGGCGGTGACGGTGGCCTGGCGCGGGCAACGGGCGGCCGCCCTGTCGGTGTCGGCGGTGCGCTTTGCGCCGCTGAACGAGACCGACGTCGCGCGCTATGTGGCCAGCGGCGAACCGCGGGGCAAGGCGGGGGCCTACGGCATCCAGGGTTTGGCGGCGCAGTTTGTGGCGCACGTGGCGGGCAGCTACACGGGCATCGTGGGGTTGCCGCTGTTCGAGACGGCACAATTGCTCAAGACAGTGGGTTGGTGGCGTTGATGCTTGGCAGTATGGCCTGATCCTCGTTGAATGAATAACGAGGATGGGGTGATACTGCCAATGTCTCGTGCATGGCCCCTCATCCATTCAATGTGAGCAAGCCATGGACGACAAAAAAAGCAGCGCGAACGCGCAGGAGATTCTGGTCAATTGGTCCCCCCAGGAGGTGCGCGTGGCCGTGGTGGAAAGCGCCGCGGTGCAGGAGCTGCACATCGAGCGCACGCAAGAGCGCGGGTTGGTCGGCAACATCTACCTGGGCAAGGTGTCACGGGTGCTGCCGGGCATGCAGTCGGCCTTCATCGACATCGGGCTGGACCGCGCGGCCTTCTTGCACGTGGCCGATGTGATGCCGCGCACGGCCGAAGGCGGTGGCGCGGTCTCGCGCAATGGCGGCCAGGGGCTGCCGCCCATCGAAAAGCAGATTTTTGAAGGCCAGACGCTGCTGGTGCAGGTCATCAAGGACCCCATCGGCACCAAGGGCGCGCGCCTGTCCACGCAGATCAGCATCGCCGGCCGCATGCTGGTGTTCCTGCCGCAGGACGACCACATCGGCATCTCGCAGAAGATTGCCCCCGAGATGCGCGATGCCTTGCGCGACCGCATGACGGTGCTGGCGCGCGACGCCTTCGACGCCGAGGTGAAGCTGGCGCAGCAGCAGGGCGACAAGCCGCCGAGCGCGGGGGGCTTCATCCTGCGCACCAACGCCGAAGACGCCAGCGATGCCGAACTGGCCGAAGACATCGCCTACCTGCGGGCCGCCTGGGCCCGCATCCGCAAGGATGCGCTGCGCCTGCCGCCCAAGAACCTGCTGCGGCGCGACCTGGACCTGCTCGAGCGCGTGCTGCGCGACCTGGTGAGCGACCAGACGCAGAGCATCCGCATCGATTCGCGCGAGCAGCACGCCCGCATGCTGGTGTTTGCGCAGGAGTTCATGCCCACCGTGGTCGAGCGCATCCAGCACTACAAGGGCGAGCGGCCGATCTTCGACCTGTTCTCGATCGAGGACGAGCTGGCCAAGGCGCTGGGCCGGCGGGTCGACCTGAAGTCGGGCGGCTACCTCATCGTCGACCAGACCGAGGCGCTGACGACCTTCGACGTGAACACCGGCGGTTATGTGGGTGCGCGCAACTTTGACGAGACGGTGTTCAAGACCAACCTGGAGGCCGCGCACGCCATCGCGCGCCAGTTGCGCCTGCGCAACCTGGGCGGTATCGTCATCGTCGATTTCATCGACATGGTGAAGCCCGAACACCAGCAGGCCGTGCTGGTCGAGCTGCGCCGGCAGCTGGAACGCGACCGCGTGAAGACCAGCGTGTCGGGCTTCTCGAGCCTGGGTTTGGTCGAGATGACGCGCAAGCGCACGCGCGAGTCGCTGGCCCACATGCTGTGCGAGCCGTGCCCGGTGTGCCAGGGCGTGGGCGAGGTGAAGACCGCGCGCACCGTGGCCTACGACATCCTGCGCGAGATCCTGCGCGAGGCGCGCCAGTTCAACCCGCAGGAGTTCCGCGTCATCGCCACGCCCACGGTGATCGAGCTGCTGCTGGACGACGAGCAGCAGTACCTTGCCGGCTTGTCCGAGTTCATCGGCAAGCCGATCTCGCTGCAAAGCGAATCGGCCATGGGGCCGGTGGCCTACGACATCATCCTGCGCTGACGCGTCGCCCCACGTGCCTGCTGGCGGCTGTGCCGCAGGCCACGCGGGTCGCCTTCGGCTGGTGATCGCATGCGCGATGGCGGCGAGGCGGTGCGGCCTCGGCGTTTGCGATTCCGATCACCCCACTCGGGCTGGCAACGGGCGGTCTGCCTGGGTGGAGGGCACGCCGTGTCGTGCCATCTTGAGCGGCAGTATGGGGTGGTGCCCGATGATTGCCCATCGAAGAGGGCTGGATACTGCAGGCGCGCAATGCGCTGGCCTGTTGCCAGTGCAGCACGAGGACATCCATGGCGCGGGCGCAAGGGCGGGGCGATCAGGCCGAGTGCTTGCTTGCCGCCTGGATGGCCGTGGCTCCGGTGGTCCCGTCGGTTGCTGTGCTCAACCCAGTCGCGGCGGCCCGAGCGTGCTTCAGCCGCAGCCGCACGTGCAGGCTGCAGGCGACGAAGAGGGCGGCAGCCAGCGCCACCTCGGCCAGCGCGAGGAGCCGGCTCGGGCCCATTTCAGACGCAGCGCGCACCACGCCTTCGGTGACGTACAGCCACACCAGCAGGCTGAGCCAGCGGTAGGTGTACATGCGCAAGCGCAGCAGCCCGGGCAGGGCGGGCAGCAGCGGCAGGGCCTTGGCCGCCAGCACCCACGAGCCACCGGGCACCGTGGGCGCCCAGGCCAGCTCCCAGCCCATGCACAGCGCGATGAGCGCCAGCACACAGGCCACCGCCGCCGCGCGCGTGCGCCGGGCCGCCTGCAGGCCCGCTGCGCTGGGCGTGGGCTGGGCGCCGGTTGGCGCGGGGGGCAAGGACGTGGCCCCCGCGGCTTCAGCGACCCCAGTGGCCCGATGAGGCGTCAGAGAAGAGGCGGGGTCGGCCTGTGAAGCCGGGCCCGGCCCGGTGCGGTCCGGCGTGGCCTTGGTGGACGGGTCTGCGTTCATGTGGGCTGGACGTGGCGGTGGAGGTGGGCCAGCAAGGCCAGGACCGTGCGTTTGTCGCCCACAAAGTTGAGCCGTTGGCTCACGACGACGCTGACGGGCAGGGCTTCGATGGTCTGGTGCATGGCGTGCAGCGCTGCGGCAAGCTGGCGGCGGTCCAAGGTTGCGGCGGCCTGGCGCACGCTGTCGGGCGCGAAGTCGAAGGCGTCCACCCCGCAGCAGCCTGCGTCGCACAGCGTCTCCAGCGCATTCCAGAGGTCGGATGCGCGCTGCAGGGCGTCGTCGATGGGCACGGCCGTGTGTTCGCGCCCCGACACGTCGAGGTGGGCGATCCAGGCGTCTTCGCCAATCTGGATGTCGTGGCGGTGGCTGTCGGTGCGCGGCATGGGCGGCATGGGCGGGTCTGAGGGGACGGTAGGTGGCGAGCAGGCTGGCCGGATGTCATGCGTTGGCCCAGCAGGGTGGCCTCACAGCGGCAGCGCCGGTGCACCCCAGTGGATTGATCCGCTGCCATGGAATCCATCATGACCATGCAACGGTTCAACCGCACGGGCACGCGGGGAGTATGGGTCACTTGGCCCTGTGTGGTGGCATCATAGCGACGCATGCGCGTCATCAAACGCTTGTCCCGCCTGGTGCCTGAGCGACTGCAGTCGCTGCTGCCGCATTTTCCGGTGCGCAACACCGCGCTCACGCTGTGGGAGCGCTTCAACCAGGATAGCCTGGCGCTCACGGCCAGCTCGCTCACCTTCACGACCATGCTGGGGCTGGTGCCGTTGCTGGCCGTCATGCTGGCCATCTTCACGGCGTTTCCGCTGTTTCGCGAGCTCGAGGTCGCGCTGGAGCGCTGGCTGGTGCACAACCTGGTGCCGCGCAGCATCTCGCAGTCCGTGCTCGACTACCTGACGCAGTTCGCCGCACAGGCGAACGAGTTGGGCCTGTTGGGCCTGGTGGGCCTGGTGTTCACCTCGCTGTCCATGATCTACACGATCGACCAGACGTTGAACGCCATCTGGCGGGTGCGCGAGTCGCGGCCCTGGGCGCAGCGCCTGCTGCTGTACTGGGCCGTGCTGTCGCTGGGGCCGGTGGCGGCTGGCGGCAGCGTGGCCATCACCTCGTTCCTGATGGCGGAAGCGCGCGGCTGGGTGAACGACGTCGCGCCGGGCATGGGCGTGCTGTTGAACACGGCCCAGGTGGCCTTGCTGATGCTGGGGCTGAGCCTGCTCTACAAGCTGGTGCCGAACACGCCGGTGCGCTGGTCGCATGCGCTGGCGGGCGGCCTGTTTGCCGCGGCTTGCCTCAGCCTGGGGCGCTGGGGCATCGGGCTGTACCTCAGCAACATCCCCACCTATTCGCTGATCTACGGGGCGTTTGCCACCTTGCCCATCTTGCTGGTCTGGGTCTACGTGGCCTGGCTCATCATCTTGCTGGGGGCGGTGGTGGCCGCCTACGCGCCCGCACTGATGGCCGGCGTGGCGCGGCGGCCCAGCACGGGCGGCTGGCAGTTCCAGGTGGCGTTGGAGGTGCTGCAGCTGCTGGCGCGCGCCCAGCGCGGCCCGGCCCGCGGCCGCAGCATGCCCTGGCTGGCGCGGCGCCTGCGGCTGGACGCGCAGCAGGTGCAGCCCGCGTTCGATGCGCTGCAGGCCATGGGCTGGGTGGGGCTGCTCGAAGAGCCCGAGCGCGACGACCCGCGCCTGGTGCTGCTGATCGACCCCGCGCAGACGCCGCTGGCGCCGCTGGTGACGCAGCTGCTGTTTGGTGACAACCCCAGCACGCACGCCTTGTGGCAGCGGCTGAACCTGGACGCGCCGCGCCTGGCCGACGCCTTGGGTGACGGCACCGTGGCGGCGGGCTTTCTGCCCCCGAGTGCCAACCTGCGCCAGGCCGCACACCGCGCGCGCCGGGGCGGGTGGCGTTGAGGCTGGCCGGGCAGGGCGGCGCAAGCCTGCTGCGCAGGATGAGGCATGGATGCCATGGGTATGGTGTTGATGTCGTTCATGCGCAATCGACAGGCCATGAATACTGCTCAAAAGACGATTCACCGCCGTCGCCACAGCGCGGCGCATCGCTTGAGCGCGAACACGGCCGACGCCGAGGTGCTGCGCGGGCTGGCGCCCCGGCTGGTTGCCATGCTGCGCTGGGCTGAAACCTCGTCGCCCGGCTTCACGGCGAGAACGCGGGCGACGAGGGCGGGGCCGGCATGGCGTTCGGCGCCGATCACGTGTTGGGCCTGCCGAACGACGCGGGCAACTCGCCGGCTGGGCGGGTGATCATCGGCGTGCGCTTTATGTCGCCGGCGATGTGCAGGATGGGTTGCTCTGCGACGTTTGGTCAAACGCATTGCAGATCAAGTTGTGGCAGTACGGTGTCGTTGCCGATGAGTCAAAAACGAATGCCCGCCGATACTGCCTGAGTGTGTGGCGTGAAGCCGCATCGCGCGTGAGGCCCTTCAGGGGTCATGCGGCGACCGGGCTTGGCGCCCCTGGGGTAGACCCGGGTAAAATCGCGTTTTTGGAGCTTTCACCCATGCGCCTCCTCGGCAAAGCGCTCACCTTTGACGACGTCCTCCTCGTCCCGGCCTACTCCGAAGTCCTGCCCAAGGACGCCTCTCTGGCCACCCAGTTCACCCGCAACATCCAGCTCAACATCCCGCTCGTGTCCGCCGCCATGGACACGGTGACGGAAGCGCGCCTGGCCATCGCCATTGCGCAAGAGGGTGGCATCGGCATCGTGCACAAGAACATGACCGCCAAAGAGCAGGCGGCCGAGGTCTCGCGCGTGAAGCGCTACGAGTCCGGCGTGGTGCGCGAGCCCGTGGTGGTCACGCCCCAGCAAACCGTGCTGGACGTGCTGCGCCTGTCGGAAGAGCTGGGCATCTCGGGCTTTCCCGTCATCGACGGCGGCCAGGTGGTCGGCATCGTGACCAGCCGCGACCTGCGCTTTGAGACGCGCTACGACCAGCCCGTGTCGGCCATCATGACGGCGCGCGACAAGCTCATCACCGTGAAGGAAGGCACGCCGGCCGCCGAAGCCAAGGCGCTGCTGAACAAGCACCGCCTGGAGCGTTTGCTGGTGGTGAACGACAAGTTCGAGCTGCGCGGCCTCATCACCGTGAAGGACCTGACCAAGCAGACCACCTTCCCCAATGCAGCGCGCGATGACTCGGGCCGGCTGCGCGTGGGCGCCGCCGTGGGCGTGGGCGAAGGCACCGAAGAGCGTGTGGAGCTGCTGGTGAAAGCCGGCGTCGACGCCATCGTGGTCGACACCGCGCACGGCCACAGCCGCGGCGTGATCGAGCGCGTGCGCTGGGTCAAGCAGAACTATCCGCAGGTGCAGGTGATCGGCGGCAACATCGCCACGGGCGATGCGGCGCGCGCGCTGGTTGAAGCCGGTGCCGACGCGGTCAAGGTCGGGATCGGCCCGGGCTCGATCTGCACCACGCGCATCGTGGCCGGTGTGGGCGTGCCGCAGATCATGGCCATCGACAACGTGGCCAAGGCGCTGCACGGCACCGGCGTGCCCCTGATCGCCGACGGCGGCATCCGCTTCTCGGGCGACATCGCCAAGGCCATCGCGGCCGGCGCCAGCACGGTGATGATGGGTGGCATGTTCGCCGGCACCGAAGAGGCGCCGGGCGAGGTCATCCTGTTCCAGGGCCGCAGCTACAAGAGCTACCGCGGCATGGGCTCCATCGGCGCCATGCAGCAAGGCAGCGCGGACCGCTACTTCCAGGAAAGCAGCACCGGCAACCCCAACGCCGACAAGCTGGTGCCCGAGGGCATCGAAGGCCGCGTGCCCTACAAGGGCTCGGTCGTCGCCATCATCTTCCAGATGGCGGGTGGCTTGCGGGCTTCGATGGGCTACTGCGGCTGCGCCACCATCGACGAGATGAAGAACAAGGCCGAGTTCGTCGAGATCACCAGTGCCGGCGTGCGCGAGTCGCACGTGCACGACGTGCAGATCACCAAGGAAGCGCCGAACTACCGCGCTGACTGAGTCCGTCAAAGGCAGTATGGCCTTGTTGCCGTTGGTTCATCAACGGCAACAAGGCCATACTCATTTCATTCACCGATTGCGGCAGGCCGCAGACTCGCCATGCAACACAACAAAATCCTCATCCTTGATTTCGGCTCCCAGGTCACGCAGCTGATCGCGCGTCGCGTGCGCGAATCCCATGTGTACTGCGAGGTGCACCCCTGCGACGTGAGCAGCGACTGGGTGCGCGAGTTCGCGGCCGATGGCCAGCTCAAGGGCGTGATCCTGTCGGGCAGCCACGCCAGCGTGTACGAGGTCGATGACCGTGCACCCGATGCCGTGTTCGAGCTGAACATCCCCGTGCTCGGCATCTGCTACGGCATGCAGACCATGGCCAGCCAGCTGGGCGGTCAGGTGCAGGGCTCGGACCACCGCGAATTCGGCTATGCCGAAGTGCGGGCCCACGGCCACACGCGTCTGCTGGACGGCATTGAAGACTTCAGCACGGCCGAAGGCCACGGCATGCTCAAGGTCTGGATGAGCCATGGCGACAAGGTGACCGAGCTGCCGCCCGGCTTCAAGCTGATGGCCAGCACCGGCAGCTGCCCGATCGCCGGCATGGCTGACGAGGCGCGTGGCTACTACGGCGTGCAGTTCCACCCCGAGGTGACGCACACCGTGCAGGGGGCGGCCATGCTGCAGCGCTTCGTGCGCGAGATCTGCGGCGCGAACCCCGACTGGATCATGAAGGACCACATCGAGGAAGCCGTGGCCAAGATCCGCGAGCAGGTGGGCGATGAAGAGGTCATCCTGGGGCTGTCGGGCGGCGTCGACTCGTCGGTGGCCGCGGCCTTGATCCACCGCGCGATCGGCGACCAGCTGACTTGCGTGTTCGTGGACCACGGCCTGCTGCGCCTCAACGAGGGCGACATGGTCATGGACATGTTCGAAGGCAAGCTGCACGCCAAAGTGATCCGCGTCGACGCCAGCGATCTGTTCCTCGGCAAGCTGGCCGGCGTCAGCGACCCCGAAGCCAAGCGCAAGATCATCGGCGGCGAGTTCGTCACCGTGTTCAAGCAAGAGGCTGCCAAGCTGAAGGCGGGCGGCAACGGCGTGAAGGGCGCGACCTTCCTGGCCCAGGGCACCATCTACCCGGACGTGATCGAGTCCGGCGGTGCCAAGAGCAAGAAGGCCGTCACGATCAAGAGCCACCACAACGTCGGTGGCCTGCCCGAGCAGCTGGGCCTCAAGCTGCTGGAGCCGCTGCGCGACCTGTTCAAGGACGAGGTACGCGAACTGGGCGTGGCCCTGGGCCTGCCGCCCGAGATGGTCTACCGCCACCCGTTCCCCGGTCCGGGTTTGGGCGTGCGCATCCTGGGCGAGGTGAAGAAGGAGTATGCCGACCTGCTGCGCCGTGCCGACGACATCTTCATCCAGGAACTGCGCAACTTCCGCGACGAAGCCACGGGCAAGACCTGGTACGACCTCACCAGCCAGGCCTTCACCGTGTTCCTGCCGGTCAAGAGCGTGGGCGTGATGGGCGACGGCCGCACCTACGACTACGTGGTCGCGCTGCGCGCCGTGCAGACCAGCGACTTCATGACGGCCGACTGGGCCGAACTGCCCTATGCGCTGCTCAAAAAAGTGTCCAGTCGGATCATCAACGAGGTACGCGGCATCAACCGCGTGACCTACGACGTGAGCAGCAAACCGCCGGCGACGATCGAGTGGGAGTGAAATTGGGTCCTTCGGGGGACCCTCGCCAGCTATCGATTAAGCCATCGTAACCTCTTGATTTAAAAGAAGATAAGTCACGATTATCGATGGCTATCGCCAACGCGCCGCCAGTTCAAGGCCTGCCCGCCCCTTGCGTTTGTCTGTGGACCGAGCGTATGCCTGCGCCGCATCGACACCGTGGTCGTTTTCGACCTGATTCGCAAGCACGGAGTCACGCACTACTGCGGCGCCCCTATCGTGCTGCCATGCTGGGCGATGCACCCATGCCGCAGCGCGAGGGCATCCAGCACCGCGTGAGCGGGCCTGATCGCCGGCGCTGCATCGCCGGTCGCCGTGTTCGAACGCCGACGCAGAACTCGCCAAGGCGGAGAAATTCAAACCTACGCTTGGACACTGGGCCCATCAGCGCGGTTTGATGAGTTTGAGTGCCATCCAGGCAACTCGGAAAATCATGCTCACGGATGGCGTGTTGGGCGGCAGTATGCATGGATTGCCGTTTCCTAACCATCGGTGATGACGCCATACTCCATGGCCGAAAGTGGCAAGTGCCCATGGGGCCATCTTGGCGTTTCGCGAGTAGGCCGACGATGCTGGCACGCCCGCCGTTTCAACGTGTGGCCCGCAACGCAGCGGGCTTTGTTCTACACCGGCGAAGCAGGGGCTGCCAGCCCATCGAAGGTGGTGCTGCACACCCAGTCGACGATTTGCGCATGCGTGTACTGGCCGGACTCCTTGAGCAGGGCCACCACGGGATCGCATGCGCGCGCGAACAGCGTGTAGAGCACCAGTTCGGCGGGGAGGGCGGCCTGCAGCTGGCCACTGGTCTGCGCCTCGGCGATCCAGATGCTGAGCCGGTTGCTCAGGGCGATCAGCCGGTCCATGTAGGCGTCGTTGGATTGCAGCGAGGCGCTGAGGGTGGAGTTCTGCGCCGGCAATGAGGGCATTTCGCCTTCTAGCTGCGTCTGCATGGCCCAGCGGGTGACGGCCTTCAGCTGGTCCAGCGCACGTGTGGGTGTGCCTGTTTCGGCTGCCTGATTGGCCGCCTCGCGCAGGCCGTCCACAAAGGCGAGGGCGCGGTCCAGCACGCCGACCATGGCGGCCCCCGCCAGTTCTTCCTTGGAGGTGAAGAGCTTGTACAGGCTGGCCTTGGCCATGCCGGCCTCGGCGGCCACCTCGTCCACCGTCATCGCGTCGTAGCCCTTGGTCGCCAGCAGCCGGTTGACGGCGGCCACGATGGCCTGCTCGCGCACGCGCTGTATCTGTTCTTTGATGGAGCGACTTGTCATGGGGGTGATTTTAGACCTCTGGGGTTAGGGTCGATACCACGTAGTCCGTATTGAGTATGATCTGTATATAATTTGAACTCATCAGTTCACATACTGATCTTCTTCGTATAGATGTGCTGACTCCTTCAGGAAAGGCTCTCCCATGTGTCGCATTGCTGTCATCGGGTCGGGGATTGCGGGTCTGTCGGCCGCTCGGTGCCTGGCCACGGCCCCAGGTCAGCATGTCGTGACACTGCTGGAGGCTGGGGCGCATTTCGGCGGCCATGCCAACACCGTCGACCTGACGCTGGACGGTGTGAGCCAGGGCGTGGACACCGGCTTTTTGGTGTTCAACCACCGCACCTATCCGCTGCTGACGAGCTTGTTCCAGGACCTGCAGGTGGTGACGGCGGAAGCCGAGATGTCGTTTTCCGTGCAGGTGCCCCATGCCGATGGCGGGGCTGGGCTGGAGTGGAGCGGCAGCTCGCTGAACGGCGTGTTCGCGCAGCGGCGCAACCTGCTGCGGCCGCGCTTTGTGGGCATGCTGGCGGACATCGTGCGCTTCAACCGCCTGGCCACGCGCCTGGCCGAGGCGGGGAGCGACGCGGCGCTGCACAGTGACATCGGCGGCTTCCTCGACGCGCACGGGTTCGGCGCCTCCTTTCGGCAGGACTACCTGTTGCCCATGATGGGCTGCATCTGGTCCTGCCCCACCGATCAGATGCTGCGTTTTCCGGTAGCCACGCTGATCCGCTTTTGCCACAACCACGGTCTGATCCAGATCACCCACCGGCCGCAATGGCACACGGTGCGCGGCGGTTCGCGCCACTATGTGCGGCGCCTGGTGGCCGCGCTGCAGCACGGTGGCCATGAGGCGCGCCTGAACGCGCCCGTGCTGGGCCTGCGCCGCACGGCGCATGGCGTGCTGCTGCAACTGGCCCATGGCACGGAGCAGTTCGATGCCGTGGTGCTGGCCTGCCACAGCGACCAGGCGTTGCGACTGCTGGGCAACGACGCCACGCCGCAGGAGCGCAGCGTGCTGGGCGCCATCCGCTACCAGGCCAACGAGGCTGTGCTGCACACCGATGCCCGCGTGTTGCCACGCCGCCAGGCCGCCTGGGCGGCCTGGAACTACGAGCGCGCGGCCGATCGCAGGCAGGATCAGGCCGGGGTCTGCCTGCATTACCTGCTCAATCGCCTGCAGCCGCTGCCCTGGCAGCAGCCGGTGGTGGTGTCGCTGAACCCGGTGCGCGCCATCGACGACCGCCAGGTTCATGCGCGCATCGCCTACAGCCACCCGGTGTTCGACCTGGCGGCCATCGAGGCCCAGGCCAGGGTGGGGGACTTGCAGGGGGTGCGCCGGACCTGGTTCTGCGGCGCCTGGTGCGGCTACGGGTTCCATGAAGATGGCTTGCGCGCCGGCGTGGAGGCGGCGGAGGGCCTGCTGAATGCCTTGCCGAGCTTGGCTCAACGCCCCGCCCTCAAGGGGGCCGCATGAACGCACGGCCGCTGATCGGGTTTGGTCAGGTCTGGCACCGCCGGCTGCGGCCGGTCGAGCACGCCTTCCGCTACCCCGGCTACTTCCTCATGCTGCCCATGCGCAGCCTGCGCGCGCAGCCTCAGGCCGTGCTCAGGCGCAACCGGTGGGGCTGGATCAGCTTCCACGACCGCGACCATGGCGAGGGCGGGGCCGATGCGCTGGCCTGGTTCGAACAGCTGCTGCGCGGCGAGGGCATTGACGACGCCGATGGCGAAGTCTGGCTGCACACCTTCCCGCGCGTGCTGGGCTACGTGTTCAAGCCGGTGAGCTTCTGGTATGCCCACCGCGCCGATGGCTCGCTGGCCGCCGTGCTGGCCGAGGTCAACAACACCTTTGGCGAACGCCACGCCTACCTGCTGGCCGGGCCCGACCTGGCCTGGGGCCGCGAGCAGATTGCATGCAAGCAGTTCCATGTCTCGCCGTTTTGCGAGGTGCGGGGCGAGTACCGCTTCCGCTTCGAGCGGGGCGAGGACCGCACCCTGGCCCGCGTGGACCTGCACGACGAGCATGGCCCGCTGTTGCAGACCGGCGTGGCCGGCGTGCTGCACCCGCTGGGGGCCGCCACCGTGCGCCGTGCCTTCTTCGGCATGCCGCTGATGACGCTCGGAGTCGTCGCCCGCATTCACTGGCAGGCGCTGCGCCTTTGGGCCAAGCGCGTGCCGTTCCATGGCAAACCCTCAGAGCCCAAGCACTTCGTCACACGATGAACACCACCGCCGCACCCCTGCTGAGCCCCGCCACCGCTGCGCCGCCCCGCATGCCTGCGCCTGCGCGCCGCGTGCTGAACCTGCTGGAACGCCTGCCGCATGGACAGCTGGATCTGCAGCTGCCCGGCGGCCCGCAGCGGCACCTGCCGCGCCAGCAGGCCGGCCCTGCCGACGCGCGCTGCGTGCTGCACCACTGGCAGGCGCTCGAGCGCGCCTGGAAAGCTGGTGACATCGGCCTGGCCGAGGGCTACATCGCCGGTGAGTGGGACAGCCCGGACCTGGCCGCGCTGCTGCGGCTGTGCATGGTCAACCGCGACCACATGCACCGCCTGATTTACGGCAGCTGGTGGGGCCGGCTGGGCTACCGGCTGCGTCACCTGCTGCAACGCAACAGCCGGGCCGGCAGCGCCAGGAACATCCACGCCCATTACGACCTGGGCAACGATTTCTACCGCCTGTGGCTGGACCCCGGCATGAGTTACAGCGCAGCCTGGTTCGAGGGGCGCACTGGCGCCTCGCTGCGCCACGCCGACCTGCAGCAGGCTCAGCAGGCCAAGTTCAGACGCGCCCTGGACGAGGTGCAGCTGCAGTTCGGCCAGCGCCTGCTGGAGATCGGCTGCGGCTGGGGCGGGCTGGCTGAAACCGCCGCCCGGTCGTTTGGCGCCCGGGTGACGGGGGTGACGCTGTCGCGCGAGCAGCTGGCCTGGGGCCAGCGCCGCATGCAGCAGGCCGGCCTGGCCGATGCCGTGGACCTGCGTTACCAGGACTACCGCGACCTGCCTGCGCTGTACGCGGGTCAGCCGTTCGACGCCATCGTCTCCATCGAGATGTTCGAGGCGGTGGGGCGCGAATACTGGCGCGGCTACTTCGAGATGCTGCGCGACTGCCTCAAGCCGGGCGGCTTGGCCTGCATACAGACCATCACGCTGCGCGAAGACCTGTTCGCGCGTTACCTGCGGTCCACCGATTTCATCCAGCAGTACATCTTCCCGGGCGGGCTGCTGCCCAGCATTCCGGCCTTCGAGCAAGAGGCGCGCCGCGCCGGCCTGGTGGTGGAGGGGCGCATGGCCTTCGGGCGCGACTATGCCGAGACGCTGCGGCGCTGGCACCAGGCGTTCAACGACCGCCTCGAAGCCGTGCGCAGCCTGGGGTTCGACGAGCGCTTCGTGCGCACCTGGACCTTCTACCTCGCCTACTGCGAGGCCGCGTTCGATACTGGCAACACCGATGTCGTGCAGTTCACGCTGCGCAAGCCCGTGCCATGACCGCCCCGCAACCCTGTGCGCGTCGCCAAGCCCTGGCCTGGGGCGTGGCCTGCGTCCTCACCCCAACCCTGATCGCCATGCCCAACGCCCTTCACGCCGCGCCATCCACCCCAGCCCCGCCCGCCGAACTGCGCAGCGCTTTGCCGGCTGCGCGCCTGGTGGGCACGGGCGTGCTGCGCTTTTTCGGTCTGCGCGTCTACGAGGGGCGGCTGTGGGCCGGCCCCGAGTTCCAGCCCGAAGCCTATGAGCGCCACCCGTTTGCGCTGGAATTGGTCTACGACCGCAAGCTGGAGGGCCTGGCCATTGCCGAGCGCTCCATCGCCGAAATGCGCCGGGTGGGCAGCTTCACCGACGCACAGAGCCGGCAATGGCTAACGCTGATGAAGCAGGCCTTCCCGGATGTGCAGGCGCAGGACCGCCTGCTGGGCCTGCACGACGGCCAGGGCGAGGTGCGCTTCTTCCACAACGGCCAACAGACGGCGCAGCTGCGCGATGCCGAGTACACGCGCCTGTTCTTCGGCATCTGGCTGTCGCCCCAGACCTCGGCGCCCGCCATGCGCACCTCGCTGCTGGGCCTGGGCTGACCGCATCCGAATTGGCCATGAGCCCGCACGCTGCCCCCGTTCACACGCTGCCCTGGCGCACCGGGCTGGCCTATGGCGGGCTGGCCGCGCCGCTGGCTTTCGTCTCGCTGCCGCTGTATGTGAACCTGCCTTACCACTACGCCAGCGTCGCGGGTGCGCCGCTGGCGGGGTTGGGGGCCGTGCTGCTGGCCACGCGCGCGTTCGACGCCGTGGTGGACCCCGCCATCGGCCGCCTGGCCGACCGGCTGCTGCGCCGCGGTGTGCGCCCCGCCTGGGGGGCCGCTGCGCTGGGCAGCCTGATCATGGCGCTGGGCTTTGGCGCGCTGTGGCATCCGCCGGCGAAGGGCGACGCTGCCCTGTTGGGGTGGCTGGCCTGCAGCCTGCTGGTGTGCACGCTGGCCTACAGCTTCGTCACCATCGTGCACCAGGCCTGGGGCACGCGTTGGGGCGGCGAGCCGGGCTGGCGGGCGCGCGTGACCGCATGGCGCGAGGGCGCCGCGCTGGCCGGGGTGCTGCTGGCCAGCGCACTGCCGGTCTGGCTGGGCCTGAATGCGACCACTGCCGTGCTGACCTTGGGCCTGGTGCTGGGATTGGCAGGGCTGTATCGGCTCAAAGCGATTGTCGTGACATCGGTGGTGCCGGGTACTGCCAACACCGTTTCGCCATGGTCGAACGCCGGCTTTCGGCGGCTGCTGGCTGTCTTCATGCTCAATGGCGTGGCCGCGGCGATCGCCGCCACCCTGTTGCCTTTCTTCGTCGCCGACCAGCTGCAGATGCCCAAGCTGCAGCCGGTGCTGCTGCTGTGCTATTTCGGCGCCGCCGTGCTGGGCTTGCCGCTGTGGGTGAAGGCCGTGGCCCGGTGGGGCCTGGCGCCGAGCTGGCGGGTGGGCATGCTGGCGAGCGTGCTGGCCTTCGGCTTCACGCCCTGGCTGGGCGCGGGCGACGGCATGGTGTTTGCCGTGATCTGCCTGGCCAGCGGGCTGGCCCTGGGGGCGGACCTGGCCCTGCCGGGCGCGCTGCTCACGGGCGTGATTCACGAAGCCGGCGAGGGCGGCCGCGGCGAAGGGCTTTACCTGGGCTGGTGGACCTGCGCCAGCAAGCTGAACCTGGCCCTGGCCGCGGGCCTGGCCTTGCCCTTGCTGGCCGTCGCCGGCTACCGCAGCGGCGCGGGCGACCCCACCAGCCTGCAGGCACTGGCCTGGGCCTATGGCGGCCTGCCTTGCCTGTTCAAGCTGGCGGCGGCTGCGCTGCTTTGGCGCGCCGAGCGCCTGCATTCGTCCTGGAGGCAACCATGAGCCCCGTGTCCTTGTCCCGTTCCATGTCTCTGCTGCGCCGCGCGGCGCTGGGGGTGACGGCCGCGTTGTCGCTGGCGGGCTGCGCCGGCCCCTCGATCCAGGACTACGCCCAGGAGCAGCCCCGGCTGGACCTGCGCCAGTACTTCAACGGCCCCTTGACCGCGCACGGCATGTTCACCGACCGCTCGGGCCAGGTGGTCAAGCGCTTCACCGTGCGCATGACCGGCAGCTGGCAGGGCAACGAGGGCACGCTGGACGAGCATTTCGTCTACAGCGATGGCAGCACGCAGCAGCGTGTCTGGCACATCCGGCATCTGGGCGATGGCCGCTACAGCGGCCGGGCCGATGACGTGGTGGGCGAGGCGCAGGGCGAGAGTGCGGGCAACGCCATCCGCTGGCGGTATGTGCTGGCCCTGCCCGTGAACGGCCGGGTCTGGAACGTCCACATGGACGACTGGATGTTCCTCATGGACGAGCGCATCCTGCTCAACCGCACGGCCATGAGCAAGTTCGGCCTGCACCTGGGCGACGTCACGCTGGCCTTCGTCAAGGAGTGATGGCCATGCCGCTGCGCTCGCGCGGGTTGAACCCGCCGTTGGTCGATTGGCGGGGCCGCTCGGCGTGGGTTCTGGGGGCCTCCTCGGGCATCGGGCGCGCCACGGCCGAGGCCCTGCAGGCACAGGGCGCACGCGTGGTGGTTTCGGCGCGCCATGAGGATGCGCTGCGCGAGGTGGTGCGTGGCCGCGAGGGCTGCCTGGCCCTGCCATTGGACGTGACCGATGGCCCCGCCGTGGCTGCGGCCGCCCGGGCGGTGCAGGCCCATATGGGCCGGGCGCCGGACCTGGTGCTCTACTGCGCGGGCCATTACCAGCCGCTGCGGGCCACGCAGTTCGACCTGGCCGAAATGCAGCGCCACCTGGCCGTGAACTACGGCGGCGCGCTGCACCTGCTGGACGCCGTGCTGCCCATGCTGCTGGCCGCTGGCCAAGGCCATCTGGCGCTGGTCGGCTCGGTGGCCGGCTACCGCGGCCTGCCCATGTCCCTGGCCTACGGTCCCACCAAGGCGGCCCTCAACAACCTGGCGGAAAACCTCTACCTGGACCTGCACGGCCTGGGCCTGGGCGTGTCCATCATCAACCCGGGGTTTGTCGAGACGCCGCTGACGGCGCAGAACCCCTTCCGCATGCCGGCCCTCATCGGGGCCGA
Source organism: Comamonas serinivorans (assembly GCF_002158865.1). Taxonomy (NCBI): domain Bacteria; kingdom Pseudomonadati; phylum Pseudomonadota; class Betaproteobacteria; order Burkholderiales; family Comamonadaceae; genus Comamonas; species Comamonas serinivorans. The sequence goes on along the minus strand of NZ_CP021455.1, from coordinate 2,541,749 downwards.
CGAGGCGGCCCGCCACATCCTGCAAGGCTGGGCCCAGGGCCGCTTCGAGATGAATTTCCCGCGCCGCTTCACGCGCTGGGTGCGGTTGCTGCGCTGCCTGCCCGACGCCTGGTATTTCTCGGCCGTCCGCCGCATCACTGGAGTCTGAAACCGATGAGGAGTGCCATCTCCGATCCCCGATTGATCCGCCTGGCCCACGCCTACGAGGTGTTGAGGCCCGACAACCTGGCCACGCTGCTGGCCTTGTATGGCGAGCACGCCCTGTTCAAGGACCCGTTCAACGAGGTGCATGGCCGGGCGCCCATCGAGCGCGTGTTTGCCCACATGTTTGAACAACTCGACCAACCGCGGTTCGCCGTCCACCAGGGCGTGGCCCAGGGCAACGACGCCTTCCTGCTGTGGGAGCTGCGGTTCCAGCGCCAGTCCGGTCGGCCCATGACCATCTGCGGCACCAGCTACCTGCAGTTCGATGCCGAGGGCCTGGTCGCCGTGCACCGGGACTTCTGGGATCCCCTGGATGAAATTTTCACCAAGCTGCCCGTGCTGGGGGCGGCAACCCGCTGGGTGCAGCGGCGCTTGAGCAGCGCCGCCGCGGCTTAGCGGCGCCGATGCGTGGTGGGCAGCTGCCGCGCGTCGCCCCGGCGATTCCGTGGGCGGGACGCGCGCCTGCCGAGGCGGGCAGTGGTGCAGGACGCCTCCGCGCATTGGCGTTTCGGCGTTTCGCTCAGGATGTGCCCGCAGGCTTTGGAAGGTGATTGGCAGTATGCATGCTTTTCCGTTTTTCAATCAACGGGAAGGTGTGCATACTGCTACCAAACTTGAAAATGCCGACACCCAGGCCTGCGTCAAGACGGGGGAAGACCGGCGCGCAGCCGCGCTTGTCCTGCAGCGCCCTCTGTGGGGAGTCAGGCCCTGACGCCCTGCTGCGCCAATGAAGCGCCCGCGCAAAGTTCGGTCGCTGCGTGTCACCCGATCAAATGCCGACGTGATGCCGGATCCGGTGATGCCGTGCCCAACTTCGCGGCCTCAGCTGGGGCCCTCATGAGCACTCCTGACGGCGAACCGACAGGACTCGCTCTGCCGAAGGCGTTGCGCTGCACGTTCTGCCACAACGCACGGCGGCGGCTCGCTCAGGCCAGGTAGCGGCGCAACCAGGCCAGGGTGCGGTCCCAGGCCAGTGTGGCGGCGGCCTGGTCGTAGCGCGGGGTGGAGTCGTTGTGGAAGCCGTGGTGGGTGCCGGGGTAGATGTGCGCTTCGTACGTTTTTCCGGCGGCTTTCAGGGCCGTTTCGTAGGCTGGCCAGGTGGCATTGACGTTGGGGTCCGTCTCGGCGAAGTGCAGCAGCAGCGGCGCCCGGATGCGGGCCACGTCTTCGGGCTTGGCCTGGCGGCCGTAGAAGGGCACGGCCGCGGCAAGCTCGGGGTAGGCCACCGCGGCCGCGTTCGACACGCCGCCGCCATAGCAAAACCCCGTGATGCCGACCTTGCCGGTGGTGAGCGCGCTGGCTTTGAGGTGATCGATGGCGGCAAAGAAGTCGTTCATCAGCTTCTGCGGATCGACCTGCTGCTGCAGCGTGCGGCCTTGTTCGTCGTTGCCGGGGTAGCCGCCCAGCGAGCTGAGGCCATCGGGGGCCAGGGCCACGAAGCCAGCCTTGGCGACGCGGCGCGCCACGTCTTCGATGTAGGGGTTGAGGCCGCGGTTCTCGTGCACCACCACCACGCCCGCCAGCTTGCCGCTGGCCTTGGCCGGGCGCACCAAGTAGCCGCGCACGTCGCCGTGGCCGTTGGGCGAGCGGTAGCGGATGTACTCGGCCACGATGTCGGGGTCGGTGAAGCTGACCTGCTGGGCCAACGCGTAGTCCGGACTGAGCGATGCCAGGATGCCCGCGGCGGTGAGGCCCCCCACGGCGTAGGTCGACGCCCGGTCGAGGAAGTCGCGGCGGCTGAGGCGCCCGTGCACATAGCCGTCGTAGAGTTCGAGCAGTTCGGGGTGGAAGTCCTGGGCTGTCAATCGGCGCATGAAGGTGCTCCTGAAACGGGGAAGGACCGGCGCGGCGACCACGCGGTGAACACAGCCGGGCGTTTTGATTCTAGGGACGGTGGGCGACATGGGCGAGCGCGCGGGCTTGCTGTCCAGGCCGCGCCCTGCGTGCGCCCGGGTGGGCGGCTGCGGCCTCGCCACGTCGGACTGGCGCTGTTGGGGGCTGCGCGGCAGACCTGACGCACTGCGCCACGCTTGTGCCATAGGCGGGTAGTATGCAGCAATACCCGTTGTTTTTCAAACGGGCGTGCGGTCATACTCCCATTCTTTGGGCTTGACGATGCGCTCAACGGCCGTGCGTTGCAGTGAGCATGGCCAGCGGCGCTCAGCTGACCTGGTGCTTTTCCAGCTTGCGCGCCAGGGTGCGCCGGTGCATGCCCAGGCGGCGCGCGGTTTCCGAGATGTTGAACCCGGTTTCGGCCAGGGTCTGGTGGATGCGCTCCCACTCCAGCGTCTTGATCGACGAGGTGCGGTTGGTCAGTTGCACGTCGGTGCTGCCTTCGGTGCGGCCGAACGCGGCTTCGATGTCGTCGGTGTTCGAGGGCTTGGCCAGGTAATGGCAGGCGCCGAGCTTGATCGCCTCGACCGCCGTGGCGATGCTGGCAAATCCCGTGAGCACGACGATCAGCATGTCGGCGTGGTGTTCGTGCAGGATCTGCACGCATTGCAGGCCCGAGGCCTCGCCGTTGAGCTTCAGGTCCACCACGGCGTGCGTGGGCCGGTAGTAGGCCAGCTCGGCCTGCAGGGCTTCGGCGCTGGCGGCCAGGCGCACCTGGTAGCCGCGGCGCTCGAACGAGCGGGCCAGCGTGCGCGCAAAAGCCGCGTCGTCTTCCACGATCATCAAGCGACGCTCGTCGACGGGGCCCTGTGGCGGGCCGTCATGGGTGGGGACTTCAGGACTCATGGGGTGCATCATGCGCATCGAGCGCAATCGCTGCCAGCGGCAGGGTGATTTGGACCAGGGCGCCGCCCTGGGTGAGGTTGCGCGCCTCCAGGGTGCCGCCCAGGTTGTGCACCACGTTGCGCACGAGGAACAGGCCCAGGCCACGTCCTGGCTGGCCCTTGGTGGACTGGTAGGGCGTGCCCAGGCGCTCCAGCACCTGCGGGGCGAAGCCAGGCCCCTGATCGCGCACGGCCAGCACCAGGTCGTCGCCACTGCGCTCCGCACTCAGCCAGACGATGTGGGGCGAGGCTTCGTGGGCGTTGTCCAGCACGTTGCCCATCATCTGCTTGAGCGCAGAGTCCGACACCATGGGCAGGTCGGCGCCGAAGCGGTTGTCGTAGACCAGGCGGTTGTCCGGGCGGCGCTGGCGCCAGTCGGCCACCACCTCGTCCAGGAACACGCAGACCGTGGTGCGGCGCGAGGACTCGCCGCGCGCCTCGCCAGCCGAATGCAGGATGCCGGTGACGATGGACTTGCACCGGGCCACCTGCTCCTGCATGTCGGTCACGTCCTGGATGAGGTCGGCATCGGCCTGGATCTGCGACAGGTGGCGCCAGTCGCCCAGGATGACGGCCAGCGTGGACAGCGGCGTGCCCAACTCGTGCGCGGCGCCCGTCGCCAGCAGGCCCATGCGCACGATGTGGTCCTGTTCCAGCACGCGGCGCTGGGCCTGGATGAGCAGTTGATCGCGCTCGCGCAGGTTGGCCTCGATGCGCACGATGAAGAACACCACCAGCGCCGCGATGAGGCCGAAGCACACCAGCACCGCCGCCACATAGGGGTTGGACAAGCCGTCGCGTGGGTCGTTGGGCAGCGGCAGCGGGTGGGCCAGCCGGGCCAGGCCGCCCACGCACAGGCCGGTGATCAGCACCACGATCCAGGCGCCCCAGCGCGGCAGCAGCACGGCGGCCAGCATGACCTGCAGGAGGTACAGGAACACGAAGGGATTGGCCGCGCCCCCCACCAGGTGCAGCTCGGCCGTCAGCGCCGCCACATCCACGAGCAGGGCCGCGAGCAGCTCGCCGTTGGTCACGCGGATGGGCGCCTTGAGGCGCAGCATGCTGAGCACGTTGAACAGCACCAGCAGCCAGACCACGAACAGCAGTTGCTCGATGGGGATGGTGATGCCGAACCCGAAGTGCACCACCAGGATGGTGAACAGCTGCCCGAACACCGCCAGCCAGCGCAGCTGCACCAGCTGCTGCAGGTTCTTGATCTGGGTGCTGTGGTCGATGCCCGAGGAGGTCAGCGGCGGCTTGCCGGCCCGCGTGCCGAACGTTGCCGAAGCGGTGGATGCGGTCCGCACACGCGTGTCGGCCAGCGGTGCGCCACCCCCGGGGTCAGCGGGCATCGTCGAAATCGTCGGGCGCGGGGCCACGGCGATCCTGGCGCCAGACATAGAAGGATGCGCCCAGCACCATCAAGGCCAGGGTGTACCAGGTGAAGATGTAGGCGAGGTGGTTGTTGGCAAAGCGGATCACCGTGAGGCCGCCGACGGGCCACTCGCCGGGTTTGGCGCTGGCGTTGGCGGCGGCGTCGATGAAGTAGGGCGCCACCGCATCGCCGGGCAGGCCGCGGGCCGCCGTCATCGCGGCCACATCGCGCGAGAACCAGCGCTGCGCCTGGGCGTCGTTGTGGCGCAGAAAGCCGCCTTTGGGTTCGGTCACGCGCATCAGCCCTTGCACGGTGACCAGGCCGCTGGGCTGGGTCATGGGCGTGCCCATCTCGCGGGCCGGCGGCACAAACCCGCGGTTGACCCACAGCCACCAGCCGGCTTCGGTTTTCAGGGGGGTCAGCACCCAGAAACCGGCCCCCAGCGTGCTGGAGGCCTGCACCTGCAGCTGGTGGTCAAAGTCGAACTGCCCTTTGACCTGAACCGGCTGGTACTCGAACTGCTGGGGCACCAGCGCCGGCCAGGCGGTGGGACCGGGTGCGGCCGTGGGGGCGGCGTGAACGCGGGCGTCCACCCGGGCGATCAGGTCCTGCTTCCAGAAGTAGCGCTGCACCTGCCAGTTGCCCAGGCAGATGAAGAGGACGAACAGGCTGACCGCCGCCAGGGGCAGGAAACGCCGCATGCCTCAGCCCACGAGCGGCGTGCGAGCAGGCAGGGCGCTCAGCTCGTCCTCGCTCACGGCGCGGGCCTGCACCTCGAGCATGATGGGGATGCCATCGCGCACCGGGTAGGCCAGGCGGGCGCTGCGAGAAATCAACTCTTGCCGCTCGGCGTCGAAGTCGAGCGGGCCCTTGGTCACGGGGCAGACCAGCAATGCGAGCAGTTTGGGATCCATGGGGCAATTTTACCGGTGGGCCCCGGTGATCCTCGTTGTCACCGGGCTTGGCCTCGTGGCCACGGGGCTTGAAACCAGGGGAAACCATGAAACGCGTGATTCCGGCATTGGGCTGGCTGCTGGTCGGGGGCTGGCGTTGGGCGCGCTGGCGTACACCGGGAAGGCAGCCGTCCCGGGCGCGACGATGCGCGGAGCGAGGCTGCCCGGCAGGCGCGGCGGTAGCCGTTGCAGGGCGATGGGCACCTCCTCCTCGCGGGGCTGGATGCGCCTATGGCGGGCGGTGATGACGCTGAGGAGACCATGGCGTGGGGCCGCCAGCGCCGGGCGCGCCCATCGAGCGCCGGCAGTCGGTCGGGGTTCACCCGCGGCGCATCAAGGCATCCACGCGGGCGTCGACGGCGGCCAGCAGCTCGGCCGGCAGCGACAGCTGTAGCGGCACGGCCAGCACCTGCGGGTAGCGGGGCCAGAGCTTGACGGCGTCTTTCTCGGTGCACAGCAGAATCGGCGCTTCTGAATCTGGTGATGAGGAGTATGGATCAATCTCCGTTGTTGAAAAAACGAGATTGGATGAATACTCCGGATTTCCTACGCCGCCCACGAGGTCACCGCCTGGCGGGGCGTCGCGTGCATCGAGGGGTTGGGCATCACGGGCGCTGGTGTCGGTGTCCATGACCGTCTCGGTCCGTGCAGCCTGGTGCAGGCCCGGCTCACCCGGATGGCCCGCGGCAGCGCGGAGCGGCGGCTTCGGGGCGGCAGCCGCCTCGTGAACCCCCTGGCGCAACAGGGCGGCCAGCTCGGCGTGCTCGTCGGCGTTGCCGTGGTCGCCCAGGCCGATTTCGCGCGCCGGCACCAGGCCCTGCGCGCGCAGGGCGGCAAAAAACACCTCGGGCTTGGCGATGCCGGCAAAGGCGACCACCGCGCGCTGGCCCAGGGCCGCCAGCGGCACGCGCCGGCCGCGGGCGTCCAGCGCGTGATGCGCGAGCTGGCGGGTGGCGGCAAACACCGGAGCCGCGCTGGGGGGAAGTGGTCTGGGGCTGCGGCCGGCGTCGTGAATCTGCAGGGCCCAGTCGACGGCCACCGGCCAGGGCTCGCGCAGGGGACCGGCCGGCAACAGCCAGCCATTGCCCACGCCACGTTCGTCGAACACGCACAGCTGCAGATCGCGCGCCAGCGCCAGGTGCTGCAGGCCATCGTCGCAGACGATGAGCTGGGTGTCGGGATGGGCCGCCAGCAGCGCACGCGCGGCAGCGGCCCGCTGGCGGGCCACGAACACGGGCGCGCCGGTGCGCAGGTGGATCAACAGCGGCTCGTCGCCGACCTGCCGGGCATCCGAGGAGGGCATCACGGCCAGGGCGGCTTGGGCATGGCCCTCGCGGCCGTGGCCGCGTGAGACCACGCCCACACGCACGCTGCGCGCCTGCAGGTGTTGCACCAGCGCCAGCGTCGTCGGGGTTTTGCCGGCACCGCCGACCAAGACGTTGCCGATGACGAGCACGGGGCAGGCCACGCGCTCGGACCGGACGAGGCCGGTCGCGTAGGCCAGGCGACGCAGCCGCACCAGGCCGCCATGGACCTGCGCCAGCGGCCACCAGGCCCATGCCGGCCAGGTCCGCGATTGCCAGACGCGCCGCCAGTGCGCCTCTCGGCGGGCGGCGGCGCTGAAGTCAGGGGATTCGGGCATGCCGAGGGGTGTATGGGGTATGCATCAACGGTCGTTCATCTCCAAACGCCAGCTTGAGCATACCCCTGTGGGTCAGCGTGCGCGGCCGCTGGCCTGGCTGGCAAAGGTGATCTGCGACAGGCCGCGGCTGCGCGCTGCTTCCATCACCGTGACGACGGCCTGGTGCGGCGTCTGCGCATCGGCGCTGATGATGAGCACGGGCGGCTTGCCCGCGCCCAGCGCCTGGTGGGCAATCGCCAGGGCCGAGCCCAGCTCGGTGGCGCTGCGGCCCTGCAGCACCTGCTTGTTCACCATGTAGCGGCCGTCGGCGCCCACGGTGACGATGATCTCGCGCGGGCGGTCTTTCATGGCCTCGGTGTCGGCCGTGGGCAGGGTCAGCTGCAGCTCGGTGAACTTGTTGTAAGTGGTGGTCAGCATCAGGAAGATCAGGATCACCAGCAACACGTCGATGAAGGGGATCAGGTTGATCTCGGGCTCCTCGCGCGAGCCATGCCTGAAGTTCATTTCTGCCCCCCGGCGTTGCGCAGCGCGATCAGGTGGCGCTCGAACTGGGCGGCCGACAGCTCCATGGTCAGCAGGTAGCCGTCAACGCGGGCGCGGAAGTAGCGCCAGAAGATCAGGGCCGGGATGGCGACCACCAGGCCGAAGGCGGTGTTGTAGAGCGCGATGGAGATGCCATGGGCCAGCTCGGCCGGGTTGCCGCTCACGGCCGCACCCTGCGTGGGCGCCTGCGAGCCGAAGATCACGATCATGCCGATCACCGTGCCCAGCAGGCCGAGCAGCGGCGCTGCGGATGCGATGGTGGCCAGCGCGGGCAGGAAGCGCTCAAGCTTGGCGGCGGCGCGGCGCCCGGCGGCCTCGAGCGTGACGCGGATGGTCTCGTCGCTGGCCTTGGGGTTGGCGTTCAGCAGGCGCAGGCCGCTGGCCAGCACCTCGCCCAGCACCGAATGCTGCTCCAGCTGCGTCACCACATCGGGCCCAGGCACGCCGTTGCGGCTGGCGGTCATGGCCTCATCCACGAGCTTGGGGGGCGCGACCTTGCCCGTCTTCAGGGACAGGAAGCGTTCAACAATCAGCGCGAGCGCCAGCACGGAACACAGGATCAAGGGCCAGATTGGCCAGCCAGCGGCTTGAATGATGGACCACAAGGTTGAGAGCTCCCAGGCGGGGGTTGGCAACGAAAAGCAGCGGCGATTATGGCCCAGGCGCTGGGCGCCTCAGGCGGGCGACGGCCCCGCATGGCCGACAATCGGGGGTCGGGCGCAGCACCCGTGTTTCACACCGCAAACGCCCGCGGTCGCCCACAAAATCTGTGGATAACTTTGTGAACAAGCCGAGTCGGTGAGCGCCAAAAGCACGCCAATACACGGTTGGCGACAGAATGATGAAAATTTAAGCAAATAAAAAATGTTTAAAATCAATGGGTTACCATGTAAACCCGTCACTTCCCCCGTGTTTTTGGGGGGCGTTGACAGTGGTGTGACGGCTGTGGAGTGTTTCACGGTGCCTGCCGCGCCTGCCATGGCGCTGTACGCCTTGCCATTACGACATTTGGATGACAAAACCGCCTTGGGCCGGCCCTGCGGAGCGGTTTCTCATGGCTGAGGCTTGGGGGACAAAGCCCGTGGTCTGGGAGGTGGGGGCCTTGTGCAAGGCGGCCGACCAGGCGCTGGCCATGCGGTTCGGGGCGGTGTCGGTGCGCGGCGAGCTGTCCGGGTTTTCCCGCGCAGGCAGCGGGCACTGCTACTTCACGCTCAAGGACGGCCAGGGCCAGTTGCGCTGCGCCATGTTCCGGCGCGCGGCGCAGGGCCTGGGCTTCGCGCCGCGCGATGGCGACTCGGTCGAGCTGCAGGGCCGGCTCGGGGTGTACGAGGCCCGCGGCGACCTGCAGCTCGTGGTCGAGCGCATGCGGCCCGTGGGGCAGGGCGCCTTGTACGAGCGTTTCCTGCAGCTCAAGGCGCGGCTGCAGGCCCAGGGCCTGTTCGACGCCGACCGCAAACGCCCGCTGCCGGCCATGCCGCGCGGCATCGGCCTGGTGACCTCGCTGGGCGCCGCCGCCCTGCACGATGTGCTGACCGCCTTGCGCCGCCGCGCACCGCACGTGCCGGTGTGGCTGGCGCCGGCGCGGGTGCAGGGTGCCGAGGCGCCGGCCTCCATCCAGGCTGCGCTCGAGTCGCTGTATCAGGCGGTTGCCGATGCAGATTCATCGCAAAACCCGGCATACCCCCAGATCGATGTCGTTGTGCTGGTGCGCGGGGGCGGCTCCCTGGAGGACCTGTGGGCCTTCAACGACGAGCACCTGGCCCACGCCATCGCGCGCAGCCCGGTGCCGCTGATCGCCGGCGTGGGGCACGAGACCGACTTCACCATCGCCGATTTCGTCGCCGATGTGCGTGCCCCCACGCCCACGGCTGCGGCCGAGCTGGTCAGCGCCTCGCGCCAAGCCCTGTGGCGCGAGCTGCAGGCCTGCCAGACGCGTTTGTCACGCGCCCTGGAGCGGCGCGTGCAGCAGCAGGCCCAGCGCCTGGACGGCGCGGCGTCGCGCCTGGCGCGGCCCGCGCAATGGCTGCAGGGCCAGCGCCTGCGGCTGGCCGAGGCGCAGGCCGGCCTGCGCCATGGTGTGCAGCGCCACCGCGAGCGCGAGGGCCATCGGCTGGACCAACTGGCCCGCCGGCTGGACCAGGCCGTTCGCACCCAGGCCAGCCGGGCCGAGGATCGCCTGCAGCGGCTGGACGAGCGCCTGCAGCATGGCCGCGGGCGCGATCTGGAGCGGCGCGCCGAGGCGCTGACGCGCATCGGCCTGCGCCTGAGCCTGCTGGATCCGCAACACGTGCTGGACCGCGGCTACAGCCTGCTGGTGGACGAGCAAGGGCAGGTGTTGTCGCACGTGGCGCAGCTGCGGCCCGGTACGCCCGTGCGGGCGCACGTGGCGGACGGCCATGTCGACCTCTCGGTCACGCAGCCGCGCCTGCTGTAGGCCGATGCGCCGCAGGCGCGGTGGTCAGCGGGACGATGGCGGCGCATTTCGTAACCGCGTCCGTCATGGGGCCGCTGTAAGTTCCTAGAATCACCGGGTCGGCCAGCGTTGCCTGGCTCAGGCCAGGCGGCTCACGCCGCGCCAACTCCAAAACCCAACCACGAGGATTCCACATGGAACGCACTTTGCCTCCGCTGCCTTATCCCCACGACGCCCTGGCACCGCACTACAGCAAGGAAACGCTGGAGTTCCACCACGACAAGCACCACAACGCCTACGTGGTGAAGCTCAACGAGCTGCAAGTGGGCACCGAGTTCGAAAACATGGAACTCGAAGACGTCATCAAGAAGTCCTCGGGCGGCATCTACAACCAAGCCGCCCAGATCTGGAACCACACCTTCTTCTGGAGCTGCATGAAGCCCAATGGCGGCGGCGAGCCCACGGGTGCGCTGGCTGACGCCATCAACAAGAAGTGGGGCTCGTACGCCGACTTCAAGAAGGCCTTTGTGGCCTCGGCCGTGGGCAACTTCGGTTCGGGCTGGACCTGGCTGGTGAAGAAGGCCGACGGCAGCGTCGACATCGTCAACATGGGCGCCGCCGGCACGCCGCTGACCACGGGCGACACGGCTGTGCTGACCGTGGACGTCTGGGAGCATGCCTACTACATCGACTACCGCAACCTGCGTCCCAAGTTCGTCGAGACCTTCCTCGAAAAGCTGGTGAACTGGGAGTTTGCGGCCAAGAACTTTGGCTGATAAACGAATCGCCTGGCATACTGCTGCCAGATGACTGAAAAAGCCGCCCATGCGGCTTTTTTCATGGGCCGCGGTTGCGCCTCGCGCGGGAGCTTTGGCCACGAGGCCAGATCTCGAAAGCCGCTGCAGCGGGCATGCATCGCGGGCAGCCGGGCCGGTGGCACCGTGGTTCTGTCAACCCTACACGTGTGCAGCGCGCGCGCACGTGGCTTCACCTTTTCTTTTGCATGAGCGCATCACCAAGCCCTTCAACAACGTCCCCGTGGCCACGGCGCGCCGTGCGCTGGCTGGCCTGCCTGCTGCTGGCGCTGGCCTTGTGGGTGGCCGCCGTGGCGGCCTCGATCTGGCGCTATGCCGGGCTGCATGACCCGCAGGCGGCGGATGCCATCGTGGTGCTGGGCGCGGCGGTGCAGGGCCATGGGCCCAGCCCGGTGTTCGCGGCGCGCATCGACCACGGCGTGCAGCTGTACCAGCGCGGCGTGGCGCCTTTGCTGGTGTTCACGGGCGGCTCGTCGGGGCAGGGGCTGAGCGAGGCGCAGGTGGCGCAGCAGCACGCCCTGGCGCAGGGCGTGCCGCCGGCAGTCATGCGGGTCGAAACACAGTCGCGCACCACGGCCGACAACCTGCGCCTGGCCAAGCCGCTGCTGCAGGCAGCCGGGGCGCAACGGATCCTGCTGGTCAGCGACCCGTTGCACATGCGCCGCGCGGTCACCCTGGCGCGCCGTTTGGGGCTGGATGCGCATCCCGCGCCCACGCCCCACACGCGCTATGTGGGCCTGTGGCGAAAAACGCAGTTCCTGGCGCGGGAGACCTGGTTCCAGGCGTTGCTGCTGCTCGGGCTCCACACCTGACCATCCGGTTGAACAGGTGTGGGGACGCGCCTCGGTGGCCTGCAGGGCGCAGGCCTTGGGCGCTCACTCCAGGTTCTGCACCTGTTCGCGCAACTGCTCGATCAGCACCTTCATGTCGACCGAGATCTGGGTCAGTTCCAGCGCGGCGGACTTGGACCCCAGCGTGTTGGCTTCGCGGTGCAGCTCCTGAATCAGGAAGTCCAGGCGCTTGCCCATCTCGCCGCCTTTGCCCAGCAGCTGCTCGATTTCGGTCAGGTGCGACTGCAGGCGGTTGAGTTCCTCGGCCACGTCGATGCGGATGGCATAGGCCGTCGCCTCGGCGAGCGCGCGGTCGTTGGCGGCCTCGGGCAATGGCGCGCCGTTGCCGACCTTGAGGGCCTCGTTCCAGCGTTGCAGGAAGCGCTCGCGCTGCTGCTCGACGAGCTTGGGGATCAGCGGCTGCGCCCGCAGGCCCAGCTCGCGCAACTGGCCCACCTGGGCCAGCAAGATGCTTTTGAGGCGCTCACCTTCGCTGGCGCGGGCCTTCTTGAGCTGGGCAATGGCGTCTTGCACCAGGGCCGTGGCGTCGTCGGCCTCGATCGACACCTCGGCACTGTCATCGGCCGAGCACAGGCGCAGGACGTCGGCCACCGACAGCGGCTTGGCGTCGGGCATCCAGTTGCGCACGTGGTTTTGCAGCGCGGCCAGGCGGTGCATGTGGGCGGCGGACGGGTCTTCCGGGCCGTCTTGCCGCGAGCGGTTCACCGTCAGCCGCAGCTCGACCTTGCCGCGCCGCAGTGAGCGGGTGAGGGCATCGCGGAACAGGGCCTCCAGGTGGCGCGCCGAGTCCGGCAGGCGGAAGCTGATGTCCAGAAAACGGCTGTTGACGGAGCGCAGCTCCAGCCCGATTTGCTGGGCGTTGACGGCGCTGGATTCGGTTCCGGATGCGGTGCTTTTTTGCACATTGGCATATCCGGTCATGCTGTAAACTGCCATTTTCCTATTCACCCAGTTCTTTGCCTGCCCAGGCATTCCATGCCGGGACAACGCGCGCGTAGATTCTTGTGCAAAGTTGTCAAAAAATCGGCAACTTCGCGTCGAGTGGGTCAAATTATGTCAAAGGTCAAACCAGCTCCGCTGCCGCCGGACACGCTCATCGGTGGATATCGCATCATCCGCAAGCTTTCTTCGGGGGGATTTGGGGTGGTGTACCTGGCCATCGACAAGGATGGCCAGCAGGTGGCGATCAAGGAATACCTCCCGTCGGCCCTGGCCACACGGGACGCCGGGCAGCTGGTGCCGCAGGTGTTGCCCGAGAAGCTCTCGCTCTATCGCCTGGGTTTGAAAAGTTTTTTTGAAGAAGGCCGGTCGCTGGCGCAAATCTCGCACGGTTCTGTGGTGAGCGTGCTGAATTTCTTCCGCGAAAACGAAACCGTCTACATGGTGATGAACTACCTGCAAGGCGCCACCTTGCAGGATTTCATCGTCACCGCGCGCGAGCTGAAGAAGAAAAAGGTGTTTCGCGAATCCACGATTCGCTCCCTGTTCGATGAAATTCTGCGCGGCTTGCGCATTGTGCACCAGCACAAGATGCTGCACCTGGACATCAAGCCGGCCAACATTTTCATCACCGACGACGACCGCGCCGTGATGATCGACTTCGGCGCCGCGCGCGAGGTGCTGAACAAGGAAGGCCATTTCACCCGGCCCATGTACACGCCCGGCTTTGCCGCGCCCGAGATGTACCGCCGCGATGCGACCATGGGCCCGTGGACCGACATCTATGCCATCGGCGCCTGCATCTACGCCTGCATGCAGGGCTATCCGCCCAACGATGCGCCGCAACGCCAGGAAAAGGACCGCCTGGCCCTCTCGCTGACACGGCTGCGCGACGTCTACTCGGACAACCTGATCGAGGTCGTCGAGTGGTGCATGTCACTCGACCCCTTGTCCCGGCCGCAGTCGGTCTTTGCGCTGCAGAAAGAGCTGGGCCGCGAGGGCGAGCGTCGCTACACGCAGCTCACCATGGGCGAGCGCATGCGGCTCAAGTTCGACAGCGTGGTCAAGCGCGGCGGCAGCGGCGCCACGGTGCTGGGCCGCTGAGGCGGCCGCCAGCAGATCCAGTCATTTTCATCCACGGTGGCAGGCCCATGAAGTTCTCTGTGTTTCAGCTGACGCGCCGCGGCGGCCGCGACAAGAACGAAGACCGCATGGGCTATTGCTACACGCGCGAAGCGGCCTTGTTCGTGCTCGCCGATGGCATGGGGGGCCACCCCGAGGGCGAAGTGGCGGCTCAGCTGGCGTTGCAGGCCATGTCGGCCATGTTCCAGCGCGATGCCAAGCCCACGGTGGCCAATCCCGAAGAGTTCCTGGGCGCTGCCTTGCTGGCCGCGCACCATCAGATCATCCGGTATGCGGCCGAACGCGGGTTTCTCGACTCGCCCCGCACCACGCTGGTCGCCTGCCTGCTGCAGGACAACCAGGTCACCTGGGTGCACTGTGGCGACTCGCGCCTGTACGTGGTGCGCGATGGCAGCCTGCTGACCCGCACGCGCGACCATTCGTATGCCGAGCAGCAGGCCAGCGGCGTGTTCAAGCTGGGCAACGTCAACCGCAACGTGCTGTTCACCTGCCTGGGCTCGCCCAGCCGGCCGGTGTTCGACGTCGGCGGTCCTATCAAGCTGCAACAGGGCGACCGCTTCCTGCTGTGCTCGGATGGCCTGTGGGGCACCGTCGAAGACGATGAGATCGCCGGCCAGCTGGCCAGCAAGCCGGTGTCGGAAGCCGTGCCCGATCTCGTGGAGCTGGCCCTGGTGCGCGGGGGCAGCACGGGCGACAACGTCACCGTCATCTCGGCCGAGTGGCAAATGCCCACGGTGGTCGATTCGCACCTGGACAGCATCACCACCGACCTGATCAGCGAGGACGTGTTTGCCTCGACCATCCAGGCCAGCCTAGTCGACTCCAGCTACGATGACCTCGACGACGACGCCATCGAGCGCTCGATTGCCGAAATCAACGCCGCGATTGCCCGATCCTCTGCCCGTCGGCAAACTTGATTGAAGGGGTATTGCTGTTTCTCCGTTGTTTGGTCAACGGAAGTGGCGGCATACTCAATGATCTTGAGGCGAACATGTGGGAGGCGGCCTGAGTTGCCTTGCCGCTGCAGGCGTTGTGTTTCCCCAAACGTGTGGCCCAAGGCATGCCGACGCCGTTGGCGTGCGACCTTGCTCCATGCCCCTCACTGCGCCGCTCATGGCCCCGCGTCGTTCAACGGCGCCATCCACGTCAGCGGGCCGCGGGTCCAGCGTTTCTCACCCTGCGGAGCCCTGTTGTCTGCGTGTGCCGGCCAGGGATGCGGTGCGCTCGGGTTGGCGGATCCGTCCAGCCCGTGACGGTTGCCGTCGCGGCCCGATGTGCGGGCCCGCACGTCAGGCCACAAGGGCCGGCGCCTGAGCGCAGCGGGTTTGCACAGCTTCACCGGCGCTTTGCACAGGTTCAGCGCGGCTTGACGCAGCGGCACGAGGATTCACCCATGGCCGTAGGGCGGCCGCTGAAAGGAAACCTCATGTCGTTGAACACCGTGCGCATGGCCGTGACGCTGGCCCTGGCGGCCATGCTGGGCACCACCGCGGCCCAGGCCCACGCCCAGGATCGAGGCCGTTCCGCCATCGTGCTCACCCCCGTGCTGGTTCAGGCTGACCGCCTGAAGCCGGTTGACCACCGCCCGGGCCGCGTCGTGGCGGCACACGGCGTGCGCACGGGGGATCGCCTGACGCGGGGTCAGCTGGCGCGTGCCGTGACGCTGGACTGGCGCCGCCAGGGTCTGCGGGCACCCGGGCGCGATCAGCAATGGCTGCGCCTGGACCGGCAGCGCGTGCTGATCAGCAAGGCCAGCGGGCGCGTGCTGCGGGTGGCATGAGGCCGGTTTGCGGTGCAAGGCGGTTCGGTTGCCCGCCTTGCACCAGAGATGTCGAGCGCCATGCGGTCATGGGCCTTCGGTCGTGATGGGCTTGCCGGCTTCTGGGCGTGTCCGTCGCATGCCCCCGTGCAGAAGCCATGCATCTGTTGAATGCGTTTGATTCGCATGGCATGGGGTATGCATGATTTTCCGTTCGGCGTGCATCGAAAACCCATGCATACTGCTGGTCATCAAGCCTCGAGGACGCGCCCCGGGTTCATGATGCCCTGGGGGTCGAGGGCCTGCTTGATCTGCCGCATGAGCTGCAGGGCCACGGGCGATTTGTACTTGGGCAGCGAGTGCACCTTGAGGCTGCCGACGCCGTGCTCGGCCGAGATCGAGCCGCCATGCTTCATCAGCTGCTCGTAGACGATGGTGTTGATGCGCTTTTCTTCGCGCTTGAGGAAGGCCTCGCCATCGTCGCCCAGCGGCGCCTGCACGTTGTAGTGCAGGTTGCCGTCGCCCAGGTGGCCGAAGTCCACCATGCGCACGCCGGGGGTGGCGGCGGCGATCAGGGCGTCGGTCTCGGCCACGAAGCGCGGGATGTTGGACACCGGGATGGAGATGTCGTGCTTGATGTTCAGGCCTTCTTGCGCCTGGGCCAGGGGGATGCTCTCGCGGATGTGCCAAAGGTTTTTGCTTTGCGCCACGCTCTCGGCGATCACGGCATCCAGCACCAGGCCTTGCTCCAGCGCCAGCTCCATCACGTGGTCGAAGCGCTCGCGGGCGTGTGCTTCCGATTCGTTGTCGGAGTTCTCGAGCAGCACGCACCAGGGGTGGTCGGCGGTGAAGGGGATGCGCAGGTTTGGAAAGTGCTGATCGGTGAGCTGCAGCGAGAACTGGTTCATCACCTCGAAGCCGGTCAGGCCCGCGCTCAGCTCGCGCTGGGCCAGGCCCAGCAGTTCGACGGCCGCTTCCATCGAGGGCACGGCGGCAAAGGCCGTGAGCTTGGCCGCCGGCTGCGGAAACAGCTTGAGCGTGGCGGCGGTGATCACGCCCAGCGTGCCCTCGCTGCCGATGTACAGGTCGCGCAGGTCATAGCCGGTGTTGTCCTTGCGCAGGCCCGACAGGCCGTTCCAGATCTCGCCCTGGGCGGTGACGACCTCCAGGCCCAGGCACAGTTCGCGGGTGTTGCCGTAGCGCAGCACGGCGGTGCCGCCCGCATTGGTGCCCAGGTTGCCGCCAATCGTGCAGCTGCCTTCGGCCGCCAGGCTGAGCGGGTACAGAAAGCCGGCTTCGGCCGCGATCTGCTGCAGGCTTTGCAGCACCACCCCGGCTTCGACGGTGACGGTGAGGTTGGCGGCGTCGATCTTGCGCACCGCGTTCATGCGCGTCAGGCTCAGCACCACCTGCTGGCCACTTTCGTCGGGCACCGAGCCTTCGACCATGCCGGTGTTGCCGCCCTGGGGCACGATGGACACGCCGGCCGCCGCGCAGGCCTTGACCACCTGCGCCACTTCTTCCGTCGAGCCCGGACGCACCACGGCCAGGGCTTTGCCATGGATGCGGCGGCGCCAATCCTGTTCGTACGCGGAGAGGTCGCCTTCGGTCAGCACGTGAGGGGTTCCGACGATGGATTGCAGATGGGAGATCAGGGTGGACATGCGTGAAGCCAGGGGGAAGAGCGATCAGGGCGCACATGGTAGCTTGGCCCTGCGGTGCGCTGGTCGGGCGACGCAGAGCCCCCAAGGCTGGGCGGGGCGGCTGACCGTGAGCGCGCGGCGGCTCGGCGGGCGACGCACGACCAGCCACCGGTTGCGCAGGCCATGCCTAAGGGGCTTGCCTTCTGATGGCCCGGCTGCGTCGGCGCGAGGGGCACGTTGGAGCATGGAGGCGATGAAGCCAGCCATTGCGCCGCCCGAGGATGCGCCTGATGCCGCATGCGCTCACACAGACTGCAGCCGGTCGCAACACGGAGCAGGGCGGTTGTGACCACTTGGCCCTGGTCCTTGACCACGCGGTCTCCTGCTCAAGCGCTTCGGTCGGGCTGTCAGCCGCAGCCCCTTGGCGGGGCTGAGCCTGAATGGGGCAATCGAGCGTTGATCATCTCTATAGGTGGATGGAGTATGGTTTGCTGATCGATTTCTTGACAACGACAATTGGCTGATACTGCTAGTGAACATAGCTCATGCTGCAACAGCCGATCTGCATAGTTGGTTTTCGCATGAGCTCGTGCCAAAGTCGCGCTTCACGCGCAGGCGGGGTTTCAAGACACTTGCCGTCATTCTTTTGACTGACAAGATTGTTGACCCATGCGCCGAGTTTTCCTTGCCGCCGCTGCCGTGCTGGCGATGTCGCCGCTGGCCGTGCTGGCCGAAGCCGCTTACCCCAGCAAACCCGTGACCGTGATCGTGCCGTACCCGCCGGGCGGCACCAACGACAACGTGGCCCGTTTGATCGCCAAGAAGGTATCGGACAAAGCCGGCCAGCCTTTCGTGATCGACTACAAGGCCGGTGCGGGCGGCACCATCGGCGCCGCGCACGTGGCCCAGGCCAAACCCGATGGCTACACGCTGCTCAACGCGTCCATCGGCAACCTGGCGATTGCGCCGCAGCTCATCAAGGTCAACTACGACCCGATCAAGTCGTTCGACTCGGTCGCCTTCATCGGCAACGGCATCACCACCTTCGCCGTGCGCCCCGGCTTTCCGGCCAAGAACCTGCAGGAGTTCGTGAGCTATGCCAAGGCCAACCCGGGTAAGGTCACCATTGGCACGTCAGGCGTCGGCACGCCGGGCCATGTGGCCGGTGAGTACTTCCAGCAGCTGGCCGGCATCCAGCTGGTGCATGTGCCCTACAAAGGCAGCTCGCCCGCGGTGAGCGATGCCGTGGCGGGCCACGTCGACCTGGTCATCGATCCGTTGAGCACGACCTTCGTGCGCGAGGGGCGGCTGAAAGCCCTGGCCTATTTCGGCAGCGATCAGCCCCCAGAAGGGGTCAAGGGGGTGGCGTCCGTCGCCAGCCAGGGCTACCCGCAGTGGACGGCGGCCATGGGGGGCTCGTTCTTCTGGACCGCGCCCACGGGCCTGCCGCCAGCGGTGCGCGACAAGCTCACGCGTTGGGTGCTGGAAGCCCTGGCCGACCCCGAGGTGCAACAGGCCCTGGTCCATGTGCAGGTCAAGCCTGAACCGCTGGGGGCGGCCGCCACCACCGACAAGGTGCGCGAGATGCACAAGATCGCGCAGGGCGTTTTGAACGCATCGGTGAGCGTGGCCAACGCCCGCTGACACACAGGCTGTGAGATGCAGCGGGGCCAAGCCCCGCTTTTTGCGTGGACGAAAGGGTGATATGCATTTGGGGTTGTTCCTGCTGGCCGCCGGTCACCATGCCGGTGGCTGGCGCATGCCGGGTGCCGAAAGCGGCACCGAGAACTTTGATTTGATTGCGCGCATGAGCCGGCTGGCGGAATCGGCCTGCTTCGACATGGTGTTCTTCGGCGACCGGCTGGTGACCACGGCCGACTCGCCGCCGTCCATGATCACCCGGCCCGATCCACTGGTGGTGCTGGCGGCGCTGGCCACGCAGACCCAGCGCATCGGCCTGGTGGCGACCGGCTCGACGACGTACAGCGAGCCCTATGCGCTGGCGCGCGCCCTGGCGTCTGTGGACCTGCTTTCGGGCGGGCGGGCCGGCTGGAACATCGTCACCACGGTGCAGGACGGTTCCATCAACTTCACGCGTACC
Source organism: Comamonas serinivorans (assembly GCF_002158865.1). Classification (NCBI taxonomy): domain Bacteria; kingdom Pseudomonadati; phylum Pseudomonadota; class Betaproteobacteria; order Burkholderiales; family Comamonadaceae; genus Comamonas; species Comamonas serinivorans. The sequence continues at coordinate 2,522,591 of NZ_CP021455.1, read as the reverse complement.
ACTCATCCGGCGCACGACGAGCGGTACGCCATCGCGCACGAGTTCGTCGAGGTGGTCAAAGGCCTGTGGCGCTCGTGGGACGCGCAGCCCTATGTGCGCGATGCCGAACGCGGCATCTACATGGACACATCCAAGCTGCACACGCTGAACCACAAGGGACGCTATTTCGAGGTGGCCGGGCCACTCAACGTGACGCGCAGCCCTCAGGGCGAACCCGTGCTGGTGCAGGCGGGCTCATCGGGGCCCGGGCAAGCGCTGGGGGCGCGCTTTGCCGAAGTCATTTTCACGGCGCAATGGAACCTGCGCGAAGCCCAGGCGTTCTACGCCGCGATCAAGCAGCAGGTGGTGGCAGCGGGCCGCGATGCAGGCGCGGTCAAAGTCATGCCGGGCCTGATGCCCATCATCGGCCGCACGCGCGAGGAGGCGCGGGCCAAACTGGCTCAGCTGCAGTCGTTCACCGACGAGAGCAAGGCGCACTACGTGCTGGGCGCCGAGCTGGATGCCGACGTGAGCGCCTATCCCCTGGATGGCCCGGTGCCCGAGCTGCCCGTGGACGGCGCCTTCAGCCGCCGCAAGCTGTTGCTGGAGCTGGCGCATGCGCAGAAGCTGACCCTGCGCGAGCTGTACCACCAGGTGGCCAACAGCCGCGGCCACCAGATCGTCGTGGGCACCGCGGACGATGTCGCCGACCACATGCAGCGCTGGGTGGAGGCCGAGGCCGCCGACGGCTTCAACATCATGCCGGCGTACTTTCCGGGGGGCTTTGACGACGTGGTGCACGAGGTGGTGCCGCGGCTGCAAGCACGCGGCTTGTTCCGCCAGCGCTACGCCGGGTCAACCCTGCGCGACCACCTCGGTTTGCCCATCGCCCTGTAGCGGGAGAGCGGGGCGCTGCTCACCTGCGCGAATCTGGCGCGACCCGCCAGATTGCGTGCGGGTCGGAGTGCTTGAACAGCACGTCTGGCGCGCCCAGCAGACACAAGCTCCAAGTGCCCAGGGTGGGCCCAGGGGGGCGCTGCGGATGACGGGCAGCGGGGACGGTCACTTGGGCGGTGTCGCAAATCGGGTGCAGTCGAAATTGGCTGGGTCAGGCAGACTTGGTCGGTGAAGGTGGATGCGCGTGCCGACCATCCCCAACCAGTCGGTGGCCAAGGCCGTCGCCGCACCACGAGCGCGTAGTGGACGTGATGGAGGATCTGGTGAAGTTCACCCTGTTGACGCGCGACTGCGCGGACCGCTACAGCGAGAGCGCCGAAGCGCTGTTCAAGCGGGTCAACCTGCGCAGCCTTCGTGCTGTCTGGCAGCACCTTGCCGGCTGGTCAGCAGGTGCAGTCATGGCCCTTCATGCAAAGAAAAAGCCCACATCAGCGTTTGCTTGATGTGGGCTCTTATGTGGTACAAATCAATAGACAACGTGCAAGTCATTGATTTAATTGTCTATTTGGCGGAGAGGGCGGGATTCGAACCCGCGGTGGGGATTAACCCACACACGCTTTCCAGGCGTGCGACTTAAACCGCTCATCCACCTCTCCGGCAAGCCCGCCATTGTAGCAGCACTGGCGGACTTTTTCCGACTGGCTGCAAGATTGTTGTACGGAATCTCGCTTTGGAGCGCCTTGCACGGGGCGCCGCGTGAACCTGAGGCCAAGGAGAAGCACCTCGAGTGCGGGGACCACATGCACGACCGCGCTCCGGAGCGCAGACGGAGCGAGGCTTCTTGGCGCCTTGATGGTAGCCGTCAAGAACATCTGCATGTGATTCAAAGGCAACGTGTGTCAAAAGCACGCCCGATGCGCGGTTGATGAAGCGAACTCATCCCATAATCGAAAAATGGCTCCTCGCCAGGATCCAAGGAATGCGGTGGTCCATGCCATGGTTTTCCGTTTCCTGCAGCGATGACCCTTTGGCCATTTCAACTTTTAAAATGCACAGCGAACGCGAGGGGTTGTAAGTATGAAGTATTGCGCAGAGGTGTTGCTTTCTTCCTTGGCATGCATCGGTGTATTGAACGGTGCGCACGCGGCAGAGATCACCGTTACCGCTGATTCGAATTATTTTTTGGGCTGGAGTTTCAGCACTTTTCCTCGTCCTGCGGTAGGCACAACCTACTGGTACTACCAGAATACTACAGGCCTTCCCGGGGCAGATGTCTTGCCGGCTGGAGGGGGGCAGACTGTCGGAGCCTTCAATGGCAACCCGTTGACGTGGACCGTTGATCCGCCGACGCGCCTGATTACTGCTGGCGTCTGGGCGGGCACCAATTATTTTGGAAATCCCAGTTATCTGCCGGCAAACATCGGGGCGCCGTCAACCCCTCCGGGCCAGGGGTTCATCAGTCGGGGAACCGCGTCCTTTTCGTCTCCCGTTCCTTTTCGGCAAGGTTCCGTCCTGTTCATTCAGGATGTTGACGGCAACGAAAATTTCAAGTTCTCCTTTCTGGACTGCGCCGGGAACCCTGTGGATGCCGGCGATTTTGATTTTCTGAGGATATCGACGTCGAATACACCGAGCCATGGCATCGAAGGAACGGCGCCGGCGCAGTACTGGCGCGTGACGTCTGCGCTGGGCAACGATCCCAACACCGTCAACGGCATTGCCATCACTGCGCCCAATGTCTGCCGCATTGATGTCGATGGCGACAAGCCATCCATCGGTGGCAGCGTCAACCTGTTCCTGGGCTCGCCCCCCAACGTGGTGCCGACTGCCGTGCCTGCTGTCAGTGGCCCGCCTTTGGTGGGGGGCACGGTCACGGGGACCTACACTTACGCCGATTTGGACAACAACACCGAGGATGCGACCAGCGCAGGCACAAGCTACGCATTCGTGGTAAGCCCCAACAGCACCTTGAGCCATTCGAGTGAAGGCACGGTGACGCAAGGAGGCCCTTCGAACGGCGGTGCCGTGACGTACAGCCCCAGCGCGTCTGATGAAGGTCAATACCTCTATTTCTGCGTCACGCCGATCGCCTCAGCCGGCGCCAACCCAGGTCTGGAAGTGTGCACTCCGGTGGGTCAAGTCAGCATACCCGTGGTCACCGCCCCACAGCCTGTGCCCGGCTTGTCGTTCCCGTCTCTCTTTGGCCTGACTGCCTTGGTGGGCCTCCTGGGCTGGCGGCGTCGTCAGGGTTGAGGTGCATGGGCCTGGGTGCGGCAAGCCAACCTGGGTCAGACTGATCCACGCGCGACCGCAGGCTGTGGGTGCACAGAAGCGCGAACCCATTCCTCGCGGGCTGCGCGTGGACCTGAGCCAGCAAGCAAGTGGATCGCGCTCCTCGGCGCCTTGCGGCCAGTGCAGCTGGCTGCAGTGCGCCGGGGTCGGCAGGGCCAAACACCGCAGCCAGGTGAGGGCGAAGCGAGTGGTGCCTCACCCTCATCAAAAAGCCGTGTCAGCTCTGACGCCTGCGAAAGCGCGCCAGTCCCAGCATGGCCAGCAGCGCGGACAGGCCGATCAGGCTCCCTTCGCCCAGCGTGGGCACGGGCTTGGGGGACGTGGGCGGTGTCACCACGGGCGGCACATCGAGCAGCACGCTGAAATTGACCACGTTGGTGGGGACCGTCTCGGTGAACGGACCGGGCGTGTTCGGGGTGGCGACGACGTTGGTCAGGGGAAAGAACTCCGTCGTGTTGAAGGTGGAGGTCAGCGGCAGCGGCGTGGTCAGGACCAGGGTTGGCGTGCCCACGATGGTGCCCGGGTTGCTGGTGGGTGTGATGGTGACCTGCGAGCCGGGCAGGATGTTGGGGATGGGGACGCTGACGGAGCTGGCACCGGCCGGGATGGTGACGGTGATCAGGGTGGGCGTGCTGTAGGTGGCCTCATGGCCCTGGGCCACCGGGTCGTAGGCCGTGTTGCCGGCATTGTCCTGATAGGTTTGGGGCGTGGCCTGAACCGTGAAGGTGATGGTGCTATCGGTGGGCTGCGGGTTGGTCAGCGCATACTCCACCGTGGCGGCTGTGGTCTTGGCGTTCACGAACAGGTTGGTGGTGGCGGTGCCGTTTGCAGGCAGATCCACGCCAATGCCGCCGGCAGCGGTGGTGATGTCCAAGGCATTGGGGTCCTCCTGAAAAAAGAGGTTGGTGAGCGTCACATTCGAGTCGTTCACGCTGTAGCCGGTGGCTGGGTCGTAGCCGGCATCGATGAGCCGCACATAGCCTGGGTGGAGCGTGTAGGGAACGCCCCAGGTGGGGAAGACCTCAGAGCCAGGCTCATAGAGGTGTGCACTGGGGTACAGCCGACACACGTCGGTGCCACCCGGGGTGTCGGGCGTCACCGTCAACGTTGCGCTGGAGGGGCTGGCCAGGGCGTTGCTGAAGGCCACAAAGACTTCGCTGTTGAAGCCGGTGGGCATGGCATACACGCCGTTCGAGGGGTTCAGCGTGACGGTGCCACTGCACGCCACTCGGACGCCCATCACGGTGCCGCTGGGCGGCGTCCATTCGAAGACGGGTACGGACGGCGTCCCCAGGGTTTGTTGCGGGGTGAAGTGGATGGTCCAGGTGCCCGCCCAGGCGCTCTGGCTGCTGAACAAACCGATCAACAGCAATGAACGAACCAAGGGGCGGTTGGCGCGCAGACGTGCCGGCAGCGAAAGTCTCGAGTCGTTCATGGCCTGAAAAATGGTTACAAATGGCGCAAATTCTATCCACCCGCTGCCCGTTGTGTACCTCGATCCCGCGCATTGACACCTGAGCCTTTCGTGCCACCCGGCGCGCACGGACCCGCAGCGCGGCGATTTGCGGGCCTTCTCGTGGGATGCTCCTGAATCCCGCCTGTCGGAGGTGTGGGGCGCTCGACGGACACGTGGGCTTGAGGGGGACAAGACATTGGCGCCACAGCAGACCCGTGCGGCTGGCGGATTTCGTTCTGCGTGGCCGGGCGAGCAGGTTGTTCGAGCGCGCGGCGGCAGGCGGCTTGCGGGCCAGCGCGGGTGACCGCATTCCAGGCGCGCCCGGCGCAGCAGAAGTTTGAAAACGGGCCATGCCAGCCCGTTTTCCTCCTGTTGCAGAGCGCCGCAGCGACAGCCCGCCGTCCGGCCACTCACATGAGCAGATGCTCGCCCGCGTTGTCGCCGCCCAGGATCACGTAGTTCACCTTGCGGATGTGGGCCAGCGCGGTGCCGCCGGCGTAGCTGATGGAGCTTTGCAGGTCCTGCTCCATCTCGATCAAGGTGTCCTTGAGGTGGCCCTTCACGGGTTCGAGGATGCGCTTGCCTTCCACGTGGCGGTACTCGCCCTTGTTGAAGTCCGAGGCCGAGCCGTAGTACTCCTTGAAGCGCTGGCCGTCGACCTCGACCGTGGCGCCGGGCGACTCTTCGTGGCCGGCGAACAGCGAGCCGATCATCACCATCGTGGCGCCAAAGCGCACGCTCTTGGCCACGTCGCCGTTGTGGCGGATGCCGCCGTCGGCAATGATGGGCTTGGTCGCCACGCGTGCGCACCACTTCAGCGCCGACAACTGCCACCCGCCCGTGCCAAAGCCGGTCTTGAGCTTGGTGATGCACACCTTGCCCGGCCCGATGCCGACCTTGGTGGCATCCGCACCCCAGTTTTCCAGGTCGATCACGGCTTCGGGTGTGCCCACGTTGCCGGCAATCACAAAGCTCTCGGGCAGCTTGTCCTTGATGTAGCCGATCATGTCGCGCACCGAGTCGGCATGCCCGTGCGCGATGTCGATGGTGATGTAGTCGGGCACCAGCCGCCGGGCGGCCAGTGTGTCCACCGCGGCGCGGTCGGCCGCCTTGACCCCGAGCGAAATCGACGCGAAGCAGCCCTTGGCCTGCATGTCGGCGACGAAGGCGACGGTGTCCAGGTCGAAGCGGTGCATCACGTAGAAGTAACCGTTTTGCGCCAGCCAGGTGGCGATGGACTCGTCGATCACCGTTTTCATGTTGGCGGGCACCACGGGCAGCCGAAAGCGGCGAGGGCCGAAGGTGACGTGGGTGTCGCACTCGGATCGGCTGTCCACGCGGCATTTGCGGGGCAGCAGCTGCACCTGGTCGTAGTCGAAGATTTCCATGTCTCAAGCCTTTCAAGGCGGCTGCCGGTCAACGGTGGCCGCCGGTTCAACGATGAGCGCTTGGCTTGGGCTGGTTGGCCGCGCCGGCACCGGGGTGCGGGCGCAAAAAAACCAGGCGCAAGAAACTTGGGCCCGGTGATTGATTGTAGACGGCCGCGCTTGACCCCGGCGTTTGCCCGGAATGCTTGGCATCGGGTTGGGGTATGCCCATGCTTGCGATTCGATTTGATCGGCAAGGTGACCGTACTGCCATGGATAGCGACAAAGCTCGCACCACCTCTGTGACCGCTGCGACAGCCGTCGCCTGCGCGCTGTGCCAGAGTCAGCCTCCGGTGCCCGTGGGCGCGCAACGGCGGTTGCGCAGCACAGGCGTCCATCACCACCACAGACCGAGTGCCCTGCGTCAGCGCGCGTCAGGGGGCTCAGCCGGAGACACCATGTCCGTTATTGATCAAGACCCTCAATTGCAGGCGTTTCGCGAAGAGACGCGCGCCTGGTTGCTGGCCAACTGCCCGCCCGAAATGCGCGAGCCGGTGCGCAGCGAGGACGACACCTGCTGGGGCGGCCGCAACGCCCAGTTCCAGAGCCCGGCGCAGAAGCTGTGGCTGGACCGCATGGCCGAGCGCGGCTGGACGGCACCGAGCTGGCCGTCGGAGTACGGCGGTGGCGGCCTGTCCACGGCCGAGGCCAAGGTCTTGCGCGAGGAAATGGCGGCGCTGAACTGCCGCCCGCCGCTGTCCAGCTTCGGCTTGTGGATGCTGGGCCCGGCGCTGCTGAGGTTCGGCACCGAGGTGCAAAAGCGCGAGCACCTGCCGCCCATCGTGCGCGGCGAGATCCGCTGGTGCCAGGGCTATTCCGAGCCCAATGCCGGCTCCGACCTGGCGGCCCTGGCCACGCGCGCGGTGCGCGACGGCGACGAGTGGGTGGTGAATGGCCAGAAGATCTGGACCAGCTACGCCGACAAGGCCGACAAGATCTTCTGCCTGGTGCGCACCGACACCGAGTCCAAGCACACCGGCATCAGCTTCCTGCTGTTCGACATGACCTCGCCGGGCGTGCGCACCAAGCCCATTTTGCTGATCTCGGGCAAGTCGCCGTTCTGCGAAACCTTCTTCGACAACGTGCGCGTGCCGCTCGACAACGTCGTGGGCGAGGTCAACGGCGGCTGGACCGTGGCCAAGTACCTGCTGCAGCACGAGCGCGAGATGATCGCCGGCATCGGCGACCGCCAGGGCCTGACCAAGACGCTGAGCCAGTCGGCCGTCGAGCAGGTGGGCCTGAACGCACAGGGCCAGCTGCAGGACGGCATGCTGCGCGCCGACATCGCCCGCTTCGAGCTGGATGAAGCCGCCTTCCGCGCCTGGACGCAGCAGGCCTCGGTGCAGATGCGCGCCGGCACGGCCAACCCCTCGCTCTCGTCGGCGCTCAAGTACTACGGCGCCGAACTCAACAAGCGCCGCCTCGAGCTGCTCATGAGCGTGGGCGGCGGCGATGCGCTGGAGTGGGAGAGCGACCGCTCGGACCACGGTTTCACGCCGCGCACCTGGCTGCGCTCCAAGGCCAACTCCATCGAGGGCGGCACGGCCGAAGTGCAGCTCAACGTCATCGCCAAACGCATTCTGGAGCTGCCCGGCGCCTGAGCCGAGCCTGCCCGACAAGGAGACACCATGAGCTGGAATCTGGACGAATCCCAAACCATGCTGCGCGACAGCGCGCGCAGCTTCGTGACCGAGCAACAACCGATTGCCGTGCTGCGCAAGCTGCGCGACACCGGCGACGCCCTGGGCTACAGCCCCGAGGCCTGGAAGACCTTCGCCGACCTGGGCTACGCCGGCATGCTGGTGCCCGAGGCCCAGGGCGGCCTGGGCCTGCAGCTGCGCGATGCGGCCCTGGTGGCCGAGCAACTGGGCCACACGCTGGCGCCGCTGCCTTACCTGTCCACCGCCGTGCTGGCGGCCTGGGTGCTGAACAAGGGTCAAAACCAGGCCCTGAAGGCGCAGTGGCTGCCCCGCATTGCGGCGGCTGACACGGTGCTGGCCGTGGCCATCGACGAAGCCGCCCGTCCAGGCGCCGCGCTGACCACCGTGGCGAAGAAGCAGGGCGATGGCTACGTGGTGACGGGCCACAAGCAGCTGGTCATCGACGGCCACGCCGCTGAGGCGCTGCTGGTGGCCGCGCGCGATGCCGACGACGCCAACAGCGTGGTCTGGCTGTGGGTGGCCCGCGATGCGCAAGGCGTGCAGACCGAGCGCGTGGCGATGCTGGACGCGCACCTGACCGCCCGTGTGCAACTGCAGAACGTGGCCGTGGCCGCCGATGGCGTGATTGCCAGCGGTCAGGCCGGGGCCCAGCTGCTGGCCAGCGTGCTGGACGTGGGGCGTTTGATGACCGCGGCCGAGCTGGTCGGCGTCGGCGACGAGGTCTTTGCCCGCACGCTGGAGTACCTCAAGCAGCGCAAGCAGTTCGGCAAGCTGATCGGTGAGTTCCAGGCCCTGCAGCACCGCGCGGCCGAGCTGTACTGCGACCTGGAGCTGTCGCGCGCCATGGTCTGGTCAGGCCTGCAGGCCGTGGACGAGCAGGCCGCCGACGCGCCGCTGCGCGTGGCGCAGGCCAAGGCCCGCGCCAGCCTGTCGACCAACCGCGCTGCGCTGGAAGGCGTGCAGATGCACGGCGGCATGGGCATGACCGACGAGCTGGACTTCGGCCTGTTCCTCAAGCGCGCCCGCGCATTGCAGGCCTTGTTTGGCGACGCGCACCAGATGCTGGACCGCATGGCCCAGCTCAAGGGCTACTGAGCATCAGCCCGCGGCAAGGGCCAGCCCCTTGGGCTGCCCGGCCGTTGCCAGCGCCTGGCAACCATTCAATGGGGTATACGCCTGTTGCCGATTTAAATTCAATGGCAGTGGATGTATACCCCATTCTCATGGGCTCAACTGAACGCGATGCCTGACGACCGTGGGACTCGCCCGGGATGGCCCGCCGGCGCACGGTGGCTGCCGCAGACGGCGGAGGTCGCGTGAGCGATGGTGAAGCGCCGCGTTCTTTCAACGTGCCGCGGAACACGATGCCCGGCACAGCGCGGAGGCCGTTCACGGCTGACGACGTTGCCGGCGGCGTGGTGGATGAGGGCGGCGAGCGGGCCGTGCCCACCGGCATGGCTGAACCGTCCCGGTGGCGCCGTTGGCTGCTGACCAGGCGGACAGTCAACGCCGACCCGAGGCCGGCGGGGTGAAGCCATCCATCCCCTGCGGACGGCGCCTGGCGCGTGGCAGACTGCGCGCTTGTCCGACCCTTTGCCACATCCCATGGAAACGATGCCGTTGCAGTTGACCGATCCCTCCAGCCTGCCCGCAGGGGCCTTGTCCGTGCTGCAATTCTGGTTGGGGGACGTGCCGCTGCGCGATGCCTCGGCGCTGGACAAGCGCCAGCTCTGGTTCACCCAATCCGATGCGGTGGACGCCGAGATCCGCCACCAGTTCGCCGACCTCGTGAACCAGGCCAAGGCCGGTGAGCTGGACGCCTGGGCGCAGTCGCCCGAGGGCACGCTGGCCCTGCTCATCCTGCTCGACCAGTTCACGCGCAACATCGGGCGCGGCACGCCCGACAGCTTTGCGGGCGACGCCAAGGCCCTGGCGCTGGCCAAGCTGGCGATCGCGCAGGGCGGTGACTCGCGCGTGCCACCCGTGGCGCGCATCTTTTTCTACCTGCCACTGGAGCATGCCGAAGACCTGGCGTGCCAGGACGCTGCCGTGGCGGCTTTCGCGCAGCTCACGCGGCAAGGCGATGCGGCGTCGCAGGGCTTTCTGGACATGACGCACGACTATGCGCTGCGGCACCGCGCCGTCATCGCCGAGTTCGGGCGCTTTCCGCACCGCAACGCCATCCTGGGGCGCGCCTCCACACCGGCCGAGCAGGCCTACCTGGCCCAGCCGGGCGCGGGTTTCTAGGCGGGCGCAGACCGTTCGCACTGGCGTGGCATGGGGCGCATCGGCGACATGGGCGCACACAGGTGCAAGACAGGTTGGGGAGTACGGCTCATTTCTTATTGCATGAGTATCGAAGACTGGGTCATACCCCTGGACTTCATGCACCTTGCAAATCGCAACAGAATGCGGCGCCGCTGTGGCACCATGCGCGCTTGTTTTTCGGGCTGTTGATGCCAGCACGCGCTCACCTCCAACATGACTTTTTCTGCTGCCCTCAAGCGCCTGTGGCCCCCGGTGGATCCCCAGGCGCCGCGCCGCCGCCGCTGGCTGCGCGCCCTGGTTCTGGCCATGCTGGCGGCGCTGGCCGCCCTGGTGCTCTACATCCTGGTGCTGATTCCGCTGACACCCAGCATCCACGACCTGCGCAACGCCAAGGTCGAGGTGCCGGCCAAGGTGCTGTTCGCCGACGGCAAGCTGCTGACGGAGTACAAGCGCTCCAACCGGGTCTGGGTCAAGCTCGATGAGGTCTCGCCCCATGTGGTGAACGCCCTGATCGCCACCGAGGACCACCGCTTTTACGACCACCATGGCATGGACCTGCGCCGCACGGCCGGCTCGGTGATCTGGACGCTGATGGGCCGGCCGCAGGGCGGCTCTACGCTCACGCAGCAGCTGGCACGCAACCTCTACCCCAAGGAAATCGGCCGCAGCCGCTCCATCCACCGCAAGCTGAAAGAGGCCATCACGGCCTTCAAGATCGAGGCGGTGTATTCCAAGGACGAGATCCTGGAGACCTACCTGAACACGGTGCCCTTCCTCTACAACGCCTACGGCATCGAGATGGCAGCGCGCACCTACTTCGACAAGCCCGCCAGCAAGCTCAGCCTGCTCGAATCGGCCACGCTGGTGGGCATGCTCAAGGGCACGGCCTACTACAACCCGGTGCTGAACCCCGAGCGCGCCACCAACCGCCGCAACACCGTGCTGGGCCAGATGGTCAAGCGCGACAAGCTGGCGCAGCCCGAGTACGACAAGCTGGCCAAGCGGCCGCTCAAGCTCGACTTCGAGCGTCAGCCCGAGCTGATGGGCCCGGCGCCGCACTTCGCGCAGCAGCTGCGCCAATGGCTGATCAACTGGGCCGACGCGAACGACTACGACCTGTACGCCGATGGCCTGGTCATCCACACCACGCTGGACTCGCGCCTGCAGACCTGGGCCAACCAGGCCGTGGCGCGCCAGGGCAAGCGCCTGCAGACCATCGCCGACCAGAACTGGGCCAAGGCGTGGGACGTCGACGGTGATCTGGTGCAAGGCCTGGTGCGCGAATCCGAGGCCTTCGCCAAGGCCAAGGCCGAGGGCGAAGACGCCGAGGCGGCCCTGGCCCGCCTCACGCACGACGCGGCGTTCATGCGCCAGCTCAAGACCGACAAGACCCGCATCCAGCTGGGCCTGTATGCGCAGGACCCCCGCAACGGCCACGTGCTGGCCTGGGTGGGCAGCCGCGGCTATGTGGACGATGCCTTCGACCACGTGGCCGCCGCCCGGCGCCAACCGGGTTCCACCTTCAAGCCCTTTGTGTACGGCGCAGCGCTGCAGGAAGGCCTGAAGCCCGGCGACACCTTCGTTGACGAAGCGGTGACGATTCCGCTGTCGGGCGGGCGTGTCTGGCAGCCGCGTGATGCCGGCGGCCCCACCGGCCAGACCATGACGCTGGCCGACGGTCTGGCCTATTCCAAGAACACCATCACCGCGCAGGTGATGAACCGGGTCGGCCCGGAACGCGTGGCCAGCCTGGCGCGTGCGCTGGGCGTGCGCGAAAGCGAGCTGGACCCGGTGCCCGCGCTGTCGCTGGGCACCAGCCCGGTGTCGCTGCAGGAGATGGTGCAGGCCTACGCCACGCTGGCCAATGCCGGCCAGTACCAGGCCATGATGGCCGTCACGCGCATCGCGACCCGTGACGGCGAGGTGCTGGCCGAGTTCGCCACGGCCAAGCCGGACCAGGCCTGGAACCCGGCGCTGAACAGCGAGCTGGTCGACATGATGCGCGGCGTGATCGACAAGGGCACGGGGCGCGCCATCCGCAGCCAGTGGGGCCTGCGCGGCAAGCTGGCGGGCAAGACCGGCACCACCCAGGGCAACGCCGACGGCTGGTTCATCCTCATGCAGCCGCAGATGGTGGTGGGGGCCTGGGCCGGCTTCAACGACCAGCGCATCACCCTGCGCAGCGACCGCTGGGGGCAGGGCGCGCAAAGCGCCTTGCCAGCCGTGGGCGACCTGATGGCCAGGGCCCAGGGCGCCGGTTTGCTGGACGCCAAACTCGACTTCCCGACCGGCCAGGGCGGCGGTGGCATTGCCGACTGGCTGGCCGAGCTGTTCGGCAAGCAACGGGGCGAGGGGAAAGGCAGTGAGGACGTGCCCGATTCCACCCCGGCGGCGCAGCGCCCACCGGCCGATCCGGCCCCCGTGGTGACCGACACCCAGCCTTGGCAGGGGCCTGCCTCGGGCGAATCCTCGGCCGGCATGAACGGAGCGCCCGGCATGGCGCCGCCGCCTGTGGCTTCGCCCACGCCGCTGCCACCCGGGCCGCCCGTGCAGACCACGCCACCGCCGCCGGGCACCGGCACGCCCGTGGGCACGCCGTTGAACAACGGCGGTTTTGCGCCACCCGTGATCGATTCCGGCAGCGGCGGGGCGGGGCGGGGCGCCCCGGTGGTCAACGACCCCTTGCCGCCCGAGTTCAGCGATGCCAGCCAGGTGCCCGACAGCACACCGGCCGCCACCGTGCGCGAGCTGCCACCGCTGGGCACGCGGCCCTGAGGCCCTCGCTACACTGATGGCCATGGCGACGCTGCACCTGCTTTCCAGCATTCGCATCCCCCCAGACATGGTGGGATAGCGGTTCGCTTGCAGCGTGAAGCCAGACAACCCACCCTGGAGGTGGGTTGTCCATGTCCAGGGGTCCTCAACCCACCTGGAGATGCCCATGACCCCTTTGACTCCATCCTCGGCCCCGTCGGCTTCGGCGAGCGCCGACGCCGCGCCGCGTCTGCCCGGCACGCTGTACCTGGTCTGCGGCAAGATCGCCGCCGGCAAGTCCACGCTGATGCAGCGGCTCGCCAGCCAACCGCCACCGTGCTGGTCAGCGAGGACGTGTGGCTCTCGCGCCTGTACCCGGGCGAGGTGAAGGCCATCGCGGACTACATGCGGTGCACCGGTCGGCTGCGGGCCGCGCTGGCCGATCACCTGGTGGCCGTGCTGCAGGCAGGGACCTCGGTGGTGCTGGACTTTCCGGCCAACACGCCCGCCTCCCGCGCCTGGATGCGCGGCCTGTTCAAGGCCGCGTCTGCGCCGCATGTGCTGCATCACCTCGACGTGAGCGACGAGGTCTGCAAGGCGCGCTTGCGCGCCCGCAACGCCGCGGGCGAACACCCGTTTCAGACCAGCGACGCCGAGTTCGACGCCATCACGCAGCACTTCACGCCGCCCGCCGACGAGGAGGGCTTTCACGTCGTCGTGCACGGTCGGTGAATAGGCGGAGCGCAATCCCCGCGGTGCGCCGCAGGCTGTTCACCCGGTTGAACGCTGCGCGTGAGTTGTGGTGACGCCGCTTGCTGTTTGCCGTGAACGCTGGCGCCGGGTGGATCATTGAACCCGCTGCGCCTGGGGTCGAGTAGAGCCAAACCATGAGCAAGTCATGGCTTGGCTGCACCACCCGGGCGAGGGCGTGTGGCCAGCGCATAAGGCCTGCACGGCGTCATGGGTGATGCCCGCTCACGCGCCAGGCGCCCAGCTCCGTCATCGCGGCACGTCAGGATGACGGCGGTCCACATCGAGGGGATGTTCACCGCGAAGCAGCGCATTGCTGAAAAGATTTGATGGCAGTATGCCGTCATTGCCGTTCATGAATGAACGACCACGGTGGCATACTGCCTTCATCAATCCTTGGGCCGGAAGTGGATGTCCAGCGGGTTGTGGTAGCGGCCGTTGTCTGACGGCAGCTTGTCGGCCTTGTCCAGCGCGTTGAGCACGGCCTTGTCGTAGGCGGCGCTGCCGCTCGACTTCTTGATGCGTCGGCTCGTGATGCTGCCATCGGCGCCGGTGCGCACCTCGACGATGGCCGTGGGGTTGCCGATGTTCTCGTTGAAGATGATGTGCGGCCGCACGGTGGCGGCCACCTTAGCCGAGTAGCCGGCCGACGGGCCGGCATCCTTGTCGGCGGTGGCCTTGCCCGCGGTCTTGCCGGATCCGCTGCCGCTGTTCTCCTTGCCGGCCAGGCCCATCATGCGGTCCATGGTGGCCTTGCGCGCAGCGGCTTCGGCCTTGGCGGCGTCTGCCTTCGCCTTGTCGGCTTTTTCCTTGTCGGCCTTGGCTTTCGCGTCGGCTTTCGCCTTGGCCTCGGCGGCGGCCTTGGCCTTGGCATCCGCCGCGGCTTTGGCCTTTTTCTCAGCCTCGTCCTTTTTGCGCTGCTCGGCCTCTTCGCGCTTGCGTTCCTCGGCTTCGCGTTTCTTGCGCTCGGCCTCGTCCTTCTTGCGCTGTTCGGCCTTTTTCTCGGCCTCATCCTTTTTGCGCTGCTCGGCTTCCTCGCGCTTGCGCTCGTCGGCTTCGCGTTTCTTGCGTTCGGCCTCGTCCTTCTTGCGCTGCTCGGCCTTTTTCTCGGCCTCATCCTTTTTGCGCTGTTCGGCTTGCTCGCGCTTGCGCTCGTCGGCTTCACGCTTCTTGCGTTCGGCCTCGTCTTGTTTGCGCTGTTCGGCCTTCTTCTCGGCTTCTTCGCGTTTGCGGGCCTCGGCTTCGCGTTTCTTGCGCTGGGCCAGGGCGATTTCGGCGTCGCGCTCGGCCTTGGCTTCAGCCGCCGCTGCAGCAGCGGCCGCCGCGGCGCGCTCGGCGGCGGCATCGGTACGCGGTGCAGGTGGCGGCGGGGGAGGCGGTGGCTCGGGCGCTGGGGCCGGCGGCGGCGCAGGTTCGGGCGCCGGGGCAGGCGGCGGTGCCGGTGGAGGGGGCGTGCGCGCGCCGCTGTCGGCACGCTGCACCTGCGGGCTCCACAGCTCGGCCTCGATGGCTTCCGGGGTCGCCTCGCGGCGCCAATGCACGCCCCACGTGAGGGCGCCGATCAAGACCAGGTGCACAAGCAGCGCCAGCCCCACGGCCTTGCCTGTGCCCTGTGGCGGATTCGGTGCAAAGGGATCGCGATCGGCGTCGAAGTCGGTCATTGTGAGGTGCGGGGCTTGCGGAGGTTGGATGCCAGTAAGGTCGGTTGCCGTTGGTGGGGTATCGAGCGGGGTTGGATACCGCCCGATGAGGGCTCACTTCTTGACGGTGAGGCCCACGCGTTCGACGCCCAGCTGCTGCAGCTCGCCCATGAGCTTCATCACCTCGTCGTACTTCATGTCCTTGTCGGCGGCCAGGGCCACGGGCAGTCCGGGCGTGGCGTCGATGGCGTCTTTGATCTGGGCCAGCAGCTGCGCTTGCGAGATGCCTTCCAGGCTTTCCTCGGCGTCCACCTTGTTGTTCTCGATGGTGCGCAGGTTGAGCTTGCCGTCGGCGGTCATCTCGACCTCCATGCGCTGCTCGGGCGGCTTGGCCGACTTGCCGGCACGCGGCACGTTGATGGTGCCGGTGGTGATCATGGGCGCCGTCACCATGAAGATGATGAGCAGCACCAGCATCACGTCGATGAAGGGCACCATGTTGATTTCGTTCATGGCGCGGCGGCCACGGCCGCGAGAGCTGACGCCTGGCATGTGCGGCTCCTCAGTGGCCCGAGGCCGACGATGCAGGCTGGGCGTGCACGCCCAGGTTGCGCTGCAGGATGTTGGAGAACTCTTCCATGAAGCTCTCCTGCTTGATGGCCAGGCGGTCGATCTGGCGTGCAAAGCGGTTGTAGGCCACCACGGCCGGGATGGCGGCGAACAGGCCGATGGCCGTGGCCACCAGCGCCTCGGCGATGCCGGGGGCCACGGTGGCCAGCGTCACCTGCTCCATGGCGCCCAGGCCGGTGAAGGCGTGCATGATGCCCCACACGGTGCCGAACAGGCCCACGTAGGGACTGACCGAGCCGGCCGAGGCCAGCAGCGACAGGCCGGACTCGGCGGTGTCCATCTCGCGCTGGTAGCTTGCGCGCATGGCGCGGCGGGCGCCGTCGAGCAGCGTGCTGGGGTCGGTGATGCGGCGCTCGCGCAGCTTCTGGTATTCGCGCATGCCGCTGGCGAAGATGTGCTCCATGGGGCCTGCGCTCTTGGCGTTCTGCGTGGCCGAGGCGTACAGCTCGTTCAGGCTGGTGCCCGACCAGAACTCCCGCTCGAACTCGTCGTTGAGGCTGTGCACGCGTTTGAGCGAGCCGAACTTGCGGAAGATGGCGGCCCAGCTGGCGACGGAGATCACCACCAGCAAAAGCACGACCAGCTGCACGACAAAGCTGGCGTGCAACAACAGGGTGACGATGGACAAGTCTTGGTTCATGGTTGAAGCTGCTCGAGAAGTTGTGCAGGCAGGCGGCCGGGCCGCATGCGTTGGAGATCGACCCAGCCCACGCGTGCCGTGGCTTCGCACAGCGCGGGTGCTTGCTCGGGTGACGGCGCATCGGCGGCCCGAATCAGCCGCTGGCGCACCACGAGCGATGCCTGCCCCGCGCTTTCGAGCTGGCAGGTCGCCAAAAGTTCATCGTCCAGGCGCGCTGGCCGGATGAAGCGGATCTGCATGTCCGACACGACGAAGCCGCCACCCAGCGCATCGCGCAGGTGTTGCTGGTGAATGCCGCGCGCGCGCAGCCATTCGGTGCGGGCGCGTTCGAAGAACTTCAGGTAGTTGGCGTGGTAGACGATGCCGCCCGCGTCTGTGTCTTCCCAGTAGATGCGCACGGGCAGGGTGAACAAGGCCTGCAAGGTGGTGGACGCGGCGGATGAAGCGGTGGACGGCGTCATGTCGGGGTCAGGCCAGCAGGGCTTTCAGGCGGTCGGCAGCGGTATGCAGCTGCGCCATCGAACTGGCCGTCGAGAAACGGATGTACTGCGCGGTTTCGTGCTGGCCGAAATCGCGCCCTGGCGTGATGGCCAGGTGGGCCCGCTGCATCACGGCTTCGGCAAAGTCCCAGCTGCCACTGACCCCCAGCTTGCGCGCGGCAGCCGTGCAGTCGGCCCAGGCGTAGAAGGCGCCATCGGGCTGCACCGGCACGTGCAGGCCGGCGGCTTCGAGTGCGGGCACGAAGAAGTCGCGCCGGGCCTTGAACTCGGCGCGGCGGCGTTCGTACTCGGCCAGGCTGTCGGGCTCGAAGCAGGCCAGGGCCGCGAACTGCGACACCGTGCTGGCGCAGATGAACAGGTGCTGGGCCAGCATCTCGACGGCGTTCACCAGGGATTCGGGCACCACCAGCCAGCCCAGGCGCCAGCCCGTCATGCAGAAGTACTTGCTGAAGCTGTTGATGCTGATGACGTTCTCGTCCAGCGCCAGCGCCGTCTGGCCGTAGCGCGGGTCGTGGGACAGGCCGAGGTAGATCTCGTCGACGAAGGTCACGCCGTTCCGGGCGCGCACCACGTCGTGGATGCGGCGCAGCTCGTCGGGCGCGATGGAGGTGCCCGTGGGGTTGCTGGGCGAGGCCAGCATCACGCCGCGCGTGCGCGGGCCCCAGGCGGCTTCAACCTTGTCGGCGCTGAGCTGAAAACGTTCGGCCGCCGTGGCCGGAATCATCACCGGTACGCCGTCGGCCGCCGCCACGAACTGGCGGTTGCAGGGGTAGCTGGGGTCGGGCATCAGCACCTCGTCGCCCGCGTCGATCAGCGCCAGGCAGGCCAGCTGCAGCGCGGCCGAGGCGCCGGCGGTGACCACGATGCGGCGCGCGGGCACCTGCACGCCAAAGCGCTGCGCATACCAGGCGCTGATGCGCTCGCGCAGCTCGGGCAGGCCGGGCGCCTGGGTGTACTGCGTGCGGCCGGCGCGAATGGCGCGCTCGGCCGCTTCCTGCACCAGCGGCGGCGCGGTGAAGTCCGGCTCGCCGATGTTCAGGTAAATCATGGGGGCATCGCCACCGGCCGAGGCGCGCGCCACCTCGGCGGCACGCTTGGCCATCTCCATGACGTAGAACGGTTCGATGCGCTGGGCGCGGCGGGCGAGGGTCAGGGACATGGGGTCAAATGGTGAACAGAAACCGCAAGGCCTTCAGGTGCGGGCCACGATGGGGTATGGGGCGAATGCCGTCGATTTTCACACGACTACCTCTTGATACACCTTGAGCAAGCGGTGTTGGGTCATCAGCCGCTCAGATGGGCATGCAACGCGGCCGCTCAGTGAAACTGGCAGCAAGCCGACCAGACGCCGGTTTGCGGGTGCCGGCCCAGGTAGACGATGCCGCCATCGACCCAGTTGAGGCCGGCCTGGCCGTCGCTGTCGATCTGCAGCACGTACCGGGGCTCCAGGGGCGAGCTGCACCACTCGCCGTCGGCATTGAGCTCGTACCGATAGAACTGCACCTCGTGCTGCAGGCTGGTCGCGTAACCGCCAATCTTGGTGCCACTGCGGCATTCGCCGTGGGCTTCGTCGGGAAACGTCGCCAGGCCCTCGGGCAAGACCATGTCGCCGTCGTCGTAGCAGGGGTGATCGTCCTGCGGCGCCTGCCAGCGCGCCTCGACACCCTGCGCGATCCAGGCGCGTTCGCGAAACGGCGGTTGCTCGCGCGCTGCCAGGCCCTCCAGGCTGGGGTAGGTGCGTATGGCGTAGGTGCCGGCTTCCGAGCCGCTTTCGATGAACTGCTCGCCCACGAACAGCTGCAGCAGCGCCAAGTCCTGCAAGGCGGCCGGGCGCCAGGGCGCCTGGGCCACGTTCAGCTGCGCGATGAACTGCATGGGCTGGCCAGCCAGGTCGACGGGCCAGTCCTCGTCGGCACGCATCACCGGGCTCAGGCCGAGGTGCGAGGCGGTGGGCTCGCCACCGGGACGAAAGCCGCCCACCTGCAGCACGCAGCAAGGGCGCGTGTTGGCGGCGCGCCAGGCGGTCAGCTCGGGCGAGGCAGCCAGAAAACCGGGGCTGAAGCTCAGGTGCGGGTCCAGGTTCGTCTCGTCTTCTTGCTGGCTCATGCTGCGCTTGTCGGTGACGGCGTTCGGTGGCGACGGGTTCAGCGTGGCCGGGGATCAGGCGCGGCGGTTGCGGTCGTTGTCGACCTCGGCCTGGCGCACCTTGGGGGCGATGGTGTTGAGCACGCCGTTCACGTACTTGTGGCCATCGGTGCCACCGAAGGACTTGGCCAGCTCCACGCACTCGTTGATGACCACGCGCCACGGTACGTCCAGGCAATGCAGCATTTCGTAGGCGCCAATCCACATCACGGCGCGCTCGACGGGCGAGATCTCGCCCAGGGGACGGTCCAGGTGGGGCGCGATGAGGGCGTCGAGGTCGGCCGACTCGTCGGTGCAGCCATGCAGCAACGCGTCGAAGTGGGCGGCATCGGCCTTGTTGAAGCCGCTCAGGTCACGGGTGAAGGTGTCGATGCCGGCCACGTCGTCGGCACCCACGAGGTGCTGGTACAGCGCCTGCACGGCGAACTCGCGGGCGCGCGTGCGGGCCGACTTGGTGGCGGCCTTGCGCAGGCCATCGCCCGCGGCCTTGGTCTTGCGCCCGTCGGGCTGGGGCACGGCCTGGGCTTCGCCAGCCGCGATGGCGCGGGCCAGGGCGTCCAGGGGTTCGTCGGGACTCTCGGGCGGCGTGGTGGGGTTGCCGGTGTTCATGCGGACTCTCCTGCACGCGTGCCACGGCCGGCACCCGGCCATTGGCGCAGGTGCTGCACCATCTCGACCACGACCTGCGCCGCGTCGCGGCCCTTGTCGACCTGACGGGCCACGGCCTGGGCCATGTCTTCGGTGGTGAGGATGGCGTTGGCGATGGGCAGGTGGTGGTCCAGGCCCACGCGGGTGACGCCGGCGCCCGATTCGTTGGCAACCAGCTCGAAGTGGTAGGTCTCGCCGCGGATGATGCAGCCCAGTGCCACCAATGCGTCGAAGCGGCCGGTGTGCGCCATGGCCTGCAGGGCCAGGGGCACCTCGAGCGCGCCGGGCACGGTGATGTGGGTGATGTCGTCGGGCTTGACGCCCAGGCGGTTCAACTCGGCCAGGCAGCTGTCGGCCAGTGTGCCGGTCACGCCTTCGTTGAAGCGCGCCTGCACGATGCCGATGCGCATGCCACTGCCGTTGAGCGGGCCGGCTTGCCCTTTGTCTGCACCTTGCATGCTCGTTTCCTGTCGTGTCTCACGCCCGCGTCACAGGCGGGCGTGTGCTGATAAAAATGGAGTATGCCCAGTTCGCCGTCATCGAATGAACGGCAAACCAGCCATACCCCTCATTCTTTGGCGATGTAGCCCGTCACTTCCAGGCCGTAGCCGGTCATGCTGGGCAGGCGGCGCGGCGTGCCCATGAGCTGCATGCGCTGCACGCCGCAGTCGCGCAGGATCTGGGCGCCCACGCCGTAGGTGCGCAGGTCCATGCGCCCACGGGCGGGGGCATGGGCGGTCTGCGACTGGCCGGCGAACTGGGCCAGCAGCTGTTCGCCCGATTCGCCGCAGTTCAGCAGCACAGCCACGCCGAAGCCATGCCGGGCGATGTGCTGCAGGCTGGTGTCCAGGCCCCACGAATGCATGGCGCGGTTGACCTCGAGCGCGTCGAGCACCGACAACGGTTCGTGCACGCGCACGGGCACGTCCTGCTCGGGCTGCCATTGGCCCTTGACCAGCGCCAGGTGCACCGAGCCGCTGGGCGTGTCGCGGTAGGCGTGGGCGGTGAACTCGCCCCACGGCGTGGTCAGCGGCCGCGTGCTGACCTGCTGGATCAGCGATTCGGTGCGGCTGCGGAATTCGATCAGCGAGGCGATGGTCCCGATCTTGAGGCCATGCTCGGCCGCGAACAGCTGCAGGTCGGGCAGACGGGCCATGGTGCCGTCTTCCTTCATGATTTCGCAGATCACCGAGGCGGGGCTGCAGCCTGCCATGGCGGCTAGGTCGCAACCGGCTTCGGTGTGGCCGGCGCGCATCAGCACGCCGCCCTTCACGGCGCGGATGGGGAACACGTGGCCGGGCTGGACGATGGCTTCGCGGCCGCGCTTGGCATCGACCGCGACCTGGATGGTGAGCGCGCGGTCGGCGGCCGAGATGCCGGTGGTCACGCCTTCGGCGGCCTCGATGGACACCGTGAAATTGGTCGAGAACTGCGTGCCGTTGTTGGCCGTCATGGGCAGCAGGCCGAGCTGGTCGCAGCGCTCGCCCGAAAGCGTGAGGCAGATCAGGCCGCGGCCGAACTTGGCCATGAAGTTGATCGCTTCGGGCGTGACGTGGTCGGCGGCCAGCATCAAGTCGCCTTCGTTCTCGCGGTCTTCCTCGTCCACCAGCACCACCATGCGGCCGGCCTTGAGCTCGGCGACGATGTCTTCGATGGGCGAAATGGCGACGGGTTGGATGGCTGAAGTGCTCATGGGGGTCCAGGGAACGAGGAGGTAAGCGGGCCCGCGCCTTGCGACATCGGGAGGCATCAGGCCCGGTGGATCAAGGCATGGGGGCGGCCGGCTGGCGGACGGTGGGTGACGCTCAGGCCTGCGGGGCGGCCGGGCGCGCGAGTTCGGGGGCCACCTGCAGCATGCGCTCGACATAGCGCGCCACGGTGTCGATTTCGAGGTTCACGCGGCTGCCGGCCTTCAAGGTGCCCAGCTGGGTGTGCTGCACGGTGTGGGGGATGAGGTTGATCTGCACCTCGCAGCCGTCGTCCAGGTCGCGCACCGCATTCACCGTGAGGCTGGCGCCATTCACGACGATGGAGCCCTTGTAGGCCAGGAAGCGGGCCAGCGCGACCGGCGCCACGATGCGCAGGTCCCAGCTTTCGCCCACCGGCGCGAAGTGCGCCACCTCGCCCATGCCGTCCACGTGGCCGCTGACGATGTGGCCGCCCAGGCGGTCGTTGGCGCGCAGTGCTTTTTCGAGGTTGACGGCACCGGGCTGGTCCAGCCCCGTGGTGCGCGACAGCGACTCGAGGGAGATGTCGACCGTGAACCGGGCTTGGTCGGCGTCGAAGCTGGTCACCGTCATGCAGGCGCCGTTGAGGGCGATGCTGTCGCCCAGCCCCACGTCGGCGAGGTAGTCCGGCGGCGTCTCGATGGTGAGGCGTTTGCCATGCGCCGCGCTGGCGCCGAGGTCATGGACGGCGGTGATGCGCCCCACTGCGGTGATGATGCCTGTGAACATAGGCCGCGATTCTCGCAGATGTGGTGCCGAAATTCGGTCACGCGGCGCGCCGACCATGCGCCGACCATGCGGCGTCGTCGGGTGCCGTGGCCGCCACGGCAAGCGATGGTCAGCGCCGACGCAGCAGGGCGTGGCGCAGCAGCCGTGCGGCGCGGTCGCGGATGCGGAACGGCGAGTGACCACGCAGCGGGCGGTTCTTGGCCCGTTCGCAGGCGTTGAGGAAGTCGCGCAGGATGGGGTTGGGGTCCAGGGTGGGTTCGCTGATGGAGCCGAACTCGGGGTGCCACTGGGTGGCGGCGATGAAGGCCTGGCCACGGATGAAGCGGCGCCGGATCGCTTCGGGAATCTGATCGGGCACGCTCCAGGCCTCCACCGAAAAGTCGGGCGCCACCTGCTTGATGCCCTGGTGGTGGATGCTGTTGACGCGTGCCCGCGCCACACCCGGGTACAGCAGCGACAGGTGCGAGCCGCGCACCAGGTCGATGTCGTGGAAGTGGTGGTCATAGGTCTCGGCGTTGCGGTGCACCAGGGCGCCGGGCACCTGGGTGCTGATGTCCTGGTACAGCGTGCCGCCAAACGCCACGTTGATGAGCTGAAGCCCGCGGCAGACGCCGAAGATGGGCTTGCCGGCCTGGGCGAAGGCTTCGACCACGGCCAGGTCGTACAGGTCGCGCACGCGGTCGCCCATCCAGGCCGCCTGCAGCGGCTCCTCGCCATAGCTGCCGGGCCACACGTCGGCCCCGCCGTGCATGACGACGCCGTCCAGCCAGTCGGCGTAGTGGGCCAGCGACACGTCGCCGCGCGCGGTTTCACCCGTGGGGCAGGGCACCATCACCACCATGGCGCCGGCGGACATCAGCCAGTGCGCGATCGACTGCTCCACGTATTGAAGCGTCTTGCCCTTGAACAGGGGGCGCTCCGGGTCGGCGTGTTGAAAGCAGGCCGAGAGGCCGATCTTCAGGCGTTGCGAGGCAGGACGTGACATGGCGGGCGGCGGGCGGATTCAGGGCGACGAGGTGTAACAGGGCCATTCAAAGCCAAAGGCGCGGCCGACACAAGGGCGGCGCACCGGTCTGGCGGCTTCACGGTGTGGAGTATTCCTCACGCAGCTGAGTTCCTGAATCGGAAAAGCAAGGATACTGAAAGAAATGGGAACAACTCGTTGCACTCGCGGTGTTGCGGCGGCGCCAATGCGCGGGTCCAGGCGCCCGCGCGGCGTGCGGGCCTGAATCGCCCGTCCGGTGCGTCAACCCGGCCAGCGGCCGCCAGTGCAACGCGGGATGTCCGCCAGGTCGTGGCGCGATTGCACGTCGACGAAGCCCGCGGCCCGCAGCAGGGCCTGCACCGCCTCGTGCTGGTCCCAGCCGTGCTCCAGCAGCAGCCAGCCGCCGCGGGCGAGCCACGCCGGCGCGCCCGCCACGATGGTGCGGATGTCGTCCAAGCCGTCTGCGCCGCTGGTGAGGGCCTGGCGCGGCTCGTGGCGCAACGCGGGCAGGTGCACATCGTCCTCGCGGATGTAGGGCGGGTTGCTCACGATGCAGTCGAAACGTGCCGGGGTAGGTGGCTTGGCCGCCGCTTCGGCGCCGGCGTGCCTGTCCCCCAGGGCGTCGTACCAGCTGCCATGCAACAGCCGCACCGGCAGGCCCAGGCGCTCGGCGTTGGCGCGCGCCACGGCGAGGGCCTCGGCGCTGGCGTCCACGGCGGTGACCTCGACGTCCAGCGGCCCAGGGGCGGCGCGCGGCGCGTCAGGCGCACGGGCCGCAAAAGGTTCAGTGCTGGGGGTGCTCGCCGGGGCCATCGCATGCGCAATGGCCAGGGCGATGGCCCCGCTGCCCGTGCCCAGGTCGAGCACGCGGGGCGCCGGCCGGCCGGGCCGGGTGCGCAGCACGTCAAGCGCCCAGTCGACCAGGACCTCGGTGTCGGGCCGGGGGTCCAGCACGCGCGCATCGACCTGCAGCTGCAGGCCATGAAACGCCTTGTGGCCGACGAGGTAGGCCACCGGTTGGCCTTGCAGGCGCGCGGCGCACAGCCGTTGCCAGTGCTCGGCCTGGTCGGGGCTCAAGGGGGTGTCGTCGTGCGTGATGAGCCAGGCACGCGCATGCGTGGGCTGGCCCATGACGTGCAACAGCAGCATCTGGGCGTCCACCCGCGCCAGGCCGATCTGGCTGGCCTGCGCCAGGGCGTGGGCGACGTCAAGGAGCGGGGTCATGGTCAAGTCATCCAGGTGTTTGGGGTATGCATCTGCTCTCGTTGCTGTTGAATCGGGTGCTGCTTCATACTGCTCAAGTCGGTGTGGCACCACTCAGCGATGCGGAGCGGCCACGAAGGGCCGGGTTTGCAGCAGCAGCACCTGCTGGTCGTCGTCGGTCAGCGCCCACTCGATGTCTTGCGCTTGGCCGCCAAAGCGGCGTTCGATGGCCTGGCCCACGCTGGCCAGGCGTTTGACGCGCGCATCGCTGAGCACGCGGCGCTCGCCGGTGAGCGGCACCTCGCGCAGGCCGCCGCCCGGGGCCAGTTGCAAGCGGGTGGCTTCGCCGGACTGGCTCAGCAGCTGCACGGCGCCGCTGCGCCCGACGTACAGCACCTGCTCGGCCACCCGTTGGCCTTCGACCACGCGGATGCCCAGGCCGCGCTTGGCGGCGATGAAGGTGGCGTGCGGCGTGCGGCCGACGGGGTCGCGCGTGACCAGCACGCCCGAGGCCTGGGCGTCCACGGCGGTCTGCACCAGCACGGCCATCACCACGTCGCCGGGCGCCAGGCCGGCAGCCTGGCGGGCTTCCCAGGCCTCGAAATTGAACACCGAGGCCCAGACCTTGCGCACCGCGTCGGTCAAGGCGGCCTCGCCGCGCACATGGGGGACGGTGGTGTACAGGCCCGCGCCACTGAAGTGCGCCAGGTCTTCCGAGCTGGACGAGCTGCGCACGAACACGCCCGCGCCGCGCAGCTGCGTGGCCCAGCGCGATTGCCAGTCGCGCACCAGGGCGGCGTCCACGGGCATGGCCTCGATCTGCGCGCGCAAGCCGGCCAGCGCCTGGCGGCGCACGCCGGCATCGGTGGCAAAGCCGGGTTGCTGCGCCATGCGCGCCACGCGCTGCGGCAGGCCGAACGCCTGCATGGCGCGCTCATAGGCGCCAAACGGGATGCAAAACCCGTCGGGCACCGCGGTGCCGGCGATGCGGGCCGCGCGCACCTCACCCAGGTTGGCGGCCTTGGCCCCGCATTGCCGGCTGTCGGCGCGGCGCAGCGTGGCCAGCGGCCGGATGGCGGTGGACCGCAGGTCAAGCACCGCGCTCGGGCGGGTGCGGCTGGCGTGGGATGCGGTCACCGCCGGGCGCCGGCTGGCCTGCTCGCGTTCGGCCGGCGTGGCGGCGCGCACCGTGTGCGCGTGGTCGCCCACGCTGAGGTGCACCCACTGGCCGTCCAGGGCGCGCAGCTGCGCGCTGGCCGCGTGCACGTAGGCGTTGGGAATGCCCCAGCCCTTGGCCAGCAGGTTGACGTGCGAGAGCAGGGTGGACGGGCGCTCGGTGATCACGCCGGCCACGGGCGGCAGGGCCAGCGGCACCTCGCGCAGCACCACGATGTCCTGCGGCCCCAGGTCGCGGGCCTGGTCCACGCGGTCGACCAGGCGCAGCCGGCCCACGGCCTGGCCGGTGTTCAAGGGCAGGTAGCCCTGCTGGCCGATCAGCTGCGCCTGGGTGACGGCGGCCAGACCCGCGTCGTGGGCCACCTGCTCGTGCCGCGTGGCGTTGGCCTTGAACCGCAGCGGGGCGAAAAAGTGGCGGCCCAGCTGCGTGGCGGTGGTGCGCAGCAGCTGCGGCGTGAGCTGGTCGCCTTCCCAGAACTCGTAGACGAAGCCCTGAACCTGCGGCTGCCAGCTCAGCGTGCCCAGGATGAAGCGGCGGTCGGCGGCGCGGTAGTTGCGGTTGAGCGCGGCCTTGCCGCCCCGCAACAGGCCCGTTTCGCGCAGGAAGCGCTCGTGCAGCTGAAACCGCGGGGTGTCGACGAACAGCACGCGGGGCGCCGCGCCGGGCGCGCCGCCCTGGTCGATGACGAAGAGCACATGGGGCTGCGCGAGCGGTGTGCCTGCCCCGTACACGCGGGCCAGGCGGTCGAACTCGGCGCGGCTGCTCAGGCGCAAGGCATGCGTGGGGCGCACGGTGCCATTCGCCGACGAGGACGAGGTTGCGGCGGGCATGGGCGCGCCGTCGTAGGCGGAGGGCTTGCGGGCCAGTTGGGCCGAGGCGCTGGGGCAGGCCAGGCTCAGCGCGGCCACCAGCAGCGCGGCGGGTTGGATCGGCATGCGGTATGGAGGGGAATCCGTTCACCCTTGAACGAGGGGGCGAGCATACCGCGGGCAATGGGGGTGGTCGGGGATGCCCAGCCCGACTGGGCGTCTTCAGGATGATTGCCGACTTGGGCGACAGCGAGCGGGCGCAAGTGGACACCGCAGCGTGTGCGCAGCGGCCAAGGCGGGGCATGGCGCCCACCGAGGTTGCAGCTGACCGGCTGGCGGCTCGCGCTGCCCCCGGTAGGCGTGGCGGCTGGCGGCGGTGTGGGCCGTTGGCCGCTTGTTGGCGATCTTCTCGGGTGCGCTGGCGATGTCGGCGAGGGGCCTGGTCGATTTGCCGGGTACGCCAAGCTTCTGCATGGGGTATGACCGCATGTCCGTTTGACATGCATCGAGCAGGGCTGGATACCTGATCTTGCACATCGCGCCCGATGCCGCTCAAGCGCCGGGCGTCAGGCCGGCCCCTCGGGCAGACCTGCGCGGGCTCAGCCGCCGTTCGCGTCCAGCTCCGCCAATTGCTCGGCCTCGCGCGCGGCTTGCAGCGCGTCCAGCACGTCACCCAGGTCGCCCTCCATGACCAGGGCCAGCTTGTACAGCGTGAGGTTGATGCGGTGGTCCGTGAGGCGGCCTTGCGGAAAGTTGTAGGTGCGGATGCGGTCGCTGCGGTCGCCCGAGCCGATCAGGCCCTTGCGCTCAGCGGCTTCCTTGGCGGCGCGCTCGCTGCGCTCTTTTTCCTCCAGCCGCGCTTGCAGCACGCGCAGGGCCTGGGCCTTGTTGCTGTGCTGGCTGCGGCCGTCCTGGCATTCGGCCACGATGCCGGTGGGCAGGTGCACCACGCGCACGGCCGAGTCGGTCTTGTTGATGTGCTGGCCGCCGGCACCACTGGCGCGGAAGGTGTCGATGCGCAGGTCCGCCGGGTTGAGTGTGATGGCCTGGCGCTCGTCGGGCTCGGGCATCACGGCCACGGTGCAGGCGCTGGTGTGGATGCGGCCTTGCGATTCGGTGGCCGGCACGCGCTGCACGCGGTGGCCGCCCGATTCGAAGCGCAGCCGGCCGTAGGCGCCCGTGGCCAGCGGGCCTTCGCCGGCCTGGCCCTCGATGCGCAGCACGATTTCCTTGTAGCCGCCCAGCTCGGCCGGCGACTCCGACAGCACTTCCACGCGCCAGCCGGTGCTTTCGGCATGGCGCGTGTACATGCGCACCAGGTCGCCCGCGAACAGGGCGGACTCGTCCCCGCCGGTGCCGGCGCGGATCTCGACGAAGGCGTTGCGCGCGTCGTCCGGGTCCTTGGGCAGCAGCATGCGCTGCAGCTGGGTGGCCAGCTCGGCCAGCTCCGCCTCGCAGGCGGCGATTTCCTCGCGCGCCATCTCGGCCAGCTCGGGGTCAGCGGCCATCTCGCGCGCCGCGGCCAGGTCGGCCTCGCGCTGGCGGTGGCGCGCGTAGCGCTCGGCCACGGCGGCGACTTCGGTGTGCTCGCGCGAGAGCTTGAGGAATTGCGTCATGTCGGCCATCACGTCTTCGCGCGACAGCAGGAAGTCGAGCTCGCCCAGGCGGTCGGTGTGGCGTTCCAGCTGGTGGATGAGGGAGGGTTTGAGCGTCGTCATGGGTGCGCCAGAAAGGGGCTGTGCCAGGTCAGGTGGAAAGTAACCGCGCAGCGTTTGCACAAGGTGACGGGGTATGGCGCGCTTCCCGATCATGTCTCAACGGGAGGTTGGGGATACCCCTGCAAGAGGTGTCGCCGCGCAGCAGGGCAGGCCTGGGGCGGTGAGGGCGGCGGAGGGCGCCGCTAACGCTTGTTGCGCAGGAACAGCTGCTGCACGGCGTCCAGCGTCTGCGTGCGGCGCTCGCCCTCGGCATTCAGGCCGGCCATGGCGCCGTGCAGCATTTTCTGCGTCAGGCCGCGGGCCAGCGACTCGAGCACGGCGTCCAGCTCCTCGCCCTTGGCCAGGCGCTTGCGGGCACGGGCCAGCTCGGCCTCGCGCCAGGCATCGGTCTGCGCATGCAGCTCGCGGATCACGCCCACCGAGCCCTGGGCGGGGTCGCGCTGATCGAGCCAGCGCATGAAGCCTTGCACGCCTTCGTCGATGATGGCTTCGGCCTCGTCCACGGCGGCCTGGCGGCTGGCCTTGCCGCTTTGCACCACGCTGGCCAGGTCGTCCACGGTGTAGAGGTAGGCATCGCCCAGGTCCTTGACCTCGGGTTCGATGTCGCGCGGCACCGCCAGGTCGACCATGAACATGGGGCGGTTGCGGCGCTTCTTGAGGGCGCGCTCGACCGCGCCCAGGCCGATGATGGGCAGGGTGGATGCGGTGCAGCTGATGACAGCGTCGAATTCGTGCAGGCGCTCGGGCAGCTCGGCCAGCGTCATCACGCGGGCGCCGAGCCGGGCGGCCAGCTGCTCGCCGCGTGCCTGGGTGCGGTTGGCGATCACCATCTGGGCCGGCTGACGGGCGGCGAAGTGGGTGGCGACGAGCTCGATCATCTCGCCCGCGCCCACGAACAGCACGCGGATCTGGCGCAGGTCTTCGAACAGCTGCCCTGCCAGCCGCACGGCCGCGGCGGCCATGCTGATGGAATGCGCGCCGATTTCGGTGGACGAGCGCACCTGCTTGGCGACGGCGAAGCTGCGCTGGAACAGCTGGTTCAAGGTGGTGCCCAGGGCGCCCGCCTGTTCGGCCGCACGCACCGCATCCTTGAGCTGCCCCAGGATCTGGGCCTCGCCCAGGACCATGGAGTCCAGGCCCGAGGCCACGCGGAAGGCGTGACGCGCGGCCTGGTCGTTGGCCAGCACATAGGTGTGGGCGCGCAGGGCCTCGGCGGGCACGTCGCCGGCGCGGGCCAGCCACTGCAGCGTGTGGTCGACGTGCGGCGTCTCGGCGGCGCAGTAGACCTCGGTGCGGTTGCAGGTGGAGACGATGGCGGCTTCGGGGTGCTGGGGGAAGGCCGCGCGCAGGCCCTTGAGCGCCGGCGCCATTTGGTCGAGCGCAAACGCGAAGCGGCCCCGCAAATCGAGCGGGGCCGTGTTGTGGTTCAGCCCTAATGTCCAGACGGCCATGAGGGCGATTATAAATTTGTTGCCTTTTGCAGCGCGGCCGGCGGTGACAGCGACGTTGGATGTCGGGTTTTTGCCGGTGGGCCATGCACACCACGTGGGCCGGGAGTAGGGCGTCGCTTTGCCACCGGGGCATGCTTGGCCGTTGCGGAACGTTCGGTTCACGGCCTGACGTGATGCTGACACCAACCGGACCGTTGCCGGCTTGTTGGACCGCATTCCCGCGCGCGGTTGGCCACGCTGGTGGCCAGCGCCTCGTCCTTGCCCCACACCGTGCCGCCCAGGCCATAGGGGCTGGCGTTGGCGCGCTCGACCACCTCGTCGATCGAGTCGTGGCGATGGCGATGCGGCTATCCAAATACTGGCGGGCGCGCACACCGGGACTGCGGAACGAGGCGGTTGTCATGCTAAGCGCAGGCGACATGGCCACGGTCTCGTCCCAGAAGTTCAGCTGGCTGATCGCAGCAGATCTATCAGGCTGGCACTGCTCTGCTGGCCAACCTGTGCCTGCCGATCGCCAGCACGGTGCCAGGCGCGAGAACCCCCATGGTCATGCAGTAAAGTGCGCGCCGGCTCCTGTGTCGGCAGGGGTCTGAACCTCGCACCCGTGACCGCCGTGTACCTGCTCAACCACCTGTTCAACTTCATCGCGCCCGCGCTGTGGCTGGCGGTGTTCCTGCCGGGCGTGTGCCGTCTGCTCTGGCGTGGGGCGCCGGCGCGGCTGTCGCTGGTCGAGCAGATGGGTGTGCAGTTGGTGGTGGGCGTGCTGGTGTTGCTGGCCGGCCTGGTGGTGTTGGGACGCGATGGCGCGATGCTGACCTACGCGATGTTGGTGGCGCTGGCGGCCGTGGGCCAGTGGCTGATGCAGCGCTGACGCACCGCCTTGGTGCTCAGGCGCGCAAGACCCTGCGAATTCACGGACAATCGCCGGCTCTTCTGTCCGAACTGCAGACCTCGCCATGCCTCAAACCCTTTCCATGCGCCAAGTGCTGATCTGTGGCGCGCTGGTCGTCACCCTCGCCATGGGGGTGCGCCACGGTTTCGGCATGTGGCTGCAGCCCATCACCCAGGCCAACGGCTGGAGCCGCGAGACCTTCTCGTTCGCGCTGGCGGTGCAGAACCTGTGCTGGGGGCTGGCGGGCATCGTCATGGGCATGATGGCCGATCGCTTCGGGGCCTTCCGCGTCATCGTGGGCTGCTCGCTGCTGTATGCGCTGGGCCTGTATGGCATGGCGCACGCCAGCACGCCGCTGGGCTTCACGCTGATGACGGGGGTGCTGATCGGGGTGGCGCAGGCGGGCACCACCTACGCGGTGGTGTACGGCGTGATCGGCCGCAACGTGCCAGCCGATAAGCGATCTTGGGCCATGGGGGTCGCGGCAGCGGCCGGCTCATTCGGGCAGTTCCTCATGGTGCCGGTCGAGCAGCGCCTCATCGAGGCGTTTGGCTGGCAGCAAGCCCTGGTGATGCTGGCCGCCGCGCTGCTGCTGGCCATCCCCATTGCCTGGGGCCTGCGCGAGAAGCAGTTCCAGGGCGCTGGTGCGGTCCCGCGTGATCAGACGGCCGGCGAGGCCATGCGCGAGGCCTTGAGCCAGCGCAACTTCTGCATGCTGGTGGCCGGTTACTTCGTCTGCGGCTTCCAGGTCGTGTTCATCGGCGTGCACATGCCCAGCTACATCCGCGACCTGGGCATGTCGCCCAGCGTGGCCACCTGGTCGCTCGCGCTGATCGGGCTGTTCAACGTGTTCGGCACCTACCTCGCGGGCTCGCTGGGCCAGCGCTACTCGCGCACCGGCATCCTGGCCGCCATCTACGGCCTGCGCAGCCTGGTCATCGTCGTCTTCCTGCTGACGCCGCCATCACCGATGGCGGTCTACGTCTTCTCGGCCGTGATGGGCGTGCTGTGGCTGTCCACGGTGCCGCCCACCAATGCCGTGGTGGCCAACATCTTTGGCGTGGCGCACCTGTCCATGCTCAGCGGCATCGTGTTCTTCAGCCACCAGATCGGCTCTTTCCTTGGTGTGTGGCTGGGCGGCTACCTGTACGACCGCACCGGCAGCTACGACGTGGTCTGGTACATCGCCATCGGCCTGGGCGTGATGGCGGCGCTCATCAACCTGCCGATTCGCGAAACCGCGCTGGTGCGGGCACCGCGTGCTGGGCAGGTGGCGGCATGAGCACCCGCAGCTTCTCCGGCGCATGGCCCCCGTTCGACCGGGGGACCAGGCCATGAGGCGCCTGGCCTGGCGCCCGCTGCTGGTCTGGCTGGCCGTGGCGGCCGTGCTCGCCCTGGTGCTGGCGGCCTACGCGGCGCCGGGCCTCATGGTGGCGGTGGCGGACCAGGTCTGGTCGTGCTTCTGACCCTTTGTTGCACATCGCCCGCAGGCGAAGGGGCCCGACACCAGGGCGGCCTCTGCCGGAAAAATCACCCAACACGCTCTAGAATGCGCGTTTCATTTGAGACCTGAAGGCACCATTTTTATGGCACGCATTACCGGCAGCATCGTGGCCATCGCAACCCCCATGCGCGACGACGGCGCAGTGGATTACGACACGCTGCGAAAGCTGGTGGACTGGCACATCGCAGAAGGCACCGACTGCATCGGCGTTGTGGGCACCACGGGCGAATCGCCCACCGTGACGGTGGAAGAGCATGTGGAGATCATCCGCGTCGCCGTGGAGCAGGCCGCCAAGAACGCGCGCCAGGTGCCCATCCTGGCCGGCTGCGGCGCCAACTCCACCGCCGAGGCCATCGAGCTGGCCCAGCACGCCAAGAAGGTGGGCGCGCACGCGCAGCTGCAGGTCGTGCCCTACTACAACAAGCCGACGCAAGAAGGCATGTACCGCCATTTCCGCGCCATCGCCGAAGCCGTGGGCGATCTGCCCATGATGCTGTACAACGTGCCGGGCCGCTCGTCGGCGGACCTGCTGCACGACACCGTGCTGCGCCTGGCGCAGGTCGACGGCATCACCGGCATCAAGGAAGCGACCGGCAACCTCGAGCGTGCGCAGTGGCTGATCCGGGAAGTGCCCGAGCACTTCAGCGTCTATTCGGGCGACGATCCCACCGCGGTGTTCCTGATGCTGGCGGGCGGCCAGGGCAACGTCAGCGTGACGGCCAACGTGGCACCGCGCCAGATGAGCGCGCTGTGCAAGGCCGCCGTGGCCCAGGACGCCCGGGCCGCCATGGCGCTGCAGATGGAACTTCTGCCGCTGCACAAGGCTCTGTTCGTCGAAGCCAACCCCATCGCCGTGAAGTGGGCCATGGCCCGCCTGGGCCTGTGTGGCGGGCACATCCGCCTGCCCATGACGCCCCTGTCGGCCGAGCAGCAGCCCGTGGTCGAGGCGGCGCTCAAGGCCTGCGGCCTGCTCTGACACGGCATCACGCGGCGCTTGAATCCAAAATCGTATAGGGGTATGCCTGCACTTGCGTTCAATGCTGAACGACAGCCTTGGCATACTGGTCTTAGCACCGCTTTGATGGGCCGCAGCCTGCTGGCCCGTCGTGATAGGAACCTCTGGTGAAACACACATTTCTCCTGACATGGACTGCAACGGCCGCCTGCCTGGCGCTGTCTGCCTGCTCGGTCCTGGAAACCGACAAGATCGATTACAAGAGTGCCGGCAAGGGCGTGTCGCTCGAGGTGCCCCCTGACCTGACGCAGCTGGCTGCCGCCAACCGCTACCAGATGCCCGGCGGCAACGTCACCGCCAGCGGTTACGAAAGCGCCCAGCGGGCTCAGGCGGCGTCGCCCAACACCACGGCGGCCATGGCGGTGGGCGACGTGCGCATGGAACGCCTGGGTGGCGAGCGCTGGCTGGTCATCGACCGGCCGGCCGACAAGCTGTGGCAACCCGTGCGCGACTTCTGGCAGGAGAACGGCTTCCTGCTGGCCGTGGACGAGCCCCGCATCGGCATCATGGAAACCGACTGGGCCGAGAACCGCGCCAAGTTGCCGCAGGACATCATCCGCTCGACCATCGGCAAGGTGTTCGATCAGCTCTATTCGACCGGCGAGCGCGACAAGTTCCGCACGCGCATGGAGTCGAGCAATGGCAAGACCGAGGTCTTCATCACCCACCGCGGCATGGTCGAGGAATACACCAGCCAGACCAAGGATTCCACGCAGTGGCAACCGCGCCCGGCCGACCACGAGCTGGAAGCCGAATTCCTGCGTCGCCTGATGGTCAAGCTGGGCGTGAGCGAAGAGCAGTCCAAGGCCGTCGTGGCAGCCGGGGGCGTGCAGCCCGCGGCCCGTGTGGCCGAGCAGAACGGCACGCCCGTGGTGCAGGTCGACGACGACTTCGACCGTGCCTGGCGCCGCGTGGGCCTGGCCCTGGACCGCACGGGCTTCACCGTGGAAGACCGCGACCGCAGCCAGGGCATCTACTTCGTGCGCTACCTGCCGCCGGACCCCAACCGCAAGGAAGCCGGCTTCTTTGGCCGCCTGTTCGGCAGCACGCCCAAGGCCGCCGAGGCACTCAAGTACCAGGTGCGCGTGACCTCCACCGGCGGTCAGAGCGTGGTGCGTGTGCTCAAGGGCGACGGCACGCCCGAGTCCTCGGACAACGCGCGCCGCATCGCCCAGCTGCTGGCCGACGACCTGAAGTGATCCTCCGCCGATTGACGGCAATCTGGAGTATGGGGCTGTTCTCGTTGTGTAATCAACGAGCATGGCAGCATACTCCTGTTTTTTGAGCCATTCGCATGCTGCGATTCCGCAGTCTGGGCAGCGGCAGCGCCGGCAACGCCTTGCTCATCGAAGCCAGCCCCGCCACCGCGCCGATCACGTGCGCAGGGGAACCGGGTTCCGCGGCGGACGCGGCCGGCGGTGTTGGGCCCGTCGCACAGGGCGACCTGATCGGCGGGCTGCCAGGCGGCGAGGTCACGCGCGTGCTCGTCGATTGTGGCCTGGGCCAGCGCGAGTTGCAGGCCCGGTTGAAGGCCACCGGCCTGCAGCTGGCCGATCTGCACGCCATCTTCGTCACCCACGAGCACAGCGACCACGTGGGCTGCGCGCCCGCGCTGGCCGAGCGGCTGGGCATCCCGCTGTGGCTGTCGCATGGCACCTGGCAGGCCATCGGCCAGCCCGCGGTGGGCGGGCTGGTGCGCTTTGCCAGCGATGGCGTGACCATCGCCGTGAGCGCGTGTTGCCTGCTGCAACCCTTCACCGTGCCGCACGACGCACGCGAGCCGCTGCAGCTCGTGGTCAGCGACGGGCAACGCCGGCTCGGCATCTGCACCGACCTGGGCCACCCCAGCGCCCACGTGGTGGATAGCCTGCAAGGCTGTCACGCCCTGGTGCTGGAGAGCAACCACGACCCCGAACTGCTGGCGGCATCGCGGTATCCGGCCTTCCTCAAGCGCCGCGTGGCCGGTTCGCTGGGGCACCTGAGCAACGCCAAGGCGGCGCAGCTGCTGGCCAGCGTCATGCACGACGACCTGGCCCTGGTGGTGGCCGCGCACCTGAGCGAGCAGAACAACCGCCCCGACCTGGCGCTGGGCGAGCTGCGGTCCGCGCTCGGCCTGTTCTCGCCGCAGCTGCTGGCGGCCACGGCCGATCAGGGGTGCGACTGGTTCCGGGTGTGAGGCCTGACCGCGCCGAGGGCCGCTTGCTGGCCTGGCGTGGCAACTCCGTTCCTTTTGTGATGCCGCATCGCGACCCCATTCCAGCCGTCATGGGGACCATTTTTGAATTGAATTTGAAGCTATTTCCTACCAGCAATGTTGTTGGACTTTGAACGCCAAAGTTCTACCAACTCCATTTGGTCTTCAGGCTGAGTCAAAAACTGGACATCTGCATCAGGGATAACCATCCATGGGGCTTTGCTTCGAGTCCACAAGTGGGCAATGGGCTTGAATGCATGCGGCTGGTCCAAGGTGCCGAGTTGAACCACAACAACGGCTTCATTCCGTGGCGTCCCCCATAGACGCGTGCCACAGTCCCTGCACATTTGCCACCTTGGTTCTGCCATCAGATAGAGCTGCGCGATAAGCAACTGGTTGACCCGATGTGAGTTCCATGCTGGCGCTTCTCGCCAGCATGGAAAGCGCGAACGCACTTCCGGTTCGTCGTTGGCAATCGATGCAGTGGCATGCATAGACAGACAAAGGATTGCCACTGATCCGATCCCTATTCACCCCACACAGGCACCCGCCTTCAAAAGTGGTATTCATCATTGCTCCTGGACACGACGTGGGCGATGTCAGCCAAACTGCTCCTTGGAGGAAGGCCTTGCGACATTCAGATGATGCTGTTTGACAAATGATCAGCTGATCTGCTTGAGCGCCATGTGAATCAGTGGAAAGGGGTTGCCTTGTCCGTCCAGCGGCGATCGGCCAACCTCGCTGAATCCACAATGCGCATAGAACGCGACTGCGTCGGGGTTCTGTTCATTGACATCGACTTTGGTTGCGCCTTGATGGGTTATCGCGTTCTTGAGCAAGATCGAGCCTATCCCTTGTTTTCTGTGGGATGGGGATATGAAAAGCATCTCAACATTCTGGTTGGCAACACCAATGAAGCCGACCATGTCACCATGTTCGTCGCTGGCGACTCGCAAATCCACTGCATCGAAATGGTGTTCGAGTATCAGGGGTTTGAGGGTTTGAATGTGCTCTTCACTCAAGAAGTCGTGAGTGGCGCGAACTGAATCTTCCCAAATTTCCATTAATTTCAAGTAATCATTTTTGGTGGGGGTGCAGATTTTCATGCGGACCTTTGATGTGTCTGGGAATGATGTCGTTTGATTCTCACTGCTGATGATCAAGCTCCGTGGGAAAGGCGGCAGGCCGGTCACGCGCCGGCCTGGGGCACATGTGCATGCGGCCCTCAAGAGGGCCGCATCTGATCATTTCTTCTTTTTGCCTTGGTCGTAATGCCACTTGATGGCGAAGAACATGCAGGTTCCGAACACGAGGACCTTGAACACGATGAAGACGACGGGGACCCAATCCATTTCAGCATTTCCAGACGATGGCCTGACCCGGTGGCGTGAGGAGCACGGCACCGTCGCAAGTCACGTTCATCATACCGTTCCCCTCACGGCACCCATGCCGGCAGCAGGGCCTGCGCGGGGCTGCCGAACCTGATACACATCCGCTCGCATGTCTGCTTTTATCCAGAGGCAGTATGAATCCATTGCCGTTGAATTGAAAACGGGAAATCATCCATACCCCATTCGCATCACGCCATGGATCGTGCCGCTGCCGGCTGATGGACGACGCGCAGCAGCGCCGACAGGCCCAGCGTCAACGCGAAGGCGGGCAGGGCGCTGCCCCAATGTGGTGCCCACTGAGCAAGCGCGTGGTAGCCACCAATGCCCAGCAGCCAGATGGCCACGGCGCCGCCGTTGACCGCGGGCGCGCGGCTCAGCAGGCCGGCCACGTCGCGCCGACCCGCCAGGCTGCCGACGATGACCCCAAACAGCGGCGTGAAGACAGACGACAGCAGGATCAGGAAGGGCTCCAGGCTGTGCATCTGCAGCACGATGGCCAGCACCGTGCAGGCCAGCGCCACCACCACCGCCCAGTGGCGCACGCTGCGGCGTGGCAGCAGGCTGTGCGCGCTCATGGCGGCCGAGTAGGTGTCGCCGTAGGCGTTGTCCACCTCATCCAGCAGCACCAGGGCCAGCGCCAGCAGCCCGCCTTGCACCAGCAGCACCGCGGCCATCATCTCGGTGCCCGGCATCAGCGTGGCGATCAGCACGCCCAGCCCATAACACCAGGCGTTGGCCAGCGCAAAGCCGGCCCAGGTGCCCCAGAACGCGCCCTTGGCGCTGCGGCCATGGCGCGCGTAGTCGGCCACCAGCGGCAGCCACGAGACGGGCATGGCGATCACCAGGTCAAGCGCGGACAGGCGGCTCATGCTGCCGTTGCCGGGCGTGGCCGTGAGTGCTGCCCAACCCTGGGTGTGTGCCTGGCCCAGCAGCTGCCAGCTGATCCACAGCAAGGCCAGCACGACCAGCGGCAGGGCCACGCGCGCGATGAGCTGGCGCACCAGCCGCACCATGGGCAGGGTCATCAGCAGCGTCAGCAACGCGCCCCAGGCCAGCGTGGCCCACAGGGCGGCGGAGGTGCCGGCACCGATCCAGCCCAGCCGGCTCACGATGGCCACGGTGGCCTCGCGCATCACCACCAGCTCGAACGCACCCCAGCCCAGCAGCTGCACGATGTTGAGCAGCACCGGCAGCTGGGCGAAGCGCCGGCCCATGACCGCGTGCATCAGCCCGGCGCTGGCGAGCCCATGCGTGGCGCCGATGTGGGCCACCCAGGCCAACAAGGCTGCGCCGAGCAATGAGCCGCCCGCGATCACCCACAACGCGCCCGTGAAGCCAAGTGCTGGTGCGATCAGGGCACCCATCTGCAGCACCAGCAGGCCCACGCCCAGGCTGAACCACAGCGCCGCATGGTTGTGCCAGGCAAACACGCGCTCGTGTGCGGCAACCACCTGCAGGCTGTGGTTGGTCACGCTGCCCTGGGCGGCGGGAGGAGGGGAAACGGTCATGGCGCACTCCGGCAGCTCGCGCTGCAGCGCCAGGGCCCGGGCCGACCCCTGACGGGGCGACGAGACCGTGCGGCCTGTGGGCTGACGTGCTTCCCTGCGCGAGGATGATCTCAATCAGGTTCAAAGGGACTCTCTCAGCCCGCCGGCCTCGAGAGACACGGCCGGGCACCCCCAGCAAACACCGGCGTGAATGCGCCGGCCGCGCGATTGTAGTGGCGTGCCTGGAGTGCAAGGAAAGACGTGGCGGTGGCTCTGAAGAGGCAGGGTGTAGAGGACCGGCGCTCAGGCTGCTGCGTCGGGCAGGGCGCTGCGGCCCGCGCTGCCTGATGCGGACGCCGGTCAGCAGATGCAGCTCAGCGGTCCCATGGCGGCGCAGGCCCGAAGTAGCACCTTCGGGCGCAATCGGCGTCTCGATGTGACGGGATGTTTCAGGCACACTGCACCCTTCATCTGGAGGCAGGAGCACACCCATGGACATGCAGAGCGCGCCACAGCGCCCCGAATTCCCCATCGACCCCGTCGCCTGGCTGGAGAACCCGCCGTGGCGGCAGCCCACCCCAAAAACCAAGCCCCGCGCGTCCAAAGCGGCCAAGGCCTTGCACCTGACGGATGTGCCGCCCCTGGCGCCGCAGCTGCGTTGGAGCGAGGTCTTCGAGGCCGCTGCTGCCCAGGCCCTCGAGACAGGCAGCGAGGTCGAGCAGCTGGCTGCCCTGGGTGTCGACCTGGCAGACTTTCAGGACGAGGATCAAGTGGAGCTGGTGCCGTTGCGGCAGGCCCTGGCGGCCCGTGACGCCGACGCCGTCGCGCAGACCCTGCGTGAACTGAACGAAAAGATCAGCCCGTACTGGGCGCGCCAACCGTTGCAGGAATTCGATGGCGATGGCCGTGACTGGCTCAAGCTCGGTGACCTGGCCGCGCCCCTGTGGAACCGCCTGGCCGCTCGCTACGTGCACGCCGGTGCCGCTGCTTTCGTGCCTGCGCTGGGCCTGGCGGGCTTGCCTGCCATGGAGGCCTGGTGCGCGCGCAGCCTGGCCAGCGCCATTGACCTGGCCTTGTGCATGGCCAGCGAGCCCCTGGCGCGCTCGGCCGGTTTGGCGGTCGTCAGCGGCAAGGCGCACGCCATCCACGGCAAGGCCTGGCTCAAGGCCTGGCCCGAGTACGCCGCGGCCGCGCACTTGCCCGATGCCCTGTGCGGCAAAGGCAAGGCGCAGACGGTGGCGCGCACGGTGCTGCTGTGGCTGGTGGACGAGGGACTGCGTGAATCGGTGCTGGCGGGCGCGCAGCGGCTGGAAGCCCTGGGCCACGCCGGCGCCCTGCAGGCCACCCACGAGCTGCTGGCGGATGACCCACTGCTGCGCTACCCGACCCGCGTGGGCGAGTTGCCCGAGTTCTGGCCGCAGCTGGCTGCCCATGCGCCGCAGTGGGTGCAGGGCGGCACGCTGTCGTCCCCGGCCCTGCAGACGCTGGGCGAAATGCTGAGTTTTCCGGCAGGCGCGGGGCGCTATGCGGGGCTGGCCCTGGTCCGCGAGGCCTGCACCCCCGAATCGCTGGCGGCCTTCGCCTGGGCGCTGATGCAGGCCTGGGAGGCGGACCGCGCCAACCGCTCGGTGTCGTCGTGGCGGCCCCGCGAACCTGGCGCCGAGCTCCTCAAGCCGACCGCCAAGTACGACTGGGCCTTCTGGGCGCTGGGCGTGCTGGGCAACGACCAGACCGCCCGCGACCTGGCCAAGTGCGCGCGCGTCTGGCCCACCGAGGGCCTGTCGGCGCGGGCCGGCACGGCGCTTGAAATCCTGGCCGAGATGGGCACCGACGTGGCGCTGGGCGAAATCGCCGCGATCGCCGAGCGCGTGAAGTCGCGTCCGCTCAAGCTCAAGGCTCAGGAGATGATGCGCAAGATCGGCCTCATGCGTGGCCTGTCGGCGCAGGACCTGGAGGATCGCCTGGTGCCCACACTGGGGCTGAACACCAAGGGCGAGCGGGTGCTGGACTTCGGACCGCGGCAATTCCTGCTGCGGCTGGACGAACAGCTCAAACCCCAGCTGCGCGCGCTGGAAGACGGACGCCCTGGTGCCCGCGTGGCCAAGCTGCCCGCCGTGGGCGCGCGCGACGACGCGGCACTGGCCAGCGCCGCCACAGCCGCCTACAAGGCGGTGGCCAAGCAGACCAAGGCCATCGGCGCCTCGCACATCAAGCGCCTGGAGAAGGCCATGCGCGAGCAGCGCCGTTGGACGCCAGATGACTTTCAGGTGGTGTATGTCCAGCATCCCGTTTTGCGGCAGATCGCTGCGCGGGTGATCTGGGGGTTGTATGCGCCGGCCCAGCCGGGTGGCCCTGCGCGGCCGCTGGCGGCCTTCCGGGTTGCGGCCGATGGCGAGCTGCTGCAGGCCGACGAGGCGCCCCTGGTCTGGCCCGACGTGCCCGTCAAGGTCGGCGTGGTGCACCCCTTGCAGCTGGATGCCGCCACGCTGGCTGCATTCGGTCAGGTGTTTGTCGATTACGAACTGCTGCAGCCCTTCGAGCAACTGGGCCGGCAGGTCGCGCGCGACCTCACGGCCGAGCAAGCCGTGGCGGCCGTGCTGGCCTGGGACGGCAAAGCCCTGGAACCCTTGCGCGTGCTGGGCCTGGACGCCCGCGGCTGGGACAACTGGCGCGACAGCGGCTTCATCTGCAGCTACCAGCGCAGCCTGCCTGGGCAGCGTCAGGTCACGTTGGATCTGGAACCCGGCGTCGCCCTGTTCAGCCCGCGCGACTCGGGGGCGCAGACCCTGCACCTGCGGCTGACCCAGCAGGGCCAGCCCCAGGACTGGCGCGAGCTGGACCCGATCACGCTGGCCGAGCTGCTGCGCGACCTCGAGCACATTGGCGGATGAGGCTGATCGCCGCCCGCTCGGTTGCCGGGCCGAGCGGCTGACCCACGCGCCAACCACCGCGAAGGCGAGGGCACGCCTGCTGCAAGCTGGGGCAACGGCAATGGCAGCAGCCATGAAAAAGCCGCCCGAAGGCGGCTTGGCAGGCGCTACGGGGCCAACCAGGGCTGCGGTCAGGCCGCGACCACCGGCATCACCTTGAATTCGCCGCTGGCGATCTTCTTTTGCCACTCGGCCGGGCCGGTGATGTGGGCGCTGGTGCCGCCGGCATCCACGGCCACGGTCACCGGCATGTCGACCACGTCGAACTCGTAGATGGCTTCCATGCCCAGGTCCTCGAAGCCGACGACCTTGGCCTGCTTGATGGCCTTGCTGACCAGGTAGGCGGCGCCGCCCACGGCCATCAGGTAGGCCGACTTGTGGTTCTTGATGCTCTCGATGGCCACAGGGCCGCGCTCGGCCTTGCCGATCATGGCGATGAGGCCGGTCTGCTCCAGCATCATGTCGGTGAACTTGTCCATGCGCGTGGCCGTGGTCGGGCCGGCCGGGCCGACGGCCTCGTCCTTCACCGGGTCGACCGGGCCGACGTAGTAGATGACGCGGTTGGTGAAGTCCACCGGCAGCTTCTCGCCCTTGGCCAGCATGTCCTGGATGCGCTTGTGGGCGGCGTCACGGCCGGTCAGCATCTTGCCGTTCAAGAGCAGCGTGTCGCCGGGCTTCCAGCTGGCAACTTCTTCCTTGGTCAGCGTGTTCAGGTCGACCTTCTTGGACTTGTTGTAGTCCGGCGCCCAGTCGATCTTGGGCCACAGGTCCAGCGACGGGGCTTCCAGGTACACGGGACCCGAGCCGTCCAGCACGAAGTGAGCGTGGCGCGTGGCGGCGCAGTTGGGGATCATGGCCACGGGCTTGGAGGCCGCGTGCGTGGGGTACATCTTGATCTTGATGTCCAGCACCGTGGCCAGGCCGCCCAGGCCCTGCGCGCCGATGCCCAAGGCGTTGACCTTCTCGTACAGCTCCAGGCGCAGCTCTTCGACCTGGTCCAGCTTCTCGCCACGCTGGCTCTTGGCCAGCAGCTGGTACATGTCCAGGTCTTCCATCAGGCTTTCCTTGGCCAGCAGCACCGCCTTTTCGGCCGTGCCGCCAATGCCGATGCCCAGCATGCCCGGCGGGCACCAGCCGGCGCCCATGGTGGGCACAGTCTTGAGCACCCAGTCCACCAGCGAGTCGCTGGGGTTCATCATGATCATCTTGGACTTGTTCTCGCTGCCGCCGCCCTTGGCGGCCACGGTCACGTCCACGGTGTTGCCGGGCACGATCTGCACGTTGATCACGGCCGGCGTGTTGTCCTTGGTGTTCTTGCGCGCGAAGTGTGGGTCGGCCACGACCGAGGCGCGCAGCGTGTTGTCGGGGTGGTTATAGCCGCGCCGCACGCCTTCGTTGATGGCGTCTTCCAGGCCGCCGGTGAAACCTTCCCAGCGCACGTCCATGCCGATCTTGAGGAACACGTTGACGATGCCGGTGTCCTGACAGATGGGGCGGTGGCCGGTGGCGGCCATCTTGGAGTTGGTCAGGATCTGCGCCATCGCATCCTTGGCAGCCGGGCTTTGCTCGCGCTCGTACGCCTGGGCCAGATGCTGGATGTAATCGGCAGGGTGGTAGTAGCTGATGTATTGCAGGGCGCCTGCGATCGAGTCGATCAGGTCCTGTTGGCGGATCGTCGTGGTCATGTTGTGTGGCGTGGGTTGGTGGCGTCGGGGGGCGCCACATGGGAAAACCCGCCGATTATCAACCCAAGCCAGGGGGCCCTCGACCCGGGCCCGGCACCGCCAGCCGGGGCGGTGTGTGCGGTGGGCCAGGCCTGTGTGTTGCCGGACCAAGTCGTGCCTTTCAAGGGGTATCAGGTGATTGCCGTTGTCTTGGCATCGACAATCGCCGTGTACTGCTTCCTCTCAAAGCCAGGCTCAGCCCGGCGGCGTGCATCAGTCCAGCACCACGCCTGTCGCCGCCGTGCTGCGCTTGACGATGGCGTAGTAGCGCTCGAAGTTGGCCTGGGCCTCCGCGGGCAGGTTGCCGTGCGGGTAGATGCCGCCTTCCTGCAGGTACTGCACGACCTTGGGCGTGGCGGCCGCCACCTTGAAGGCCTCGCCCAGGCGGCTCAGCACGGCGGGCGGCAGGCCCTTGGGCGCGAAGATGGCCATGGGGCCTTCGCGGCTCCAGCTCTCCTGCTTGAAGCCTTGCTCGGACAGCAGCGGCACGTCGGGCAGCATGGGTGAGCGGCGCGAGCCCTGCACGCCGATGCAGCGCAGCTTGCCCGAGGCCTTGTGCGCCTGCACGTGGATGCCGGCGACGATGGAGGCGTTGATCTGGCCGCCCAGCAGGTCCTGCACCATGGGGCCTTCGCCCTTGTAGGGCACGTGCAGCAGCTTGGCACCGTACTCGTTGTTGAGCAGCGTGAGCGAGACGTGGTTGGGGGTGCCGGCGCCCAGGCTGGCCATGCTGACCTTGTCGGGGTTGGCCTTGGAGTACTCGACCAGCTCGCGCACGTTGTTCACCGGCAGGCTGCTGTTCACCACCCAGGCACCGCCCAGCATGGCCGATTCGGACACGCAGATCAGGTCCTTCTCGGGGTTGAAGCGCAGCTTGGTGTAGAGCACCGAGGCGCTGGGCAGCAGCGAACTCAGCGTCAGCAGCAGCGTGTGGCCATCAGCCGGCGACTTGGCCACCAGCTCGGCGCCGATGGTGCCACCCACGCCGGGGCGGTTGTCCACGATGACGGGTTGGCCCAGCTGCGTGCTGACCGATGCGCCCAGGTTGCGCGCCAGGGCGTCGGTCAGGCCGCCGGGCGGGAAGGGCACGATCAGCTTGATGGGCTTGGAGGGGAAGGCGTCGGTGTTGGCCCAGGCTGGCGTGCAGCTGGCGGCCAGGCCCAGCGCACCCAGCTGGCAGAACTGGCGGCGGGTGGGCGTGGATGGTTGGCTCATGTCGTTGCGTCTCCTAGGGTGATGTGATCTGCACGCCATCCTCGGTGGGGCTTCGGCGCACAACCGGCCATTGGCGCATGGCGGCGCGATCGGCCGCATCGGGTAAGCCCGGAGCTGGGGTCCAAAGTTGTCGCCTGGGCTACAAAGCGGCGCCGGTGGGGGCACCCAAGCGGCTCCCGCACCCTCCCGCGCCGGCTGCCTTTTCGGCGCCATTGCAATCGGCCGCGAAGCGCCCATGTAACGGTTCGTGTGCGCGGCGGACACCGGCGTCCCTTGACGGGGCGGCCCTGGGACGCCCAGGCGCATCAACGAACACGGGGTGAACGGTTGCTGAACGCATGGCTTGACGGGGGTGGTTGGCACCCCGGCACCTGGATGGGGCTCGCGGTGCTGCTGCTGGGCCTGGCGCTGGCGGGCTGGTTCTGGTGGCGGCCCAGCTGGGTGGCCCTGCGCCGCGCGCGCATCCGGCGGCGGCCGTTTCCGGCCGCCTGGCGAAAAATCCTGCGCGAGCAGGTGCCGGCCGTGG
Organism: Comamonas serinivorans; assembly: GCF_002158865.1. Taxonomy (NCBI): domain Bacteria; kingdom Pseudomonadati; phylum Pseudomonadota; class Betaproteobacteria; order Burkholderiales; family Comamonadaceae; genus Comamonas; species Comamonas serinivorans. The sequence continues at coordinate 2,478,227 of NZ_CP021455.1, read as the reverse complement.
CACGCCTGCCGGCCAACCTGCAGCTCAAGCTCAAGGGCGATGTGCAGGTCTTCCTGGCCGAGAAGCCCTTCATCGGCTGCGCCGGGCTCGAGGTGACCGACACCATGCGCCTGGTGGTGGCCGCCCAGGCTTGCCTGCTGCAGTTGGGGCGGCGCAACCACCTGTTCCCCGACCTGACGCAGGTGTTGCTCTACCCCGGCGCCTTCATCGTGCAGCGCACCGAGGCCGCCGGCCTGGGCCTGCAGCGCGATGTGCAGCGCGTGCTGTCGGGCGAATCGTGGTCGCAGGGCCAGGTCATCCTGTCGTGGGACGACGTGCTGGCCGGCGCGGCCCGGCCAGCCGATGGCCACAACGTGGTGGTGCACGAGTTCGCGCACCAGCTCGACCAGGAGAAGGGCGTGGCCAACGGCGCGCCACCGCTGCCGTTGCGCACCGGCCGCGCCGGCCGTGTGCGCTGGGCTCAGGTGCTGGGCGAGGCCTTCACGCGCCTGCGCCAGCAGATCGACCGCGGCGAAGACCACCTGCTGGACGCCTACGGCGCCACCGACCCGGCCGAGTTCTTCGCTGTGGCGTGCGAGGTGTTCTTCGAACAACCCGAGGCGCTGGCCCAGGCCGAGCCGGCCCTGTTCGAGCAGCTGTGCCTGTGCCACCGCGTCAACCCGCTGAGTTGGCGCTGATGGCCTTGAGAAGCTGGCCGATGCGACCGGGCTTTGCCGGCGGCACCTCCAAGCACGCCCAGAGCCTCTCTAGGATTGGGCACCGTTCTACCGCAGCGAAGGGCCGCTCCCGAGCAAGGCACGGCCCCCTTGGGGGGCGCCCAGCATAGGGGCAGCGGACCAGGCGCAGCCGGGGAGCGTGGGGCCTCATGTCACCCAGGCGCTGACGCCTCGCCCTGGCCTGAGCCAGCATGCCGCCTCGTGCATCGCGCAATTCAACGAGCAAGGAGCAAGCCGTGATTTCGAATTTCAAGGACAAGGTGGCCGTGTTGACCGGGGGCGCTTCGGGTTTCGGCCTGGAGATGGCCCGCATCGGCGTGGCGCGCGGCATGCGGGTGGTGTTGGTGGACGTGCAGCAAGATGCCCTGGACGCCGCCGTGAAGGAGCTGACCGCGGCGGGCGGCCAGGTCATGGCGCGCAAGGTGGACGTGGCCAATCCCCAAGCCATGGAAGCCCTGGCGGCCGAGGTCAAGGCGACCTGGGGCGCGCCCAACCTGGTGTTCAACAACGCCGGCGTGTCGACGGGTGGCCTGATCTGGGAAAACTCCGTCGCCGACTGGGAGTGGGTGCTGGGCGTCAACCTGTGGGGCGTGATCCACGGCGTGCGCGTGTTCACCCCCATGATGCTGGAGGCTGCCAAGACCCAGCCCGGCTACGAGGGCCACATCGTCAACACCGCCAGCATGGCGGGCCTGGTCACCATGCCCAACATGGGCGTCTACAACGTCAGCAAGCATGCCGTGGTGGCGTTCACCGAAACGCTGTACCAAGACCTGCAGCTGGTGACCGACCACATCTCGGCCAGCGTGCTGTGCCCGTATTTCGTGCCCACGGGCATCGACAAGAGCGACCGCAACCGCCCCGACAAGGATGCCCAGCTGTCCAAGAGCCAGTTGCTGAAGAAGGAGCTGACGTCGTCCGCGGTCAGCAAGGGCAAGGTGTCGGCCGCCGACATCGCGCGCAACGTGTTCGAGGCCACCGAGCACAACCACTTCTACATCTACAGCCACCCGCATGCGCTGGCCAGCGTGCAGCAGCGCGCCGATGCCATCGTGAACCGCACGCAGCCGCCCAACCCCTACGCCGCCAAGCCCGAAATCGGCGAAATGCTGCGCAAGGCCTTCCGCGTGGCCTACGAATGAGCCCGGCCTGAGGGCCTTGAGCCCTGACGCGCACCGCCAACCCCGCCCGCGCCCCCGCGTCGGCGGGGTTTTGTTTGGGCGTCGCGCGATCGCTGCGCTGCGCATTGCGAGCCCGTGGCCGGCATCGAGGCGGTACGGCTCACGGCCTGGCCGTCCGGTGCCCTGGTGCAGCGGCCGGCTGAGCGACGCGCTTGCACCCGCTCGCATTCTGTTGGGTGGTATCCGGCCATCGTCGATGTCAATCCAACGACAAGGCCTCGATACTGCCTTGATGGGTGTCAGCGATCGTCGCATCCCGAGCCCGGGCCCTGGTGGAACACCAGTTCCTCCACCACGCGGCCGCCGTGCAGGTGCTCGTGCACGATGCGGCGCAGGTTGTCGGGCGTCACGTCCCAGTACCAGACGCCATCGGGCTGCACGCAGACGATGGGCCCGCCTTTGCAGGCCGCCACACAGCCCATGCGCGTGCGTTTGACGCGCTGTTCGCCGCGGTCGAGGCCGGCTTCGGCCAGCACGGCGCCCAGCGAATCGAACAGGGCCTGCGCTTCGCCATCGGGCGCGCAGCGGGGCCCGGTGCAGACCAGGAGGTGGCGGTGGTAGGCGCCGATCTTGGGTTTGGTTTTGCCGGGCACGGCGGCTTCGGCGGCAGAAAGAAAGGGCAGGGCTTGGGACATGCGGGTGGTCGGGCGTGCGGTCAGGTCGATGGGGCGGCGGACAACGCGGGAAGGGCTGCCATGGCTGGCGTGGCGGCAGGGGAATCGGTCAGTGCATCGGCAGGTGACTGAAACAGCGCTGCCGTGGCGTGCGGGTTGGACGGAAACCAGGCGTGGAAAAAGCTCGCCTGGATGCTGCCATGGCGGTAGATGGCTTCCAGCGGCGCCTGCTCGTCCACGGTGGCTTCGCTGAGCAGGCGGTGCGTGTGAGCCTGGGGCACCAGCTCGGTGGCGAAGCTGGCGTGGTGAAAGCCGTGCCCGCGCAGCAGGCCATGCGGGCCGCGCCAGGCCTGCATGCCCAGCCCCTGCAGACGGTCGTGCTGGGTCACCGTGGCGGGCAGCAGGCCCCAAAGCGGCAGCGCCAGCGCGCGGCTGGGCCAGTGCAGCTGCTCGGCCAGGGCCAGCATGCCGCCGCACTCGGCCCAGACGGGCTTGCCGTGGGCCACGTGTTCGGCCAGCTGCTGGCGCAGCGCCTGCTGCTGCCCCAGGGCTTGGGCGTGCAGCTCGGGGTAGCCGCCCGGCAGCCACACCGCATCGCAGGGCGGCAGCGCGTCGCCCGCCAGCGGCGAGAACAGCGCGACCTCGGCCCCGAGCTGCCGCAGGCAGGCCAGGTTGGCCGGGTAGACGAAGGCAAAGGCCGCGTCGTGCGCCACGGCGATGCGCACGCCGGCCAGCAACGGTGGCAGAGGCCGGGGGGCCGGCGGTGCGATGTGCACGCGCCAGCGGGTCCACAGCGGCTGACGGGCGGGCTGCGGCGAAGCGCCAGGCGCGGTGGCTGCGCCCAGGGGCCGCGCAAGGGCGGCCAGGCGCTGCGTTGGCGCTGCGGACGGCCTGTTCAGCGACGTTCTGAGCGATGCGGGCCGTGAACGGCCGCCGCGGCGCAGCACCCTGGCCAGGGCTGCCCCACGTCTGCCGAAACGGACGGGGCGTGGCCGTGCGGGCATGGCTTGCAGCCTGCGGGCCGTTGGCGCCATCGGCGCGTCGGGCTGCTGCGCGCGCGCGTCGCCGGCATGGCCCAGGGCCTCCGCTTCAAGGGGGTCGTTGCGCAGGCCGTTTGCGCCCGACGAGGCCCAGGGCAGGGCCGCGCCCAGCTCGGTCTCGGCCACGGCCTGGGCCAGCCGGGCCAGCTTGGCGTCGGCGTCGTCCACGTCGCTGGCAGCGATCAGCCCCAGGTGACGCGAGGGCAGGGCCAGGGGCTGACGCCCGATGGCGCCCAGCCACAGGTCCTGCAGCCCGGCGGCCTGCAGGCCGCGTTGCAGCAGCTCGGCATGGCGTGGGCTGCCGACGCGGTTGGCCAACACGCCGGCAAACCGCAGGCCGGGGCGGTGCCGCACCAGGCCGGCGGCCAGCGCGCCAAAGCTCTCGGCCATGTGCGAAGCATCCATCACCAGCAGGATGGGCAGGGCTAAGCGTTCGGCCAGGTCGGCGGCGCTGCGCGCGCCATCGAACAGGCCCATGGCCGACTCGATGAGCAGCACGTCGGCCTCGGCGGCGGCGCGGGCCAGGCGCTCACGCACGTCGTGCTCGCCGCCCATGGCCAGGTCCAGGTTGTCCACGGGCTGGCCGCTGGCCGTGGCCAGCCAGCTGGGGTCGAGGAAATCGGGGCCCCACTTGAAGGCGCGCACACGCCAGCCGCGGTCGCGCAGCAGGCGCGCCAGGCCGGCGGTGACGCTGGTCTTGCCCTGGCCCGAAGCGGGGGCGGCGATGAGCAGGGCGATGCAATCGGACATGGTGAATGGCTGGGGGTATTCGGCGTTTCCGATCACACATGAATCGCAAGCGCCTGATACTGGTTGGGATGAATCAAGCTCTGGCGCTACGCCCGGTGTGCAGCGGTTGCAGGGATGAGTGGCACCGTGACGGCGGGCTGCGCCGCCCCTGGCGAAACGCGGCGCGACCAAGCGGCGGCCAGCACGAGCGCCAGCAGCGCCCCCGGGCCCACGGTGGCGCCAATCGCCTGCAGCACGGGCACCTGCGAGAAGGCCAGGATGCCGAAGCCGATCATGGTGGACAGGTTGGCCAGCAGCAGCGACGCCAGGGCCGCGTGCTGGCTGTCGCTGGCCGCCGTGCGCGGGGCGTTGCTGTCCGGCTGCACGTCGATGGCTTGCTCAAAATACAGCGCGTAGTTCGAGCCCACGGCCACCACCAGCATCAGCCCGACCAGGTGCAGCAGCGTGAGCGAACGCCCGGCCAGCGCGTGCGCGGCCAGCACGAAAACGAGAGCGCCCGCCATGGGCAGCAGCACGCGCACCACGCCGCGCGCGCTGCGCAGCGACAACCCCAGCAACAGCACCACGCCAGCCACGCCAGCCACGGCCAGCTTGCCGGCCTGGGTCAGGTAGCTGCCGAACATGGATTCGGTGGCCTGCGTCAGGTCGATGAAGAGCGCGGGCGGCAGTTCGTCGGCCGCAGCCGAGGCCGAGGTGGTCAGTGGGGCCTGGCTCTGCTGCCAGCGGCTCAGCAGGCCGGGCACCCGGTCGGCCAGCGTGGCGGCCAGGCGGTCGAGCCGCGCTGGTTCGCTGGCGGGTGCGGCACCGGGGGCTGTGTCGCCCAACGCGGCCCCGTCAAGCGGCGGCTGCAAGGCCAGCAGCGCCACGTGGCCTTCGCCATGGCGCAGCAGCAGCGCCGACAGGCCCAGGGCAAAGCTGGTGCCTTTCAGGTCGGCCAGCGAGATCGGCGGGGTCTGGCGCGCAGCCTCGGCCTCGCCGAGGAAGGGCGCCAGCGCCTGGGCCTGAAACGGTACCCGGGTCAGCGCCTGCTGCAGGTTGGCCTGCAGCACGTCGGGCGCCGGCAGGCTGGCCAGGCGCTGCGCCTGGGTGGCGGCGCTGGGCAAGAAGCGGCTCGGGCTGTCGATGCGCGCCAGCAGGCCTTGCGCGACCAGGGGCGCGAGGGCGGCCTGCACGCCTTCGGCGCGGGTCAGGGCCTGCTCGGGGGTGTCGCCACGCACGGCCACCAGCCAGCGCAGGTCACCCGCGCCCAGGTCCTGGCGGATCTCGGCGTCCAGCGTCTGCAGGGCGCGCGGCGTGGGGTTGAGGCCGTCCAGGCCGCGCGACCACATTGGCGTGCTGGAGAGCGCCGTGGTCAGCACGGCCGCGCCCGTCAGCGCCACCAGCACCCAGCGGCCGCGGCGCAGCAGGCCCACGCCCACCGCCACACGCTGGCCCAGGCGCACCAGCCGGTCCATGGGCGGCGGCGGCGTGGGGATGGCCGGCAGCAGGTAGCGCGTGGTCAGCAGCGCGGCCACCAGCCCGGCCATGGAATACAGGCCCAGCTGCGCCAGGCCCGGAAAGCTGGAGAACGTGAGCGCGCCGAAGCCGCACAGCGAGGTCAGCACGCCCAGGCGAATCGTGGGCCAGAAGCGCGTGCGCCAGGCGTGGGCATCGCGCGACTGCACCAGGTAGTAGATGCTGAAGTCGATGGACTCGCCGATCAGCGTGGTGCCAAACCCGATGGTGATGGCGTGCACGGTGCCAAAACCCAGCGCCACGGCCGCAATGGCGGCCACGATGCCAGTGGCCACGGGCAACAGGCCCACGAGCAGCGTGCGCGGCGAGCGGTACACGGTCAGCAGCAGCAGCACGACCAGCACAGTGCCAGTCAGCGACAGGCGCTCGACCTCGCTTTTGATGATGGCGCGCGACTGCACCGAGAAGTAGGGCGCGCCCGTCATGGCCAGCTGCAGCGCGGCCTCAGGCCCGGCCGGGCCGGGCCGCAGGCGGTCGAAGGCGGCCTGGATGCGCGCCAGCGCCTGCGCCTGGGCATCGGTGTCGGTGCCGCTGGCCTGCAGCATCACCATGAGGATGGCGCGCTGGCCATCGGCCGAGGCCAGCACGCCCTCGCGGGTGTGCGTGCCGGTGCTGGACGAGGCCAGGCTGTCGAGCACGTGCAGCACCTCGGCCGTCGGGTCGCGCGGCAGCAGCGGCTTGAGCAGGCTGCCCGCCGGCGAGGCCAGCAGCGACAGCGATTCGCCCAGGGCCTGCGTCAGACCCTCGGCCGTGAACCGCTGCGGCGTGATGCGATCGCTGAGCTGGTAGCGGTGGGCGAACAGGAAGGCGCCGTCGCGGTCGCGGCTGGCCACATCGCCGTTGATGGCGCCTTCGATCTCGGGCTGGGCGCGCAGCCAGTCGGCCAGCGCAGACGAGGCCAGCGCGCGCTGCTCGGCATTGCCGCCGGAGATGGCCAGCAGCAGCATGCGCGAGAGCGCGCCGTCACGGATCTGGTCGACCAGCAGCTGTTGCTCGGCGCTGGGGTCCTTGGGCAAGAAGGCCGACATGTCGCTGCTGTAGCGCGCCGTGGCCAACACCCAGATGCAGCCGCAGACCAGCGCCAGCCAGGCCAGGCCGCGCAGCCAGCGCTGCGCGCGCGGCAGGGTGATGCCGTCGGCCGAGCCCTGGCCCGCGGCGGCGGGCTGCAACGGCGCCTCGGGGGGCGTGGCACGCGTCATGGCTTGGGCGTGATGTCCATGACCGAGCGGTCGCCGTCGGCCTGCTCGGTGGTGATGCGGGTGATGGCGTTCTGCCTGCCCTCGATGGCGATGCGCGTGATCAGCTTGCGCACGCGGCTGTCCTTGGGCACCAAGCCCATGCGCCACTGGTTGGCGCTGCCGCTCACGCTGAGCTCGAAGTTCTGGTCCAGCGCCGTGCGGTTGCCCGAGAGCGAGCCGCGTATGCCTTCGATGATGCCGGTGGCCTCGGGCTGGGCCGACAGCTGGATGCGGCGGGTCTTGCCGTCGGCCGTGCGCGACAGCCAGTCGCCGTCGACCACGATGGCCTCGGGCTTGGGCTCGGTGGTGCGGATGGCCAGCTTGTCGGGCGGCGCGTAGTTCAACGTGCCCTTGCTGACCAGCGGCTGCGCCAGCAGCGCCAGGTGCTTGGTCTCGACGAAGGTGGCGTCGCCGCTGGGGTGTTTGGCCAGCAGCAGCATCAGCGCATTGGCGTTGAACTCGGGCGTGCCTTGGGGTTTACTTTGGCAGTATCCAGTGATGGCTGTTGAACTGAAAACAGCAGCCAGCGCATACTGTGCAAAGGTCTGGCGAGAAAGGCGAAGGGCGGAACGCATGGGTCAGGGGTCGGCGGCCGAGGCGCGCCAGAAATCGAAGAAGTTGAACCAGTTGAGCGGGTGCGCGCGGCAGGTGGCCTCCAGCCGGGCCACGTAGGCGGCCTGGGCCTGGGCGATGGCCGCCTGGCGGTCGCCGCGCGCCACGGTCGAGAAGTCGAACACCGGGGCGAACTGCAGCTCGTAGCGCCGGCCGCCCCGGTAGATGCCGGCCATGAACACGGTGGGCACGCCCAGCAGGGCGGCGAGCTGGAACGGCCCGCGCGGGAACGCGGCGGTCGCCCCGAGAAACGGCAGCGGCACGCCGGGCTGGTGGTCGAAGCTGCGGTCGGCCAGCGCGCCCACGCACTCGCCGGCCGCCAGCGCATCGCGCACGCGCAGCATGGCGTCGGGCTGGCCCAGGGCGATGATGCGCCGCGGCAGCCCAGGGTCCAGCTCGGCCAGCACGCCGTTGAGCTTGCGGGCGTTGGCCTCGTACATCAGCATGCGCGACTCGATGCCATGGCGCGCGCCCAGCGTGCGCAGGGCCTCGAAGCTGCCCACGTGCGCACCGATGAACATGATGCCGCGCGGCGCCGAGCTGCCGGGTGCCGCTGCCGGCGTGTTCGTCCGGGTGTCAGCGGGGCCCTCTGTCGGGGCTGCCACCGGGCCGTGGGCAGGGCTGTTGGCACGGGCGTCCGCAGAGCCCGAGGCAGGTTTGTTCGCCTGTGTGTTCGCCGGCCCGCCAGCGGGCCCTGCCGTGGTGGCGCCTGGCTCGGCGGCCTGGGTGGCCTCGCTGGCCGGTGGCGCGGCGTCGAGGGGGCTGGCACTGGCGGTTGGCGCAGGGGCCGATGCGCGTGCCGCGTTCGCTGCGTTTGCCCGGACCGGGTCCGCGGGCCGCTCGACCGGCGTCTGACGCGCAGCCAGCACGTGTTCCACGCCGGTGATCTGGATGTCGAACTCGTGCTCGCGCCCGGCCAGCCAGAACACGCGGTCGTGGATGCAGCTGGCGAAGGCCAGCACATGGCCATAGCGCTCACCCAGCGTGGGCTCGCGGCCCAGGGCCCGGCGCAGGTAAACCAGGCTGTGGCGCCGCGCCTGGGGGGCGAACAGCCAGAAGTAGGCGGCGATGCCATGCAGCACCGGCCGCGTCAGCCGCCGCCCCAGCAGCAGCGACAGGCGCAGCATGAAGCGCACGACGGGCGTGGCGCTGCGCTCGCGTGAGCGCGTCCAGGCCTGCGCCGCTGGCGGCGAGGCGGGCGGTGGCGCCAGCCCGGGTTGGTCGGTGTGGGGATGGCGCACGCGCATCACGCCGCTTGGGCCTGCACCAGCAGGCCGCTGGCCACGGTGTCGGCAGCCTGGGGTTGCGCCGGCTCGGCCAGGGGACCCGCGGCCTGCCCCAGGCGCTCGATGGTGAAGCCCCAGCCCTTGGCACTGGCGGACCAGCGCAGCCTCAGCAGGTCGCTGGGCAGGGCGGCGCGGGGAAATTTCGCCCAGGCACAGTGCCAGGCGACCGACTGCGGCGCGTGGTGGGCGCTGAGTGCCGCCACCGCCCAGTCGAGCAGGCAGGCGCCGGGCAGCACCGGCGAGCCTGGAAAGTGGCCCGCGAACACCGGCCACGCAGGATCCAGCCACCAGCGGGTCTCTGCGGGGGCGGCGGGGAGTGGGAGGGCGGTGGCGGGGCTGGACACGGCAGAAGAGCGGCGGTGGGGAGCGGCGGAATGAGGCGGCGGAAGAGGGCGGCAGGCCAGGAACCATCGGGCGCAGCGTGCCCGAGGACGGCCGCAAGGCCGTGGCAAAGCGCCCAATGATGCCATCGCGGCGCGTGCGGCCCGGGTGGTCTTCCGCAGGCCGGGCCGCGGGGGCACGCCAACGGCATCACCGCCTGCATCGTCGCCCGGCATCACAGGTCCGTTTTCACCCAGGTGACGCGGCGCGCCAAACGCGGCAAAGCCGCTGCTATGCTGCCGTGGACCGGTTCCCGCCAGGGATGATCGAGCGGCCCGGCGCTGTGCAACGAACGCGGAGACAGACACATGAATGAACTGGGCGGCTACAACGTGGAAGACCTCAAGGTCGGCATGTCGGCCACGTATGCCAAGACCATCACCGAGGCCGACATCGTGCTGTTCGCCGCCGTGTCCGGCGACAACAACGCCGTGCACCTGAACGAGGAGTTCGCCAAGACCACCGTGTTCGGCGGCCGCATTGCCCACGGCATGCTCAGCGCCAGCGTGATCTCGGCCGCCATCGCGGGGCGGCTGCCGGGGCCGGGCACGGTGTACCTGGGGCAGAACCTGCAGTTCCGGGCCCCGGTGCGCCCGGGCGACACGGTGCAGGCCACCATCACCGTGACCGAGGTCAACGTGGCCCGCAAGCGGGTGAACCTGTCCACCGAGTGCACCGTGGCCGGCAAGACCGTGATCACGGGTGAAGCGCTGGTGATGGTGACGGCGGCAGGCACTTGATTTAAAGGCGGGAGTATGCATCCATTTCCGTTTGAAATGCATCGAGAACGTCTGCATACTGCCTGCTTCTTTGACGCCCTTTGGCCTCTTGGGGTCTCACGGACCACCCGCAAGGGCCAAGGGCAGCCGACACCGAACCCAGCGGCATCCCGAGCCCAGCAGCATCGAGGTCTTGAGGCGTGCGCTCACGCCACTGCGCACGAAGCAGCACCCCTACACCCGATCGATGGTGGCCACGGTGTTGTGATGACAAGGTGACCGAGCGAGGGGCGGGTCGCCTTGCTCGGTCGTCGGCGGGGGCTCGGCAAGCGCGCATCGCAGCACACCAGACCGCCGGTGTCCGGCGGCCAAAGCGGGAGACCGGCGCGCGCGACTCGTGCGGACGCGGCGCGGGAGGATAATTGCACCGTTTTCGCGCAATTTCCTCGAGACCCCCGATGCCTGAGTACCGTTCCAAAACCTCCACGGCTGGCCGCAACATGGCTGGCGCCCGCGCACTGTGGCGCGCCACCGGCATGAAAGATGGCGACTTCTCCAAGCCCATCATCGCCGTGGTCAACTCCTTCACGCAGTTCGTGCCCGGCCACGTGCACCTGAAGGACCTGGGCCAGCTCGTGGCACGCGAGATCGAGGCCGCCGGCGGCGTCGCCAAGGAGTTCAACACCATCGCCGTGGACGATGGCATCGCCATGGGCCACGACGGCATGCTGTACTCGCTGCCCAGCCGCGACGTGATCGCCGACTCGGTCGAGTACATGGTGAACGCCCACTGCGCCGATGCCATGGTCTGCATCAGCAACTGCGACAAGATCACCCCCGGCATGCTCATGGCTGCCATGCGCCTGAACATCCCGGTCGTGTTCGTCTCGGGTGGCCCCATGGAGGCCGGCAAGGCCAAGCTGGCCGATCCCCAGACCAAGACCATCTCCATCCACAAGCTCGACCTGATCGACGCCATGGTGGCCGCGGCCGACGACAAGATCAGCGACGCCGACGTGGCCGAGATCGAGCGCTCGGCCTGCCCGACCTGCGGCTCGTGCTCGGGCATGTTCACGGCCAACTCGATGAACTGCCTGGCCGAAGCGCTGGGCCTGGCGCTTCCAGGCAACGGCACCGTGGTCGCCACGCACGCCGACCGCGAAAAGCTGTTCAAGCAGGCCGGCCACCTCATCGTCGAACTCGCCCGCCGCTACTACGAGCAGGACGAGGCCACGCTGCTGCCGCGCGCCGTGGGCTTCAAGGCCTTTGAAAACGCCATGACGCTGGACATCGCCATGGGGGGCTCGACCAACACCATCTTGCACCTGCTGGCCATTGCGCAAGAAGCCGAGATCCCGTTCAGCATGCACGACATCGACCGCCTCTCGCGCACGGTGCCGCAGCTGTGCAAGGTGGCGCCCAACACCAACAAGTACCACATCGAAGACGTGCACCGCGCGGGCGGCATCATGGCCATCCTGGGCGAGCTGGACCGCGCCGGCAAGCTGCACACCGATGTGCCCACCGTGCACGCCAAGACCATGAAGCACGCGCTCGACCAGTGGGACATCGTGCGCACGCAGGACGAAGCCGTGCGCACCTTCTACATGGCCGGGCCCGCCGGCATCCCCACGCAGGTGGCTTTCAGCCAGGCCACGCGCTGGCCCAGCCTGGACACCGACCGCGCCGAGGGCTGCATCCGGTCCTACGACCACGCCTTCAGCAAGGAAGGCGGCCTGGCCGTGCTGCGCGGCAACATCGCCCTGGACGGCTGCGTGGTGAAGACGGCCGGCGTGGACGATTCCATCCTGGTGTTCGAGGGCCCGGCCCATGTGGTCGAGTCGCAGGACGAGGCCGTGGCCAACATCCTGGCCGACCAGGTCAAAGCCGGCGACGTGGTTGTGGTGCGCTACGAAGGCCCCAAGGGTGGACCCGGCATGCAGGAAATGCTGTACCCCACCAGCTACATCAAGTCCAAAGGCCTGGGCAAAGCCTGCGCGCTGCTGACCGACGGCCGCTTCTCGGGCGGCACCTCGGGCCTGTCGATCGGCCACTGCTCGCCCGAAGCCGCCGCAGGTGGCGCGATTGGCTTGGTGCGCAACGGCGACCGCATCCGCATCGACATCCCCAACCGCACCATCGACGTGCTGGTCAGCGACGACGAGCTGGCCAAGCGCCGCGCCGAGCAGGACGCCAAGGGCTGGAAGCCCGCGTTGCCGCGTCCGCGCAAGGTGTCGGCCGCGCTCAAGGCCTATGCCAAGCTCGTCATGTCGGCTGACAAGGGCGCCGTGCGCGATCTCTCGCAGCTGGATTGACGCGCGTGCCGGGGGCCTCGGTGATGGGCCCGGCCACGAAAGGCCCGTAGCAAGGGCCCCGCTTCCGCGAGCGCAGAGCTTTACGTTCAGAACGGCTGCACGCCACTGCATTTGCTCGCAATGCCGTGCTGCCTGGTCGACCTGCCTGCCGACTCCGGCCCACGGCATGGTCCCCTTCAGCAATGACAACCTGTCCATGAAAACACGTGCCACGGTGTCCATGGCTTATCCACATGGCTTGGTGATGTTCGACCCGCTCGTGCTGTGCCGGTTTCTCGAGCAGCACGACCTGACGCAGGGCGACGTGCTGGAGGCCTTCATGCGCGACGAGGCCGTGGGAGACGCTGCAGTGCAGGCCGGCTGCATCGTGCCCATGTACCCGCTGGACGAAGACGACTACCTGTTCTGCAACCTCGATGCCGAACCGCTCGCACTGGATTGGCAGTTCAGCCATGGCGGCTTGCCGCTGGTGGTCGAATCGGGTGTCCTGGTGGTGGCGGACCTGTTCGTGCTGGTGGGCTGGGAGCATGCAGCGTTCACCCGCTACGAACGCCAACGCAAGCTGAGCTGGACCGTCAACGACCTGGACGTGGTGCCAGGCAGCCATGCGGTCCGCATCCGCGGTGCGCGTGGGGAGGGCGACGGCCTGCAGGGCGCCAAGGTGTTCGGGTTGCAGCTTGCGCTCCTGGCACCCGGGGTCACGCCGTCCGGGCGGCCCATCTGGCCACACAGCGATGCCCTTGATTTCGGGATTGCCTGAGCGGCCCGGCCAGGAAAGGCCCGGCCAGGAGCGGCCTTTCACCAGGAATGCACCATGTCCGCACCGCCTTTCGAGGGCTTTGACCTCCACACCTTTTGGGACGACAGCGACTACGCCCGCCAGGAGTACATCGAACCACCGCCCACGCCCGCGGTGATTGCGGCCGTCGAGGCCGAGCTGGGTTACCAGCTGCCGGCCAGCTATGTCGCCCTGATGCGCTCGCAAAACGGCGGCATTCCGGTGAACGACTGCTTTCCCACGCAGCAGGCCACCTCATGGGCAGACGACCATGTGGCCATCACCGCCTTCAAGGGCATTGGCTTTGACCAGCCGTGGAGCCTGTGCGGCCGACTGGGCAGTGTGTTCAAGCAGGATCAGTGGGGCTATCCCGACATCGGCATCTACTTCGGCGACTGCCCCAGCGCTGGGCACGACATGATCGCGCTTGACTACCGCGCCTGCGGACCGCAGGGCGAGCCAGCCGTGGTGCACGTCGATCAGGACAACGACTACGCCATCACGCCGCTGGCACCGGATTTCGAAACCTTTGTGCGTGGACTGGTGCACGAATCGGTGTACGAAGAGGACCCCGATGAAATGCTGCGCGAGGCCTTGGCGCACGTTCGCTACGCCCCGTTCAGCCCGCGGCTGCAACACCTGTGTGCGCTGTGGCCCGATGCGCGCATGCCGGCTGCACTGCGCCGCCTGGCCGAGGCCTTGACGGAGGACAAGGGGTATTTCGCGCTGCATGCCGACGCGCGCTCCGAGCGCCTGTACGCCGCGCAGTTCCTGCTGCTCAGCCACGCCCAGCCCGTCGCATCGCAGGCCGAATTCCTGCAGGCTTACCCCGATCTCATCGCCATGGCCAGCAGCCCGCACTGGCGCACCGGAGGCTGGGCGCCAGATTTCGTCGCGGACTGGTTCAGCGCAGGCGTGGCGGCGGGACAGCTGGTGCAGGTTGAGGGGCACTGGCAGCTGTCGGAAGCCGCCCGCACGGCGCTGCTGCAGGCTTTGTTCGCCGACTGAGCCCGTGGTTTGGCACCCGGGCTGTCGCTGTTGGCGGTCACCCCCTGGGCATGCCCGGAACCGGCGTGCGAGGCGCCGAGGGAAGACGGGCTCCATTGAACCGCTCTATGTGACGGAGTATGTCTGCTTCTTCGATTCAAAAAGAACGAGGGTAGGATCATACTCCTGATCAAGTTGAGGGGCTCTCGACCTCGAACAAAGCTGCGTCCGCCAGCATGGCGCGCCCATGGCTGCTGTTCAAAGCGCCGGTGAGGTGCTACAACGACAGCATGTGGTTGTGAACATCTGCAACTTTTGCGGCATTGCCAAGCCCGGGGGCCGCCACCGGAGGTCGTATGGATGTCATCAGCAACTCTGCTGCCCGCTATGCACGCATGCGCGAAGAGGAGATGTCCCTCGACGACTACCTCGCGCTGTGCCAGCGTGACCCCATGGCGTATGCCAGTGCCGCTCAGCGCATGCTGGCGGCCATCGGGGAGCCCGAGATGGTGGACACCCGCAACGACCCGCGCCTGTCGCGCCTGTTCGCCAACAAGGTCATCCGGCGCTATCCCGCGTTCACCGAGTTCTACGGCATGGAAGACGCCATCGAGCAGGTGGTGAGTTTCTTCCGCCATGCGGCCCAGGGCCTGGAGGAGCGCAAGCAGATCCTCTACCTGCTGGGTCCGGTGGGGGGCGGCAAAAGCTCGATCGCCGAGCGCCTGAAGCACCTGATGCAGAAGGTGCCGTTCTATGCGCTCAAGGACTCGCCGGTCAACGAGTCACCGCTGGGCCTGTTCGACGCGGTGGAGGACGGGCCGGTGCTGGAGGAGCAGTTCGGCATCCCGCGGCGCAGCCTGCAGCATGTGCTCTCGCCGTGGGCCGTCAAGCGGCTGGATGAGTTCAATGGCGACATCCGCCAGTTCCGCGTCGTCAAACGCTATCCCAGCATCCTCAAGCAGGTGGCCATCGCCAAGACCGAGCCGGGTGACGAGAACAACCAGGACATTTCCAGTCTGGTCGGCAAGGTGGACATCCGCAAGCTCGAGAACTTCGCCCAGGACGACACCGATGCCTACAGCTACTCGGGCGGCCTGTGCCTGGCCAACCAGGGCCTGTTGGAGTTCGTCGAGATGTTCAAGGCGCCGATCAAGGTGCTGCACCCGCTGCTCACCGCCACGCAGGAAAGCAACTACAAAGGCACGGAGGGCTTTGGCGCCATCCCCTTCGAGGGCATGGTGTTGGCGCACAGCAACGAGAGCGAGTGGAAGGCCTTCCGCAACAACAAAAACAACGAGGCGTTCCTGGACCGCATCTACATCGTCAAGGTGCCCTACTGCCTGCGCGTGTCCGAGGAGGTACGCATCTACGAGAAGCTGATCCGCGAGTCCTCGCTGGCTCACGCCGTGTGCGCACCCGGCACGCTGAAGATGATGGCGCAGTTCTCGGTGCTCACGCGCCTGAAGGAGCCTGAGAACTCCAGCATCTTCAGCAAGATGCAGGTTTACGACGGCGAAAGCCTCAAGGACACGGACCCGCGCGCCAAGAGCCATCAGGAGTACCGGGACTACGCCGGCGTGGACGAGGGCATGGAGGGCATCTCCACGCGCTTTGCGTTCAAGATCCTGGCCAAGGTCTTCAACTACGACAGCACCGAGGTGGCGGCCAACCCCGTTCACCTGATGTATGTGCTGGAGCAGCAGATCGAGCGCGAGCAGTTCCCCAATGACCTGGAGACCAAGTACATCGGCTACGTCAAGGAATACCTGTCGCAGCGCTATGCGGAGTTCATCGGCAAGGAGATCCAGACCGCCTACCTGGAGAGCTACAGCGAGTATGGCCAGAACATCTTCGACCGCTATGTCACCTATGCCGACTACTGGATACAGGACAGCGAGTACCGCGACACCGACACCGGCGAGGTGTTCGACCGCGGCGCGCTGAACGCCGAGCTGGAGAAGATCGAGAAGCCCGCAGGCATTGCCAACCCCAAGGACTTTCGCAACGAGATCGTCAACTTCGTGTTGCGCGCGCGCGCCAACAACCAGGGCAAGAACCCGAGCTGGACCAGCTATGAGAAATTGCGCGCGGTGATCGAGAAAAAAATGTTCTCCAACACCGAGGAGCTGCTGCCGGTCATCAGCTTCAACGCCAAGGCCAGCGCCGAGGATGCGCGCAAGCACGAGGATTTTGTCACCCGCATGGAATCCAAGGGCTACACCCCCAAGCAGGTGCGCCTGTTGTGCGAGTGGTACCTGCGTGTGCGCAAGAGCAGCTGAACGGTATCCCGGCGCTGCCGGCGTCGGGCCAGGCAAGGGGGCACAGATGGCACTGCAAATCATCGACCGCAGGCTTGCCGGCAAGAACAAGTCGGTGGGCAATCGCGAGCGCTTCGTTCGGCGCTACAAGCAGCAGATCGCCGAAGCGGTGCGTCGTGCCGTGTCGCAGCGCGACATCCGCCACATCGAGCAGGCCGAGAGCATCACCATCCCTCGCAAAGACATCAGCGAGCCGGTGTTCCACCATGGCCCGGGTGGCATCCGCGACACCGTGCACCCAGGCAACAGCGAGCATGTGCGTGGCGACCGCATCGCGCGGCCCCAGGGCGGCGCGGGCGGTGGCGGCTCACAGGCCAGCGACAGCGGCGAGGGCGAGGACGATTTCACCTTCACCCTGACCAAAGAAGAGTTCATGGAGCTCTTCTTTGAGGACATGGCGCTGCCACGGCTGCTGCGCACCCACATCGCCAGCACGCAGCAGTACAGGCTGCGTCGCGCTGGCTACAGCCACGATGGCACGCCGCACAACCTGGCGGTGCTGCGCACCATGCGCAGTGCCCAGGGGCGGCGCATCGCGTTGACCAAGGCGCAGAACCGTGCCCTCAAGGACTTGCAGGACGAGCTGGATGCCTTGCTGGCGCAGGACGACGGCACCAGCGAGGCCGTGGCCGAGCTGCAGCAGCGCATCGAGGCGCTGAAGGCCCGTCTGGCCAAGGTGGCTTTCCTCGACCCTTTGGACCTGCGCTTTCGCAACCGCACCAAGGTGCCCGAGCCCAGCAGCCGCGCCGTGATGTTCTGCGTGATGGATGTGTCGGGCTCCATGGATCAGGGGCGCAAGGAACTGGCCAAGCGCTTTTTCATCCTGCTCTACCTGTTCCTCACCCGTCACTACGACAAGATCGACATCGTCTTCATCCGCCACCACACCCAGGCTGCCGAGGTTGGCGAGGAAGAATTCTTCCACGCCACCGAGAGCGGGGGCACGGTGGTCAGCAGTGCCCTGGTGCTGCTTGACCAGATCGTGCAGGCGCGCTATCCCGTGGCCGACTGGAACATCTACGTGGCCCAGGCCAGCGATGGCGACAACTTTGGCGACGACAGCAGCCATTGCCGCAGCCTGCTGGCCGAGCGCATCTTGCCGTTGGTGCGCTACTTCGCCTATGTGCAGGTGACGTCGGATGAGCAGAACCTGTGGGAGGCCTACAGCCAGCTGACGCCGCTGTTTGCCCACTTCGCCATGCGCAAGGTGTCCGAGCCGAGTGAGATCTACCCCGTGTTCAAGGAGTTGTTCAAGAAAGAGGGGGTATCGGTATGAACCTGTTGCTGTATCCCGCGTTGGAGCGCCGTGGCGGCCGGCAAGCGGGCAAGCCGGGCGGCCGGGGAGGGCGCCAGCGCAGCGTGCCCAGTGCCCCGCTGCAGGCCGTGGAGCACCCGGATCGCCCGCTGCCCGACCCCAGTGACTGGACCCTGGAGTTGATCGAACGCTACCACGCGGTCATCGCCAGCACGGCCCAGCGCTTTGGCCTGGACACCTACCCCAACCAGCTCGAGATCATCTCGGCCGAGCAGATGATGGACGCCTATGCCAGCGTGGGCATGCCGGTCAACTACCGGCACTGGAGCTTTGGCAAGGAGTTTCTGGCCACCGAGCGACGTTACCGGCGCGGTCACATGGGTCTGGCTTACGAGATCGTCATCAACGCCAACCCGTGCATCAGCTACCTGATGGAGGAAAACAGCACCGCCATGCAGGCGCTGGTGATTGCCCACGCCGCCTATGGGCACAACAGCTTTTTCAAGAACAACTACCTGTTTCGCATGTGGTCGGATTCGGGCAGCATCACCGACTACTTGGTCTATGCCCGTGACTTCGTGGCCCAGTGCGAGGAGCGCCATGGTCTGGATGCGGTGGAGCAGTTGCTCGACTCCTGTCATGCACTGGCCAACTTCGGGGTCGACCGCTATTGCCGCCCGTCCAAGAAAAGCCTGGCGCGCGAGCGGGCCGAGCGCGAACAACGCGAAGCCTACGTCCAGCAACAGGTCAACGTGCTGTGGCGCACCCTGCCTCCGCATCGAGACAGGGGCGGTGCGGCGCCGGAGCACGAACAGGAGCGCTTTCCCAAGGAGCCGGAGGAGAACCTCCTCTACTTCATCGAAAAAAACGCACCGTTGCTGGAGCCTTGGCAGCGCGAAATCGTGCGCATCGTGCGCAAGATCGCCCAGTACTTTTACCCACAGCGGCAAACGCAGGTGATGAACGAAGGCTGGGCCACCTTCTGGCATTACACCTTGCTCAACACCTTGTACGACGAGGGCTGGCTCACCGATGGGGTGATGATCGAGTGGCTGTCCTCGCACACCAATGTGATCTACCAGCCCCCGGCAAGCCATCGCGCCTACAGCGGCATCAACCCCTACGCCCTGGGCTTTGCCATGTACCGCGACATCCGGCGCATCTGCCAAAGCCCCACCGAAGAGGATCGGCGTTGGTTCCCCGACCTCGCCGGCACGCCGTGGCTGCCGGCGCTGCACCATGCCATGCAGAACTTCAAGGACGAGAGCTTCATCGGTCAGTTTCTGAGTCCACAGCTCATGCGCGACATGCGCCTGTTCGCCATCCACGACGATGCCAGCGAGCAGGCACTCCTGGTCAGCGCCATCCATGACGAGGACGGCTACCGCAGCCTGCGCCAGACCCTGTCCCAGCAGTACGACTTGGGCACGCGCGAGCCCAACATCCAGGTCTGGAACGTGAACCTGCGCGGCGACCGCTGCCTCACGCTGCGCCACACCCAATACCAGGGGCGGCCCCTGGCCGATGACGCGCTGGAGGTGCTCAAGCACGTGGCGCGCCTGTGGGGCTTTGGCGTGCAGATCGAAAGCGTTGGCGGCAATGGCGAGCTGCCGGTGTTGCTGCATGCCGTGCCGGCGCCAGCCACCTGACAAACTGTTCAACGTCGCCCGCCGAGCCCCGGCTGTGCCCGGCTCATGGCTTCGGGGCTCCGTTCGACGCACCCAGCGGTCCCCGGGGAGGGGATGGCGCGTCAGAGGACCGCTGCTCAGCGCCGTCTGCCGCCGAAAATGCCGCCCAGCACGCCGCGCAGGATCTGGTTGCCGATCTGCGTGCCCACCTTGCGCGCGGTGGACTTGGCCATGGTCTGCACCAGGCCATCGCGCTTGCCGCCGCGCGGGCCGGTGCTGCCGAAGAGGATGTCCTTCACGTCGCCCATCCAGCCCTCGTCCTGCGGCGCCGCATCGGCGGCTTTGGCGCCGGCCTCGGCGGCGGCACCGCTGCGCGACTTGAGGATTTCATAGGCCGATTCGCGGTCCACCGGCGTGTCGTAGACGCCCGCCACCAGCGAGGTCTGCATGAGCTGCCGGCGTGTGGCCTCGTCGATGGGGCCGATGCGGCTGCCCGGCGGAATGACGAAGGTGCGCTCGGTCACGCTGGGGCGGCCCTTGGCATCCAGGAAGCTGACGAGGGCTTCGCCCACGGCCAGCTCGGTGATGGCGGTTTCGATGTCGAGGCCGGGATTGGCCCGCATGGTCTGAGCCGTGGCTTTGACGGCCTTCTGGTCCTTGGGCGTGAAAGCGCGCAGCGCGTGCTGCACGCGGTTGCCGAGCTGGGCCAGCACGCTTTCGGGCACGTCCATGGGGTTTTGCGTGACGAAGAACACGCCCACACCCTTGGAACGGATCAGGCGCACGACGAGTTCGATGCGCTCGAGCAGCACCTTGGGCGCGTCGTTGAAGATGAGGTGGGCTTCGTCGAAGAAGAACACGAACTTGGGCTTGTCCAGATCGCCGACCTCGGGCAGGCGCTCGTACAGGTCGGACAGCAGCCACAGCAGGAACGCCCCATAAAGGCGCGGCGACTGCAGCAGCTTGTCGGCCGCGAGGATGTTGACCACCCCCATCTGTGGTGATGCGCCGCCCGACGCTGCCCCGGGGGCCGCGGTCTGCAGCAGGTCTTCGACGTTGAGCATGGGCTCGCCGAAGAACTGTTCGCCGCCTTGCGATTCGAGGGCCAGCAGCGCGCGCTGGATGGCGCCCACGCTGGCCGAAGAGATGTTGCCGTACTCGGTGGTGAACTGCTTGGCGTTGTCGCCCACGTGTTGCAGCGCGGCGCGCAGGTCCTTCAGGTCCAGCAGCAGCAGGCCCTGGTCGTCGGCAATCTTGAAGACGAGGTTGAGCACACCGCTTTGCGTGTCGTTCAGGTCCAGCATGCGGGCCAGCAGCAGCGGGCCCATGTCCGAGATGGTGGCGCGCACGGGGTGGCCCTGCTCGCCGAACACGTCCCAGAAAGTGGTGGGACAGGCGATGGCTTCGGGCTCGGGCAGGCCACGCTCCTTCAGCGTCGCAGCGATCTTGGGCGCCAGCTGGCCTGCCTGGCTGATGCCCGACAGGTCGCCCTTGATGTCGGTGAGGAACACCGGCACGCCGATGCGCGACAGCTGTTCGGCCATGGCCTGCAGCGTGACGGTCTTGCCGGTGCCCGTGGCCCCGGTGATGAGGCCATGGCGGTTGGCGAGTGCGGGCAGCAGTTCGCCGCGCGCAGGCGGGTTGCTTTGGGCATTCAGGGCAATCAGCAGCGGTTCAGCCATGGCGTCTCGTGGCCCCTTGCGGGCAAAAGTAAAATCTCGTCCGATTATCAAACGTGTAGGAAATCCAACGATGGCCGGCCACAGCAAATGGGCAAATATTCAACACCGCAAGGGCAGGCAGGACGAGAAGCGCCAGCGCATCTGGACCCGTGTGGTGCGCGAGATCATGGTGGCGGCCCGCACCGGTGGCGGCGACCCCACGGCCAACCCGCGCCTGCGCCTGGCCATTGACAAGGCCAAGGCCGCCAACATGCCGGCCGACACCATCAAGCGCAACATCGACAAGGCCACGGGCAACCTCGAAGGCGTGAACTACGAGGAAATCCGCTACGAGGGCTACGGCATCGGCGGCGCGGCCATCATCGTCGACACCATGACCGACAACCGCGTGCGCACCGTGGCCGACGTGCGCCACATGTTCAGCAAGTACGGCGGCAACCTCGGCACCGAAGGGTCGGTGGCCTTCCAGTTCAAGCACGTGGGCCAGATCATGTTTGCCCCGGGCGTGGACGAGGACAAGGTGATGGAGGTGGCGCTGGAGGCTGGCGCCGACGACATCGTCAGCGACGAGGAGGGCGGCGTGGAAGTCATCACCGAGCCCGGCCATTTCGAGGCCGTGCGCGATGCGCTGGAGGCCGCTGGCCTGAAGGCGGACATGGCCGAGGTGACCATGCGGGCCGAAAACTCCATCGCCCTCAGCGGCGAGGACGCGCAGAAGATGCAGCGCCTGCTGGACATGATCGAAGACCTGGACGACGTGCAAGAGGTCTACCACAACGCGGAGCTGGACCTCGGCTGATTCGCATGCCATGACGGGGGTATATACCGGTTTGCGTTGATTTTCAAACGCAGACCTGTCGATACCCCCACACCCCAGCGCGCACCCCGGTGCGCATCGCAGTTTCCTGAGGCGCCACGCGCGCAAATCCCATGAAAGTTCTTGTCATTGGCGGCGGTGGCCGCGAGCACGCCCTGGCGTGGAAGCTGGCCCAGTCGCCGCGCGTGCAGCAGGTGTACGTGGCGCCCGGCAACGGCGGCACGGCGCTGTCGCCCGCGCTGGTCAACGTGCCCATCACCGACCTGGTTGCCCTGCGCGACTGGGCGTTGGCCGAGAAGATCGCCCTGACCGTGGTCGGCCCCGAGGCGCCACTGGCCGCCGGGGTGGTCGATGACTTCCGCGCCCACGGCCTGAAGATCTTCGGCCCCAGCAAGGCGGCCGCGCAGCTCGAAAGCTCCAAGGCCTTCTCCAAGGACTTCATGGCGCGCCATGCCATCCCCACGGCCGAGTACCAGACCTTCAGCGACCCCGCTGCGGCGCACGACTACGTCAACGCCAAGGGCGCGCCCATCGTGGTCAAGGCCGACGGCCTGGCCGCCGGCAAGGGCGTGGTGGTGGCCATGACGGCCGATGAGGCGCACGCCGCCATCGACGACATGCTGGGCGCCAACTCGCTGGGCGTGAGCCACAACGAGGGCGGCGCCCGCGTCGTGATCGAAGAGTTTCTGCAGGGCGAAGAGGCGAGCTTCATCGTCATGTGCGACGGCAAGGACGTGGTGGCCCTGGCCACCAGCCAGGATCACAAGCGCCTGCTGGACGGCGATGCCGGCCCCAACACCGGCGGCATGGGCGCCTATTCGCCCGCGCCCGTGGTGACGGCCGACGTGCACGCGCGCGCCATGCGCGAGGTCATCCTGCCAACCATTCGCGGCATGGAAAAGGACGGCATCACCTACACCGGCTTCCTGTACGCCGGCCTCATGATCGATGGCAACGGCAAGCCCAAGACGCTGGAGTTCAACTGCCGCATGGGCGACCCCGAGACCCAGCCCATCATGATGCGGCTGAAGTCCGACCTGTTCGAGGTGCTGAGCGCCGCAGCCAGCGGCAAGCTCGGTGACATGCAGCTGCAATGGGACCGCCGCCCCGCGCTGGGGGTGGTGTTGGCCGCCCACGGTTACCCGCTGGCACCGCGCAAGGGCGACCGCGTGACCGAGCTGCCGCAGGACAGCGACGACGCCGTGGTCTTTCATGCCGGCACGCAGATGGGCGACGACCGGCAAATCACCACGCAGGGCGGCCGCGTGATGTGCGCGACCGCACTGGGCGATTCGCTCAAGCAGGCGCAAGAGCGTGCGTATGACCTGGCGCGCCAGGTGCACTTCGACGGCATGCAGTACCGCCGCGACATCGGCTACCGCGCGATCAAGTGACGCCGGCTGCAGTCAAGCCAATTTTATGGGTTGCAGTATGGGCTGGTTGCCGTTCGCTTATGAACGGAAACCGGCCCATACTGCATGTGAAGGTCAACAACCTGCCGCAGACGCCGCTGTGGACAGGGTGCGCCATGGCCTCTGCACCGTCCGCCCACCACACCTGCGCGCCGCTTGTGACGGTCTGCCCGGGGCAGGCCGAAGCCTGCGGGATCGCCTTGCACAAGGCTTTCGAGTCTGTCGCGCTCAGCCACGGCTACCGGGCGCGTGCCACGGTCTGCCGATTGGCGCTGGGTGACATACCCGGCAGCATGGCGGCATGGGTTGTTGCCTCCGGGGCGGGAAGGGACGGGGCATCGGCCGCACCACGCCGACGCCAACTCACCATCTTGGTGCATTGTCTGGCGCAGGCTGCGGTCGCACGCCCTGGCTGGGGGCAACCATGCTGCGGCGCGCAGCTGTTCCAGAGTCGAATGCGCAGGTTGGCGCACCGCCGTCGCGCGGCGAACCCTTGCATCGGCCTTGAAGAATTGGCACGCATCGTGCTTTGACTGGGGTGTCCACGCACCTGGCGCAATCCAGGTGGGATGCACGGCAAAGGCGCCATGAACCGGGACCCGGTTCATGGCGCCTTTTTGCGTGTTCACCTGCAACGAACGAGGTCCCCCATGTCATACATCGTGCCTTCGGAATTCGTCACCAAGATGGTCGACGCCGGCGAATCCAAACTCTACATGGCGACGCGCGACGCCTTCATCCGCGCGTTGATGGCGGGCGCCATCCTCTCGGTGGCGGCGGCCTTCGCCGTCACCGTCACCCTGCAGACGGGCTACCCCATCCTGGGCGCCATCCTGTTCCCCGTGGGCTTTTGCATGCTCTACCTCATGGGCTACGACCTGGTCACGGGCGTGTTCATGCTGACGCCGCTGGCCTGGATCGACCGCCGGCCCGGCGTCACGCTGTCGGCCATCCTCAAGCACTGGGGCGTGGTGTTCACGGGCAACTTCGTGGGCGCGCTGATCGTGGCCTTCCTGCTGGCCTTTGTGTACACCTACGGCTTCTCGGCGCCGGCCGGCAAGATCGGCGACACGCTGGCCCACATCGGCGAGAACCGCACGCTGGGCTACGCGGCCCACGGCCTGGCGGGCTGGCTGACCATCTTCATCCGCGCCGTGCTGTGCAACTGGATGGTGTCGCTGGGCGTGGTGGGGGCCATGGTCTCGACCAGCGTGGGCGGCAAGGTGGTGGCGATGTGGATGCCCATCATGCTGTTCTTCGCCATGGGCTTCGAACACTCGGTGGTCAACATGTTCCTGTTCCCCACGGCCATCATGCTGGGCGGCAACTTCTCGGTCGCCGACTACATGCTGTGGAACGAGATCCCGGTGCTGCTGGGCAACATGGTGGGCGGCCTGAGCATGACCGGCTTGGCGCTGTACGCCACGCACGTGAAAACCGCCCCGCGCAAACATGCCATCGGCTGAAGCCGCGGCGGTGCCCGCGCTCCGGCTGCAGGTGGGGCAGCACAGCGAGCGCGGCACCCATGCCCGCAACCAGGATTGCCATGGCGCCTTCGTGCCGCAAGGCCATGGGCTGATCGCCAAGGGTGCGGCCTTTGCGATTGCCGACGGCATCGGCAGCAGCCCCGTCAGCCACCTGGCGAGCGAGATCGCCGTCACCAGCGTGCTGGAGGACTACTTCAGCACGCCCGACACCTGGTCGGTGAAGAAATCGGCGCAGCGCGTCATCGCGGCCACCAACGCCTGGCTGCACGCGCAATCGCGCCAGGCCGGCCACGTCGGCCTGCAGCGCGACCAGGCCCACGCCTGCACGCTGAGCCTGCTGGTGTTGCAGTCGGCCACGGCGCATGTCTTCCAGGTCGGCGATGCCGGCGTCTACCGCGTGCGCCAGGGTCAGCTCGACACCTTGAGCACCGCCCACCGCGTGCAGGTGGATGGGCGGCCGGTGCTGACGCGCGTGCTGGGCACCGAGCCCCATGTTGAATTGGACTACCAGACCGCGCCGCTGGCCGTGGGCGATGTGTTCGTGTTGATGACCGATGGCGTGCACGAGCACGTGAGCGAGGCCAGCGTGTGCGCCGCGCTGGCGCATGCCGAGCTGGACGATGCGCAGGCGCTGGACCGGTTGGCCCGCCAGTGGGTCAGCCAGGCCCGCGCCGCAGGCAGCACCGACGACGCCACGGTGCAGCTGGTGCGGGTGCTGGCCTTGCCCGTGCCCAGCGCGGCCGACATGCGCCTGTTCACCGGCTTGCCACCATGCCCGCCGGTGCTGGCCGTGGGCCAGCAGCTCGATGGCTACACCGTGCTGGCGCAGCTGCACGCCAGCAGCCGCAGCCACGTTTACCTGGTGGCGGACGAGCGCGGCGCGCGCGCGGTGATGAAGATCCCGTCGCTGGACGGCCGCCAGGACCCGGCTTACCTGGAGCGGCTGTTGCTCGAAGACTGGTTTGCGCGCCGCATTGCCAGCGCCCACGTGGTGCGCAGCCTGCCGGGGCCGCCGGTGAAGTCGCACCTGTATGTGCTGAGCGAGCATGTGGCCGGCATCACCCTCACGCAGTGGATGCGCGAACACCCGCGGCCCACGCTGGACGCGGTGCGGGCCATCGTCGAGCAGGTGGCCCGCGGCCTGCAGGCCATGCATCGGCAGGACATCCTGCACCGCGACCTGCGGCCGGACAACATCCTGATCGACGAGGCGGGCCGGGTCCACATCATCGACCTGGGCTCGGCCAAGGCACTGGGGCTGGACCGTGCACTGGACGCCACCGAGCCGCTGGGCGGCATGGGCACGCTGGCCTTCAGCGCTCCCGAGCTGTTCCTGGGCCAGGCCGCCAGCGTGCAGTCCGATCAGTACGCGCTGGCCGCCATCGCCTACCAGATGCTGAGCGGCCGCCTGCCGTATGGCACCCAGGCAGCCCGCACGCGTTCGCGGGCCGAGCAGGCGCGCCTGCGCTATGCACCCGTGGTCCAGGACGACCGCGACCTGCCTGTGTGGATCGACGACACCTTGGCACGGGGCTTGCATCCAGACCCGGCCATGCGGTTTGGCGAGTTGTCGGAGTTCGTGCAGGCCTTGCGCATGCCCAGTGTGGCGGCCGCCCCGCAGCGCTTGCCGCTGGTGGCCCGCCACCCGGTGGCGTTCTGGCAGGGCCTGTGCGTGGTGCTGTTGCTGGCTCTGCTGGGGTCGCTGGCGCGCGGCTGAACACGTGGGACATGGATGGGCAAGGGGTCGAGATGAGTGACGTCAAGGTGTGGTTGGTGGGCGCAGGCCCCGGAGACCCCGAGCTGCTGACGCTGAAGGCGGTGCGCGTGCTGGGGCAGGCCGATGTGGTGCTGGTGGACGACCTGGTGAACCCAGCGGTGTTGGCACATTGCCCCCAGGCCCGCCTGGTGCCGGTGGGCAAGCGCGGCGGCTGCCGTTCCACGCCACAGGCCTTCATCCAGCGGCTGATGCTGCGCCACGCGCGCCAGGGCCTGCGCGTGGTGCGGCTCAAGGGCGGCGACCCGGGAGTGTTCGGGCGCTCGGGCGAAGAAGTGGCCTGGCTGCAGGCACATGGCGTGGCCTGCGAGGTGGTCAACGGCATCACCGCCGGCCTCGCCGCGGCCACGGCCTGCGGGCTGCCGCTGACCATGCGCGGCATCACCCAGGGTGTGACGCTGGTGACCGGCCACACCGAGCACGGCGATGCACCCAACTGGGCGGCCCTGGTGGCCGGCGGCACGACCCTGCTGATCTACATGGGGGTGGCCAAGCTGGCTGACATCCAGGCCGCGCTGCTGGGTGCCGGCATGGCGGCCGACATGCCGGTCGCCCTGGTCGAGCAGGCCAGCCTGCCGCAGCAGCGCCAGTGCCAGACCACGCTGTCGCAGCTGCGTGACGCCGCGCGGCGCTTCGCCTTGCGCAGCCCCGCCATCCTTGTGGTGGGCCGGGTGGTGTCACTGGCACAGGCTGAGGTGCTGCCCGAGGCCGAAGTGGCCGGCCACCGCACACGGGCCGCATGAGGACATCGGCGGTGCCTGTGTCCCGCGCGCCTGCTCAAGCGCCCGTTCATGACAGCGCGCTGACGCTGCGTTTCATGCTGGCGGCGCATCGGCGCGAGCTGCAAGGCATGGGCGAGCTGGCCCAGACCTGCGAGCTGGTGATTACGGTGGGGCGTTTGGTGCATGCCCTGCAGAAAGAGCGTGGGCAGGCCATGTTGCACCTGACCCTTGTGGCGGTGCGGCCTGCGGATGTGCGCAGCACCTGGGCCGCACAGGTGGACGTGGCCGAAGCGGCCGAGCAGGCCCTGCGCCAGCAGCTCGACGACGGCCTGGCTGCTGAAGCTTGGCCGTTGACCAAGCCGCGTTGCCTGCACGCGGTGGCCCACGCGCTGCATGGCCTGGACGGCCTGCCCGCCCTGCGTGCGCAACTGCGGCAGGCGCGCCTGACCGCCGACCAGGCGCTGGACGGCTACGGCCGCTGCATCGGCAGCCTGCTGGGGGTCAGCATCGAAGCCCTGGAAGGGGCGGCCGATCCGGTCATCACGCACCTGCTGGTGGCCTTGCTCAACTTCATGCAGGCCAAGGAACTGTGCGGGCAGGAGCGCGCTCACGGGGTGCGCGGGTTCGCGGCGGGCGCGTTTGACGACGCGCACCGGCGGCTGATGGCGGGTCTGGTGCAGGCGCAAGAGCGCAGCATCGAGCTGTTCTGCCAGCACGCGCCCGCAGCCCTGTTGGCGCGCTGGCAGGCCCTGCGCGCCGACGAGCTGGCCCTGCAGCGCCTGCGGGCCCTCAGCCAGGGCACGCAGCCGCAGGCGCCGGCCTTCGCGCCCATCTGGTTCGATGTGTGCACGGCCCGCATCGACGCCATGCACGAGCTGGAGCGCGAGCTGGCCCTGCACCTGGCCGCCTGCTGCCGCGAGCGCGTGACCGAGACCACCCAGGCGCTGGCGAGTCTGAATCAGGCATCCAGGCAGTACCACGAGTTGTCGATTGATAGAAAAACGGCAGTGGCCTATACCCTGGTAGGACGGCCTT
Source organism: Comamonas serinivorans (assembly GCF_002158865.1). Lineage (NCBI taxonomy): Bacteria > Pseudomonadati > Pseudomonadota > Betaproteobacteria > Burkholderiales > Comamonadaceae > Comamonas > Comamonas serinivorans. The sequence continues at coordinate 2,449,965 of NZ_CP021455.1, read as the reverse complement.
TGGATGCGGCGGTGAATGGGGACGCCATGGGCGATGCCATGGCGCGCTCGGTGCTGGACGTGCTGCTGGAGCAGGGCGTGCGCCTGCACGAGGCCGACCAGGCGCTGGCCCAGGCGCGGCGCGCCCAGGTCGAGCGCCGCCGCATCGAGCAAGCCAAATGGCGGTTGGTGAGCCAGCACGGCTTGAGCGAGGCCGCAGCCCATGAGCAACTGCTGCGCATGGCGATGAATGCGGGCATGACGCTGCTCGACGTGGCCGAACGCGTCCTGCGAGACCCCGGTGAGGCCTGAGCCTCCAGGGCGGTGCATGGGCGGCCCTGTTCTGGTGCGTTGAGCCTGCGACGGGCACCAAAGCCAGGGGCCAAAGGCGCGAATGCGGGGGCGGCAAGCCTGTGCAGAGCTGGCACGCCCCTTGCATTGAAGGTGCCATCGGTCGATGCCCGCGTGAACCGGCATCGGCGACATGGACAACGGCGTCCATTGCCAGGCGGCCTGCACAGGCAGGCCCTCTGGCGATGGGCGCCGTTTTGCGTTTTCTTTCAGGAGCACTGCAATGCCCGAATCAACCCGGATTTTCGTCATCGGCAATGGCATGGTGGGTCACCGCTTCGTGCAGGAGATGGTCGGCCGCCACCCCGACCTCGAGGCCGCAGGCCTGCAGATCACGGTGTTTGGCGATGAGCCACGCGCTGCGTATGACCGGGTCCACCTGTCCAGCTACTTCAGCGGCACGAGTGCCGAGGACCTGTCGCTGGTCGAGCCCGGCTTTTACGACCGCCCGGGTCTGACCCTGATGCTGAACGCGCGCGTGGCGCAGATCGACCGCCGCATCAACGAGGTGACGCTGGCCGACGGCCAAACCCTGACCTACGACAAGCTGGTGCTGGCCACGGGTTCGGTGCCCTTTGTGCCGGCCGTGCCGGGTTCAGACCGCGCCGGTTGCTTCGTCTACCGCACCATCGAAGACCTGGAGGCGATGCTGGCAGCCGGCCAGCACGCGCAAAGCGGCGTGGTGGTGGGGGGCGGCCTGCTGGGGCTGGAGTGCGCCAAGGCCCTGCGCGACATGGACCTGAAAACGCACGTCGTCGAGTTTTCGAAGCGCCTGATGGCCGTTCAGGTGGACGAGGGCGGCGGCGAGGTGCTGCGGGCCAAGATCGAGGATTTGGGTGTCAGCGTGCACACCGACCGCAACACGGTGGAGATCACGGACGGCATGACCGCCCGCCACCGCATGGTGTTTTCGGATGGCACCTGGCTGGAAACCGACATGGTGGTGTTTTCGGCCGGCATTCGGCCGCGTGACGAGCTGGGCCGCCAATCGGTGCTGGCCATCGGTCCACGCGGCGGCGTGGTCATCGACGACCACTGCCGAACCTCGGACCGCAAGGTGTATGCGATCGGCGAGTGCGCCTCGTGGAACGGCCAGGTGTTTGGCCTGGTGGCACCGGGCTACGACATGGCGCGCGTGGTGGCCGCCCACCTGAGCGGCGATACCACGACGGTGTTTGCGGGCGCCGACATGAGCACCAAGCTCAAGCTGATGGGCGTGGACGTGGCCAGCGTGGGCGATGCCCACGGCACGACGCCGGGCTGCCGCAAGTTCGTCTACGCCAACGAGTTGCGCCAGGTCTACAAAAAGCTGGTGGTCAGCGCCGACGGACGGCGGCTGATGGGCGCGGTGCTGGTCGGCAATGCCGACGAATACGGCACGCTGCAGCAAATGGTGGCGCACGGCATGGCCTTGCCGGAAGCGCCCGAGCAGCTGATCCTGCCGGCCAGCGACGGCCAGGCCAAACCCGGCCTGGGCGTGGAGGCACTGCCCGACGGCGCGCAGCTGTGTTCGTGCAACAACGTGAGCAAGGCGCAGGTGTGTGCCGCGGTGGGCGAGGGCGCCTGCACCATCGCCCAGGTCAAGAGTTGCACCAAGGCCGGCACGAGCTGTGGCGGCTGCGTGCCGCTGGTCACCCAGGTGATGAAGGCCGAGATGGCCAAGCGCGGCCTGGCCGTGAACAACCACGTGTGCGAGCACTTTCCGCATTCGCGCCAGGAGCTGTACCACCTCGTGCGCGTGGGAGAGATCAAGTCGTTCGACGACCTGCTGGCCAGGCACGGCAAAGGCCTGGGTTGCGATGTCTGCAAGCCGCTGGTCGCCAGCATCCTGGCGTCGTGCTGGAACGAGTTCGTGCTGAAGAAAGACCTGGCCAGGCTGCAGGACAGCAACGATTACTACCTCGGCAACATCCAGAAAGACGGCAGCTACTCGGTGGTGCCGCGCATGCCGGGGGGCGAGGTCACGCCGGACGGCTTGATCGCCGTCGGCCAGATCGCCAAGAAATACGGCCTGTACACCAAGGTCACGGGTGGGGCGCGGGTGGACATGTTTGGCGCGCGCGTCGACCAGCTGCCGCTGATCTGGGAGGAGCTAATCGCGGCCGGCTTCGAATCGGGCCATGCCTATGGCAAATCGCTGCGCACGGTGAAGAGCTGCGTGGGCTCCACCTGGTGTCGCTACGGGGTGGGCGACAGCGTGGGGCTGGCTGTGGAGCTGGAGAACCGCTACAAGGGCTTGCGCTCGCCGCACAAGATCAAGTTCGGGGTCTCGGGCTGCACCCGTGAATGCGCCGAAGCCCAGGGCAAGGACGTGGGGGTGATCGCCACCGAGCAGGGCTGGAACCTCTACGTCTGCGGCAACGGCGGCATGAAGCCGCGCCACGCCGAGCTGATCGCCAGTGACCTGAACAAGGCCGAGTTGATCGCCTTGATCGACCGCTTCCTCATGTTCTACGTGCGCACCGCCGATCGCCTGCAGCGCACCAGCACCTGGCGCGACGGCCTGGAAGGCGGGCTGGCTTACCTGCAGGACGTGCTCATCCGCGACAGCCTGGGGCTGGGCGCCGAGCTTGAAGCCCAGATGCAGCACGTGGTGAACCGGTACCAATGCGAATGGCGCACGGCCGTGACCGATCCCGAAACCCGCAAGCGCTTCAAGACGTTTGTGAACAGCGAAGCGGCCGACGCCAACATCGTGTTCGTGCCCGAGCGCGCGCAGCTGCGACCGGCGCGCAGCGACGAAAAACCATCCCTGGCCCTGGCCTGAAGGAGTCGACCATGATCCCCCATCCTCATCCCATTGCTTCGGTGACCAGCGGTGGCTGGACCCGCGTGTGCGCGCTGGACGACATCTGGCCGGACATGGGCGTGTGCGCGCTCGTCGACGGGCAGCAGATCGCCGTGTTCCGGCTGGCCGATGACCGCCTGTTCGCCATCGCCAACCACGATCCACACAGCGGCGCCAACGTGCTCTCGCGCGGCATCGTGGGCGACCTGGGCGGCGAAGTCGTGGTGGCCTCGCCGATCTACAAGCACCACTACAGCCTGAACACCGGCATTTGCCTGGAAGACGACACGACGGTGCTGACCACGTTCCCCGTGCAGGCGCGCGATGGCCAGGTCTGGCTGTGCGCCGGACAGGGTTGAGGCGCCGACGCGTGGTGTGCGCCGCAGCCCTGTGGCCCAAGCAGCGCGAGCCACGGGAAGTTGGCGACAAAGCAGGGATAATCGTGGGTTGCGCGTTTCAGGGTCGTGGCTCTGAGTCCCCCTAATCTTTGGCCCGCGCAGCGTTCAACGCGCCGCGGCGCCCCCTGCTCAACCGGTTTATGGTGAATCCTTCCGCCGTGCGGTCCTGGCTCCTGGACCTGCAATCCACCATCGTCGATGCCCTGGAAGCCCACGAACGCGAGGCGGGCAGCGGCGTGCTGGCCCGCCGTGACGCCTGGCGCAAAGACGCGAGCGAACGCCTGCAAGGCGACGGCCTGACCTGCATCCTCGAAGGCGGCACTGTGTTCGAGCGCGCCGGCTGCGGTTTTTCGCACGTGCGCGGCTCCACCTTGCCACCTTCGGCCACCCAGCAGCGGCCCGAACTCGCCGGGGCGCCGTTCGAGGCCATGGGCGTATCGCTGGTGTTTCACCCCCGCAACCCCTATGTGCCCACGGTGCACATGAACGTGCGCATGATCGCCGCGGGGCATGCTGGCGTGGCACCGACGTGCTGGTTTGGCGGCGGCATGGACCTGACGCCACACTACGGCTTCGACGAGGACGTGCGGCATTTCCACCAGGCCTGCAAGGACGCGGTCTCGGCCTTTGGGGCCGACAAGCACCCCCGTTTCAAGCAGTGGTGCGACGACTACTTCTTCAACCGCCACCGCGGCGAGGCGCGCGGCGTGGGCGGCATCTTCTTTGACGATTTCACCGAAGGCGGGAGCGACAACGGCTTCGCCCTCATCCAGTCGGTGGGGCAGGCGTTTTTGCCGGCCTACCTGCCCATCGTGACGCGCCGCAAGGACACGCCCTGGGGCGAACGAGAGCGCGAACACCAGTTGATCCGCCGTGGCCGCTACGTTGAATTCAACCTGGTCTGGGACCGTGGCACCCATTTCGGCCTGCAGTCGGGGGGGCGCACCGAGTCCATCCTGCTGTCCATGCCGCCGCTGGTCGCCTGGGCCTATCGGCAGACACCCGAGCCGGGCAGCCCGGAAGCGCGCTTGACCGAGCATTTCCTGCAGCCGCGCGACTGGTTGGCGTGATCACCCACACGAAGCCCGGCCCGGTGCCTGATTTTTTCCCCACTCCCGCAGGGCTCGCGCTAGGATGGCGAGCCAGGACCTCAACCCCGATTTTTGATGACCAAGTCCACCCCCAAGCACGACCTGAAGACGCTCCAGCAAGCCATCATCGATGGCCTGGAAGATGTGAAAGCGCACGACATCCTGGTGTTCGACACCGAGGCGTTGTCGGCGCTGTTCGAGCGTGTGATCATCGCCAGCGGCACCTCCAACCGGCAAACGCGCGCCATCGCCGCCAGCGTGGTCGATGCCGTGCAGAAAGCCGGCTTCCCCAAGCCCAAGCTCGAGGACACGCCGGGCGGGTCGCGCGGCAAACTCAAGGGCAGTGGGGACTGGATCATCGTGGACTGCGGCGCCGCCGTGGCGCATGTGATGCAGCCCGACATCCGCCGCTACTACAACCTGGAAGAAAAGTGGGGCGACAAGCCCGTGGCCCTGGCCACCACGGCGGCCAAGAAAGCCGCTGCGGCCAAAAAGGCCGCCAAGGCCAAGCCCGCTGCCGAGTCTGCTGACGACAGCCCGGTGGGCAAGGCACCCGCCAAGAAGGCTGTCGTGAAGAAGGCTGCGGCGAAGACGTCAACGAAAACCCCGGCCAAGACGACCGCTGCGGCCAAAAAAGCCGCCCCGTCCGCCACGGCCGAGAAAGCCCCGGCCAAGGCACCCGCCAAGAAAGCGGTGAAGACCCTGGTCGTGGGCGCGCCGGCTCGCAAGCCCGCGGCGAAGACCGGCAAGCCGGCAGCGCCTTCGGCGGCCCAACCCGCTGCCAAGTCCGCCACCAAGAAGGCCGCGGCCAAGAAAGCGCCCGCCAAAAAGGCAGTGGCCAAGAAGCCTGCAGCCGGCCAGGCTTGAGCCACATGGCGTTCAGCGAATCCGAACGAAGCAGCCTGCTGGCCGTGAAAGGCGTGGGGCCGACCGTGCTGGCGCGCCTGGAAAGCCTGGGCCTGGACGAGGTCGGCGCGCTGGCGCAGGCCGATGCACGCGAGGTCGTGGCTCAACTGGCCGAGCGCCTGGGCAGCACGTGCTGGAAAAACAGCCCGCAAGCCCGGCGGGCCATCGAGGGCGCCATCGCCTGGGCCGAGTCGCAACGGACATCGGCTTGATCGACGCCCAGCCCTTAGGGGTATGCGGCGGCATCCGTTGATTCAACATCGGCAGAGCGCTGATACTGCTTACATCTGAACCATGTCATTGAAGCGGAATCCTTTGTGCGATTGAGCATTGTGGCCGTGGGCCAAAAGGTGCCGGACTGGGCGCAGCAAGCCTGGAACGACTACGTCAAGCGCTTTCCGCCCGAGCTCAAGGTGGAGCTGAAGGCCGTCAAGACAGAACCCCGTGCGTCCAAAACCCGCGAGACGCTGCTCGCCGCCGAGCGCCAGCGCATCGAAGCGGCCATTCCCCGGGGCACGCACGTGGTGGCGCTGGACGAGCGGGGCACCGCACTGACCACCAAGGCCCTGGCCGACAAACTGACCGCCTGGCAAGGCGAGGGGGTGGACGTGGCCTTGGTCATCGGTGGGCCTGACGGGCTGGACCCCGAGTTTCGACGCCTGGCCCATGAGCGCATTCGGCTGTCGGACCTGACGCTGCCGCACGCCATGGTGCGGGTGCTGCTCATCGAGCAGCTGTACCGCGCCTGGTCCATCCAGACCGGTCACCCTTACCATCGAGAGTGAGTATGCGACTGTTGCCGTTGGGTTTAAAACGGCAGTTGAACCATACTCCGCCAGCCTCTGTTCGTGACAGGTCGCTCTCCTCGTTTGTACCAGCGAGGGGTCAAGCCTGACTCAGCTCCAGCGCCGCCTGCACCACGGGGCGCGCCCAGTCCGGCATGGCAGCCAGGGCGTGTGCGTCCTGTCGATCAGGTTGCAGCACACGGCCGTGTGCCAGATGCAGCAGCAGGCGCGGGTTGGCGATGGGCGCACCCGGCGCAACGGTGGCGCTGTTGTCAAAGACCTGCAGCTGGGCCAGGTGCGGCAGCAGCGCGATGAGGTTCAGCCTCGAGGCGTTGAAGCGCTCGCGCACCTTGTCTTCGGGGATGTCGTGGCCGCCATGGACGACGCGCTCGGCGATGCGGGCCAGGTGCAGCTCAGGCGAGGTCAGGCCGCAGAACAGCATGTTCACGTCGTGGGTGCGAGCAGCCTGCAGCAGCAGCCGGGTGATGGTGCGCCCGCCCAAGGTGGTTTCGAAGGCATGGTTGTGCCCGGCCTGCAAAGCAGCTTCCAGACGCTGACGGCCGAACTGCCAGGCCCGCGCATTGGCCAGGACCGGCGCCACACCGTGCTGCTGCACGAGTTCACGCGCATAGGTGTCGGGGTTGAACCAGGGCAGGCCGTGAGCGTGCAGCAGGGCCTGCCCCAGCACCGAACTTTTGCCGGCGCCGTTGACGCCAGCCAGGACGAGGATGAAGGGCTTCATGGCGTCAGCTCGCTGCCCGGCAACGTCGCACCACGAGCACGGCCGCAGTCGCCGGGCGGACAAGGGTGCGTGGAACGTGTGACGGGGCAATGCGCTGAAGGCGCAAGGGCGCTGAAACGGCGAGCCGCACGCTGGGCAGGCGGGCTCTGAGCATCGACGCCGCGCAAGTCCGCAAGTCGCTCAAAAGCCGCCGCCCGCCACAGGCCGATGGGCGGCGTCCAACTGCCCCTGCGCCGCAAAAAGGTCGGTCAGCGCCTGGCTGGCCTGCGGTGCCTGGAGGCGGTGCAACTGGGCATCAAACCGGGCGTTCAAGGCCTCGAGCTGCGCCTGTGCCTGCTGCTGAGCGGCCTGGGCGTCGTGCAGCAAGGCCGTGTAGGCATCGGGCGTGAGCAAAACCAGCTCGACGCGTGCATGTTTGGTGACAGCCACCGACCCCTTGGCCTGCACCTCGCGCACCACGTCGGCCCATTGGTTTTTCACACGCGATGCGTTTTCGCGCGGCAGGTGATCGATCGAGGGCAGGGCGGACATGGCAAACTCCTTGAACGGCTTACGTGGTCATTTTGGCAAAAAGGCCAATGCTTGGCAAATACTCAAGTGAGGCACTGGTGACCCGCCGGTCTTTGGGCACCGCAAAGCTCGGCTTGTCCGAGCAAGAAAAAACCCGGCTGGGGTGCAGCCGGGTTGGAGGGCTTCCGATGGCTTGTCGACCAGGCCGACAACCGTCAGGCGGTCATGCCATGACAGTATGGCGCTGCTCTCGTTGATAGAAAAACGGCAACAGGCGCATACTGGCCACAAGCCCAATCAGGCCTTGAACATGGGCACGGGCGTGCCGTCTTCGCTGGGCACCAGGGTCAGCGTGACCTCCTGGCCGATCTTCAGCTTGTCGTGTGCATCGGTGACGATGTTGGTCATCATGATCGGGCCTTCGGCCAGTTGCACGTAGGCGATGGTGTACGTGACCGGCTTCAAGGTGGTGCTGAAGCTGTAGATGGTGCCCTTGCCCTGGGCCTTGACCAGCTCGACCTTGTCCGAGAAGCAAAACGGGCAGAGGGCACGGGGGTACCAGTGGTGCTTGCCGCAGTCGTGGCACTTGGGCACCTTGAATTCGCCAGCCGAGCAGGCGTCCCAGAAAGCTTGAGTTTCCGGATTGGGGAAGGGGGAGGTGATGGTGCGTTCGCTCATGAGGGTTCTCTTCCCGAAATCAGTTGCGTTCCATGATCAGCGTGGCCGAGCCGTGGCGCGTGCCCAGGCTGCCGCCGGTGCCGTGGGCCAGTGCGATGTCGCAGTTGGGCACCTGAACCTTCGGGTGTGCTTCGCCGCGCAGCTGGCGCACGGCTTCAATGACCTTGGTGATGCCGCCACGGTTGGTGGGGTGGTTGTTGCAGAGGCCGCCACCATCGGTGTTGAAGGGCAGCTTGCCCACGCCCGAGATGAGGTTGCCGTCTTGCACGAACTTGCCGCCTTCGCCCTTCTTGCAAAAGCCCAGGTCTTCCAGCTGCATGAGCACGGTGATGGTGAAGCTGTCGTAGATCGACGCGTACTTGATGTCGGCGTGGCTGACCTTGGCTTCTTCAAAAGCCGTCTTGCCCGACACCACAGCGCCTGAGAAGGTCAGGTCGACGTCGCCGCCCATTTGACCCTTGACCGATTCGCCCATGCCAATGACCTTGACCAAGGGGCGCTTGAGCGACTTGGCGATGTCTTCGCGCGCCACGATCAGCGCGCCGCCACCGTCCGAAATCACGCAGCAATCCAGGCGGTGCAGAGGGGTGGACACGTAAGGCGAGTTGACCACGTCGTCCACGGTGACCACCTTGGGCAGCATGGCGTTGGGGTTGTACTGCGCGTGCGTCGATGCGGCGACCTTGATCCAAGCGAGTTGCTCGGCCGTGGTGCCATATTGGTGCATGTGGCGAGCGGCCACCATGGCGTACATGTTGACGATCGAAGGGGCGAAGGGCACCTCGAACGACACATCGGGCTGAATGGGGTTGATGACGCGCGGGCCGGCGGCCTTGACACCTTCGCTGCGCGGACGGCCGGCGAGGGTGATCAGCGCCACGCTGCACTTGCCGGCACGGATGGCCTGCACGGCATGCGCCACGTGCATCAGGTACGACGAGCCGCCGATGTCGGTGGAGTCGATGTGGCGAACCTTGAGGTTCATGTAGTCGACCATGGACACCGGGCCCATGCCGGGCGCATCACCAGCGCAGAAATAGCCGTCGATGTCGTCCTTGGTCAGGCCAGCGTCTTCCAGGGCGCCCTTGGCGACTTCGGCGTGCAATTGGGCCACGGACTTGTCAGTCGCCAGGCGGGTTGGGTGCTCGTAGGCACCCACGATGTAGACGGGGGCTGTACTCATGGAACTCCTGAGGGGAACCGACTCTGAAGGGATACCTCTGCCGAGGTCGTGCGAGCCAAAGCCCCGATTGGACCCAATCCCCCCAGGCACAGGCAAGCTTGGCCTGTGCCGCCTGTGACAAACCCTTAGCCATGCGTGCTGCGCTTGGCGCCTGCCGAAAGCACCGGCACGTCCGCGCGGGCAAAAAAAAGCCGGCACCAAGTGCCGGCCAGGTTCAGCCATCGGGGGTCAGAGTCCAGGCGTGGAATCGATTTCCTGAACGAGGGCTTGATTGGAGCGGATGTTGACCGCCTGAAGGCCCTTCGGACCTTGAGTCAACTCAAAGTCCACGCGGGAACCTTCCTTGAGGGTTTTGTACCCATCCATCGCGATTGCCGAAAAATGGGCAAACGCATCCGGACCACCCCCATCGGGTTCAATGAAGCCCCATCCTTTCGCATCATTGAACCACTTGACCACACCACTGGGCATACTTCGTCTCCTCTTTCATACTTCCCCACAGTTTTGGAGATGGGCGACCCCTTGTCAACGGGACTTCACTCTAGGGCTGTCAACTTGGTAACCGGCCGGGCGGCGATGTCCCGGCCTGCGCGCTGCCCCTGGGCTTGCCCCGATACAATTCCGCGATGGCCACCCGACGACCCACAGTCCCGCACAACCCCCTTGAACAGCGTCCCGCCGATGGGGACGGGGAGGTCGTGCTCGAACGCGTTCCCCTGAAAGTCGGTCCCCCGAAGATGTACCAGGTGGTCATGCTCAACGACGACTTCACGCCCATGGAATTCGTCGTGCTCGTCCTGCAGGAGTTCTTCAACAAGGACCGCGACACGGCGACCCAGATCATGCTCAAGATCCACCTCGATGGGCGAGGTGTGTGTGGGGTCTTCACCCGCGACGTGGCCAGCACCAAAGTCGACCGCGTGCGCGAAGCCGCCCAGCAGGCGGGGCACCCGCTGCAATGCATCAGCGAACCTGTTGAATAGTTGGGACACATCCCCAGATGTGAGGCCAATACCGGGCGTGCCGCGCAGCTATGATGTCAGCGAGGCCACCGGTCAACCGGTCGATCTTCAGGCCGTCTGAAACAAAGGAATCACATGATTGCCCAAGAGCTGGAAGTCAGCCTCCACATGGCGTTCGTGGAGGCGCGCAAGCAGCGCCATGAGTTCATCACGGTCGAGCACCTGCTCCTGGCCCTGCTGGACAATCCCAGCGCTTCTGAAGTGCTGCGCGCCTGCGCAGCCAACCTGGACGAGTTGCGTGCGTCCCTGACCACGTTCATCCAGGACAACACCCCCCAGGTGGCTGGCACCGACGAGGTGGACACCCAGCCCACGCTGGGTTTCCAGCGCGTCATTCAGCGCGCCATCATGCACGTGCAATCCACGGGCAATGGCAAGAAAGAGGTCACGGGTGCCAACGTCCTGGTCGCCATCTTTGGCGAAAAGGACTCGCACGCCGTGTACTACCTGCATCAGCAGGGCGTGACCCGGCTGGACGTGGTCAACTTCATTGCCCACGGTATCCGCAAGGGCGAAGCACCCGAGGCTGGTCGCGGCAACGAGCAACAGCCGTCAGGTGAAAACGAGGAAAACCAGTCGGGCGACAAAGCCGAAAAGGCCTCGCCGCTGGAGCAGTACACCCTCAACCTCAACCAAGCCTCGAAAGAGGGCAAGATCGACCCGCTGGTGGGCCGCGAGTACGAGGTTGAGCGCGTCATTCAGGTTCTGTGCCGTCGTCGCAAGAACAACCCGCTGCTGGTGGGCGAGGCGGGCGTGGGCAAGACCGCGATTGCCGAAGGCCTGGCTTGGCGCATCACGCAGGACAGCGTGCCCGACATCCTCAAGGATGCCGTGGTCTACTCGCTGGACATGGGCTCGCTGCTGGCCGGCACCAAGTACCGCGGCGACTTCGAGCAACGCCTCAAGGGCGTGATCAAGGCGCTGAAGGACAAGCCGCATGCCATCTTGTTCATCGATGAGATCCACACGCTGATCGGAGCCGGTGCGGCTTCGGGTGGCACGCTGGATGCGTCCAACCTGCTCAAGCCGGCGCTGTCCAGCGGCCAGTTGCGCTGCATCGGTGCGACCACGTTCACGGAGTACCGCGGCATTTTCGACAAGGACGCTGCGCTGTCGCGCCGCTTCCAGAAGATCGACGTGGTGGAGCCCAGCGTGGCCGAAACCGTGGACATCCTCAAGGGACTCAAGAGCCGTTTCGAGGAGCATCACAGCGTGAAGTACGCGCAGGCGGCGTTGCAGGCGGCGGCCGAGCTGTCGGCCAAGTACATCAACGACCGCCAGTTGCCGGACAAAGCCATCGACGTGATCGACGAAGCGGGCGCTGCCCAGCGCATTCTCAGCGTGTCCAAGCGCAAGAAGACCATTGGCAAGCACGAGATCGAAGAGATCGTGGCCAAGATCGCCCGCATCCCGCCGGCCAGCGTCTCGCACGACGACCGCAGCAAGTTGCAGTCGCTGGAGCGTGACCTGAAATCCGTCGTGTTCGGCCAGGACAAAGCACTCGAGGTGCTGTCGTCGGCCGTCAAGATGGCGCGCTCAGGTTTGGGCAAGGTCGACAAGCCAATCGGCTCGTTCCTGTTCAGCGGCCCCACGGGCGTCGGCAAGACCGAGGCGGCCAAGCAGCTGGCCTACATCATGGGCATCGAGCTGATCCGCTTCGACATGTCCGAGTACATGGAACGCCATGCGGTGTCGCGCCTGATTGGTGCGCCTCCGGGTTACGTGGGGTTTGACCAGGGCGGTCTGCTGACCGAAGCCATCACGAAGAAGCCGCATGCGGTGCTGTTGCTCGATGAAATCGAGAAGGCGCACCCGGACATCTTCAACGTGCTGCTGCAGGTCATGGACCATGGCACGCTGACCGACAACAATGGGCGCAAGGCCGACTTCCGCAACGTCATCATCATCATGACGACGAACGCGGGCGCCGAGACCATGAACAAGGCCACCATCGGGTTCACCAACCCACGGCAGGCTGGCGACGAAATGGGCGACATCAAGCGCCTGTTCACGCCCGAGTTCCGCAACCGGCTGGATGCCATCGTCAGCTTCAAGCCGCTCGACGAGCAAGTCATCTTGCGCGTGGTCGACAAGTTCCTGCTGCAGCTGGAGACCCAGCTGGCCGAGAAGAAGGTCGAGGTCACCTTCACCGACAAGCTGCGCCAGTACCTGGCCAAGAAGGGCTTCGACCCGCTGATGGGTGCGCGCCCGATGCAGCGCCTGATTCAGGACACCATTCGCAAGGCCCTGGCCGACGAATTGCTGTTTGGCCGCCTGGTCGATGGCGGTCGCCTGAACGTCGATCTGGACGACAAGGACGAGGTGTTGCTCGACATCACCCCGTTGACCAAGAAGTCCAAGTCCGAGCCTGCCGAGCCACACGAGGAACTCGCTGCCGACTGATGGCCGCTAGCCCTTGAGGCCTCCATGGAACAAGCCAGTCCGCCCGGACTGGCTTTTCTTTTGGAGGGACGTTCAGGTGTTTTTGTCAGACCAGTATCAGCCAGTTATCGCTTAAATGAAAACGACAACCGGCTGATACCCTTCATGTGAATGATCCATGCACGCTGCGCAGACCTTTCTCTGGCATGACTATGAAACCTTTGGCACCCGGCCCAGCCGTGACCGGCCCGCGCAGTTTGCCGCCATCCGGACCGACCTGGACCTCAACGAGATCGGCGAGCCCATTGAGCTGTATTGCCAGCCGCCGACCGACATGCTGCCGGAGATCGAGGCCTGCCTGATCACAGGCATCACGCCGCAGCGCTGCGAGAGCAGGGGGGTGAACGAGGCCGCGTTCGCCGCGCGCATTCAGGCGGAGATGAGCGCGCCCGGCACCATCAGCCTCGGGTACAACTCCATCCGCTTCGACGACGAGGTGACGCGGTACCTGCTGTGGCGCAACCTGCGCGACCCGTTTGCACGCGAATGGCGCAATGGGTGCAGCCGTTGGGATTTGCTTGATGTGGTGCGGTGCGCGTATGCCCTCAGGCCGCAGGGCATCGAGTGGCCGCTGGTGGACGGGCAGCCGTCCTTCAAGCTGGAGCATCTGACCCGCGCCAATGGGCTGGTTCACGACGCGGCGCACGACGCGGTGTCGGATGTGCGCGCGACCATCGCGCTCGCGCGCCTGCTCAAGCAGCAACAGCCCAAACTGTTCGAATTCTGCCTGGCCCTGCGGCACAAACAACGGGTGGCCCAGGAGCTGGGCTTGCCCACCACGGTGGGCGAGGCGCGACCCTTTCTGCACGTGTCGGGCATGTTTTCACCCACCCGCGGCTGTCTGGCCGTGATGTGGCCGCTGGCGATGCACCCGACGAACGCCAACGAGCTGCTGGCCTGGGACCTGCGCGAGGATCCTGCAGGACTGGCCGACCTCACCGCCGAACAGCTGCGAGAACGCCTGTTCACACCAACCCAGGATCTGCCTGAAGGCGTTTCCCGACTGCCCATCAAAGGCATTCACCTGAACAAGTCGCCCATCGTCATCCGCAACCTGCGGACGTTGTCGGATGCGCAGGCTCAGCGATGGGGCGTCGACCTGGCGCAGGCCGAGCGGCATGCCCAACAGCTGCGTGGATTGCCCGACATGACCCACGTGTGGCGACGCGTCTACGAGCGTCCGGCGATGGCGCCTCGCGATGTCGATGAGGACCTGTACGGCGGTTTTTTGAGCGACAGCGACCGCGATCGCCTGGTGCAGTTCATCGAACTGAGCCCCGAAGCCATGAGCCGGGCACGGCTGGGGTTCGACGACCCGCGTCTGCAGGAGCTGGTGTTCCGCTTTCGCGCGCGCAACTTTCCCGAGTCGCTGTCGGCTGACGAAGTCCAGACCTGGCAGGCGCACCGCGAGGCGCGGGTGCTGCACGGTGAAGATGGCTACACCAGCGTTCAGGCATTCTGGGACGCACTCGAGTCCCGCCTGGAAGCCGCCGAAGACGATGAAGCCAGCTCCGAGCTGCTGTCTGAGCTGTACGACTGGGGCGACCACCTGGCCAACCTGGGGCAATGAGGAGGGGCGCCAACGGCTGCAAACTGCAGCGGTTGGCGCCAGATAGTCGGTCTTCCATAACTATTTATTTACATAATATACATCGTATAAAGCTAAACAAGCTGGCCAGAACAAACCCCTACGGAGCTGTTTAGCCTCGCTGGACGCGCCGCGCCTTCCTCACCGTCTTGGCGATGGCCTTGAGCGCCCCCGGCAGCTCGGCGATGCTGCGCACGACGTGGTGAGCGCCCGCACGTTTGAGCTTGGCTTCTGCCTCGGCAACGCGCGCATCCACGTACGCGGCTGACACGTGCGTGAGTTCCTCCGGCGAATAGCCGACTTCGTTGCCCGACAGGCTCAGGCCCACGGTCCACATGCCGGCGTTCAGGCCTTCCTCGATGCCAGGCACGGTGTCGTCAACCTTCACGCAAGCGCGCACGTCGGTCACGCCCAGGGCCAACACGTTGGCCAGCGCCATGAACGGCCCTGGTCGACCGCCTGCAGACAGCTCGTCGCCAGCCACCACATGGTCTGGCGCGATGCCGGCTGCCGCCGCCTGAGGCAGCAACTGGTCCAACACTTCGCGCGGATAGCCCGAACACGACCCCACCTTCAGGCCCTGGGCGCGCAGCCAACTCAACACCTCGGCGGCGCCGTCAATCGGCGCTGAAAACTGGCCCACCTTGGCAATCTGCATGGGCATGAAGCGCGCGTAAATGGCGTCCACATCGGCCTGCGCCGGGCGGCGCCCAAAGGCGGCTTGCCACTGGCTGGCGATGCGCTCGTCCTGCAACAGCTGGTGGATGTGGTGCCACTTGGACAGGCCCATGGGGCCGCGCGCCTGGGCCAGCGTGAGGCTGATGCCAAACGTGGCAAAGGCTTCGACAAAAATCTGCGTGGGCGCCAGAGAGCCAAAATCGACCAGCGTGCCGGCCCAATCGAAAATGACGGCCTGCAGGGGCGACAGGTCGCTAGAGGCTTCGGAGGGAGCGATGGCAAAGGAATCGGTGACGGCATTCATGGTTCAGCAGTTCAGGATGACGGGGAAATTCAATTGATCAGACGGGGCAGTACCACCCTATTCCCGTTGTTCAAAAAACGAGAATGGCTGGATACCCTGCTCCAATATCAGGCCAAAGTACGGATGAAATTGCGGCCGCGCGGACCGCTGGCGGCGTGCTGCACCAGGTCGGTCCACGCGTCGGCCGCCACGCCGTAATGCGTCGGGTCGGTGGCCACGCCCAAGCCCCGCAGCCAGGCGTGCAGCTTCGTTTGCGCTTGTGGGCCGGTCTCCGCATCCAGGGCCGCCAGCAACGCGGCGTCCACCGCCGGGTCCGCGCCCAGGGCCATGTCCAGCACCCACGGCAGGCTGAACGAACAAGCAATGCCGTGCGGCACGCCATGGTCCAGGGTGATGGTGTACGACAGCGCGTGCGCCAGCGCGGTTTGGGTGTTCGAGAACGCCAGGCCGGCGAGCAAGGCGGCCTCGGCCATGTCGGCCCGCAGGCGGGCATGGGTCAGGTCCTGCATCAAGGCTGGCAGCGTGACCAGGGTGCGACGCGCGGATTGCACGGCCAGGGCCTGCGACACGGCGTTGCGGTTGACGTTCCAGATCGATTCCAGGGCATGGGACATGGCGTCCAGCCCCGCGGCCAGCGTGGCGCCGGCCGGCAGGCTGGTCATCAGCGCGGCGTCGACGATGGCGGCTTTGGGCCAGGTGCAGGTCTGGTGCAGCGAATGCTTGCGGCTACGTTGCGCGTCCCACAGGGTGGCCCATGGCGTCACCTCGCTGCCGGTCCCCGCCGTGGTGGGGATGGCGATCAACGCCTTGTGGGCGCCCTCGGGCAGTCGAGCCCCCTGCTCCATCGCCGTCAGCAGCTCGTCGAAACGGCTGTTGGGCGTGGCGCACAACAAGGCTTTGGCCGAATCGATGACGCTGCCGCCGCCCAGCGCCACGATGGCGCTCACGTCAGCGTGGTCTCGGTGCACGCGGTCGTACAACGGCGCGAGCCACTGCACGTCGGGGTTGGGCTGGATGCCATCCACCACGCCGCGCAGCTGATCGCCCAGCAACTGGCGCACCCGCTGCACCAGGCCCAGGCCTTCCGCTTCGGGAAACGTCACCAGCAGGCAGTTGCGGCCGGCCAGCAGCCGGGGCAGTTGATTCAGGCCACCGGGGCCCAGGGTGATGTCCACGGGGTTGTGAAAGTGGGTCACGGAACGTCCTCGTACAAACAATGAGGGTGAGCTGCGCCACGACGCCAACCGGTGGCGCCGACGCTCAGGCACATGGAAAGAAAGGTCGGTGGCTGCCGTGAGTGGCCAGCCGTCAGTGGCGGTGGCCTTGCTGAATGCGGCGGCGCAAGGCGTTCGAGACCAGGTCGGCCAGGATGACCATGACGGTGATCACCACGATGCAGGTGGCCGTTTCCGGGTAGCGGAACAGCTTGAGGCTGCTGACCAGCTCAAAGCCCAGCCCGCCGGCGCCCACCATGCCCAACACGGTGGCCGACCGCAGGTTGACCTCGAAGCGGTACAGCACCACGGCAATCCAGGCCGTGATTGCCTGCGGGATGACGCCGAAGGCAATCACCTGCAGCTGGCCGGCACCGGCACTTCGCAAGGCCTGCAACGGTCCGTCATCGATTTCTTCAATGCTTTCGGCGAAGAACTTGCCCAGCATGCCCATGCCGTGCAAGGCCAGGGCCAGCACGCCGGGGAATGGGCCCAGGCCCACGGCCGACACGAACACCAGGGCCAGGATCAATTCGTTGATGCTGCGCACCACGTTGAGGAACTGGCGGGTGATGCGCCGGAGCCAGTGCCAGCCGTGCAGATTGCCTGCGGCGATGAACGACAGCGGCAGCGCCAACACAACCGACAGCAAGGTGCCCCAGATGGCGATCTGAACCGTTTCCAGGGCCGGTGCCCACAGGCGCGGCAGGATGGTCCAGTCCGGGGGCACCGAGCGCGACAGGAAGTCGCCGATCTGTGGCATGCCGCTGGCGAGCTCGCGCCAGCTCATCTGCGCGCCCCCGGCGCTCCAGTGCAGCACCCAGGCAATGGCCAGCGCCACGGCCCCGTAGCCCAGCCAGCCGCCGGCGTGGGCGGGCCGTGCTGCCGTCCACTTCCAGCGGTCGGCCGGCAGCGTCGAAGGGGTGCCGCTCATCACAGGCCTCCTGCCGGGGCGGCGGTGCGCACCCAGGCGTTCGCGGGCGGTGCGCTGATTGAACCCCGCCCTGCTTCTGGCTCGTTCTGAGGGGCGGCGTGGTAGATGGTGTCCAGGGCCGCGGCGTCCAGCTCGGCGGGTGTTCCATCGAACACCATGCGCCCCTGGGCCAGGCCAACGATGCGATCGCCAAACTCGCGCGCATAGTCCACCTGGTGCAGGTTGCAGACCACGGCGATGCCCAGTTCCCGGGTCGCGTCGCGCAGGTACTGCAGCACACTGCGGGCGGTCTGGGGGTCCAGGCTGGCCACGGGCTCATCGGCAAGGATGACCTGGGGCTGCTGCGCCAGCGCCCGGGCGATGCCCACGCGCTGCATCTGACCGCCTGACAAGGCCTCGGTGCGTTCGTGCGCCTTGTGGGCCAGCCCCACACGGTCCAGGCATTGGCCAGCCAGCGTCAGGTCGCTTTGCCTGAACAGCTGCAGCACCGATGCCAGTGCCGCCGTTTGCCCCAGGCGCCCCGTGAGCACGTTCTTGCGCACCGACAACCGCGGCACCAGGTTGTGGTGCTGGAACACCATCGCCACGTGGCGCGCCAGCTCGCGCCGCGAGTGCTTGCGCATCAGGTCGATGTCGCCCACCCGCAAAGTGCCGCTGTCGGGCTGATTGAGGCCATTCATGCAGCGCAGCAATGTCGACTTGCCGGCGCCGGACAGGCCCAGCATGACCACGAACTCGCCCGCCCGCACATCCATGTCGATGCCTTGCAGCACGGCATTGCGGCCGTAGCTTTTGCGCAGGTTGCGGATGTGGATCATTTCATGGCCCCCAGGTCCAGATCCAGGGCCTTTGCGGTCTGGCGCACCACGTCGTAGGCCTTGTCGGTGGTGGCGGCAAAGCCATTCAGCTCGCCTCGGTCGCCCCAGGGCAGGCCTTTGATGTCGGCCAGGGCGGTCGCCACCTTCTGCTTGGTGGCGGCGTCCAGGCTTTTGCGCCAGGCCATGGGCGACTCGGGGATGGCTTGCGAGCGCCACACGATCCGAAAGTCCTCGGCTTTGACGTGGCCCTTGGCCACGGCGTTGTGAAAGATCGGCTCGGCCACCGCAGCGGCATCGACCTTGCCGTTGGCCACGGCCAGGATGCTGGCGTCGTGCGAGCCCGAAAAGATCACCCGCGAGAAGTAGGTATCGGTGGCGATGCCCTCGCTTTTCAGGCCCGCCTTGGGAAACAGGTGTCCCGAGGCCGAGCTGGGGTCGACGAAGGCAAAGGTCTTGCCTTGCAGCTGGGCCAAGGTGCTGGCGCCGCCGTCCTTCTTCGTGATGAGGATGCTCTGGTACGAGCTTTGCCCCGACTTCTTGGACACCGGGATGGCGAAGGCCTCGGCCTCGGCCAGCTGGCTGGCCAACACGTACGAGAACGGGCCGAAGTACGCCACGTCGATCTTGCCGGCGCGCATGGCTTCGATCACGCCGTTGTAGTCGTTCGCCACGAAGGGTCTGACCTTCATGCCGGTCTTGGCGGCCAGCTGCGCCATGACCTGCTGGCTGGCCCGGATCATGGCTTGCGCGTCTTCAGAGGGGATCAGGCCCACGCGCAACTCGGCGGTCTGCGCGAAGGCGGTGTGGCTCACACCGCTGGCCAGCACCAGGGTCAAGGCGGCGTTCAGCCAGGCTTTGCGGGTCAGTGTCATCGGGAAGTCCTTTGCATGGGCAGGCACACCTGCGGGATGTCGTGCGTTCCCGGTGAATGCTAGGGATGACATATTTCTGCCATGTGAAAGTTCCAGAATCGAACGGGTCAGCTTCCATAGCCCAAACCTTGAGATGAACCCCCTGCCCGACTTCGATTCGCCGGCGCCACGGCACGGGCGCCGCGCATGAGCACCGCCCGTTATCGCGCCTTCGTGGCCGTCGCCCACCATGGCAGCCTGAGTGCCGCCGCGCGGGCGCTGGGCGTGAGCCAACCCACCGTGTCGACGCAGATTGCCGCCCTCGAGCGGCAAAGCCGGGTCGAGCTCTTTCACCGCCAGGGCTACCGCATGTCGCTGAGCAGCACCGGCCACAAGCTGCTGGCCCTGGCGCAACGGCTGATGGTCGCCGAGTCAGAGGCAGACTTCTTCCTGCGCGACTCGGGCCGGCTGCACCGCGGCGAACTCAAGATCGGTGCCGTCGGGCCCTTCCACGTGGTCGAGATGGTGGCGGCCTACCGCGCGCAGTACCCCGGCATGCAGCTCGCCATCCGCATGGGCAACTCGCAGCAGGTGCTGCATGACCTCACGCACTACACCACCGACGTGGCGATCCTGGCCGGTCGCTACGAACGGCCTGAGCTCGCCCTGCGCGAATACGCCCGCCACGCCATCATCCTGCTGGCCCACGTCGACCACCCCTTCGCCCAGCGGGACCAGGTGGCGATCGGCGAGTTGCAGGGCCAGGCCCTGGTGCTGCGAGAACAGGGGTCGACCACCCGGCTGGCCCTGGAAGCCGCGCTGCAGGCCGCCGGCGTGCAGCCCTGCATGGGGCTGGAGATCGGCAGCCGAGAGGCCATCCGCGAGGCCGTTGCGCGCGGCCTGGGCCTGGGTGCGGTGTCCGAGGCCGAGTTCGTGCCCCACGCCCAGCTTCGCCCGGTGCGCATCGTGGGCGACCCGGCCAGCACCACCACCTACGTGTACTGCATGGCCGAGCGCCGCGACAGCCTCCTGGTGCGCTCGTTCTGGGATGCGATCTGAGCGTGGGGGCCGCTGGGCAGGCCAACGCAAATGCGAACAAGACGCAGCCGTCTTTCGCTATTCAATGGATAGCAAACTTTCTTTGCCAAATGAGCTTTTGCGTCTAAACTCTTGGCTTCAGCGCGTGATTCAACGCCACCTCACACCGAAAGGAACGCACCATGCAAGGTGACCCCAAAGCCATCGCGTTCTTGCAAGCGCAGCTCAAGAACGAACTCACGGCCATCAACCAGACCTTTGTGCACTACCGCATGCTGGGCCACTGGGGCCTGGACAAGCTGGGCAAGGCCGAGTACCGGGCGTCGATCGAGGCCATGAAGGCCGCGGACGAGCTCATGGCGCGCATCTTCATGCTCGACGACCTGCCCAACCTGCAGGACTTGGGCAAGCTGCAGATCGGCGAGGACGTGCCCGAGATCCTCGCCTGCGACCTGCGCGTGGAACTCGCCAAGCAGCAGACCCTCAAGGACGGTGTGGTGCATTGCGAAACGGTGCGCGATTTCGTCTCGCGCGACCTGCTGCAGGAGATGCTCGAAGACGTCGAGGAGCGCATCGACTGGCTGGAAACGCAGCAGGACCTGATCGAGAAGACAGGCCTGCAGAACTACCTGCAAAGCCAGATGGCGGACGCCGAAGACTGAGCGCTCATGGGGGGTGGCACCGGCTCACGGGTCAGCCCGAGCTGGGCAGGAACCCGGACTTCCAACCGAGAATCCCCAACGGCGCCACCTGGCGCCGTTGTCATTGGGGTATGCCCAGTTTGCCGATACTTCAACAACGGGAATCACCCCATACTCCTTGCCTAATGTGGGTCTCAAGCACGCAAGCTGACGTCGACCGCTGCGACACCACGGCTGGCGGTCGCAAGCCCGTGGCGCGCCGGCCCTGCTGAGCCGGCCGATTTGACAAGCCCTGGGCTGACGCAAGGACGGCGCAAGCCTGCGTACACTTGCCCGCGATGTTGGTTTGCTTTCCTGATATGCGAGAAGACCTGCAGCGCTCGACTGCGAGACGCCGCACGGCGTGTTCGCCCTGCCCCCCTGGCCCGCGGCTGGCGCTGGCCCTGGCGGCTGTTCTGTGCATGCAGGCGGCTGTGGCCCAACAAGAGGGCGTCATGGCACCCACGGCCAGCGCGCCACAGGACGCGGCGCCATCCACCGTCCAGCGCGAGACGGCTTCGGCACCCGCCCGCTCCGAGCGCACGTCCCAAGCCTCCGAACCCCCATCCGATGCGGCGGCGGGCAGCAGGGGCGTTGCCGCGGCTGACACCGTGGCCGATGCCGGAAGCGACGATGGCACCCCGCGCGAACCCGGCACCACGCCCCGCGGCCAAGTCGGCGCGGCGGGCGACGTGCCCACCGTGGCGGCGTTCACGGTCGAGGTCCGCAGCGAGGACAAGGCGGTGCGTGAACTGGTGGACAAGCACATCGAGCTCAAGCGCTACGCCGCCGTCGACGACCTGGACGAGGTCGAGTTGCAGCGCCTGATGGCCCTGTCGGAAAAAGATGTGCGCAACCTGCTCGGCGCGCTCGGCCATTTCAACCCCCAGGTGGACATCCGGGCCAGTGGGCCCGTTGCCCAGCACCCCACGGTGGTGGTGACGATCGAGCCCGGCCCCCGCACGCGCGTGGCCGACGTGCGCTTCGACTTTCAGGGCGACATCGCCACCAACCCCGATGCCGACGTGGCCCAGCAGCGCCAGGCCATCACCGAGGACTGGTCGCTCCACGAAGGCGAGGCCTTTTCCCAGTCCGACTGGTCCAGCGCCAAATCGGATGCCCTGCGCGGCCTGGTCGCCAAACGCTACCCCACGGGCAAGATCAGCCACAGCCTGGCCGACATCGATGCGCCCGAGAACGCGGCCCACCTTCAGCTGACGCTGGACTCGGGCCCGCTGTACCGCCTGGGGCCCATCACCGTCAAAGGCCAGGAGCGCTACGACCCGGTGCTGGCCGAGCGCCTGTCCTGGCTCAAGCCCGGCGAGGTCTATGACCAAAAGCGCCTGGTCGACGCCCAGCAGCGGCTGGCGGCCAGCGGCTATTACAACGCGGCCTACATCGCCATCGACCCCGAGGGCGAACCCAGTGCCGTGCCGGTGACGATTCAGGTGCGCGAGGCCAAGCTGCAGCGCCTGAACCTGGGCGTGGGCTTTTCCACCGATTCCGGGCCTCGCCTGACGCTGGAGCACCGGCACAACAAGGTGCCCGGCATCGGCTGGCGCGCCATCACCAAGATCCACGCCAACCGCAAAACGCCGCTGCTCGAATCCGAGTGGATGTCGCTGCCGTCCTCGGGCGGCTGGCGCTGGGCCGCGCTGGGTCGCATCGAGCGCATCGACGACGACAGCCTGGTGACGTCCGCCGTCAAGCTGCGCTATGGGCGCGTGAAAAGCGAAGAGCGCTACGACCGCAACATCTATGTGCAGTATGACCGTGCCACCGTTCGACTGTCATCGGAAGCACGGGTGAACTCCTCCATCACAGCCAACAACCTGGGCGACGCCCTGATCGGCGACGGTGCCGCCATCAGCCTGAACTACGCCTGGACGGGCCGCTACTTCGACAACGCCACCAACCCGCGCAGCGGCTTCGGCCTGGGGTTTGACGTGGGCGGCGGCACCACGCTGCTGAACGGCAACAAGCCCTTTGTGCGCGCCCAGGGCCGCTGGCTGGGCCTGATGCCGCTGCGCAGCAGCCGGCTGCAGTTCCGCACCGAGGTCGGCGCCGTCATGGCCAACGACCGCGCCGCCATCCCGGCCTCGTACCTGTTCCGCACCGGGGGCGACACCAGCGTGCGCGGCTACGGCTTCCGGCGCATCGGCATTCCCTACGAGGGCGACATCACCCTGCCCGGCCGCTACATGGCCGTGGCCAGCGTGGAATGGCTGCGGCCGATCTTTGAAGACCGCTTCCCGGGCCTGCTGGAACACGCGGTGTTCGTCGATGTGGGCGGCGTGGCCAACAAGGCCCAGGACATCCGCAGCAACTGGGGCGTGGGCACCGGGGTGCGCATGAACACGCCCGTGGGCCCCCTGGCCCTGGATGTGGCCTATGGCGTGGAATCCAAAGCGGTGCGCCTGCACATGTCGGTGGGGTTTGTGTTTTGAGCAGGGTTGACGTCCCCGAATCCGCGCCGAATGCGGCCCCCAGCGGCCCTGCCCCCCGCGCCACGCCCCCGCGCCAGCCCGGCCGGCGCCTGTGGCGCATCGTGCTGGGGCTGGTCCTGGGCCTGCTCGCGCTGCTGGTGGCCGCCGTGCTGGGGCTGTGGGTCTGGGCGGGCCAGGACGGCTCGCTGGCCACGGTGCTGCGGCTGGCCGGCGCCCAGGTGCCGCTGGTGAGCGAAAACGCACAAGGCAGCCTGCGGCGTGGTGGCACGGTCGACAAGCTGGTGTGGGACAAGGACGGCGTGCGCGCCGAGGTCGAAGGCGCCACCTTGCTGTGGCAACCGCTGGCCCTGCTGCAGGGACAGCTGCAGATCGACACGCTCTCGGCCCGCCGCATTGCCGTGCGCAGCGAGCCCAAGGACGAGCCCACGCCGCCCTCCGGCCCGCCGCAAAGCCTGAGCCTGCCGCTGGGCATCGAGGTCAAGTCGATCGCAGCCGATGAGTTCGTCTGGGAAGGCCCGCCCGAGGTCGTGGCCCGGCACTTTGCCGGCAGCTACCGGTACGACCGCGTGCAGCATGCGCTGAAGCTGGATCGCCTGGAGGTGATGGATGGCGCCTACCGCGGCGAAGCGCAGGTGGGTGTGGTGGGCGCGCCCACGCTGAAGGTGCAGCTTGAGGGCGTGGTGGCCAGCCCCATGCCCGAAGGCCAGGCCCCGCTGCCGCTGCGTGCCAGCGTTGACATTCAGGGTCCGCTGGACGCCTTCGAGCTGGCCCTGAAGGTGGCCGCTGACCCCTCGGCGCTGGCCGAGCTGCCGGACGAGGTGCGTGCCAAGCTGGCCGAGTCCACCGCCGATGCAGGGGCCGGCGCGCCCGGCCCCGCGGCCGCGGCCAGCAAGGCGTCCTCCACGGGCTCGGCCTCCGACACGCGCCAGCAGCCGGCCGATGCCAGCCCAGCCGACGCCGAACAGCCTTCGCTGTCCGCCACCGGCACCGTCACACCCTGGCAGGCGCCCTTCGTCTCGACCCTGGACGCGCGCTTTCAGGCGCTGGATGTCGGCGCCTTTCTGGCCCAGGCGCCGCGCACGCACCTGAGCGGCGCGCTGACCTTGGCGCCGTTGGCGGCCGACACCCCCATCGAGCCAGCGGCGGCCGGCACTTCCGCTGCGCCCGCCGCAGGCGCTTCGACTCCCGGCCCTGGCGCGTCTGCAGGGCCTGGGGCGTCGTCGCAGCCCGCCTCCACCGCATCAGCCCCCAGCGGCGCCGCTGGGGGCAGCACTGGCGCGTGCGGGGTCAGATCGACAACGCCCTGCCGGGCCGCCTGGACGAGAACAGGCTGCCCGTCGACAGCCTGCGTGTGGACGCGGACTGGCGCGACGGCCTCGCCGTGGTGCGTGCCCTGCAGGCCGAGCTGGCCGGCGGCACGCTGCAGACCCAGGGCCAATGGCGGCAGCCCGTGGCGGTCGATGCGGCCACAGTCGATCAATCTGTATCCAGTATCCAGCGACTTCCGTCTGACGATGAACGGAAAGCGGGTGATACTGCCAACAACACGGCGCCACCTGACCTGGGCCAGTGGTCGCTGCACACGCAGCTGTCCAAGCTCAACCCGCAGGCGATTCACAGCCAACTCGATGCGTTTCCGCTCGATGGCGACATCACGGCCGAAGGGAATGGTGCGCAAGTCCGCTTCGAGGGCGAGCTGAAAGCCCGCGAACAACGCGCAGTGGCGCGCCAACGCAGCGCCCTGCAAGCCATTGCGCTGCGCGAGCTGACGGCGACGGGCCTGTGGACCGGACAGCGGCTGGAGCTGCACGCGCTGTCGGTGACGGCAGCGGACGCCAAGCTGCAAGGCAGCGGCCAGTTCGACCCCCAGCGCCGGGGCGGCGCGGCCAAGCTGGATCTGAGCCTGCCCGGTGTCCGGCTCACCGCGCACGGCGACCTCTACGAACGCACCGGCCAGGGCCAGCTCAACGCCACCGTGAGCGACCTGGCCCGCACCCAGACCTGGCTGGCGCGACTGCCCGGCATGCCCACCGCCGTGGTTGACGCCCGCGCGCAGGGCCAGGCCGATCTGGCGCTGACGTGGCGCGGTGGTTGGGCGCTGCCCACCGTGGATGCCCAGCTCAAGGCGCCCACGCTCACCTGGCAACCACCGGGCGATGCCCAGGCGTTGGGTGTGCGCCAGCTGCAGCTCGCGTTGCAAGGCGGGTTGGACCAGGCCACGCTGAGCCTCAGCGGCCAGGCCTTGCAGGGCGAACGCTCGGCCCAGCTCGACCTGCACGCCCAGGGCGGCCGCAGCACGCCCCAAGCGCCGCTGGCCCACGCCAACTGGCGGCTGCAGCTGAACCGGCTTGCCATTGACCTGCGCGATCCCCAGCTGGGAGCAGGCCGTTGGCGGGCCCAGCTCGCCCAGCCCGTCAATGGCGAATGGCGTGCGGCCCAGGGCCGGCAGACCGCCGCCTTGACCGTGGCCAGTGGCGAGTTGAGCCTCACCTCGCCCGAGCCCGCGCGCACCGCACGCGTCCTCTGGGATCCGGTGCGCTGGCAACCGGGCCAACTCAGCACAGCGGGCCGTATCGTGGGGCTGCCCATGGCCTGGGCCGAAGCAGTGGCCGGCGACGCCATGCGCCAGGCCGGCGTGAGCGGCGACGTGGTGTTCAATGGCCAGTGGAACGCCCAGCTGGGCCAGCAACTCAAGCTGGAGGCCAGCCTGACGCGGACCCAGGGCGACCTGACCGTGATCCGCAAGGATGCGGCAACCGGCATCGAAAGCCGCATCGCGGCCGGCCTGCGCGAGGCACGCCTGGGGCTGCGCAACGACGGCGAACGCGTGAACGCCCAGCTGCGCTGGGACAGCGCCCAACTGGGCACGGCCACCGGCGACCTGGCCACGCGGCTGGCAGCCTCGCGCGGGGCCGATGGCCAGACCCAGTGGACCTTGCCGGACACGGCACCGCTCGACGGCCAGCTCAAGCTGCAGCTGCCGCGCGTCAACGCCTGGTCCATCCTGGCGCCACCGGGCTGGCGCCTCCACGGCAGCGTCAACGCCGATGTGAAGATCGCCGGCACCCTGGGCGCGCCGCTGGTGACGGGCAACCTGGGCGCCGACGACCTGGCCATGCGCTCGGTGGTCGATGGCCTGGAGTTCGGCCGGGGCCGCCTGCGGGCCCGCCTGGCCGGCCAGAAGCTGCTGCTCGACGAATTCAGCCTGCGCGGCGCGGGCGACCAGGGTGGTCGCTTGCTCGCCACCGGCGAAGCCGGCTTGGTCGACGGGGCGCCGCAGGCCAGCCTGGCCATTCAGCTGCAACGCCTGCGCGCCAGCATCCGCGCCGACCGCCAGGTGACGGTGTCCGGCCAGGTGGACGCCAGCCTCAACGGCAAGCTCACCCGCGTCACGGGCCAGTTGGGCGTGGACCACGCCCTCATCCTGCTGCCCGAGGATTCGGCGCCCACGCTGGGCTCCGACGTGGTCGTGCGGGGGGCCAAGGACATCGCCACCCGGCGCCGCGACGAGCCCCTGGGCAACAGCAACATGGCCACCGCCGCCGCCAGCGAGTCCCCCGCCAAGCCCGCGAACACCGACCTGCAGGTGCAGGCCGACGTGAAGCTCAACCTTGGTGACGACTTTCGCCTGCGCGGCATGGGCATCGACACCAAGCTCAAGGGCGAGCTGACGCTGGCCGCC